>JAZKIN010000179.1:0-4591 GCA_040384885.1 Pseudomonadota bacterium | reverse complement strand
ACTTCTGCCAGACCTTGACCATGTCGCGGTCCGCGCCCTGCATCAGGCCGTCGAGCATCTCGACGACGTCGATGCGCGCGCCGAGCGTCGAATACACGTGCGCCATCTCGAGGCCGATGATGCCGCCGCCGATGACCAGCATCTTCTTCGGGATCGCGCGCAGTTCGAGCGCGCCGGTCGAGTCGACGATGCGCGGATCCTCCGGCACGAACGGCAGCTTGACGACCGACGAACCGGCCGCGATGATCGCCTTTTTGAACGCCACCACCTGCTTGCCGCCGTCGATGCCGGTGACTTCGATGTGGTTCGCGCTCAGGAACTGGCCGACGCCGCGCACCACGTTCACCTTGCGCATCTTGGCCATGCCGGTCAGGCCGGTGGTCATTTTGCCGATGACTTTTTCTTTCCAGCCGCGCAGCTGGTCGATGTCGATTTCGGGCTTCGCAAAGGCGATGCCGTGCTTCGACATCGAGGCCGTCTCGTCGATCACGGCGGCCACGTGCAGCAGCGCCTTGGACGGGATGCAGCCCACGTTCAGGCACACGCCGCCGAGCGTGGCGAAGCGCTCGACGAGCACCACGTTCATGCCCAGGTCGGCCGAACGGAAGGCGGCCGAATAGCCGCCGGGGCCGGCGCCGAGCACCATCATGTCGCATTCGATGTCGACCTTGCCGGCGTAGCTCACGCCGACCGGCGCCGGGGCGGCCGATGGCGCGCTGGCGTTGGCGGGGGCCGCGGGA
This sequence comes from Pseudomonadota bacterium, assembly GCA_040384885.1. Lineage (GTDB taxonomy): Bacteria > Pseudomonadota > Gammaproteobacteria > Burkholderiales > Burkholderiaceae_D > Telluria_A. Next base: position 3,851 of record JAZKIN010000179.1, on the reverse strand, counting down.
GCGACGGCCGGCGCCTGCACGGCCGCAGCCGCCTCGGCGGCCGGCGCGGCGGCGCCCGCGGCTTCGTCGATCATCAGCAGCAGCGAGCCTTCGGCCACCTTGTCGCCGACCTTGACCTTGATCTCCTTGACCACGCCGGCACTGCTCGACGGGATCTCCATGCTGGCCTTGTCGGATTCGACCGTGATCAGGGACTGGTCGACCTTGATCGTGTCGCCCACCTTGACCATCAATTCAATCACTTCGACTTCTTTGAAATCGCCGATGTTCGGGACTTTCACTTCAATCATGCTCATCGCTTATCCAATCACAGCAAGGTCTTGCGCAGGTCGGCCAGGACTTCGGCCAAATAGGCGGTGAAACGGGCGGCCATGGCGCCGTCGATGACGCGGTGGTCAAATGACAGCGACAGCGGCAGCATCAGGCGCGGCTGGAATGCGGCGCCGTCCCACACCGGCTTCATCGCCGACTTCGACAGGCCGAGAATCGCCACTTCGGGTGCGTTGATGATCGGGGTGAAGCCGGTCCCGCCGATGCCCCCGAGCGAAGAGATCGTGAAGTTCGCACCCTGCATGTCGGCCGGTTTGAGTTTGCCGTCACGCGCCTGCAATGACAGCTCGCCCATTTCGACGGCGATCTGCGAGATCGACTTCTTGTCGGCGTCCTTGATGACCGGGACCATCAGGCCGTTCGGGGTGTCGGCCGCGAAGCCGATGTTGTAGTACTGCTTGAGGATCAGGTTGGCGCCGGTCTCGTCGATCGAGGCGTTGAACGCCGGGTATTTCTTGAGCGCGGCGACGCTGGCCTTGATCACAAACGCGAGCATGGTCAGCTTGACGGTCGACTTCTGCTTGGCCAGGGCCGCGTTGGAGTCGACGCGGAACTGTTCGAGGTCGGTCACGTCGGACTCGTCGAACTGCGTCACGTGCGGGATCATGACCCAGTTGCGGTGCAGGTTCGGGCCGCTGATTTTTTTGATGCGCGACAGCGGCAGCAATTCGGTCGGGCCGAATTTGCTGAAGTCGAGCGACGGCCAAGGCAGCAGGTCGAGGCCGACGCCGCTGCCGCCGGCGGCCGGCTTGGCGCTGGCGACAGGCGCCGCCATCACGCCCTTGACGAAGTTCTGCACGTCTTCCTGCGTGATGCGCCCTTTGGGGCCGCTGCCGCCGACGCGCGACAGGTCGACGCCGAGTTCGCGCGCGAACTTGCGGATCGACGGCGAGGCGTGCGCCTTCGAGTTCGATACCGCAAGCGCGCCCGCGGCCGGCGCAGCTGCTGCCGCCGGTGCTGGTGCTGGTGCTGGTGCCGGGGCTGGGGCCGGAGCCGCCGCCGCCGGAGCCGGGGCAGCCGCTGGTGCAGCAGCAGGAGCGGCCGCTGGCGCCGCGGCCGGGGCTTCCGCCGCCGGCGCTGCCGCGTCCGAGGCCTCGAGGATCAACAACAGCGAGCCTTCCTTGACCTTGTCGCCGACCTTGATGCGCAGTTCCTTGACCACGCCGGCATGGCTCGACGGGATCTCCATGCTGGCCTTGTCCGATTCGACCGTGATCAGCGACTGGTCGACTTTGATCGTGTCGCCCGGCTTGACCATCAGTTCGATCACTTCCACTTCCTTGAAATCGCCGATATCCGGGACGTTGACTTCCACAGTGCTCATATTATTCTCCGTTCTTATTAGTTCGCGTATGTCCCCGCCATTCCAGCGCAGCCCGCGCTGGAATGACGGTTGGGCAGATTTACACTGTCACCGGATTTGGCTTGTTGGCGTCGATGCCGTATTTCGCAATCGCGTCGGCGACGATCGAGGTGGCGATCACGCCTTCCTCGGACAGCGACTTGAGCGCGGCCACGGTGATGTAATAGCGATTGACCTCGAAGAACTCGCGCAGCTTGACGCGGCTGTCGGAACGTCCGAAACCATCGGTGCCCAGCACTTTATAGGTGCGGCCCTTCGGCATGAACGCGCGGATCTGCTCGGCGAACAAACGCATGTAGTCGGTGGTGGCGATGATCGGACCGGTGGTCTTGTCCATCAAGCCGGTCACATACGGCACGCGCGGGGTGTCGGTCGGGTGCACCATGTTCCAGCGCTCGGCATCCTGGCCGTCGCGCGCGACCAAGGTGAGCGAAGGCGCGGACCAGACGTCGGCGGCGATGCCCCAGTCCTTGAGCAGCAGTTCGGCCGCGAAGATCGACTCGCGCAGGATGGTGCCCGAACCAATGAGCTGCACGCGCTGCTGCGGGCCGGCGGCGCCGGCTTGCAACAGGTACATCCCCTTGAGGATGCCCGCTTCGGTGCCGGGGGTCAGGCCGGGCTGCTCGTAGTTCTCGTTCATCAGGGTGATGTAATAGAACACGTCTTCCTGCTCGGCGATCATGCGGCGCAGGCCGTCCTGGATGATGACGGCGACTTCGTGGCCGAAGGTCGGGTCGTACGGCAGGCAGTTCGGGATGGTCGCGGCCATCACGTGGCTGTGGCCATCTTCGTGCTGCAGGCCTTCGCCGTTGAGCGTGGTGCGGCCCGCGGTGCCGCCCATCAGGAAGCCGCGTGCGCGCATGTCGCCGGCGGCCCATGCGAGGTCGCCGATGCGCTGCATGCCGAACATCGAGTAGAAGGTGTAGAACGGGACCATGATGCGGTTGTTGGTCGAGTACGAGGTCGCCGCGGCGATCCACGAGCTCATGCCGCCGGCCTCGTTGATACCCTCTTGCAGGATCTGGCCGGCCTTGTCTTCGCGGTAGTACATGACCTGGTCCTTGTCGACCGGCTCGTACAACTGGCCCTGCTGGTTGAAGATGCCGATCTGGCGGAACAGGCCTTCCATACCAAAGGTGCGCGACTCGTCGACCAGGATCGGGACGATGCGCTGGCCCAGGTTCGGGTCGCGCAGCAGCGTCGAGATGCAACGCACATACGCTTGCGTGGTCGAGATCTCGCGGCCCTCGGGGGTCGCGTCGAGCACGTTCTGGAATGCCGACAGCGCGGGCACCGGCAGCGTCTCGGCCGCCTGCGGACGGCGCTGCGGCAGGTAGCCGCCGAGCGCGGCGCGGCGCGCGTGCAGGTACACCATCTCGGGCGCGTCGTCGGCCGGCTTGAAGAACGGGATCTCGGCCAGCTTGTCGTCCGGGATCGGGATGCCGAAGCGGTCGCGCATCTCGCGGATCGCTTCGTCGTCGAGCTTTTTGGTCTGGTGGGCGGTATTGCGCGCCTCGCCCGATTTACCCATGCCGAAGCCCTTGACCGTTTTCACGAGCAGCACGGTCGGGGTGCCGACGTTCTCTTGCGCGATCTTGAACGCGGCGTAGATCTTGTGCGGATCGTGGCCGCCGCGGGTCAGGCGCCAGATGTCGTCGTCGCTCATGTTGGCGACCATTTCGAGCAGCTTCGGATGCTTGCCGAAGAAATGCTTGCGCACGTAGGCGCCGTCCTTGGCCTTGTAGTTCTGGTATTCGCCGTCGACGGTTTCCATCATCACGCGCTGCAGGATGCCTTCTTTGTCCTTCGACAGCAGCAGGTCCCAGCCCGGGCCCCAGATGACCTTGACGACGTTCCAGCCGGCGCCGCGGAAGTCCGCTTCGAGTTCCTGGATGATCTTGCCGTTGCCGCGCACAGGGCCGTCGAGGCGCTGCAGGTTGCAGTTGACGACCATCACAAGGTTGTCGAGGCGCTCGCGCGCGGCCATGCCGATCGCGCCCATCGATTCCGGCTCGTCCATCTCGCCGTCGCCGCAGAAGACCCAGACCTTGCGGTTCGAGGTGTCGGCGATCGAGCGCGCGTGCAGGTACTTGAGGAAGCGCGCCTGGTAGATCGCCATCAGCGGGCCCAGGCCCATCGAGACGGTCGGGAACTGCCA
>JAZKIN010000178.1:0-22827 GCA_040384885.1 Pseudomonadota bacterium | reverse complement strand
GTTGCTCATAGCCGACGTTCTATGGGTCCCCGCCTGCGCGAGGACGATGTGGTGGTTTTTTGGGGGCGCGGTTTCTGTCTGGCTTTACACCCTTCACCCCTATGCATTTATGTATGGAAGTGCATAGCGCTATACAAAAACGCATACCCCATCAAAACGCATGCCGCACCCCCGCGTTGAACGCGCGGTCGCCCGTGCCGACGTCCGAGTTGTTACCCACCGTGTAAATCGCCCCGTTCTCATTGCTGATCTTGCCGTACGAGCTGTACAAGCTGGTGCGCTTGGACAGCGCGTGCGTGATCCCGACCGCGATCTGGCGCGCGTCGCGCTTGCCCGCGCTGCGGTCGTCCTTGGCGATATACGAAGCCAAGAACGTGTTGCTGCCGAACGGCACCGACACCCCCAGCAACAAATCGCGGCTGTCGGTCGTCGCCGCCGGGCGCACGCCGCCGTACGGCGCGCCCACGGCCGGATACACCGCGCTATTGAGCCCCTTGTCGATGCCAAAGCCCAGATACCCCTTGAGCGCGCCGAAATCGTAGTTCGCCGCGAGCAAGGTGTTGCGCCCGAGCTCGCGCTGGGCGGCCGCCACCGGCGGCACCTGCGCCGCGCCCGCCGCGGCCGTCAAATCGTTGTTGCGGTGGTTGTGCGCGAGCTTGGCGACCAGCTTGCCCGCGCTGTAACCGAGCGCGAAGCCGAGCTGCCGCCCCGCCGAGCCGCTGCCGGCCTGCTCGCCGAACGCATAGGCCAGCTCGCCCGTGAAGCCGGCAAGCTTGGGCGAGACGACCACGACCGAATTGCTGCTGCGCGTGTTCGCCCCCACGGTCGGGAACAAATTCTTGGCGCTGCCGGCGTAACCGACGCCGAACGGGTCGGCGATCGTGCTCAGCGCCAGGTAGTACGGCGTGTACTGGCGCCCGAACGAGAGCGCGCCGTAGGCCTCGTTGCGCAGCCCGACGAAGGCTTGGCGGTTGAACAGGGTGCCGGCGGCGTCGACCTCGCCGGTGTCGAGCCGGTAACCCATCTCGAGCGTGAAGTTGGCCTTCCAGCCGCCGCCGAGGTCCTCGTTGCCGCGAAAGCCGAGGCGCGAGGCCGAGGCGATCCCGCTGCTGATCCGGTTGACGCGGCCGGCGGCGCCGCCGCTCTCGCTGCTGATGCCCGCGTCGGCGATGCCGTAGATCGTGACCGACGAGGACTGCGCCTGCGCGCCGGCACTGGCGGCGGCAAGGGTGGAGAGGACGGCGGTGGTGGCGATTAATTTTTTCATTATTTTCTAAATCCTGGTTTTGGGAGGTTTTTATCGTAAGGGCGCGTGGCCGCGCAAACAACGAATGTGTTTGCATAACCATATTTGCTGCGGCCCCTCCCGCCTAGACTCGTAATTCACCTATTGACACAATTGGATAGAGTTGGCAGCAATTAGCGGCCTACAATGTATTGAACAAGTCTCCGATTCGCGCGTCCGCATACAGGGCGCGCATTTTTTTTGTGCCGTCGGCACGCCGCCCGCCTCCCCGGAACCCCCTTCCCCGCCCCACGCTGTTGCGAACTTGCAAAAAATTGGGAACGTTTCCAAGAAATTGTTCGCACTTCGCTTTAATGAATGCTATATTTCAAAAAAGACGAATGGAAACGATTCCATCAGGCCCTAAAACCCCCGGGTCACCCTATCATTACACTACTTGGAGAACGTAGATGCAGACCACAATTCGACCACGCGACAACCGTGGCACCCGCCCATATTTCCGTCTGAGCCCGATCGCCGCAGCGTGCGCGACCTTGCTGCTTGTGTCGGGTGCTGCCCATGCGCAAGATGCGGCGAAGGAGAGCGAAACCGTGACGGCGGTCGATCCTGCCACGGTCGTGGTCGTCAAGGGCATCCGCCGCAGTATTGAAGACTCCGTCGCGACCAAGCGCAAACTCGATTCCATCGTCGAGGTCGTCTCGGCCGAGGAACTCGGCAAGCTGCCCGACGCCAGCATCGCCGAGGCGCTCTCGCGCCTGCCCGGCGTGGTCGGCCAGCGCGGCGCCGACGGCCGCGTGACCGTGATCTCGATCCGCGGCCTGTCGCCCGAGTTCTCGGGCTCGCTCCTGAACGGACGCGAAGTGGTCAGCTCGAACGACGCCCGCACGGTCGAATACGACCAGTTCCCGTCCGAGCTGATCGGCCAGGCGCTGGTCTACAAGACGCCCGACGGCACCCTGATCGGCCAGGGCCTGTCGGGTACGGTCGACCTGCGGTCGCGCAAGCCGCTCGACACGCGCGGGCGCGAAATCGCGGTCAACCTGCGCGGCGAGAAAAACTCGACCGAGAACCTGGTCTCGGGCGTGACGCCGGCGATCGGCAAGCGCTTCTCGGTCTCCTACGTCGACCAGTTCGCCAACAACACCTTCGGCATCGCGGCCGGCTTCGCGCGGCTCGACGTGGCCAGCGAAGTCAAGCAGACCGAGCTCGTCATGTACGGCGATTTCAGCAGCTACGGCCTGCCCGTGTCGGGCAACGCGCCGTCGAAAGTCGCGGCGCCGTCGGGCCTCGGCCAGTCGATGCTGCCGATGTTCTGGACCGCGACCTCCTCGACCAAGCGCAACACGCGCGACGGCCTAATGGCCGTGCTCGAATGGCGTCCTAGCAAGAACCTGCACAGCCAGCTCGACCTCTATTACTCCAAGTTCGACACGCACGAGGTCGGCGCCAAATTCCTCTCGAGCATGTTCGCGACCTGGGGCGGCGGCGTCGCCCCGAACCTGTCGAACGTCAAGACCACCCAGGTCGGCCAGAACACCTTCACGACCAGCGCCACGGCCGACAAGATGCCCGTCACGACCGGCAACTTCGACACCAAGCGCAAGGACAGCATTTCCGCCCTGGGCTGGAACACCGAGCTGCGCCTCAACGACGAATGGCGCGCCGTGAGCGACGTCAGCTTCTCGCGCAGCATCCGCGACGAAACCTATGCCGAGGTGTACGCCGCCCCGTTCGACAGCGCGGCCCAGAACTGGACCTACGGCAGCTTCAGCTGGGACGTGCCGGTCGACGGCGGCGCCCAGAAATGGATGCCGACCCAGGCAAACTACCTGGCCAACCCGGCCATCATCAAGATGGGCGACCAGGGCGGCTTCGACTTCGTCGGCGACCAGGACGCCTACACCGGCGCGATCCGCAATCCGCACATCAAGGACCAGATCAAGACGCTGCGCCTGTCGGCCACGCGCCGGCTCGACGGTTTTTTCAGCGACTTCACCGCCGGCGTCAACTTCACCAAGCGCGACAAGGACGTGAGCAAGAACGAGGCGCGCCTCTTGATGAAAAAGGATGCCAACGGCAACTACGTGCGCGACATCCCGGCCTCCGCGCTGGGCGCCCCGATCAATATGTCGTGGGCCGGCATCCCGGCCATGATCCGGATCGACGTGCCCTCGCTGCCGGGCACCGGCGTGGTCTCGCTGCAACCGCTGTTCCTGCAAAAGGTCGACAACGACTCGGGCGTGCATGAGAAGATCACGACCGCGTTCGCCAAGTTCAACATCGACAGCGAGTTCGGCAGCGTGCCCGTGCGCGGCAACCTCGGTTTCCAAGCGGTCAAGACCGAACAAAACTCGACCGGCTGGGAATACCGCGGCAACAACGCGACCCCGGATATCACGCAGTTGTTCGCCCGCAGCGGCGGCACCAGCTACACCGACTTCCTGCCGAGCCTGAACCTGGTGGCGGAGTTCCCGCGCGGCTTCATCGGCCGCTTCGCCCTGGCCAAGACCTTGGCGCGCCCGAACATCGTCGACATGCGCGCCGGCAGCAGCACGCCGACCGTGATCAAGGAGCCGGGTCCGGACCAGGGCAAATGGACGGTCGCCTATTCGGGCAATCCGGAGCTCGAGCCATGGCGCGCGACCGCGATCGACCTCTCGTTCGAGAAATACTTCGGCAAGCGCACCTATGTGGCGGGCGCACTGTTCCACAAGACGCTAGAGAACTATGTCTACAACGAACTGCGTGCGCGCGACAATTCATCGTTCCCGCTGCCGCCGGGCCTGCCGGCCGGCATCGTGGTGCAGAAACTCGGCCCGGTCATGCAGCCGGTCAACGGCGAAGGCGGCAAGCTGCAGGGCATCGAATTGTCGGCCTCGCTCGAAGGGGCGATGATCCACCGCATGTTCGACGGCTTCGGCCTGGTCGCGAGCGCGTCGAAACTGTTCAGCGACATCCAGGACAAGGACGGCAAGGAGATCAAGCTCAACGGCCTGTCGGGCGTGTCGGGCAGCGCCACGGCGTATTACGAGAAGCACGGTTTCTCGGCACGCTTTAGCCAGCGCTACCGCTCGGCGTTCACGGCGACCACGCGCGACATTTTCCTCAACGCGACAACGCGTGAGCAGAATGTGGACCGCGTCGCCGACATGCAGATCGGCTACGAGATCGAAAAAGGCGCTTACAAGGGCTTGTCGTTCCTGCTGCAGGTGAACAATGTGTTCGACAAACCGACACAGAACAGCGTGACGCCGGGCGACAACGCGCCGGACAAGACGATGCTGCTGCCCAATTACACGTATTATTTCGGACGGCAGGTGTTGTTGGGGGCGAATTACAAGTTCTAAGCGGAAGTGGGCCGGCGGTACGAAAATGCCGCCGGTCACAGTCGCTTCCGAAGTCGTAAAGATAGGTCCTTGATACAAAAAACCAACATCGTCCTCGCGAATGCGGGGACCCATAGAACCTCAGCGCATAGCAACCGTTCTATGGATCCCCGCCTTCGCGGGGATGACGGTGGTGGTTGTTCAACATTCAGCGTAGGAGACGCTTGCGCATGACCCAAACCCCTGTGCGACAAATCGTTGTGGTCGGCGGCGGCACCGCCGGCTGGATGACCGCGTCGGCCCTGTCAAAAACGCTCGGCCCTGTCTGCAAGATCCGCCTGGTCGAATCGGACGAGATCGGCATCATCGGCGTCGGCGAAGCCACCATCCCCCACATCAACGAATTCAACCGCGCGCTCGGCATCGACGAAGACGCCTTCCTGCGCGCAACCCAGGGCACCTTCAAACTCGGCATCGAGTTCGTCAACTGGGGCCAACAAGGCGAGCGCTACATCCACGGTTTCGGCCGCGTCGGCCAGCCGAGCGACGCCCTGCCCTTCCACCATTTCTGGCTGCGCATGGCCAAGCTCGGCCGCGCCGCCCCGCTCGAGGCCTACTCGATGAACACGGCCGCGCCGCGCCACGCCAAGTTCATGCGCGCCCCGCCCGACATGCGCGGCTCGCCACTGCAAGACCTGGTGCATGCCTTCCATTTCGACGCCAGCCTGTACGCGCGCTTCCTGCGCGACTACGCCGAACAGCGCGGCGTGCAGCGCACCGAAGGCAAGATCGCGCAGGTGTCGCAGCGCGCGGACAAGGGCTTCATCGACGCCGTCGTCATGGAAAGCGGCGAGCGCATCGAAGGCGATTTCTTTGTCGATTGCTCGGGCATGCGCGGCCTGCTGATCGAGCAAACCCTGCACGCCGGCTACGAGGACTGGTCGCACTGGCTGCCCTGCGACCGCGCCATCGCCGTGCCCTGCAAATCGGCCGGCGAACTGCTGCCGATGACGCGCTCGACGGCCCACGCGGCCGGCTGGCAATGGCGCATCCCCTTGCAGCACCGCACCGGCAACGGCCACGTCTACAGCAGCGGCTTCATGGAGGCCGAGCAGGCCGAAGCGATCCTGCTGGCCAACCTCGACGGCGAGCCGACCGCGCAACCGCGCCACATCCGCTTCCAGACGGGCCGGCGCAAGAAAAGCTGGAGCCACAATTGCGTCTCGGTCGGACTGGCCAGCGGCTTCATGGAGCCGCTCGAGTCGACCAGCATCCACCTGATCCAGACGGCGATTTCGCGCATCATCAATTTCTTCCCGCACGCGGGCTTCGACGCCGCCGACATCGCCGAGTACAACCTGCAGACGCAGCTCGAGTACGAGCGTATCCGCGACTTCCTCGTGCTCCATTACAAGGTCACGCGGCGCACCGATTCGGCCTTCTGGGATTACTGCCGCACCATGGCTATCCCCGACAGCCTGCAGCGCAAGATCGACCTGTTCCTGAGCAACGGCCGGATTTACCGCGAGCAGGACGAGTTGTTCACCGAGATGAGTTGGCTGCAGGTGATGGTCGGGCAAGGTGCGATGCCGCGCGGCTACCATCCGTTCGCCGACTTGCGGCCCGAGGCCGAGGTCGCGGCCTACCTCGCCAATGTCGAGCAGGTGATCGCCAAATGCGTCAAGGCGATGCCGAGCCAGGCCGAATTTATCGCCGCGCATTGCGCCGCCGGCGCCAACTAACAGCACGCTAAACCTTTGGAGTGTGAATTGAAAAAAACTTTGCCGATCATTGTGGCGGGACTTTGTGCGCTCAGCGCTTGTGGCGGCGGCAGCGCGGCGGCCCCGGCGACACCGGCGCCGGTCACGCCCGCGCCCGTTACGCCCGCGCCCGTCACGCCGGCGCCCGCGATGCCGGCCGGCGGCCTGCCGGCCAATTGGAAGCTGGTCTGGTCCGACGAGTTCGAGGTCGCGGGCCTTCCCGACGCGGCCAAATGGGAGTACGACACCAGCCGCAACAAGGAAGGCTGGCACAACAACGAAAAGCAATACTATTCGCGCGCGCGGCTCGAGAATTCGCGCGTGGCCGGGGGCAAGTTGATCATCGCGGCGCTCAAGGAACAGCTGACCGGCGCGGCCGATTATGGCGGTCAGGCCTACACCTCGGCGCGGCTCATCACGCGCGGCAAGATGGACTGGACCTATGGCTATTTCGAGATCCGCGCCAAACTGCCGTGCGGGCTCGGCACGTGGCCGGCGATCTGGACGCTCGGCAGCAAGGGCGCGTGGCCGGCGGACGGCGAAATCGACATCATGGAGCACGTCGGCAAGACCCCGGGCCAGGTGCTTGGCAGCGTCCACACGGGCGCCTACAACTGGCCCATGAACACGCAAAAGACCGTGACCACGACGGTGGCAGACGCCTGCGACGCGTTCCACAATTACCAGCTGCGGTGGGATGCGGATCAGGTCGTGATCGGTGTCGACAACAAGAATTTTTTCCAGTTCGTCAATCCGAAAGATGGCGACAATTCGAAGTGGCCGTTTAGCAACCCGCAGTATTTGTTGCTGAACCTGGCATTGGGGGGGGATCTTGGAGGGCCGGTTAATGACGCGATCTTTCCGGTGCAGATGGAAGTGGAATATGTCAGGGTGTATCAGCCTTAGAAAGCCACTTCGTGATTGAGGACATGGAACAGCTGTTATTGCGCCGCTTCAGGAATCGTGTCGAGGAAAACTTAAACATCAAAAACCAACATCGTCCTCGCGAAGGCGGGGACCCATAGAACAGTTGCTTTGAGCCGCTGTTCTATGGGTCCCCGCCTTCGCGAGGACGATGTTGGTTTAGGTTTTTGATTTATCCGTCTCGCGATTTCTGCGTTTAGGTCTCGAATCCAACATCCTCGAATCCCGCCGCCCGTAACACTTTGAGGATAGGCTCGAAGATCGGATCGGTCACCGCCGTCTTATTCTTGCCAGTCAGTTTTTCAAGCAAGGTACGGTGACGCTCCACCACCAGGTGCCACTCGCCGTAATTCGGACGGTCCGGCTGTTCATCCGGGCTGCCGCCAACGCAGATCAAATAGCTCACGCCCTTGTATGAAGCCTGGTTGGCCCATCCAAAGTCCTCCATACAAATCACATCGGCGTCGACACCGGCTTCCGTCAACGCCGCCACCAGCCAAGACGAAAAGTCCTCGCCAAAACAGCAGTCGTTGATGAAGTCCTCGCCGACTACGGAAAGGTTGAATCGGTCCGTTTTACAAGTGATCGCGATGTGCATTTTGTTCCCTGGATAATTCTGTCCCTTCCGCGTTTGCGTCCAAGAACCTATTTCAGTTCGGAAAAACCCGGGTAGCCGGGGGGCGGCCCTCCCCGACGCCCCTCTCTGGCATTCGTCATCGTTTGGCGCCTCGTTTGTGCGGGTTCTGTCTCGTTTGTACTCTGTTTTCAATGCAACAAAAAAACCAAGGCGGAATGCGACGGAAAGAGACAACAAGGGACAAGAAACGAGCACGAATGCCAGAGAGGCCCGTGGAGCCCTGGATCGCCCTCCGGCGAGCATATTTCTTTTTTGCCTATCTTATCAAATCGAAATATTCGCTGGCCCTAGGCCGCCGCTCAATCAATGCAATAATATAGACTCGCAGGCGAGGCAATCGCAACAGGAGAGTCGGTCATGAAAACGAAGCTGTTCAGGACGGTGATGCTGGTATCGCTACTTGGTCTATCCGCCGTCGTGCTTGCCAAGTCGGAAATCGACCTCACAAAAGGGCAGCAAACCGACCCTGGCGCAGCCGCTGCGATTGCCGCCTTCGCCAGCGGGCAAGCCGGATGGTATTACGTTTTTTATTCAAACATGCCTAGCGGTCCCGACGACCCCGTGCTGGCACAAAAGCGCGATCTGTTCGTCGCGGTGCTGGCCGAAAAAGGGATAAAGGCAATAGGCTCGCGCGGGGGCCCGAGCTGTATACCGAGCGTATTCACGCCCGAGGAACAGCAGTTCGAAAAATCATACAACGCGATGTCGGACCGCCTCTTGAAAGGCAAACTGGGACCCTCGTACATGGAGGACATCCATAAAGAGGTTGCCAGGCGCATGCTGGCGAATCCCGCGAAAGCCTGATCTAGTGGACTGTTAGCCCCAAAAAAATGGCCCGATGTCGTCGGGCCATTTTTTTTCGAACGCAGGCGCGTCGCGCGCCCGGGTTTTAGTGGTTGTGCAGGAAGCTTTTGAGCTTGTCCGAACGCGAAGGCTGGCGCAGTTTGCTCATCGCCTTGGCCTCGATCTGGCGGATGCGCTCGCGCGTGACGTCGAACTGCTTGCCCACTTCTTCGAGCGTGTGGTCGTTCGACATTTCAACGCCGTAACGCATGCGCAGCACCTTGGCCTCGCGCGGGGTCAGCGAATCGAGCACTTCCTTGATGACATTGCGCATCGACGCGTGCAGCGCGGCGTCGAGCGGCGCGAGCGTCGTGTTGTCTTCGATGAAGTCGCCCAGTTGCGAATCGCCGTCCTCGCCCATCGGCGTTTCCATCGAAATCGGCTCTTTCGCGATCTTCATGATCTCGCGGACCTTGTTCTCCGGCATTTCCATCTTGAGCGCCAGGGTCGCCAGGTCCGGCTCGCTGCCCGTTTCCTGCATGATCTGGCGCGAGATGCGGTTCATCTTGTTGATCGTCTCGATCATGTGCACCGGCACGCGGATGGTGCGCGCCATGTCGGCGATCGAACGCGTGATGGCCTGGCGGATCCACCAGGTCGCGTAGGTCGAGAACTTGTAGCCGCGGCGGTACTCAAACTTATCAACCGCCTTGAGCAGGCCGATATTGCCCTCCTGGATCAGGTCGAGGAATTGCAGGCCGCGGTTGATGTACTTCTTCGCGATCGAAATAACCAGGCGCAAGTTGGCGACCGTCATTTCGCGCTTCGCGTGGCGGGCCCGCTTTTCGCCGGCGGCCATCTGCTTGTTAATCTTGCGCAGGTCGGCCAGCGGCAGCGCCACGCGCGCCTGCAGCGCGATCATGCGCTTCTGGTGTTCCTTCACGGCCGGCACATTGCGGCCGAGCACGGTGCTGTACGGATGGTTCGCGTTGACTTCGCCGTCGACCCAGTCGAGGTCGGTTTCGCTGCCCGGGAACACCTTGATGAAGTGGGCGCGCGGCATGCCGCAGCGGTTCACGCAGATCTCGAGCACGGCTTTTTCGATGTGGCGCACTTCGTCCATCTGGCCACGCAGGGTGTCGCACAGCTTTTCGACTACTTTGGCGGTGAAACGGATCCCGAGCAACTCGTTCGAAATCACTTCCTGCGCCTTGACGTAGTTCTTCGAACCGTAGCCATCTTTTTCGAAGGCCTTGGCCATTTTTTCGAACTGGGCTTCGATGATCGCGAACTTGTCGAGCGCGCCGCGGCGCAGCTGGGTCAGTTGCTCGGCCGAGAAACCGGCCGCGCCGCCATTCGCGTCGCCGTCTTCTTCCTCGTGCTCTTCCTCGTCCTCGTCGTCCTCGTCCGAAGCGGCGCTGTGCGGCGCGGGCGCGGCCGGCGCGTTCGATTCGTTGAGGTCGACAAAGCCGTCGACCACTTCGTCGACCTTGATCGTGTCGTTGGCGATCTTGTGCGACAGCGCGATGATCTCGGCGATCGTGGTCGGGCAGGCCGAAATCGCCTGGACCATATCCTTGAGGCCGCCTTCGATGCGCTTGGCGATCTCGATCTCGCCTTCGCGCGTGAGCAGAGCGACGGCGCCCATCTCACGCATATACATGCGCACCGGGTCGGTCGTGCGGCCAAAGTCGGAGTCGACCGTCGACAGCGCGGTCGCGGCCGCGGCCTCGACTTCGTCGTCGCTCGTGGCGGTGGCGACCGTGTCGGTCAGCAACATCATTTCGGCGTCGGGCGCGCGCTCGTAGACGGCGATGCCCATGTCGTTGAAGGTGGCGATGATGCCTTCGACCGCTTCCGGATCGATGATGTTTTCCGGCAACTGGTCGTTGATCTCGGCATAGGTCAGGTAGCCGCGCTCCTTGCCCATGTTGATCAGGTTCTTGATCTGGTTGCGGCGGCGCTCCATGTCCGCTTCCGACGCCTTCGGGTCGGCCGGCAACACGCCGTTGACGCTGCCCTTGGCCTTGCGCTCGCGCGCCTTCGACACGGCCTTGAGTTCGGCGCGCTCGACGGCGTTGAGCGCCGCCACTTCGTCGTTCTCGGGCGTGAACTCGCTCGGCTTGCGGCCGCGGCGGCCCGGCACCTTGACGGACGGCAGCAGGTAACCGGAGGTGTCGATCGCGGCCAGCGCGGCGGCGTCGGTGGTCTGGCTCACCGATTGGCCGGCGGTAATGATGACGGTAGGCTCGGCCTCGGCCTTCTTGGACGCGACGCGCGGCTTGGCCGGCGCCTTCGGTGCGGCCACGGCGGCGACCGGCTCGGGTGCGGCTGCGGGTACGGGCTCGGGCGCGGGCACGGCGACCAGCTTGGTGCGCTTGCGCACGACGGCGACGGTCGCCTCGGCGCCGTGCTCGACGCCGGCCGGCAGGGACTGAACGGTAACACCGGCCAGGCGCGACCCTTTTTTGACGACCGTGACCGTGCTCGCCGCTTCCGTTTCGAGGAAGTAGGAGGTCGCGGTTTTCGGCACGACCAGCGTGGCGCTAGCTTTGCGCGGCGCTTTGGTGGCTGTCAAAGTCAGGGTCTTGGCGGTGTTCTTCATATTTACTCTCCGATCGAGGCGGGTGGCGCGCCTGCGAGGTCTATAATCCACCTCGGCCACTGCTGCAAGAGGCCGGATGGAACGTGGTTCTGGGTGGCCCTAGCTAAGGGCGGTATGGCCGCATGTCAAGCACGAGCTGCGATTGTTTCCCAAAAAGGGCTGGCAAAAGTTGTTGTGCTTGGTGCAAAATGGCGCTGTCCATGGGGAACGAAAAAAAGCCCGCTAGCTAAAACGGGCTTGTGGAGACGGGCATATTATGCCGCAAAGCAAGTTTGGGGCATAATTGATTAATCGTATGACCGGTATACGCTTTGCGCATACTTGCCAACAAAAAACCGCCGTCGTCGACCTTCTACTACCTCTGCGTAAGGTCAAGCCGCGCGCAGGACAAGGGGCGGATCATACACGACTTCGCGCCCGCCTGCTCATTGCCTATGCGAATAAAAGCCCGCCGTCAACAGTATTCAAAACAACAATCATGGCGAATTGGCGCAGCCTTCCGAATGTGCCCATGCTATCCTTCCGGTTCCAGCTCTTACAATGAAGTCAATGAACACACCTAGTCCAGTCGCCGAGTCGGGCGATGCAGCACCAGCCGCAACCCCAGTCGCGGCTCCCGCTCTGACCGCACGGTCCCTTCTCAAACAATTCCAGCAACAGTTTCCCGCGTTCCGCGACTGCCTGCCTTTGTCGATCGGCATCGACAAGCAGATCCTCGCGCGCATGCCCGAACTCGACCGCAAAACCATGCGCGCCGCGCTCGGCATCCACACCGGATCGCTGCGTTACCTGAAGGCGATGGAGAAGGCGACGGTCCGTTACGACCTCGACGGCACCGCCGGCGCCGAAGTGACCGACGTGCACCGCCTGCATGCCAAAGACACGCTGCAACAACGCTTCAAGAAAGAAGCCGAACGCAAAAAGGCCGAGCGCGATGCCGCCCTCGCCGCCGAAGCCGACAAGATGCGCCAGGAAAAATTGCTCCAGCTTGCATCGAAGTTCTCCCGCAACGCCTAAGACCCGATGTCGAGCGCGCCCGACGAGGTCCTGCTGCCGCCCTACGTCGGCATCACGCTCGCGTCCGTGCGACTCGTGCGCAGCGAGCGGGACGCGGCCGAGGCGCTGGCCGCGCTGGCGGCCATGGACGTGATCGGCTTCGATACCGAATCGAAGCCGACCTTCCTCAAGGGCGAGGTGTCGACCGGGCCCCACCTGGTCCAGCTGGCGACCGACGACATGGCCTACCTGTTCCAGATCGGCAACGCGGCCGCGCCCGCGATGCTCAAGACGGTGCTCGAATCGCGCAGCATCCTCAAGGTCGGTTTCGGCCTGTCGGACGACCTCAAGCGGCTCAGCGCCAAGCTCGGCATCGACGCCCGCAATGTGCTCGACCTTTCGACCGCGCTGCGCAAGGGCGAACGCAACACGCTCGGCGCCAAGACCGCGGTCGCGCGCTTCTTCGGGCAAAAGCTGCAGAAGTCGAAAAAGATCACGACCACCAACTGGGCCATGCCGCGCCTGTCGGAAAAACAGATCCTGTACGCGGCCGACGACGCCCATGTCGCGCTGCGCATCTACCGCCGCTGGCGGCTCGAAGTTCCCGCCGCCTGAGCCCCGCCCGTGGCTTTACCGATCACAACATGTTGATCGTTCGCAAACCGTACGTGCTCACTCTGCCGATAAAATCAAGCAACTGGCCTTGGTCAATTGCGATCGGTCAGCAACTCAACGAGGAGCGACGATGGATGCAGGGTTCCCAATGTTCGAAGAAGAGACGCGTCGGTTCCTGGCCGAAAGCGCGGCGGCGTCGGCCTACCGTCCCGTCAAGAAACTGCACGCGGCGGTGACGATCGGCTCGCGCACGCGCCGCGGCGGCGAGGTCGTGACCGCGAGCACCGGCATCGAAGTGCTGGTCGGCGAGCAGCGCCTGTGCGTCGCCTGCGTGGGCGACCTGGTGCGCTACCCGGACGGCAGCGAGAGCACCATCACGACCGGCGCCGGCGTTGCCGTCTGCTACAGGGGGCGCCCGATCGCCGTGGTCGGCAGCGATTTGGCCAATGGCGATGTGATCACAGAAAGCCTGCAGGCGAGTTACCAGATCACGCACAATGTTTCCGAGCCTGTCATCGCGGGTGTGTTGTAGCTTAATCTGATATCCGAACGCCCCAGAAATCGCGGACCAATCCATCCCCTAAAAACCAAACCAACATCGTCCTCGCGCATGGCTCGGCGCCCCCGATTTGCCCCATAGAACGCTCGCAATTAGCAACTGTTCTATGGTCCCCGGATACGATGATGTCGCAAAACTCAAATTAAGCCGCTTGAAATAGCAGAAATCGCGACATGACAAGCTTCTAATAACTTAAACCAACATCGTCCTCGCGGAGGCGGGGATCCATAGAACAGCGGCTCAAAGCAACTGTTCTATGGGTCCCCGCATGCGCGAGGACGATGTGGGTGTAGGTTTTTCGCGCGGCTTTATGCTGACTATTCCCGCCCCCGCCACCAGCCCCGGTTTTGCCAACCAATCAATTGCTGCTAAAGTGGCAAACTCGATTGAATCCCGTCTGCGCACATGACCCAGTACATCGCACTACTTCGCGGCATCAACGTCGGCAAGGCAAAACGCGTCGCCATGCTCGAGCTTCGCGCACTCATGGAGGAGCTCGGCTACACCGGCGTCACGACCCTCCTCAACAGCGGCAACGTCGTGTTCGAAGCGGCGCGCACCGACAGCGCCAAGGCGGCCGCGGCGATCGAGAAAGCCATCGAAAACCACTTCAAGTTCCCGGTCCCGGTCATCGTCATCACGGCCCGGGAACTGCGCACCGCCATCGCCGAAAACCCGTTCCCGGAGGCGGCCGCCACACCATCCCAATACCTTGTCGCCTTCGCCGCCGAGACGGCACCGATGGTCAAAGCGCAAGCACTGCTGGCGCAATCCTGGTCCCCCGACGCGCTCGCCATACGCGACAAAACCGCCTATGTCTGGTGCGCCGGCGGCATCCTCGAGTCAGCCCTCGCACAAGCGTTCACGCGCGCGACAGGCCCGGCCATCACGACCCGCAACTGGGCCACCATGCTCAAACTGCAAGCGGCCAGCGCAGCGGGCAAAAACCCGGCATGAGCGCGGTGCTCCTCCTCAAGCTGTTCCTGGTCCCGTTGCTCATTCTTGGCGTCACCATGGCCGGACGCCGCTGGGGCCCGGCCGTGGCCGGTTGGCTGTCGGCCTTTCCGATCGTCGCCGGCCCCATCTTGCTGACGCTCTCGCTCGAGCAAGGCGCGCCGTTTGCCGCGCACGCCGCCCACGGCACCCTGCTCGCCGTGCTTGCCATCCTCGCCTTTACGCTGGGCTATGCCTGGGCGTCGGCCCGGTTCCACGTGGCCGGTTCGATGGCCTGCGCACTCGGCGCATACGGCGTCGCCCTTGCCGCACTGCAGGCCTTGCATCTCGATCTGCTCGCCTGCCTCGTGCTCGTCATCGCCGCCCTCCTGCTCGCGCCGCTGCTGTTCCCGGCCCCCATCGCCGCCGCCGCGCCCGCAAAAGCAGGGCCGAGTGATGTGCCCTGGCGCATGCTCGCCGCCGCCGTGCTGGTGCTGTTCGTGACCTATTCGGCGAGCCGGCTCGGCGCGCGCCTGAGCGGCTTCCTCGCAATGTTTCCCGTCATGGGCACCGTGCTGGTCGGCTTTTCGCACCAGCGCTCGGGACGCGCGTTCGCCGTGGCGCTGCTGCGCGGCACGATCTACGGCTATTTCGCGTTCGCCACGTTTTGCGTGCTCGTCTCGCTGCTGCTGCAGCGGCAACATACGATCGCATTTGCTTTCTCGGTGGCGCTCGCTTGCGCACTGATCGTCCAATTGCTTGTCAAAGTAGTGCTCGGGCTGCGCCAAAGGAATGCCGCGGGCGCCGCGCCGGCTTTGGGGAAATGAAATGGAAATCGATTTCTGGTTCGACTTCGCGAGCACCTATTCCTACCCGAGTGCGATGCGCATCGACGCGCTCGCCAAGAGCCGCGGCATCAACGTGCGCTGGCGCCCGTTCCTGCTCGGCGCAATTTTCAACGAGCAAGGCCTGAACGATTCCCCGTTCAACATCTACCCCGTCAAGGGCCGATATATGTGGCGCGACCTCGAGCGCCTGTGCGACAGCATGGCGCTGCCATTCCGGCGCCCGTCCCAGTTCCCCCGCAACGGCCTGCTCGCCGCGCGCGTGGCCTGCTGGCATGCCGAGGCCGACTGGCTGCCCGCCTTCGTCCGCAATGTCTACAGCGCCAACTTCCGTGACGACCTCGACATCTCCGATCCCGTCGTCTTGAAAGCGTGCCTCACCGCGGCGGGTCAAGATGCAGAGGCGCTGTTCGCCCAAGCCCAGTCGCCCGCGTCGAAGGAGCGTCTGCGCGCCCAGACGGCACAGGCGAGTGAGCTCGGCATTTTCGGCGCACCGTTCTTCATGGTCGGGCAGGAGCCGTTCTGGGGCAACGATCGGCTCGAACAAGCTTTAGCATGGTGTGGCGATCACGTATCGCCTTGATCGAAGCGCGATGACGGACTAATATGGACCAAGTCGATAAGGAGCAGCCATGAAGACGGTCAACATTCACGAGGCGAAGACTAATTTTTCAAAACTGGTCGATGCGGCAGCAGGTGGCGAGGAAATCGTTATTGCAAAAGCAGGCAAGCCGACAGCGCGATTGGGCCCAATTGAAAAGCGCAAAGTCACTCCTCGCTTTGGTGCACTTAAAGGAAAAATTCAACTAGGCGATGACTTTGATGCGCCCTTGCCGGAAGACGTAGTTGCGGCTTTTGAGGGATCTTGATGCGCCTGCTTTTGGACACGCACATCTATTTGTGGGTGGTAATGGACGACCCAAGGTTGTCGAAGGCAGCGCGAACAATGATTGGTGACGCCGACGGCGTTTATGTTAGCGGCGCGAGCATTTGGGAGGTGGCGATCAAGGCAAGCATAGGCAAACTCGACGTCGACGTAGCACAACTTGTTGCAGAAATCGAATCGGGCGGTTTCATAGAACTACCAGTACGTGCTAAACATGCAGCGAAGGTGCGCGATTTGCCGCACATTCACAAGGATCCATTTGATCGCATCCTGATCGCACAAGCGATGTCCGAACCCTTGCTTCTGCTTACTGCGGACAAACAATTGGCCGGCTATGGCCCCCTCGTAGCGACTATTTAAAAGACTGTGTCGAAGGCGCTAAGCTTCGCCGTATAGAAAAAGTAAAAGGCGAAATCACAAATGCCCCTTCCCGCCATCATGACTCATACCGTTCGCCTGGCCGCGCTGACGCTGGCCTGCGCACTTGGCGCCGCCAACGCGGCGGCCCAGCGCCCCGCGGTCCTGCCCGACACCATGGAGCAACGCGTGCTGGCCTGCACCTCATGCCACGCGCCCAAGCCGAATCGCGAAAACGCGTTCTTCCCGCGCATCGCGGGCAAGCCGTCCGACTACCTCTACAATCAACTGATCAATTTCCGCGAGGGCCGGCGCCAGTATCCGCTGATGACCTATATGGTCCAGCATCTGTCGGACGACTACCTGCGCGAGATCGCCGTCCATTTCTCGCAACAGCATATCGCGCCTCCGCCGCCCCAGCGCGCCGACAGCTCGCCCGCCGTGTTCGAACGCGGCAGCGTGCTCGCCACCAAGGGCGACGCCGCGCTGAAGGTGCCGGCGTGCATCGCCTGCCACGGCGAAAAACTGACCGGCGTCGCGCCCGCGATCCCCGGCCTGCTCGGCCTGCCGCGCGACTACGTCAACGCCCAGCTCGGCGCGTGGCGCAACAAGACGCGCCGCGCGCACGCGCCCGATTGCATGGCCGACATCGCCGTGCGCATGAGCGCGGCCGACATCGACGCCGTCTCGCGCTGGCTCGCGGTGCAACAGATGCCGGCCGACACCCGCCCCGCCGCCGCCGCCGCGCGCCCGTTGCCGCTCGCCTGCGGCAGCTCCCCTGACTGATGACCATGAAGAAAAAAATCCTGGCCGCACTGGCCGCCCTCGGCGCGCTGCTCGTGCTCGCCTGCGTCGTGATGTGGCCGCGCGAACATTTCGTCCCGTCCACCTCGACGGCCGCGTTCGCGCCCACCGCCGCCAACATCGCGCGCGGCGGCTACCTCGCCAAGGTCGGCGACTGCATGGCCTGCCACACCTTGCGCGGCGGCGCGCCCTACGCGGGCGGGCGCCTGCTGGCCACCCCGTTCGGTGAGCTCGCCGCGCCCAACATCACGCCCGACCCGACCCACGGCATCGGCAACTGGCGCGCCGACGACTTCTGGAACGCGCTGCACAACGGCAAGTCGCGCGACGGTCGCCTGCTCTACCCGGCCTTTCCGTACACCCACTACACGAAGGTCACGCGCGACGACGCCGACGCCCTGTTCGCCTTCATGCGCAGCGTGCCGGCCCAGCCGCGCGCCAACGCGCCGCACGCGCTGCGTTTTCCGTACAACCAGCAATTCATGCTCGCCGGCTGGCGCCTGCTGTATTTCAAGCCGGCCGTGTTCGAGCCCAGCAAAAGCGAGGACGTGCAGTGGAACCGGGGCGCCTACCTGGTCGAGGGCCTCGGCCATTGCAGCGCCTGCCACAGCAGCCGCAACCAGCTCGGCGCGAGCGACAGCGGCTTGTCGGGCGGCCTGATCCCCGTGCTCGGCTGGTACGCGCCCTCGCTGACCTCGGACGCCGAGGCCGGCCTCGGCAGCTGGGCAGTGCCCGAGATCGTGAGCCTGCTGCGCACCGGCGTGTCGGCGCGCGCGACCGTGTTCGGGCCGATGGCCGAGGTCGTCCAACGCAGCCTGCAACACCTCGACGCTTCCGACGCCGAGGCGATGGCGGTCTACCTGAAGGCGCTGCCGTCCACGCCCGCGCCGCGGCGCGAGGCGCCGGCGGGCCCGCGCGTCGAGCGCCTGCTCGCGCAAGGTGGAAAACTGTACGAGACGCATTGCGTCGAATGCCACGGCGCCGACGGCAAGGGCTTGCCGCCGCACTATCCGCCGCTCGCAGGCAACCGCGCGCTCACGATGGATGAGTCGGTCAACGCGGTGCGCATCGTGCTCAACGGCGGCTTCGCGCCCTCGACCGCCGGCAACCCGCGTCCCTACGGCATGCCGCCTTACGCGCACGTGCTCGACGACGAACAGGTCGCCGCCGTGGTCAGCTACCTGCGCAACAGCTGGGGCAACCGGGGCGCCGCGGTCGGCGCGGCCGAGGTCAACCGCTACCGCGCGGTGCCGCTCGACTGATCACACCCACTAGGCTGAATCGGTTCGGCCGCATAAAAATTGGTGTCGCCAGAAGCATAGACCCACATCATCCTCGCGCATGCGGGGGTGTCGCAAAACTTAAAATGCGCTACGTGATTTGGCAGAAATCGCGAAATCGCTAGCTCCTAACACCTCAAACCGACATCGTCCTCGCGCATGCGGGGACCCAAAGAACCTTAGCTCTGAGCAACTGTACTATGGGTCCCCGCATGCGCGAGGACGATGTTGGTTTTTGATATTTAATATTTTTTAGACGCGGTTTCTGATGCGTCTTAAATGCCAATTGAGCGCGCTGCTGCCCTTTCGCGACAGCCTCATGCGCGGGGACGATGTGGATTCAGGTTTGTGCCGGCAATAGCCCCACGCCGAGCAGGCGTTTCCCAATCACCCCCCGCCGCCCGCCGCCCTCGACCAATCAGCCCTGCGCGCGCCGCTGCGACCTGCCGATCAGCTTGCGCCGGTCGACTTCGCCGCCGAGCACCATGTCGGCAAAGCCGAGCCGGTCGGTGGTGGCGTTGCGCGCGTCCTCGATGCCGATCTTGTTGTCGGCCAGCAGTTGCTGGAGCGAGGCGTTCATCGTGTGGCAGCCGCTCTCCTGCGCCGCGTTCATGAGCGCGCGGATGCCGGCCACGTCGCCCGCCTCGAGCATTCGCACGCTCGCCGCTCCGGTGGTCAGGCACTCGGTCGCGAGGTGGTAGCGGTTGCCTTCGAGCGAAGGCAGCAGCGCCTGGCACAGCACGCCGCGCAAGGCGTGCGCGAGCGCCTGCGACTGCGCCTCGCTGTTGCCCAGCAGGCGCAGCATCTTTTGCAGGCCCAGCTCGGTCGAGCGCGCGTGCAGCGAGGCGAACACGAGCGGGCCCGATTCGGCCAGCGCCAGCGCCTCGAGCGCGGTCTGGGCGTCGCGGATCTCGCCGATCACGATCACGTCGGGGCGCTCGCGCAGCGCGTCGAGCGCGCCGAGGTAGTAGCTGTCGACGTCGCCGTCGAAGCCGACCTCGCGCTGCGTGATGATGCATTTGCGCTGAGGGATCAGGGTCTCGACCGGGTCCTCGATCGTGATGATGTGGCCCGAGCGCTGCCGGTTGATCTGGTCGAGCATCGAGGCGATCGTGGTCGACTTGCCCTGGCAGGTGTCGCCGATGATGAGCACGAGCCCGCTCGTAAAATTGGGGAACTCGAACTCGTCCTGGTGCAGGCCCAGGCTCGCGAGCGCGAGCGGCTCCTTCGGGAAGCGGCGGATCACGCAGCCGAGCCGCTTCTTGCCCTGGAACGTGAAGCAATTGGCGCGGATGCGCGCCGTGTGCAGGTCGATCGAGCGGTCGAACGCGCGCTCGGCGATCCGGTCGGACCAGTTCGGCTCGATGACCTCGAAGAACTCCTCGAGCTCCTCCTTCGTGATCGGCGAGTCGGAGACGGCGACCAGGCCTTTCGGCTGGCGCAGCATCAGCGGACTGTTCTGGTGGATGATGATGTCGCTGAAGATCAGGCGCGAATTGAGCAGGTGCAGGATCTGTTCGACCAGCGTGCCGAAGACCGGATGGTCCTCGTTCTCGATGTAGCTCAGGGTGCGGATTTGGGATGACTCGTGATTTTCCATCTGGCGGCGTCTTGGCTTAATCGGTGGCAAAGGTTAATCGTTAATCGGTGGCACAAAATGTGCCGCCAATTATAAGACCTGGGACGCCGAAAATATTGCATGGTTGAAATAAAAACACGCCGCGCAACACCCCGTTTTGATCACCGCAGCGGGAACCTTTCGTTGGTTTTAAGGTCGAGCGCGACGCGCACGCCATTCTCGCTGAGCACCACCTCGTCGGGCGGCTCCTCGCCGGCCAGCGCGCCGAACACCACCGGCAGGCCCTCGCCCTTGCGCACCAGGTCGTCGGCGCGCTCGTAGACGTTCCCGCAGCCGGTCCCGGCCAGCAGCGCCTGCACGATCGCCACCTTCCACGCGTCGACCCCGGCGGCGTTGAATTCGCACACGATATAACCGTCCTTGCCGCCGAAGCCGTCGACCAGCAGGCCCGGCAGGCCGTCGGCCTCGGCGTCGACGAGCCGCACGAGCTGGTCGCGCCGCGCGCTGGCCGCCTTCTGCGCGCTCTTGGCCAGCGCGGCCTTGACGCGCCGCTTGATCAGCGCATGGTCGATCGGCTCGGCCTCGTCGAAGGTCCAGACCCGGGCCCGGATCTGCGATTTCGCGTTGTAGGCCGCGCGCGCGAGGAACTTGGTCGAGGACGACTGCACGACGGCCGTGCCGCCGGCCTTCATTTTCTCGTTCGGCTTGCCGTCGACGCGCTCGATGGCCGAGGCGTAGATCCAGGGCTCGCCGGCGAGCAGGCTTTTTTCCTTGCCCTGTTTGATGGTGATGATCAGCATGAAATTCCAGTAGATGAAAGCTTGGCAGCGCACATGATACCGCCTTGCCCCCGGTTTAGAGCGCCACCTCTAATTGCAGGGCAGTTCACTTGCCGCTAGACCGATCGGTCTATACCATGGCCAACATGAAAAACACCGATGCGAGAGCGCGCCTGATCGGCGCCATGGTCGACGCCCTGCAAAAGCGCGGGCTGCACGGCAGCGGCATGACCGCGCTGCTGGCGGCGGCCGACGCGCCCAAGGGCGTGATGTACCACCATTTTCCCGGCGGTAAGACCGAACTGGCCGTGGCCGCGATCGACGCCACCGTGGCGCGCCTGTGCGCCAGCCTCGACGCCGCCCTCGGCGACGGCAGGGACCCGGGCGCGGCGCTCATGGCCTGGATCGGCGGCGCCCAGCACAAGCTGGACGCGAGCAATTACGAACGGGGCTGCCCGCTGGCCACGATCGCGCTCGAGACCACCTCTGACGACACCGCGATCCGCGCGGCGCTGGCGGCCGGCTTCGGCGCGCTGCGCGATCGCATCGCCGCCGGGCTCGGGCGCGCCGGCTACGCCGAGGCGGGCGCCCGCTCGCTCGCCGCCTTGCTCGTGGCCGCCTACGAGGGCGGCCTGCTGCAGGCGCGCGTGGCCGGCCGGCCCGAACCGATGTCGCTGGTGCGCGACGCCCTCCTCTCGATCATGAACAGCGGTGCCCTTAAAGGAGCAACAAAATGAAGCAGCCGACCCCGCCCGTAGCCGTGACCCTGAACACCGCCGACGGCTACCCGATCGCCGCGCTGCGCTACGCCCCCGAGGGCGCGCCGCGCGGCCATATCGTGGTGGCCGGCGCGACCGGCGTGCCGCAGGGCTTTTACCGCCGCTTCGCCGACTTCGCGCGCGGCCAGGGCTACGCCGTGATGACGCTCGACTACCGCGGCATCGGCCTGTCCAGGCCGGCCACGCTCAAGGGCTTCCGCATGGACTACCTCGACTGGGGCCGCCAGGACCTGGCCGCGGCGGTCGAGGCCATGGGCGTGCCCGGCCTGCCGCTGTACGTGGTCGGCCACTCGTACGGCGGGCACGCGTTCGGCCTGCTGCCGAACCACCACAAGGTGGCCGCGCTGTACACCTTCGCCACCGGCGCCGGCTGGCACGGCTGGATGCCGCTGGCCGAACGGCTGCGCGTGCTGCTGCTGTGGCGCGTGGTCGGCCCGCTGATCGTGCGCGCCAAGGGCTACATGGCGTGGAACTGGATGGGCATGGGCGAGGACCTGCCGGTCGACGTCTACCACCAGTGGAAGCGCTGGTGCCGCTACCCGCGCTATTTTTTCGGCGACCCGACGATGGCGCACCTGGCGGCCGGTTTCGACGCGGTGCGCAGCCCGATCATGGCCTGCAACGCGCTCGACGACCTGTGGGCGCGCCCGAAGTCGCGCGACGCCTTCATGGCCGGCTACCGCAACGTGGCCTGGCAGGCGACCGACATCGACCCGCGCGCGGCCGGCATGGGCCCGATCGGGCATATGGGTTACTTCAAGGCTAGTTGCAGCCCCTTGTGGCAGGGCGCGCTCGACTGGCTGGGGCAGCACGGGCAGGTGGTGGCGGCGGCGGCGGAGGTGACGGCGGCGGAAGTAACGGCGGCGGGAGTACCGGCGGAGGCCGCGGCGGCGGACGTCGGTTAGCCCAAAAATCGCGCTGCAAACACACTCCCACCATAAACCAACATCGTCCTCGCGGAGGCGGGGACCCAAAGAACCTCGGCTCTGCGGCAAGCGCAAGCGTTCTATGGGGGCGGCGCATGCGCCGCCGCCTCCGAGGTTGTCGCGAAAGGGCAGCAGCGTGCTCAATTGGCGTTCAAGACGCATCAGAAACCGTGTCGCAAAAATATTAAATATCAAAAACCAACATCGT
>JAZKIN010000177.1:0-37022 GCA_040384885.1 Pseudomonadota bacterium | reverse complement strand
AATTCAGTTCAGAAGCACCACGACGACGCCAACTCAACGAAGCACTGATCGAGCTAGCGTCCATGCTGATGATTTATGAAATTTGAGGGGAAGGCTCAGGGTCAGACCCCGATTGCCCGGCGCTGTGCGGCGGGGGCGGGGCGCTATTGCGCCTGGCTTTCGAACAGCTCTTGCGCGCGGCGCAGGCGCTCGCGGCTGTTGCTGAGGTGGGTGCGCATCGCCGCGCGCGCCGATTCGGGGTCCCTGCGCGCGATCGCGCTGTAGATGTCTTCGTGCTCGTTGACCACGCGCTCCATGTATACGGACGGCTCGTCCTGCGCCAGCTTGGCCGAATTAAGGCGCGCGCGCGGGATGATGTTGGTGCCCAGGTGGCTCAGGATGTCGTGGAAATAGCGGTTCGACGACGACTCGGCGATCAGCAGGTGGAACTGGAGGTCCGAGGCCACGGTCTCGGAGCCGTTGCGCGCGCACGCCAAAAACGTGTCGAGCGCGCTGCGCAGCTGCCGCAGCTGCGGCTCGCTGCGACGGCTCGCGGCCAGGCCGGCGGCCTCGGTCTCGAGGCTGATGCGCAGCTCGAGCAGGGCCAGCACGTCGCGCATCGTGATCACCGTGTTCGGGTCGATGCCCAGCAGGTGCGCGGGCGCGGGCGCCGGCTCGAGCACGAAGGTGCCGATCCCATGGCGCGTCTCGACCATGGCCGCGGCCTGCATGTGCGAAATGGCTTCGCGCACCACCGTCCTGCTCACGCCGAGGATGCGCATGATCTCGGACTCGGTCGGCAGTTTGTCGCCCGGCTCGAGTTCGCCGTTGCGGATCTTGTCGGAGATGTGCGCGACCACGCCCTGGGCCAGGTTGCGATGCTTCTTCGGCGGCGCCGACGGGAGCGGTGAGGAGTTCATGTGCTTTGCCTGGATGTCGATTAGGACGAAAGGATGTTGCAATTTGCGAATGCGCTGATTATACTACGATGTCGGTTGTCAGACGACTGATAACATCTTGCCGCATTGTACAGATCGGCGGGTGTGCGCACAAACCGGCCAGAACGGTGATGCGAACCTTCGGCAGGCCCCTTTGCATTCAATAAACGACAACTATAAAGACCGGACATCATGAAGCAGCAAGAGATTGGCAGCGTCAGTTTGAAGCAGCAAGGCATTGGAACTTACCGATGGACCATTTGCGCATTGTTGTTTTTTGCGACGACCGTGAATTACCTCGACCGCCAGGTCCTGAGCCTGTTGGCGCCGGACTTGTCGAAGGAGTTTGGCTGGTCCAACACGGACTACGCCAACATCACGGCCGTGTTCCAGTTCGTGTACGCGATCTCGATGCTGTTCGCCGGCCGCGTGGTCGACAAGCTCGGCACCAAGGCCGCCTTTATGCTGGCCATTTTCGTCTGGTCGATCGGGGCGGTGATGCACGCCTTCGCGATCGGGCTCGGCACCGGCATGGCGTCGATCATGAGCGCGCTCGGCCTGGCCGCGGTGCCGGTATCGATCGCCGGCTTCATGATCGCGCGCGCCGTGCTGGCCGTGGGCGAGGCGGGCAACTTCCCGGCCGCGATCAAGGCCACGGCCGAATACTTCCCTAAAAAGGAGCGCTCGTTCGCGACCGGTATCTTCAATTCGGGCGCCAACGTCGGCGCCGTGCTCGCGCCGATCAGCGTGCCGTTCATTGCGGCCACGTGGGGCTGGCAGGCCGCCTTCATCGTCATCGGGGCGATCGGCTTTATCTGGATGGGTCTGTGGCAGGTTTTCTACGACAAGCCGGAGGCGCAGAAACGCATGGGCAGCGCGGAGCTCGCGTACATCAACGCCGACGAGGCGGTCGCGACCACCGATGGCGCGGTTGCCACCGGTCCTGCGCTCGGCTGGCTCGCCTTGCTCGGCTATCGCCAGACCTGGGCTTTCGCTTTCGGTAAATTCATGACCGACGGCGTCTGGTGGTTCTTCTTGTTCTGGCTGCCAAAATACCTCTCGGCGCAATACGGCATGACCACCAGCGAGACCCAGATCCCGCTGGCCGTCCTGTACAGCATGACGATGATCGGCAGTGTCGGCGGCGGCTGGTTCCCCACGGTCTTCATGAACAAGGGCGCCAATCCCTACGACGGGCGCATGAAGGCGATGTTCGTCATCGCGCTGTTCCCGCTGGTGGTGCTGCTGGCGCAGCCGTTCGGCTACATCAGCTTCTGGGTGCCGGTGCTCCTGATCGGTGTCGGCACGGCGGCGCACCAGGCCTGGTCGGCCAATTTGTTCACGACCGTGTCCGACATGTTCCCCAAGCGCTCGGTCGCTTCGGTGGTCGGCATCGGCGGCATGGCCGGTGGCCTCGGCGGCGTCCTGGTGACCAAGATCGGCGGCTGGCTGTTCGACCACTACGGCGCGCTGGGGCAGATCAAGACCGGCTACACGATCATGTTCACCGGCTGCGCGCTGGCCTACCTGATCGCCTGGATGGTCATGAAGACGCTGGTGCCGCGCTACGAAGAAATCCGCGAGCCGGCTGCACGAGCCTAGGCATGAGCGAGAGCATCGATATCGAACGCGTGGGAGCGCAGCGCTGCGCGGTGGGCGAGAGCCCGATGTGGAGTGCGCGTGAGCAGGCCTGGTATTGGGTTGATATCGTCGCGCGCACCATCTGGCGCTGCGACGCGGGCGGCGCGCTCACGCAGTTGGGCACGTCCGAAATGGTGGCCTGTCTGGCGCAGCACGCCGACGGCGGCCTGATCGCGGGCATGGAGAGCGGCTTGTTCGGCTTGCACTTTGGCGCTGACGGCCAGCTCGCGGAGCGCTTCCTGGCCAGGCCGCCCGAACTTGGGGCGGGCATGCGCTTCAATGACGGCCGCTGCGACCGCCAGGGGCGCTTCTGGAGTGGCATCATGGTGATGGACATGGCGTTGGCGCGGGCGGACGGCAAGTTGTACCGCTACGCAGCCGATAGCGGATTGTCGGCGCCCGTTGTCTCGGGCCTGCTGGTGCAGAACGGGCTCGCGTTTTCGCCGGACGGGCGCACCATGTACCTGTCCGACTCGCACCCCAACGTGCAGCAGGTCTGGGCCTTCGATTACGACACCGACAGCGGCGTGCCGTCCGGCCGCCGCCCGTTCATCGATATGCTGGTCCACCCGGGCCGGCCCGACGGCGCCGCGGTCGATGTCGACGGCTGCTATTGGATTTGCGGTAACGATGCCGGCTGCGTCCTGCGCTTCACCCCGGACGGCCGGCTCGATCGCACGATCGGCGTGCCGATGGCGAAACCGTCGATGTGCAGCTTTGGCGGCCCCAATCTCGACACCTTGATGGTGACCTCGATCGGCGCCGGGCAGCCTGCGGACGATCCGTGGGCCGGTGCCACCGTGCTGCTGCGTCCGGGCACGCAGGGAATCGCCGAGACCCCGTTCGGAGCCTGAGCCGAGCATTTTTTCCGTTGGTCCCAACCCTGGACAGCGCCGCCGAGATCACCTCGAGCGGCGTTTTTTTTGTTCGATCAGCTTCCTGCAACGGGTCTGGCCAATTTTGAGCGGTGGTCTGTACTTGATAGCGGATTGATCCAGAAAATTTTTATATTGGACTGACCGATAAAATTATATTGGACGAGCCAAAAACTGATGTGGTAGGACCAATTGTTGTTTTTTGGCTGTATCGCGGCTGATATTTCAATCTTCGCAAGGTGGTTTTGGACGTCATTTTTAGGCGATTTAGGCGTGCTATTGATGTGTTTTTGATGCTTTTTAGGCGATTTTGCCATTTTTCGGGTTTTTATAAACATCGGCTGATCAACCATGTGAGCAAAATAATTCCTTACAGTGCTGTAAGAATTCGAAAAACAACACTAAAATTGATTCGCAGTGAGAAAAAAGGCGAACGTGGGTGGTTTTTGCAGCTGTTTCAGACCTCATCAAGCTCCCCGGCGACCTTCCAAAAAAATTCTAAAGAGACAGAGGACCTTAGACCATGCGCATTACTGACCAAACCCGGGCACTCGGCAAATTCGCCGTGCGCCTCGCCGGCACCACCTCGGTTTCCGCGATTGCCATCGGGGGCGCCTACGCGCAAACCCCCGCACCGGCACCCGATGCTCCCACCGTCGTCGTCGTGACCGGCTTGCGTGCCTCGCTCGAGAGCGCGCTCAGGACCAAGCGCGACGAGAACGGCATGGTCGACGTGATCAAGGCCGAGGACATGGGAAAGTTCCCCGACACCAACCTCGCCGACTCGCTGCAGCGCATTCCGGGCGTGGTCATCGACCGCGATGCCGGCGAGGGCCGCAGCATCACGGTGCGCGGCCTTGGACAGGATTTCACGCGCGTGCGCATCAACGGCATCGAGGGTCTCGCGACCACGGGCGGCACCGACAGCTCGGGCGGCGCCAACCGCTCGCGCGGCTTCGACTTCAATGTGTTCGCCTCCGAACTTTTCAGCTCGCTGACGGTGCGCAAGAGCTCGACGGCCGACGTCGACGAAGGCTCGCTCGGCGCCACGGTCGACCTGCAGACCATGCGCCCGCTGGACATGAAGGCCGGCTTCAACGCGAGCGCCTCGGTCAAGGGCCGCTACAACGACCTGTCCGGCAAGACCAATCCGCGCCTGGCCTTCCTGGTGTCGAACACGAGCAAGGACCGCAAGTTCGGGGTGCTCGTGTCGGGCGCCTTTTCGCAGCGCCAGGTGCTCGAAGAAGGTTTCAGCACGGTGCGCTGGGATAACGGCCCGTCGTCGGGTGGATGGTGCGCGCCGCTCGGCGTGACCCCCGCCAACCCCTCCAACTCGACCGCCACGACCTGCGGCCCGGCCGCCCAGGGCGTGCCGCGCATCCCCGGTACGCCGGCCGCGATCGCCGCCTACGGCGCCGCCAGCAGCGCGGCCAACTTCGCGCCGCGCCTGCCGCGCTACGGTCGCCTCACACACGACCAGGACCGCATCGGCCTGACCGCCGCGATGCAATGGCGACCCGCCTCGGGCACCCGCCTCACGCTCGAGATGCTGTATGCGAAACTCGACGCGACGCGCCAGGAGGATTTTTTGCAGGCGATCTCGTTCAGCCGCAGCGCGACCCAGGGCGGCAAGCCGCAAACCAGCGTGCTCGAGACCGAGTACGCCGCCAACGGCGCCCTGATGTACGGCAAATACAACGGCGTCGACATCCGCGCCGAGTCGCGTTTCGATGAGCTGAGCACCATCTTCACCCAGCCCACGCTGACGATCGAACAGCAGATCACGCAAGGCCTGCGCCTCAGCGCCAAGCTGGGCACGGCCAAGTCCAAATTCCGCAACCCGATCCAGACCACGACCACCCTCGACGCGCCCAACGTCAATGGCTATACGATCGACTTCCGCGGCAACGACCGCCTGCCGTCGATCACCTATCCGTTCGACGTGACCACGGCCGGCGGCCCGCTGCAGCTGGTCGGCGTGCCGGTGGTCGCATCCGGCACGCAGCCGGCGACCGTTCCAAACACCACGACCAGCGAGATCCGGATCCGCCCGCAAGGCGCGACCAACAGCAATGACGTCGGCCAGGTCGACCTGATCTGGGATGTCATGCCCGACACATTGACGCTCAAGGGCGGCGTCAACGTAAAGAAATTCACGTTCAACTCTTATGAGTCGCGCCGCGTCAACCAGGGCGACACGATCTTTGCGCCGCCTGCGGGCACCGACCTGGCCGCGCTGACCACGCAGGTCACCAACTTCGGCAAGGGCCTGGGCCTGCCTGCCGGCACCCCGACCACCTGGGTCATCCCGAACCTGGCCGCGATCGCCAAGGCCTACGACATCTACTGCAATTGCATCAAGAGCGGCCCGGCCGGCGGCCCCGGCGACTTCACGCTGTCGTCGACCACCAACGGCGCCGCGCGCGGCAACAACCGCGCCGTCACCGAGGAGGACAACGGCGTCTACCTGATGGGCGAGTTCACCCACAAGGTCGGTCCGATCCCCTTGCGTGGCAATTTTGGTGCGCGCTACGTCGAAACCTCGCTCAGCGCGACCGGCTTCCAAGCCACCGGCGGCGGCACCGAAGTCACGGTCGACAACAAGTACAGCGATGTGCTGCCGTCGTTCAACCTCACGGCTAACGTCACCGACAACTTCCTGGTGCGCCTGGCGGCCGCCAAGGTCATGTCGCGTCCGCAGCTGGGCAACCTGAGCCCGGGCGGCACGGTGGCCTCGACCGGCACCTTGACCATCACCAGCGGCAACCCGCTGCTCAAGCCGTTCCGCGCCAAGACCATGGATGCGAGTTTCGAATGGTACTTCGGCAAGAACGCCTTCCTGGGGCTGGGCTTGTTCCAAAAGAACATCGACACCTATATCCAAAGCCTGCGCAGCCAGATCGCGTTCAAGGACACCGGCCTGCCGATGAGCTTGTTGCCGACGAACTTCACGGGCGACGAGATTTTCCAGGTGACGGCGCCGATCAACACCGAGGGTGGCAAGCTCAAGGGTTTTGAGATCAACTACCAGCAGCCGTTCACCTTCCTGCCGGGGATCGGCCGCAATTTCGGCACGCTGCTCAACTACACCTTCGTCAAGTCGAAGATCGAGTACGTGGTCACGCCCGGCAGCGTCGCGACCATCACGGACGACCTGTTGAACCTGTCGCCAAAATCGTGGAACGCCACCTTGTACTACGATGACGGCGCCTTCAGCGCGCGCGTCTCGGCGTCGAAGCGCTCGAGCTTTGTGACGCGCGTTCCGGGACAGAACAACAACGATGTCGAAGGCAAGAACGGCACCTTCAACGTTGACCTGTCGGTTTCGTACAAGATCAATCCGCAGCTCGAATTGACGCTCGAAGGCGTCAACCTGACCAACGAGGCGAACGACCAGTTCACTAGCCGCGCGCGCAACAGCGTGGTGGTCAACAACGTGACCGGACGTGAGGTGTTGTTCGGCCTGCGCTACAAGTTCTAAGCTGCTTCTGGAGTGATAACGGGCTCCCGCCGCAAGCCGGGGGCCCGTTTTTGTTCTTACTTTATCAATGCAAAGCCCGTTGGTCTTTCAGGGAGTGTGCGTTTGGTCGGACCATTTAAATTTGGTCCAACCAGATTTGCTATGTGGACTAGCCAATTAACTGGCTTGTATGGCATACTTCGCACGACGCTGCCAGATCGTGACGGCATGGAGAGGAAAATCTGATGACGATGACTAAGGACGGCGCCCGTTATATACGGATGCACGAAAATGACAATGTCGCCATCGTCGCCAATGACGGCGGCCTGGCGGCCGGCGCCGTGTTCGCGGACGGGCTTGCGCTGGTCGAGCCGATCCCGCAGGGTCACAAGGTGGCGCTGTGCGAGCTGGCCGAGGGCGACCCGGTGGTGCGCTACAACGTCACGATCGGCTACGCCGACTGCGCCATCGCCAAGGGCGGCTGGGTGTCCGAAAAGGTGCTGCGCATGCCGCCGGCGCGCAGCCTGAACGACCTGCCGGTGGGCACGCGCCTGGCGCCGCCGGCCGCGCCGCTCGAGGGCTACACCTTCGAGGGCTACCGCAACGCCGACGGCAGCGTCGGCACGCGCAACATCCTCGCCATCACCACCACGGTGCAGTGCGTGTCGGGTGTGGTCGATTTCGCGGTCAGGCGCATCAAGGACGAACTGCTGCCGCGCTACCCGAACGTCGACGACGTGGTCGGGTTGGAGCACAGCTACGGCTGCGGCGTGGCGATCGACGCGCCGGGCGCCGAGGTGCCGATCCGCACCCTGCGCAACATCAGCAAGAACCCCAATTTCGGCGGCGCGGTCATGGTCGTGAGCCTCGGCTGCGAAAAGCTGCCGCCGACCAGGCTGTTCCCCAAGGGCTCGATCCCGATCCGAGGCGGCGCGTTCACCGAACCGTCCGTGGTCTGCCTGCAGGACCAGCAGCACGTGGGCTTCGATTCGATGATCGCCTCGATCATGGTCACCGCCGAAGGGCACCTCAAACGGCTCGACGCGCGCAGCCGCGAAACCTGTCCCGCCTCCGAGCTCGTGGTCGGCGTGCAGTGCGGCGGCAGCGACGCGTTTTCGGGCGTGACGGCCAATCCGGCGGTCGGCTTTGCCACCGACCTGCTGGTGCGCGCCGGCGCTACCGTGATGTTCTCGGAGGTGACCGAGGTGCGCGACGGCATCGACCAGCTGACCGCGCGCGCGGCCACGCCCGAGGTGGCCGAGGCGATGGTGCGCGAGATGCAGTGGTATGACGATTACCTCGTGCGCGGCGGCGTCGACCGCAGCGCCAACACCACGCCGGGGAACAAGGCGGGCGGCTTGTCGAACATCGTCGAAAAGGCCATGGGCTCGATCGTCAAGTCGGGCAGCTCGCCGATCGTCGGCGTGCTCTCGCCGGGCGAAAAACTCACGCGCAAGGGCTTGATCTACGCGGCCACGCCGGCCAGCGATTTCATTTGCGGCACGCTGCAACTGGCGGCCGGCATGAACATCCACGTCTTCACGACCGGACGCGGCACACCTTATGGTTTGGCCGCGGTGCCGGTGATTAAGGTCGCCACACGCGACGACCTGGCGCGCCGCTGGCATGACCTGATGGACATCAATGCCGGGCGCATCGCCAGCGGCAGTGCGACAATTGAAGATGTGGGCTGGGAGATGTTCAATTTGATGCTCATGGTCGCGAGCGGGAAGAAAACCTGGGCCGAGCATCACAAGCTGCACAATGCACTGACCTTGTTTAATCCGGCCCCGGTGACGTAAACGCGATACCCTCGCTCGCCGAAATCGAGACCCACATCGTCCTCGCGAAGGCGGGGACCCATAGGACATTGCTCTGAGCCGCAGTTCTTTGGGTCCCCGCCTGCGCGAGGACGATGTTGATCTAAGTTTTTGGAAGCTGGCGACTCCGCGATTTCTGCCTATAGAACACGATACTGAGCAACTATTGAGAAAGCAATCAATGACAAAACCATTCAAACGCATTTTGCTGACCGGCGCCGCCGGCGGCCTTGGCAAGGTCCTGCGCGAGCGCATCAAACCGTGGGCCGACATCGTGCGCCTGTCCGACTTGTCCGATATGGGCGAGCCGGGCGAAGGCGAAGAAATCGTGCGCTGCGACCTGGCCGACAAACAGGCCGTGCTCGCGCTGATGGACGGGGTCGACGCGGTGCTCCATTTCGGCGGCATTTCGACCGAGGCGCCGTTCGACGCCATCATGCAGGCCAATATCCTCGGCGTGGCCAACCTGTACGAGGCGGTCCACAAGGCCGGCGTCAAGCGCGTGGTGTTCGCCAGCTCCAACCACGCGGTCGGCTACTACCGCACCACCGACATGGTCGACGCCACCATGCCGACCCGTCCCGACAGCATGTACGGCGTCAGCAAGTGCTTTGGCGAGTCGCTATCGCGCTATTACTACGACCGCTTCGGCATCGAGACGGTCTGCCTGCGCATCGGTTCGAGCTTTCCGGCGCCGATCAACAAGCGCATGATGACCACCTACTTCAGCTACGACGACCTGGTCGAGTGCCTGCGCTGCTGCCTGGTCGCGCCGCGCGTCGGGCACACGATCGCGTTCGGCATGTCCGACAACGCGAGCCAGTGGTGGGACAACCGTCACGCCGCCTTCCTCGGCTACAAGGCAAAGGACAGCTCGTCCCAGTTCGACGGCATGTTCCCCGATTCGGGCGACTACCCGGCCGCCGACGACATCACCGCGACCTACCAGGGCGGCAAGTTCCTGCTCGACGGCCCGAAGTACAACTAGGACTGGCATGAGCGTCGTCCTGTTGCGTAACGCCCACCTGCACGCGCAGGTGCTGCCGGCCATCGGCGGCGGCCTGGCGCGCCTCGACGCCTGCGCCGGCGACGGCCAGATGCGCCAGGTGTTAAGGGGACTGGACCAGCAGCCGCCCGGCGCACCGCCGCCGACGCCGTCGCAGCTCGCCTGCTTCCCCTTGCTGCCGTGGTCGAACCGCATCGGCGGCGGCGGCTTCGTGTTCGAGGGACGGACCATCGCACTGGCGCCCAACCGCGTCGGCGAGCCTTGCCCGATCCACGGCGAAGGCTGGCAGCAGCCCTGGGAGATCTCCGACCAGTCCGACACCAGCGTGCACCTGACGCTGGACCGGCGCCATGGCACACCGTTCGCGTATCGCGCGCAACTGCGCTACACGCTCGACGGTGCCGCACTCGCGGTGGCGCTCGAGGTGCAAAACTGCGGCGCGGCGCGGCTGCCGTTCGGACTGGGCCTGCATCCGTGGTTGCCGCGCACCGAAGGCGTGACGCTGCGCGCGGCGGCGCACGCGACATGGCAGCGCGGCGCCGACGGACTGCCGGCGGCGCAAATCGCCATTCCCGAGGACTGGAATTTCGGGCTGGCGCGCGGCATGCCTGCGCAAGGCATCGACCATGTGTTCTCCGGTTGGGACGGGGAGGCCGAGATCGTGTGGCCGGAGACAGGGATGCGGCTGCGCGTCAGCGCCGACATGGCCTACTACATCGTCTACACGCGGCCCGGCGCCGACTTTTTTTGCTTCGAACCGGTAGACCACATGATCAACGCCCACAACCTTCCGGGCGGCCCGGCGGCAAATGGATTGAGCCTGCTCGAACCGGGTCAAACGCTCGCGCGCACGGTGACGTTCTACGTCGGCGCCGCCGCATGAAACGCTTACTAATCCTGGCGCTCGCGCTCGGGGGCTGCGCCACCGGTAGCGAGTACACGGCCGAAACCACGCACGCCAAACTGGTGGCGCGCTATCCGCATATCGTCGTGGCGGGCAGCGCGCTGCCGGACGGTGTGACCGCGCTGCCGGGGCTGACCTATGCCCGGCCCGGCGGGCGGGCGTTGCAACTCGATTTGTACCTGCCCGCCGCGGCGCACAGCGCCGCCGTGCCGGCCGTGGTGCTGGTGCACGGCGGCGGTTGGCGCTCCGGCACGCGTGCCAACCTGGCGCCGATGGCCGTGCGCCTCGCGCAGCGCGGTTACGCCGCCGCCACAGTCAGCTACCGGCTGTCGCCGGAGGCGCGCTATCCGGCCGCCGCCGACGACGTCAGGGTGGCGGTGCGCTGGCTGCGCGCGCACGCCGCCCGTTACGGAATCGCGGCGGACCGCATCGCGCTCGGCGGCGCCTCGGCGGGCGGCCAGATCGCCAGCCTGGTGGGCGTGACGGGCGCCGGTGACGGCGCGGTGCAGGCGATCGTCAATATCGACGGCCTTTCCGATTTCTCCTCGGCCGCGGCGCGCCTGCACGAGGACGACCCGGCCAAGAAACCATCGTCGGCCGGCGCCTGGTTCGGCGGCACTTACGCCGAGAAGACGGCGCTATGGCACGAAGCTTCGCCGCTTTTCTACGTCAACGCGGGTACGCCGCCGGTGCTGTTCATCGGCAGCGCGCAGGCGCGCTTTGCGGTCGGGCGCGAGGAGATGGTGGCAAGGCTCAGCGCCAACGGCGTGGCCAGCCAGGTTGTGCTGTTGCCCGATACGCCGCATTCGTTCTGGTTGTTCGACCCCTGGCTGGCGCCGACGGTGGACGCTATGGACACATTTTTGAACCAACATATGGGAAAGGGGCAGGCACGATGAAGCTGCGCCGCATTGCGCTCGCGTTGCCGATTTTGCTGGCCGCGTGCCAGGCGGCGCCGCCACAACCATGGCTTGCCGATCTTGGCAACGGCAGCTACCGGAACCCGATCCTGCACGCCGATTATTCGGATCCCGACGTGATCCGGGTCGGCGACAGCTATTACATGACGTCGTCGAGCTTCAGCAACGTGCCCGGCCTGCCCTTGCTGACCTCGAAGGACTTGGTCAACTGGACGCTGGTAGGGCACGCGCTGCCGCAATTGGTGCCGGCCGCCGCGTTCGCGGCACCGCAGCCGGGCAAGGGCGTTTGGGCGCCGTGCCTGCGTTTTCATGATGGCAAATTCTGGATTTTCTATCCGGATCCCGACTTCGGCATTTATGTCATCACGGCCGCGCGCTTCGAGGGGCCGTGGAGCGCGCCGCACCTGCTGCTGGCAGGCCGGGGCATGATCGATCCAACCCCCTTGTGGGATGACGACGGCAAGGCCTGGCTGCTGCACGCGTGGGCCAAGAGCCGGGCCGGGTTCAACAATGTGCTGACCTTGCGTCCGATGTCGCCGGACGCGCGCCGCATCACCGGCGAGGGCAAGGTGCTCATCGACGGCAACCGCCTGCCGGGCTACACCACGCTCGAAGGTCCAAAATTCTACAAGCGCGACGGCTACTATTACGTGTTCGCGCCGGCCGGCGGGGTCGAGGCGGGCTGGCAGTCGGTGTTCAGGTCGCGCCGCATCGACGGTCCCTACGAAGACCGGATCGTCCTGGAGCAGGGTGGTTCGAGCGTGAATGGTCCGCACCAGGGTGCGTGGGTCGCGGCCGCCGACGGCAGCGACTGGTTCGTGCATTTCCAGGACAAGCGCGCCTACGGGCGCGTCGTGCACCTGCAGCCGATGGGGTGGAACGCGGGCTGGCCGCTGATCGGTGCGCAGTCGGCCAAGCCCGGCGTTGGCGAGCCGGTTTCGGTCCACCGCAAGCCGGTCGGCGCCGGCCTTGTCGCCGCGCCGCCCGCAAGCGACGAATTCTCGGCGCCCACGCTCGGCCTGCAATGGCAATGGAGCGCCAATTGGCAGGCAAGCTGGTATTCGCTGGACGCGCGTCCTGGTTATTTGCGCATGTTGGCGCAAGCGCCGGCGCCGGCCGGACTGCGTGCCACGGCCTCGGTGCTTGGTCAAAAGCTGCCGGCTCCCGCATTCCAGGTCGATACGCTGCTCGCGCTGCACGCGCAAGGCGATGGCGACAGCGCCGGCCTGCTGCTCAATGGCCTGAGCTACGCCTGGCTCGGTGTGCGCCGCACTGGCGGCGCCACGCGGCTCGTGTTTGCGCGCTGCGACACGCCGGCGGCGCAATGCAAGGAGACCGTTGAACTGCTCGCGCCCGTCGGCGACACGCCGCTGGCGCTGCGCATGCAAATGGGCGAGGGCGGGATCGCGCGCTTTTCGTACAGCACCGACCGCGTCAATTTCAAGCCTGCGGGAGAACCGTTCAAGGCGGGGATGGGGCGCTGGGTCGGGGCCCAAGTGGGATTGTTCGCCTATGGCCAGCCGGGCGCGTTTGCCGACGTCGACTACCTCAGGGTCACGCCGCCTTAGGGCGCGGTCAGCCGCGCGAGAAGGTGCGCGTGACGCGCTCGAGATGGGCGCGCATGGCCTGCCGCGCGCCGGCCGCGTCGTGCGAGGCGATCGCCTCGAGGATCGCGCGGTGGTCCTTGAGCGTCTGCTGGCGCAACTCCTCGGTCTGGAAATGCTCCTTGAGCTTGTGCCACAGGCTGCCGCGTTGGTTCCACAGGTAGTCGATGACGCCGACGAGGGCGCTGTTGCCGGTCGCGCGCGCGATGGCGAGGTGGAAGTTGCGGTCGGCCTGTTCGTTGGCACCGCGGTCGTCGTGGTTGCGCTCCATTTCGAGCACGGCCCGCAGGATCGCGTCGATGTTCGAGTCGGTCGCCATCTTGGCCGCGAGCGCCGCCACTTCGGCTTCGATCATGCGGCGCGCGGACAGCACTTCAAACGGGCCGGGGCCCACTTCGATCACGTCCGCCGGCGCGCCGGGTTGTTCGCTGACATACACGCCGGAGCCGCCGCGCACTTCGATGATGCCGCCCAGTTCGAGCGCGATCAACGCCTCGCGCAGGGAGGTGCGGCTGACGCTCAGTTTGCTGGCGAGGTCGCGTTCGGAGGGCAGGCGTTCGCCGGCCTTGATGTTTTCTTCGCGGATGAGTTCTTGAATCCGGGTGGCGACGATGCGGTAGAGACGTGGCTCGGCCTGGTTCGCTTCTTGCGGCGCAACGGGTTTTTTCATTGGGGAGGCTTGGGTCCAGGGCAATCGGGGTGGCAGGCGAGCGAAGCGGTGATTTTAGTTTGGTCTGGCCAATCTGGCAAGGCGGACCATCCGGCATCGCTAGCTGTGTTGTAAAAAACGAAACCGTAAAAACGCCGGACACGGCCCTTGACCTTGAACTGCGGCCGCACATGCCTTGGTCTAGGATGTCAATTGTCTATGCCGCGTTCCGGGGCCAAGCTCCCGTTCCCTTGACGTGCTGAGCCAACGCGTCCGGATCAGCGCGCCGGGGCAATTGTTATGCCATATAGTCCTATAGCGATTGTGGCCAAGATTTTTTGATAGGAGAGTTAATGGTTGAATTTTACGAGGCCGTGGGGAAGCTGATTTACGGCGTTCAGCGTTTGGATGGCGTTTTGGAAACGCTGAATGTCTGGCTCGGAAGCCAGGTGGCAAAGAATTTGGACGTCGCGGCGGACGTGAAATATGCCGATCGTGCTGCTGTCGCTGCCGCATATTTTGCAGCGCATCCGCAGCACGACGGTGTACGAGACGTTTACCTTGAGGTGCTGCGAACGGTTCGAGACCTTGATCAGCAATGTGGATTATTGAAGTCCGAAAAATTCGAAGTTTCACCTTTCCTAATCCAACTTAGGGAATCTCATTTCGCGCTTGCCGATGTTATCGATAAATTAGCATCGCCCGGTATGAATGCCGACTGGCTGAGGTCGCATGGCAGCAGGTGATGCGATAGGAATTCGCGGGAGTCGCCTTCGCTATGAGCTTGCCTTGCATGGCAAACGCTGGCGGCGCGGTATCAAGGGCAGCCGAGTACCGTGACGTCGGCCGTGCAGCGCAGGTAGCGTGCGCGTATTTTCCGGTAATTTCCGTCCGCGATCATACCTTCCAATGCCTTGTTGAAGGAGTCAAGGAATTTTGGTGAAGTCGTCTTTTTGCTGAAGGCGAACATCGCCGTGTTGGTCGACACCACGACACGGCTGGGCAACAGCACCTTGTCAAGTCCCAACTGTCGTAGTTCGAGCTCGGCGCTGGCCTGGTCCGCGATCAGGCCGTCGATTCGTCCCAGGGACATGATTTTCCACGCGCTGCGGCGCAAGGTGATGGGGAACAGGTTGTCATTGAAGCGCGGGTTGGCCTTGAGTACATCAAATTTTTCGCCGTAGGAAACACCGATTTGCACGCCGAGTTTGAAATCGGTGCCCACCAGGTCTTCGAGTCGCTTGAAGTGGTACTTGGCGGCGACGCCCCGTCCCAGGTACAGCACGTTGGGCGACTGCAGCGTCGGTATCGAAAAATACGCGAAGCGCTCGCGCTGCTCGCTGCGGAAACTGCTCGGGAGCACATCGAGCCGGCCGGCCTCGAGTTCGACCAGTGCGCGCGCCCACGGCATTTCGACGAACTCGGCCTTGCAACCGACGCGTCCGAGCGCTTCGCGCGCGAGATCGGCGTCGAAACCGCTGATCCGGCCGTTTGTTCCGCGGAAAGAATAAGGCGCGTCGTCAAACCAGCGGACCGACTTGGTGCAGGCGAGGGCGTGGGCCGAGGGCAGCAGTGCCAGTATCAGTATCCAAGCGATTCTTTGCATGCGCGCCATGCTGCGCCTCCCATTGCCGTCCACGCTGCGCCAATGGCAGCGGGGAATGTGCAATTGTACATTGCGCCGGTGTCCGGATGGCGGCAGGGGCGCCGCGCGTGCACTTGTGAAAGTTAGCCCGCAGAACACTGCGTGGGCTATTCGCGTGGACTATATATCTGCGCGTTCTGCGACGTTTCTCCAAGGCCTGTCACGGTCGCCGCGGGATGCTGTCGGCGAACATCAGCACGCGCGAAGCGGCTTCGCTGAATTTGTCGGGCGCCATCGAATTGGCCCGTTTTTTGAGCGCGTCGATGGTTCCTTGCCTGTCCTTCGCGTAGTGCAGCAACAGCCGCAAGCTCGCGTCGGCCTCGGCCGGTTTGCCGACCATGGCGGCCGCCTCGGACAGATTGCGCCAGCCTTTTGCGTACTCGGGCGCCGCCTGCATCAGTTCGCTCAGCGCTTCCATCGCGGCGCCGAAATCGCCCATGCGGATGTAGGCCCCGCCGAGGTTGTTGCGCGCCTCCATGTTGGCGCCGTCGGCAAGCACGGCGGCCTTGAAGGCCTCGACCGCGGCGCCGCTGTCGTTCTGGAGCAGCGCCTTCAGGCCGCGCGCATTGGCCGCTTTCGACTTGGCCCTGGCTGCCTTTGGCGCGCTCGCGCCCTGCTTGAGTTTGCCCGTCAGCGTGCGTACCGCCGCCCAGTCTTCGGCATTG
Organism: Pseudomonadota bacterium; assembly: GCA_040384885.1. Classification (GTDB taxonomy): domain Bacteria; phylum Pseudomonadota; class Gammaproteobacteria; order Burkholderiales; family Burkholderiaceae_D; genus Telluria_A. Next base: position 20,916 of record JAZKIN010000177.1, on the reverse strand, counting down.
GCCGCGGCCAGCAGCGCGGCAAACTGCTGACGCTTCGACGCCGCGAAGATGTCGGCCGGGCTTGCCGGTGCGGCGGCCAGTTCCGGCGTGGCGATCGGGGCGACCGCGGGAACGGGCAAGGCGCTGGCAGGCCGAGCGGTCGAAGCGCTCCCGGCTGCAGGCGCGCGGTACGGTTCCGGCGTCGCGTTCGCATGTCGGATCAAGAGGCCGACCAGCGCCATCGACACCAGCGTGATCCCGAGGGTGATGAGGTCGAAGCCCGGGCCCGCCGCGACACTGCCCGCGCAATCTTGCTTCTGGGTCCGACGGGCCAGCTGCGTCTGGCGCGCTTCTCGCGAGCGCGACAGGATGCGCCGCCGGCGCCAATAGCTCAGGCCGAACACGGCGCACGTCATGCCGACCGCTTGCCAGCTGAACACCTCGAAGAAATTTTCCGCAACCAGGAACGGGACCACGAGCACGATGGTGGCCAGGGTCGGCAGCACATAGCCGAGTCCGACCAGCAGGGAGCGGCCCTTGTCGGTCGGCAGGTGGTCGCCGACCACTTTGCTCGTGTCGGTGCCGTCGATCCAGAAGTTGTAGCGCTTGCCCTTGTACTCGATGACGGCGTTGCATAAGGGCACAAGGATCGGCACGGCCGATTTGCTGATCGTCGCTTTCCAGTGCCAGTCGCGTTGTTGCTCGCCCTGCGCATGGCGGCGCACGCTCGCGTCTATCCTTTGGTTGATCCTTTTTTCGGCGCGCAGGTCAAAGGTGTCGCCCTCGGTGCGCGAGAACGGCTGGACTTCGACCCCGCTCACAAACGAGACATTGAAGCCGGTCGCGCTGCGCACCCCCGGGCAATCCTCGACCAACTGCGCCACCCTATCGGGCAAGCCGCTGCCGCCGTAGCCGAGCTCGGATATCACGCCGGCGTCGGTGCCGCTCACGGGCCGCCATTCGGTCACCGTGCGGGTCCGGGTCACGGGCTCGTTGTGGGTGTGGCCGTTGTCGGTGCGGCGCACGTAGTCGGTATAGGTTTCTTCGCTGTCGTAGCCGAACGACGCGGTCCAGCGCGCCTCGTAACTGCCGCTGTACTGGAAGCACGGCACGTAGCAGCGGTTAAGCGTCGACAGCACGGCCTTGTCGACGAGGTCGTCGGGCGTGTAATCGCCGCTGGCGAGGTGGCGCAGCACGGCTTGCTCGAGCCCGCCTTGGTCGACCGTGAGCGGGATCACCAGGTCTGCGGCGTCCTCGACCTCGCGCTCGGGGCGCCTGATTTCGGTGAGCGCGTCGCAATATTGACATTGCAGGGCCTGCAGGCCGGCCGCGTAGCTAAGGCTCGCGCCGCATCCTTTGCAGGTCAAACTGTCCATCTGTGCAGCCATGTTTTCCTCGCTTGCTTGCTTGATTGACTGGCGCGCGGGGCGGACGTTATTGCCTCCAAGACGCTCATGTATTAATCAACCATTAAAATTTCCAATGGTTAATTATGACGTATACACAGTTGTCAAACCAGATCGTCGAAAAAGTTATCGCTATTCACAACAGTCCGGTTTTTGATCGTCGGGTCGATCAGCTTAGCGTCATCGGCCGCCCCCCAGTTGCGCTGGCGCGCGAGGACGACCGGCCGGTCGCGCGCGCTGCCCTCCGCGTGTGGCGCGTTGGTTGGCGATTAACATGGGGTGGCGCTTGCCCTTGCCGAAGTGGAGCAGCAATTTTATTGCCATCAGGATCATTTTATTCGCCATTTTGTGGGCACTTATTGCAATAATGATGCCAGTTTATCCAAGCCGATTCCAAGGGCGCATGACGATGATCCCCGATGCATACGATCTCAAGTTGCTGGCCGAAGTGCAGAAGGAGGGCAATCTGTCGCAGGGCGAGCTGGGCTGGCGCGTCCATTTGTCGACGGCGGTGGTGAGCCGGCGCCTCAAGCGGATGGCGGCCGAGGGCGTCATCGACGGCTACACGGCCATCGTCGCGCCCGCAGTGCTCGGGTATGCGCTGACGATCGTCGCCGAGGTCGAGGTCGCGAACGAGCGCATCGATTTGATCGAGGCGCTGCAACGTAGCTTTCTCGCATGCCCGCAGGTGCAGCAATGCTATTACGTGAGCGGCGAATGGGACTTCGTGCTGATCTTCATCGTGCGCGACATGGCGCAGTACACCGAACTGACCCGACAACTTTTTTTCGAGAGCAAAAACGTCAAGCGCTTCAAGACGCTTGTCACGATGAACCGCGTCAAGGCCGGTCTGAACGTGCCTGTCGAATAGCAAGGAGCAAGGAGCGGATGATGACTTTGACGGAACGTTGCAGCGTGCAGCCACTGAACGAGGCGAGCGCCTTGCACCCGAGCTTCTACACCGATCCGCAGTGGCTGGCAGCGGAGCAGCAGGGCGTTTTCATGCGCGGCTGGCAACTGGCCAGTCACAGCGGCGAGCTCGCCGGCGTGGGCGACCATGTCGTTTGCGAGGTCGCGGGCAAGCCGATCCTGATCGTGCGCAACCCCGACCTCTCGCTCAGAGCCTTCTACAACGTCTGCCGCCACCGCGCCGGGCCGGTCGCCAGCTGCAAGGGCAAGGGCGCCAAGACCTTGCAATGCGCCTACCATGGCTGGACCTACGCGCTCGACGGCCAGTTGCGCGCCGCCACCGAGATGCAATCCGCCATCAACTTCAATGTCGCCGGCATGCGCCTGCCCGGCGTGCAGGTGCGTGAATGGCAGGGCCTGGTGTTCGTCGCCCTCAGCGACGAGGCGCCCGCGTTCGAGGCCGTGTTCGGCGGTATCGCGCCGCGCATCGCGCCGATCGACATCGGCGAAATGCGCTTTGCCAAGCGCGAAACCTATGTCATCGACTGCAACTGGAAGGTCTACGTCGACAACTACCTTGAAGGCTACCATCTTCCGTATGTGCATCCGGGCCTGACCGACCAGCTCGACTACCGGGCCTACGAAACCGAGGTGCACGAGTGGGATTCGCTGCAGCACTCGCCGATCCGGACCGGCAACGCGCTGTATGGCGAGGGCAATGCCTTCTATTACTTCGTGTATCCCAACACCATGTTCAACATCACCCCCGGCCGCCTGCAGACGAACCGCGTGGTTCCGCTCGGCCACGCGCGCTGCAGCGTCGAATTCGACTATTACTACAGCGACAGCGCGCAGGCGCAGGCGCGCGCGCAGGCCGAGCAGGCGTTCAGCCACGAGGTGCAGCTCGAGGACATCGGCATTTGCGTGCAGGTGCAAAAGGGCCTGGCCTCGGGCGCGTACGAGGCCGGACGCCTCAACCCCAAGCGCGAAAGCGGCGTCTGGCATTTCCAGAACCTGTTGCGCGCCGACTATGCACGCGCTGCCAAGGACGGCCATGGCGGCCGCTGACAAGGCCGGCAAGCCGCTTGGCTTCTGGATGTGCACCTCCCTGATCGTGGGCAACGTGATCGGGATCGGCATCTTCATGTTGCCGTCGTCGCTAGCGCCGTACGGCCTCAACGCCTTCCTCGGGTGGGCCGTGGTGGTGCTCGGTTGCATTTGCGTGGCCCACGTTTTCTCGCATCTGGCGCGCAGCCTGCCGCACGAGGACGGCCCCTACGGCTACGCGCGGCGCGCCTTCGGCAGCGGCGCCGCATTCTTCGTCATGTGGTGTTACTGGGTCTCGGTCTGGGTGACCAACGCGACCATCGCGGTCGGCGTGGTCGGCTACCTGATGGCCGTGTTTCCGGCGCTGGGGCAATCGGCGCTGGTGGCGCCGGCGCTGGCGATCTCGCTGATCTGGTTGTTTGTGTTGACCAATCTGCGCGGCGCGCAGTCGTCGTGCCGGGTGCAGCTCATTTGCACCGTGCTCAAGCTGTTGCCGATGGTCGCCGTGTTCATGCTCGGCGGCTGGGTGTTGTTGAGCAACCCCGCAGCCTACGCGGCGCATGTGCCTGCCACGCCGCTGTCGTTCGGGGCGACCACCGCGGCCGGCACGATCGCGCTGTTTTCGATGCTCGGCGTCGAGTGCGCGACGATCACGAGCGGCAAGGTGGCCAATCCCGAAACCACGATTCCGCGCGCGACCATGTGCGCCACGCTGATCGCGGCGGCAATTTATATCGGCGTCTCGGCCATACCGATGTTCCTGATCCCGCAGGGCGAACTGGCGCAATCGAGCGCGCCGTATGTCGACTTGTTCAACCGTTTCCTGGCCGCCGATTCGGGCAAATGGCTGGCGCTGTTCGTGATCGTCAGCGGCTTGGGCGCGCTCAACGGCTGGACCCTGATCGCCGGCGAGGTGACCAGCTCGTTCGCGAACCATGCGGTGTTTCCGGCAATGTTCAAGCGGAGCAATGCGCATGGCGCGCCGGTGCTGGCCTTGCTGCTGGCCGGCGTGCTCGCGAGCGCGATGGTCGCGATGAACTACCACCGCTCGCTGGCGCAGGGGTATGCCTTCCTGATCGTGCTCGTCACGGCCGCCAGTTTGCCTTTGTACATTATCTGCGCGCTTGGCTTGATCAAGCTGGTGCGGCGCGGGGTGATTGTGGGGCCGGGTGGCAAGACCGGCGTGCTGCTCCTGAGCGCGGGCGGGGTGGTCGCGTTCTCGGTGTGGGCCTTGTTCGGGGTGGGCCGGGAGTCGTCGTTGTGGGCGCTCGCGCTCGGCGCCGTCAGCCTGCCCGTGTTTTACGGCATGCGCGGCGCGCGCCGGACGCTCGCGGCGCCTGTGCCCTGAACCTATTCGTTTTTGTATAGCTTGTGCATCAGCTATGCAAAAACGTATAGCGTGCTAGGCGTTTTGCAGGGTCGATGCGCGCGACTTGCCGCCGACGCGCACCGCCGTGCCGATCGCCAGCACCTGGAACAGGGCGATGCAGATGAACACCCACGATGGATGCTGCGCGTCCATGAGCGCGCCGAACAACAGCGGACCGGCGGCGAGACCGATGTCGAGCCCGGAATAGACGATGCCGTAGACGCGTCCGGTCGCGTTTTTGGGCGTCGCCGAGCGGATCAGCAAGTCGCGCGAGGGCAGGGCGATGCCGGTGCTCATGCCGATCGCCCCCATCAGTGCCACGGCCGCCCAGGCCGGCACGGCGGCCGTCGCGAGAACGAGCGCGAGCAGCGCGGCGACGACAAACGCGATCGCGATGGTGCGGTCGTGCTGGTGCGACTTGGCCGACAGGAAACCGCCGACGACCATGCCCGCCGCCGACGCCAGCATATACACGGTGAACGCGGTCGTGGCGAGCGCGAGCGACATCTGGTACAGGGCGACCAGGCTGGTTGACGAAAAACTTTGAATGCCGGCCAGCGCCACCGAAGTCAGCAAGAAATACGCGAAACACATCCAGATCGCGGGAAGGCGCATGAAACTGAAGGTGTCCGCGGGCGCCTCGCCGCCGGCCTTGTGCGCAATCGGATCGCTGTGCAGCGCGGCCCGGTTGAGGAATAGCAGCAGCAGCGTGGCGAACGGAATCAGCGCCGCCGCGAGCAAGGCCTGGCGCCAGCCGGCAAGGCTCGCAATGCCGCCCAAAAAGACGGGCGCGAGCGCCCAGCCGAAATTGCCGACGATACCGTGGGTCGAGTAGGCGTGCGACAGCCTTGCCTTCGATACGCGCTGGTTGAGCAAGGTGAAGTCGGCCGGGTGGAATACGCCATTGCCGAGGCCGGCCAGCATCGAGCCGAGCAGCAACAGCGGATAACTGGTCGCGCTCGACAGCAACAGCGCCGCCAGGCCGAGCAGGCCGAGGCCGGCGAACAGGACGCGGCGCGCGCCAATCTTGTCGACCACGAAGCCGGCCAGCGCCTGGCAGGCGCCCGAGACGACGAAGAAAGACGTCATCAGCAAACCGAGCTCGGCGTACGACAGGTCGAACGCGACCTTGAGCCATGGGAACAGGGCCGCGAGGATCAGATGGAAAAAATGCGATACGCCATGCGCGAGCCCGACCAGGCCGATCACGCGCGCATCTTGCCTCAGGGAGCTTGTTGTCATCATTCGGTACCGGGTTTTTTCTTGAACCACAGTGTAAAAGGTGCCGGGGCGGCTGTTTCGCTACAAAGTGCCAAGTTTTGTCGAGTTTGTGCCAAACTGGACCTTATGACAAGAAACGTCCTGCCGCAGTTGTATCCGATGGGCGACCCGCGCACCCCGAGCCGCGAGCGTCCGGTGCGGCTGGTCGCGCGCGAACTCGACGCCGACGACCTGCTGCGCGAGCACCAGCATGGCTGGGGGCAAGTCACGTATGCGCACAGCGGCGTGCTACGGGTCACCACCAGCAATAGCAGCTGGATCGTGCCGCCATTGCGCGCGATCTGGATCGCGCCCGATGTCAGGCACGAGGTCACGGTGCTCGAGAAGGCAAGCATGCGGGTGCTGTGGGTCGATGCTCCGCGCCGCCCTTTTGCCGATGACGAGTGCAAAGTGCTCGAGGTGTCGGGCTTGTTGCGCGAGCTTATCGTTGCGCTCGAACAGGCCGTGCCCGGCGCGCGCGAGGCGATGCTGTCCGAATTGATTCTCGACGAATTGGCGCACTCGCCGACCCAGGCCATCCGCGTGCCGCTGCCGCGCGACAAGCGCCTGGTTATGCTGTGCAATGCCTTGCTCGCGAACCCTTCTGGTAACCAGACCCTGGCGCAATGGGCGGGGGCGGTCGGCGCCTCGGAGCGTACCCTGGCGCGCCTGTTCGAGGCCGACCTTGGCATGAGCTTCACGCTGTGGCGCCAGCAGGCGCGGCTGGCGCACGCGGCGCCCCTGATCGTGGGTGGCATGCCGCTGTCGCTCGTTGCCCAAACGCTCGGCTACGCGAGCCAGTCGGCGTTCTCGGCCATGTTTAAGAAGACCTTCGGCAGCCCGCCGTCGAGCTTGCTGCGCAATGCTAAGCCGGGCGCCGTCCAAGCCTAGGCTTCGAAAGTTGCATTGACCTGCGCGTAGGGCGCCGCAGCCGTGAACAGGGGTTCGGAGCGGCCATCGGCAAGGAAACCAGTGACGAGCGCGCTCGTGTGCGCCCAGAGCGTTTGCGGTATCCACGAGCCAACGCTGACGCGGCGCACGCCGAGCGCGGACAACGCTTGCGCGGAGGGCAGGCCAGGCCAGGCGATCACGTTCAGCAATAGCGGCGTGCCCGCGGCGATTGCACGCATGGCCGCGGGGGCGGCCAGGCCGAGCGTGAACAGGCCGTCGGCGCCGGCGTCGCGGTAGCGCGCGGCGCGCGCCAGCGTTTCCGCGACGCGCTCCCCGGGCGCGACAAGGGCGCGGCAAAAGACGTCGGTGCGGGCATTGATGTAGAGCGCGACGCCGAGGCGGTCGGCGGCACGCCGCGCGGCGTCGATCTTTGCGCACAGCAGGTCGGGATGCGCCGCGCCGTCCTGGAGATTGATGCCAACCACGCCCAGTTCGATCAGCCGGGCCACCGTCTCGCCGACCGCAGACGGGTCGTCCGAATAGCCGCCCTCGATATCGACGCTGAGAGGGACCGTGACCACGCGCGCGATCGCCGCGATGCTCGCCAGGTGCTGGTCGATCGGCAAGACGTCGCCGTCGCGGTAGCCGAGCGACCAGGCGACGCCGGCGCTGGTCGTGGCGATCGCGCGGGCTCCGAGGCTTTCGATCAAGCGGGCGCTGCTGGCGTCCCAGGCATTCGGGAGCATCAGGGGGCCGGCTTGCCGGTGCAGGGCGTGGAAGGTGTTCGACATGGTTTCTCCATCCAAAACCCGAGTTTAACAATGGCGTTGCCGGATGATAATAGCGATAGAATGCTTACATTCATTCCATTGGGGAAGTAATGAGGGAGCCGTCATTCCATCTTGTCAGGGCGTTCGTTGCTGTCGTGGAGCACCGCAGCTTTGCGGGCGCGGCCAAGGCGCTCAATATGACGGCGTCTTCGGTCAGCCGGCTGGTCAAGGCGCTTGAGTTGCAAGTGGGCGCCAAGTTGCTCAACCGGACCACGCGCGCGATGTCCTTGACGGAGCCGGGGCAGCGCTATTTCGACGATTGCGCGGGCGCCTTCGAACGGCTGCGCGGGGCCTACGAACGCCTGCGCGACGAGCAAGTGCTGCCGCGCGGCACGCTCAAGCTCAGTGTTCCGGTCGCCTTCGGCCGGACCCAGGTGGTCCCCCATTTGTCGGCCTTTATGCAGGCTTACCCCTTTGTCGAGATCGATTTGCTCGTGACCGACCGTTACGTCGATATCGTGGCCGAAGGCGTCACCGTGGCGATCAGGATCGGCAGCATGCCGGATTCGACCTTGGTTGCGCGCAAGTTGCTGAAGAACCGGCGGATCCTGGTCGCGGCGCCAAGCTACCTCGCGCGCCACGGCATTCCTGCCAGCATCGACGAGCTCAGGGAGCACGAATGCCTCGTCTCCACGGCCAGCCACGACGGCGAGCACTGGCGCTTGATCGGACCCGGCGCGGAACGCCTGTTCGCGCCGCGCGGCAGGATGCGCGCCGATAGCGGCGACGCGGTCAAACGCTTTGCGGTCGATGGACTGGGGATCGCCTTCCATTCGGCCGTGACGATGGCCGATGCGATCCGCGCGGGGGAGCTCGTGCAAATTCTTGCCGAATGGACCGGCAAGGAAACGGGCGTGTATTGCGTCTTTCCGCCACGCGCGCCAGGCGCCGCCGCGCTCGCGTTCGTCGAGTTTTTGCGCAGCCGTTGGCAAGCGAGCTTCGAGCCGGCCTTTCTCTAGTCTGACTAAACGCCGGTCTTGCCGAGCAGCGCCATCGCGTCGTACTGCGCGGCGGCTCTTGCGAACGCGGCGTTGGGCGTGGCCGCCGCGCCGGGTCCGAATTCCTTTTGCACAGCCGCCTTGTTGGCGTCGATCCAGTGCACCGCGCGGTCCAGGTTGGCCATCTGCCGGTTTTGCGCGTGGCCGGTCGCGGTCAGGCTGTCGACGGTGCCCACGAACGAGCTCGCAAAATCGGTGATCGCGACGGCGTAGCCGGCCTTGTCGCTTGCGAGCGCCGCGTCAAGTTGCGTGTGGTCGATCGCGGCCAGGCCGGTGTTTGGATCGGTGCTGATGCCCAGCGCCGCCAAGCCGCCCCTGACCCCGGCGCCATGGCCGTTGAGGATGTAGCCGATGTCGCGCGCGGTCGCAAAGCGTGCACGCGCGGCTTCCCAGCTGCCCTCGAGGATGCCGCCGGCGGCGACCTCGGGCGCGAAGCGTGCGACGCCGGCGTTGTAGCTCGCCACAAACTTATCGAGCGCGGCCTTGATGTCTGCGTCCGCCGTCTGCGCGTTCACGCCGGTCAATTCGCGCGCGGCGTCCTGCTGCTGCCCGAGGCTGGTACGCATCTGGGCGAGCTCGGAGAATTGCGCCTTGAAGCTGATCTCGACGCGGTTGAGCACCGTCACCATGTTTTGGCCGGGCTGGCTGAAAGGGCGCGCCGAATCGAGTCCTGTCGGCGTGGTCGGGGTGGGCAGTTCGGGGGCCGTGAACAAGGCGCTGTATTGGTCGAGCACGCCGCCGAAGCCGGTGTTGCCGGCGGGCGCGGGCAGCGCCTTGCTGAAGCGGTCGAACAGCGCGCTGTCGCCGTAGTTGCCTCCCGCGTCCAGCAAGGACTTGGCGGGGGCGGCAACATTTAACAGCGATGCCAACGCGTGGCCCTTGAACTGGGCCAGGTTGAGCGAAAAAGCGGACGCATTGATCGGTGTAATCGGCATGGAAACTTCCCTCGGCGCGTGGGGCGCAGTTCTGCGATGCAATTTCATTCAAGCATACGCTGCGCGGAGCCCGATTCGATACGATTGTGTAAGCGAACGTTGCACGCCTAGCGGTTCAAGTTGCCGGCTTCCAGTAGACCACCTCGAGCAGGTGCCCGTCGAGGTCCCGGCACATGGCGCCGAAATAGCGCTCGTTCACGCTGAGCAAGCCGCCGGGCGGCCGATGCGATGTCGCACCTTGCGCCAGGGCCTTGTCGTAGAACGCCCGCACCTGCTCGATGGACTGTGCGGCGAAGGCGACATGCATGCGTTCGCCAGTGACGATCGTGCCGGCGTCGGCCGGATAGACAAAAAAGGTCCAATCGGCGCCGATGCCATACGCGGCTTCGGTGGCAGTCTTGTTTTGCTGCCGGGCGCCGAGGGTGTTCAGGCACGCGGTATAAAACGCCGAGGCGGCTTCGAAATTGTGGGAGCCTATTGTGAGATGATCAATCATGAAAAACCCTGGAAGTGTGGTTGGTGGCGAGTGAATGTGGCTACTAAGCGCGCCGAGATTAACGTTCTTCCTCCCTGTCCGTAAAGCGAGTTGTTTTCGATGCCTATGCTAAAAAAACTTGTGTGCGCACGATGACGCGCCAACTGCCACCGCTGACGGCGATGCGCGCTTTTGAAGCGGCCGCGCGTCACGAAAGCTTCAAGCTCGCGGCGCTTGAATTGCATGTGACGCCGGCCGCCGTCAGCCTGCAGGTGCGCCAGCTCGAGGAGTGGCTTGGGCTGCCCTTGTTCGACCGCTCGGGCAATGCGCTGGCGCTGACGGCCAAGGGGCAACGCTACCGCGCGCAATTGAGCAAGGCATTGAACCTGCTCGCGCTCGCGACCGAAGAGGTCAGCGGCAATGGGCTGTCGGGGCCGCTGCGGATAACGGCCTTGCCGTCGTTTGCGCGCAAATGGCTGTTGCCAAGGCTGGGGAAATTCAGGCAGCGCTATCCCGATATCGACGTGATCCTCGATACCGATGCGGTGAGCCAGAACCTGTCGGGTCGCAAATTCGACTTGGCGATTCGCGCCGGGACGGGGCGTTGGCAGGGTTTGCAGTCGGACCTGATCGCGCGCGAATCGTTCACGCCGATGTGCAGTCCGGCCCTGCGCGATGGCGCGATCGGCCTCGCCAGTCCGGATGACCTGCGCCTGCATGATTTGATCCACAGCACGCCGCGCGACGGCTGGGAGCGCTGGTTGGCGCTGGCGGGCGTGCAGGGCGTCGATGCCACCAGGGGCATGACCCTGAACGACTCGAGCCTGGTGCTCGAGGCCGCACTGTTGGGGCAGGGCGTGGCGCTCGGGCGCACCTTTTTGGCTGCCGACGATATCGCCGACGGCAAGCTGGTGGCGCCGTTCGCGCTCGCGCTGCCCAATGACTATAGTTACTGGCTGGTCTACCCGAGCGCCTCGGCCGGGCTCGCGCACGTCGAGGCGTTCCGCGGCTGGCTGCTGGCCGAGGCCGCTAGCTAGCGCCGCCGGCGCATCCGTTTATTTGCGCATGTTCAGGGCCAGTTCGAGCGCGGGATCGAGCTTGTAGATGTCTTCGGAAAACAAGGCGCGTCCGGTTTGATCGCTCATGGCGGTCCCGTAAAACAGCACCACCGGGATCACCTCCTTGAGCTTGACGGTCTTCGATACGCCCGGCTGCATCGCCGCTTCGACGTTTTCCTGGCTCCACAGGGCCGGGTCGCCAAGCACGAAGGCGGCCAGCTCGGCCGGACGCTCGACCCGGATGCAACCGTGGCTCAGGTCGCGGCGCGCGCGCGAGAACAGTTCCGGCGCCGACGTCGAGTGCAGGTAGATGTTGTCGGGATTGGGCATGGCGAACTTGAGCGCGCCGAGGGCGTTTTGCTCGCCCGGCCGCTGCCGCACGCGCACCCTGCCGGACTTGATGGCCTCCATCGCGCCGCCGCCAGCGTCGAGCTGGCCGCCACTGCGCGAGACCAGCTCCATGTCGTTCTCTTCGAGGTACTGGGAATTGCGTGCAAGCTTGGGGATGATCTCGCCGAGCTCTATGCTGCGCGGCACGTTCCAATACGGATTGAACTCGAGATAGCGCATCTGGCCGATGAACAAGGGCGTCTGCGTCTTGACGGCGGTGCCGACGATCACGCGCATCTCGAGCGGCTCGGCCGTCGCCGTGCTGTCGAATGCCCACAGGCGGTAGGAGGGCAGGTTGACCAGGATGGTGCGGCCCGGGCGCAGTGCCGGCAGGGCGCGCAGCCGCTCGAGTGTCAGTTCGAGCTGGCGCACGCGCTGCTCGGGCGCGATGGACAGCGCTTTCATCGTGGCGGGGCCGAGCGTGCCGTCCCCTTCGAGGTCATGGCGCGACTGGAAACGCTTGACCGCGTCGGACAGCTCCGCGCTGTAGGAGGTATCGTTCTCGGCCGCGGCGCCGGCGGGCAGGTCGCCGAGCAGCGTCAGGCGCGCGCGCAGGGTTGCCGCGCCTTCGTACGGGGCGCCGGCGACCAGCTTCTTGCCGCGCTTGAAAGGCGGCAGCGACTGCCATTGCGGGGACGCCTGGGCCAACTGCCGATATTGCCCCAGCGTTGTCATGACGCGACGGTACATGGGAAGCGGCGGCTCGGCCGCGGCCGAGAGCTGCGCCACGCTGTTCGCCTTGATCGCCGCCTTGATTTGCTCGACCGGATCGTAGGCGACGAGGCGGGGGTCGATCGGCTGGGGTCCGAAGCCCGACTTGAGGCGGCCAAAGCGCAAGTCGCCAAGGTATTGCAGCACGGCGGTGCTCAGGGCGATGTCGACATCGGCCGCGTTGGCCGGCGTGATGGCGTTGAGCTGGGCGGCGATCTCGTCGGCCTGGTAGTCGGCGCGCGCGAGGCCGTGCGCGTCGGCCTCCTTCAGCAGGCTCAGCGCGGCTTGCGCCTGCTTCGGGTCGGCGACCCACAAGGGGGCATGGGCGCCGGCCTCGTACAGGCGCGGCAGCAGGCGCTGGGCGTCGAGCGGGCGGCCCGGGAAGCGGTGGGGTTTCTGGCTGGCCGCCGTGGCGCGTTGTTGGATCTCGGTATTGACGTTAGGGCCGGGCGCGGCGGCTGCCTGCGACGCGAATAGCATGGCCAGGAGGGTGCCGATGACGCTTTTGCTTACTGCTTGGAGGCCGGTTGCTGGCTTCGTGTAGTCCATACATTATTCTCTCGTGGCCAATTGGTTCGGGGCCGGCACGGGTGCGGCTTTCGGACAAGCAATCGTGCTTGTGCCGCTCAGTAAGTAGTATCAGGCATGCAAGTACATTTGCCAAATAAGATTGTTTCCAATCGAATTCGGGAGGCCCTCAAAAATGTAAGAGAGCTTTTCCGGCGCTTGCAATCATGGCCACAATGCCCGATCATTCTGCCCATACGTTCCGACCGGGACGACCAACTCACGGAGGCATCAATGGTGGCAGTCAATCGGCACATGCTTGGCGGCAAAAAACTCGGCGGCGCGTTTGTCGCACTGGCAATGGCGATCGGTTTTGGCGCGTCCGCGTCGGCGGCCCCGGCCGAGGAAAAAGTCCTCAACATCTACAACTGGTCCGACTACATCGCCGACGACACCATCAAAAATTTCGAGAAGGAATACGGCATCAAGGTCCGCTACGACAATTTCGACAGCAACGAAGTGCTCAACTCGAAACTGGTCGCGGGCCGCACCGGCTACGACATCGTGGTGCCGACGGCGCAGTGGGCGCGCCAGCAGATCGACGCCAAGCTGTTGCGCAAACTCGACAAATCGAAGCTGAGCAACCTGGGCAACCTCGACCCGGCGATCCAGGCCAAGCTGGCCACGCTCGATCCGGGCAACGAACACCTGGTCGACTGGATGTGGGGCTACACCACGGTCGGCATCAACGTCGCCAAGGTCAAGGCCGCGCTGGGCGGCTTGCCGATGCCCGAGAACGCCTGGGAGCTGCTGTACAACCCGAAATACGTGTCCAAGCTCAAGTCGTGCGGCGTGTCCTTCCTCGATTCGCCGTCCGAAGTGCTGCCGACGGCCTTGCACTATTTGGGCAAGCCGGCGTACTCGACCAACGCGGCCGACTACGCCGAGGCCGGCAAATTGCTGCAGGCGGTGCGCCCGAGCGTGACGCTGTTCAGCTCGTCGGGCTACATCAACGACCTGAGCAACGGCGCCTTGTGCGTGGTGCTGGGCTGGTCGGGCGACATCAACATCGCACGCCAGCGCGCGCTCGACGCCAAGAAGGGCATCGTGATCGAGGCCTTGGTACCGAAGACGGGCGCGCCGCTCGTGTTCGACACGATGGCGATCCCGGCGGACGCGCCGCATCCGAACAACGCGCACTTGTGGATCAATTACATCCTGCGCGGACCGGTGCATGCGAGCCTGACCAACAAGGTGTTCTACGCCAATCCGAACCAGGCCGCGGTACCGCATGTACGCAAAGACATCGCCGCCAACAAGAGCGTGTTCCTGTCCCCGGACGACCTCAAGCGCATGATCGCGCCGGCGGCAGTGCCGAACGACATCCGCCGCGTGATGACGCGCACCTACACCCGCTTCAAGACGGGCCGCTAAAACGGCCCCCGCAACGCGAAAGCGGCAAGCGCCCCCGAGGCCTTGCCGCTTTTTTCACATCCGGGGCACCCGGGGACAGACCGGGGACAGACCGGGGACAGACCGGGGTCAGACCCGGGTCTGACCCCGGTTGGGAAGCAATTTTTGCGAAAGTGGGGCCGGGCGGCGGCCGTCAGACCAGTTCGGGCGACATCACCGCGCGCAGGCTCAGGCCCTCGGGACCCTCGGACTCGCGCTGCACGAACCACCAGGCGTTCGCTTGCTTGACGTTCCAGTATTGCGGCGAGCCCGACAGCAATAGCGCCGCGACCTGGCCCAGCGTCGGCTGGTGCCCGACGATGAGCACCGGATCCTTGTTCGACGGCCAGTTGGCCACCTGCAGCACCTCGTCGTAGCTCGCGCCCGGCGCGAGCCCCGCGTGGATCTTGAATTTGCGCCCCAGCCCCTCGGCCGTCTGCACCGCGCGCAGGGCCGGGCTGACGAGGATGCGGCAACTTTCGGGTAGCTGCGAGTTGAGCCATTCGCCGATGCGGCGCGCCTGCTTGTGGCCCTTGGCCGTCAGCGGGCGCTGCATGTCGGGGTCGCCAAAATCGGCTTCTGCGTGCCGCAACAAGATCAGATCCATGCCGTTCTCCCTGTTCGCTTGCTGTTGTTATCGGTTCCAACCGGTCCGTTCAATCCGCCTCGGCCGGACGCGCGCCGAGCACCTGCATCAAATGCCGCTGCGCCGAAAACGCCAGTTGCTTGCCGCGCGCCTTGCGCCGTTTGTATTGGCCGTCCGGTTCGAGCTCCCACGCGTTCGAGTTGTCCTTGAGGTAGGGGTTCAATCCCTCCGTGATGACGCGCTTCTTGAGCGCCGGGTCGAGCACGGGGAAGGCGACCTCGATGCGGCGGAACAGGTTGCGGCTCATCCAGTCGGCGCTGGCGAGGTGGACGTCGTGCGCGAGGTCGTTGCGGAAATAGTAGATCCGGCTGTGCTCGAGGAAGCGCCCGATGATCGAGCGTACCTTGATGTTCTCCGACAAGCCCGGCACGCCCGGCTTGAGCGTGCACGCGCCGCGCACGATCAGGTCGATCTTGACGCCCTCGTGCGAGGCCGCGTACAGCGCCCGGATCACCGAGTCGTCGACCAGCGCGTTGACCTTGACGATGATGCGCCCCGGCCGCCCGGCGCGCGCGATCTTGGCCTCGTTGCGGATCGCCCTGATGATCTCGCTTTGCAGCGCGAACGGGGCCAGCCACAGGTGCTCGAGCTTGTGCGGCTTGGTCAGGCTGGTCAGGTGGATGAACACCTCGTTGACCTCCTGGCACATGGCCTGGTGCGCCGTCAGCAGCCCGAAGTCTGTGTACAGGCGCGTCGTGGTCAGGTGGTAGTTGCCGGTGCCGAGGTGGGCGTAGAAATGCAAGCCCTCGGCCTCGCGCCGGATCACGAGCGCGAGCTTGGCGTGCGTCTTGAGGCCGACCACGCCGTACACGACCTGCGCGCCGGCCTGCTCGAGCTTGTCGGCCCAGTTGATGTTGGCCTCCTCGTCGAAGCGCGCCATCAGTTCGAGCACCACGGTCACCTCCTTGCCCGCGCGCGCGGCCGCCATCAGCGCCTCCATCAGGTCCGAATGCATGCCGGTGCGGTAGATGGTCTGCTTGATCGCGACCACGTCAGGGTCGAGCGCGGCCAGGCGCACGAAGTCGACCACGGTCTGGAACGATTCGAACGGGTGGTGCAGCAAGATGTCGTGCTTGCGCAACTGGGTGAACAGGTCGCTGTGGGCGACCTTGAGCGGCGAACCGGGGAAAAACGGCGGAAAGCGCAGCGACGGTTCCTTGACGTGGTCGATCAGCTCGGCCAGGCGCACCAGGTTGACCGGGCCGTCGACCGCGTACAGGCGGCTGTGTTCGAGGTTGAACTGGTCGAGCAGGAACTGCGACAGTTCGGCCGGGCAGTTGCGCGCGACCTCGAGCCGCACCGAGGTGCCGAACTGGCGCCCGGTCAATTCGCCCTTGAGCGCCTGGCGCAGGTTTTTGACCTCGTCCTCGTCGACCCACAGGTCGGAGTCGCGCGTGACGCGGAACTGCGAATAGGCAAGCACCTCGCGCCCGGTGAACAGGTCTTCTATATGGGAGTGGATGATCGACGAGAGCAGGCAGAACGAGGCGCCGCCCTCGGACAGTTCGTCGGGCAGGCGTATCACGCGCGGCAAGACGCGCGGCGCCTTGACGATCGCGATCGCGCTGCCCCGGCCGAACGCGTCCTTGCCGCTGAGCGAGATGATGAAGTTGAGGCTTTTGTTGACCACCTGCGGGAACGGATGGGCCGGATCGAGCCCGATCGGGGTCAGCAGCGGGCGCACCTGTTTCTCGAAGTAGTCCTTGACCCAGGCGCGCTGGGCCTCGTTGCGGTCGGTGTGGCGCACCAGGCGCAGCCCGGTCGCTTGCAGCTGGGGCAGGATTTCGGTGTTGAGCAGCGCGTATTGGCGCTCGACCAGGGCATGGCATTCCTCGCTGATGCGCGCCAGCGTGGCCACCAGGGAAGGGTGGGCCAGCGCGCCGTCGGCGCTGCCCTGGGCCAGGATGCTGGCCACGCGCACCTCGAAGAACTCGTCGAGGTTGTTGCTTACTATACATAAGTAGCGCAGGCGCTCGAGCAGGGGGATCGCGTGGTCCTCGGCCTGGGCCAGCACGCGCCGGTTGAACATCAGTTGCGACAGCTCGCGATCCAGAAAGATGGCTGCTCTGGGTGTTTCCGAAGGCGCGTTCTTCATTTTGTTCTTCATGGTGGGGACTATCGTAGCGCAAGTACCGATGGGTTGTCCTAAAAGCATGGATTTTTTGTAGCATTTCGATCCTGCCAAGGGGGCACCAGCGGGAACGCGCGCGCTTGAAGTTTTAGTGTACTGAGGAAATATGACGCCGCCATGACGCGGCCCGCACATCGTGTGACAAGGATTTGCGGGGGGAGGGGCCGATGCGGGTGCCAGATAAAGTCGTGTCACAAAATTTTATGCGTGTCATAAACGCGTAATATTTGACCGGTAGACTGCGCAGCATTGGAAGGAATCATCCCTCCACAACCCAAAGGACTTGGAAAAATGCGAATCAAACTGTTGCTAGCCTCCCTCGTCGTCGGCGCCTCCATGGCCACGGCGTCTTCGTTCGCCGCCGACATGACCGGCGCCGGTGCGACGTTTCCTTACCCAATTTACGCCAAGTGGGCCGAGTCCTACAAAAAGGCAACCGGCAACGGCCTGAACTACCAGTCAGTGGGTTCGGGCGCCGGCATCAAACAAATCAAAGCCAAGACGGTCGATTTCGGCGCGTCCGACATGCCGCTCAAGCCGGACGAGCTCGATGCCGCCGGCCTGATGCAGTTCCCGGCCATCATGGGCGGTGTGGTGCCTATCATTAACCTCGAAGGCGTCGCCCCGGGCCAGCTCAAGCTGACCGGCGCCGTCCTCGGCGACATCTACCTGGGCAAGATCCTCAAGTGGAACGCGCCGGCGATCGCCGCACTGAACCCCGGCGTCAAGCTTGCTGACGAGGACATCACCGTGGTGCACCGCGCCGACGGCTCGGGCACGACCTTCCTGTTCACCGACTATGTCTCGAAGACCAATGCGGAATTCAAGACCAAGATCGGCGCCGGCAGCGCTGTCAAGTGGGCCACCGGTGTCGGCGGCAAAGGCAACGAAGGCGTCGCCGCCCAGGTTCAGCGTATCAAGGGCGCGATCGGCTACGTCGAGTGGGCTTACGCCAAGAAGAACAAGATCGCACACACCCAACTGAAGAACAAGGAAGGCGTGTTCCTGCAGCCGGACGACGAAAACTTCAAGGCCGCGGCCGCTTCGGTCGAATGGAACAAGACCCCGGGCTTCGGCGTGGTGCTGACCGACATGCCGGGCAAGGCCAGCTGGCCGATCACGGGTGTGTCGTACATCCTCATGTACAAGACCCAAGACGACGCCGAGAAGGCGCGCGAAGTCATCAAGTTCTTCGACTGGGCGTTCAAAAACGGTGACGCCGCCGCCGTCGAACTCGACTACGTGCCACTGCCGGACAGTGTGACCAAGCTGGTCGGCAATGCCTGGAAAGCGAACCTGCGCGACGAATCCGGTAAGGCAATCTGGTAAGTAATTTGGCTTCATGCGAAGCTTTATGCGGTAAGCGGGGCGCCAAGCCTGACTGCACTCAACGGCGGTCAGGTCTGGTGCCCCGCACCAACATTCCGATCCAAAACCGTCTGTTTTAGAAGATACAATGAGTGCACATACAACACTGGCCTTGAACACCATGCGCGAGTTGCCCGACACCGAACAGGCCAAGAACGATCAGGCCAAGATCGAACAAACTATGCTCGAACAGGCCAAGCTGCAATCGACCATGCGCAAGCAGCGCTGGCAAGATTTCTTTTTTCATAAGGTGACGATGCTGTTCGCGGCCTCCGTGCTGCTGGTGCTGCTCGGCATCATCGTCTCGCTGATCATCAACGCCGCGCCCGCGTTCCGCGAATTCGGCCCGGGCTTCATCACCACCATCGAGTGGGATCCCGTCAACGACAAGTACGGCGCCCTGATCGCCATCTTCGGCACCCTGGTCACCTCCTTCATCGCCTTGCTGGTCGCGTTTCCGATCAGCTTCGGCATCGCCCTGTTCCTGACCGAGATCTGCCCGGTCTGGTTGCGCCGCCCGATGGGCACCGCGGTCGAACTGCTCGCCGGCGTGCCCTCGATCATCTACGGCATGTGGGGCCTGTTCGTGTTCGCGCCGCTGTTCGCCGACCATGTGCAGCCCTTTCTCAAGAGCACCCTCGGCCAGCTGCCCATCATCGGCACCATCTTCAGCGGTCCGACCATGGGCATCGGCATGCTCACGGCCGGCCTGATCCTGGCGATCATGATCATCCCGTTCATCGCCTCGGTGATGCGCGACGTGTTCGAGATCGTGCCCGCCGTGCTCAAGGAATCGGCGTACGGCCTCGGCTGCACCAAGTGGGAAGTCGTGCGCAAGATCGTGCTGCCCTACACCAAGACCGGCGTCGTCGGCGGCGTCATGCTCGGACTCGGGCGCGCGCTCGGCGAGACCATGGCCGTCACCTTCGTGATCGGCAACGCGAATAAATTGTCGTGGTCGCTCTTCGCGGCCGGCAACTCCATCTCCTCGACATTGGCCAACGAATTCGGCGAGGCCGAATCGGTGCTGCACGTGTCGTCCCTGTTCGCGCTCGCGCTGATCCTGTTCGCGATCACCTTCGTCGTGCTGTCGGCCGCGAAAATCATGTTGGCGGGAATGTCCCGCAAGGAAGGCGTGAAATGAGCCAAGCCGCTCTCAAACCACCGATCAACCCGGTCTACCGCAAGCGCCTGCTGATGCACCGCTTCGGCATCGCGCTGTCGGTGTTCGCGATGACGATCGGACTCGCCTTCCTGCTGTGGATCCTGTGGACGCTGCTGCTCAAGGGCTTCGACGGGCTCGCCTGGGTGTTGTTCACCAACGACACGCCGGCCCCCGGCAGCGAAGGCGGCGGACTGCGCAACGCCATTTTCGGCAGCCTGATGATGGTCGGCCTGTCGACGCTGGCGAGCACCCCGATCGGCATCCTGGCCGGCATCTACCTCGCCGAATACGGCGAAACCAACAAGTTCGCGCAGGTCACGCGCTTCGTCACCGACATCATGCTGTCGGCGCCGTCGATCGTGATCGGCCTGTTCGTGTACGCCTTGTACGTGGCCAAGGTCAACCACTTCTCCGGTTACGCCGGCGCCATCGCGCTGACGCTGATCGCCGTGCCGGTGGTCGTGCGCACCACCGACAACATGCTGCGCCTGGTGCCCAACAGCCTGCTCGAGGCCGCGTTCGCGCTCGGCGCGCCGCGTTGGAAGGTCGCCACGCTGGTGCGCCTGCGCGCCGTCAAGGCGGGCGTGATCACGGGCGTGCTGCTGGCGCTGGCCCGCATCGCCGGCGAAACGGCGCCGCTGCTGTTTACCGCGCTCAACAACCAGTTCTTCAGTTCCGACATGAACGCGCCGATGGCCAACCTGCCGGTCGTGATCGCCACGTTCTCGATGAGCCCGTACGACGACTGGCGCCAACTGGCCTGGGCCGGTGCGCTGCTGGTCACCTTCAGCGTGTTGTTGCTCAATATCCTCTCGCGCACCGTGTTCAGCCAGAAGGCCCCGAAATAATTTCCGGACAAATATTATGAATAGCCAAATGCCCAACCTCCAAGCCGCCGCCGCGCCCGTCAAGAACAAGACGATCGAAATCACCAATCTCGATTTTTTCTACGGCAAGACGCAAAGCCTGACCAACGTCAACCTCGACATCCACGAGAAGCAGGTCACGGCCTTCATCGGCCCGTCCGGCTGCGGCAAGTCGACGCTGCTGCGCACGCTCAACCGCATGTACGACCTGTACCCGGGCCAGCGCGCGACCGGCAGCGTGCTGTACCGCGGCAAGAACATCCTCGACGCCGACCAGGACGTCAACAGCCTGCGCGCCAAGGTCGGCATGGTGTTCCAGAAGCCGACCCCGTTCCCGATGTCGATCTACGACAACATCGCCTTCGGCGTGCGCCTGTACGAGGACATGTCGAAGGGCGAGATGGACGAGCGCGTCGAGTGGGCGCTCAAGAAGGCGGCGCTGTGGGGCGAGGTCAAGGACAAGCTCAGCAAGAGCGGCCTGTCGCTGTCGGGCGGCCAGCAGCAGCGCCTGTGCATCGCGCGC
>JAZKIN010000176.1:0-10319 GCA_040384885.1 Pseudomonadota bacterium | reverse complement strand
GGACGATGTTGGTTTTTGCCCAATGAAGGGTCCAGCCCCCTTTCGCGACACCCTCCTTCGCGAGGACGATGTTGGTTTAAGTTATCCGGGCTCGTCATGTCGCGATTTCTGCCATATCAAGCGGCTCAATTTACGTTTTGCGACTGCCTCCTTTGCGGGGACGATGTGGTGGTTTTTTTAAAGTTTCAATCGACGCGATTAGCCAGACGGCAGTCCTCACGGCACCGTCTTCATGCTGAAATCGACCCCGACCTCATCCCACCATTCCTGCTCTTTCTCGATCCAGTACGAGAGCGTGGGATGCATCCCAACCCAGTCGCGCCGCAGTTCGAGGTCGATCCGGCTCTTCATGCGCAGCCTGAGCTCGTTGACATCGCCCTCGATGCGCGCATGCATGAGCAGCACCGCGAGCCGCAGCGCCAACACCGCCTTGGCAAAATCGGGGTCGGCCAGGGCCTCGCTGACCTTGCGCAGGTTGCCCTTCTGGGCCAGCACCAGGCGGCTCATCGATTTTTGCTCGCGCGCCGTGAAACCGGGCAGGTCGGCGTTTTCGACCATGTACGCGGCGTGCTTGTGGTAGCCCGTCTGCGACACCACCAAGCCGATTTCGTGCAGCAGCGCGCTCCAGTACAGCAAGCGCGTGTAGGTGTCGGCCGCGGGCTTGAGGCGCGCATACAGGGTGGCCGCGTCGCGCGCCGCGCGCAAGGCGCGCGCCTCGTCGACGTGGAATTTTTTGGCCAGCGACAGCGCCGACTCGTCGCGCCGGTCGCGCTGCATCGAGCGCAGGTACAGGTCCCACATGACACCCATGCGCAGGCCCGCCTCGACCGGCATGATCTGCGTGATCCCGAGTTCGGCCACCAGCGCGATCAGGATGGCGAGCCCGCCGATGATGGTGCCGGCGCGCTCCGGGCGCAGGCCCGGCATGTCGATGCGCGCGACCTGGCCGGCCTCGATGAAGCACCGCTTGAGCGCGTCGAGGCTGGCCGGCGTGAGCTTGCCGTCGCCGAGTTCGTTGCGCGCGATGATGTCGGCGATCGCGCGGATCGTGCCCGAGGAGCCGTAGGCGGTCTTCCAGAACTGCGGATGGTAGGGCGGCGCGCCGTCCTCGAAATGGCTGCGCGCCGACAAGATGGCGGCCTCGAACGAGGGGCCGTCGATGCGCCCGCCGACAAAAAACGACAGGCTCTGCTTGACGGTGCCGACGCTGAACGACTCGACCCGCTCGATTTCGGTGCCGCGCCCCAAGATCAGCTCGGTCGAGCCGCCGCCGATGTCCATCACGAGGCGCCGCTCGCCGCCGCCGAGCGCGTTGGCCACGCCCATGTAGATCAGGCGCCCCTCCTCCTCGCCCGAGATGATCTCGATCGGATAGCCGATCGCCTTTTCGGCCGCCGGCAAAAACGCGGCGCTGTTGCGCGCCACGCGCAAGGTGCTGGTCGCGACCACGCGCACGGCGTCGAGCTTGTAGCCGCCGAGCGCGGCGCCGAAGTTGGTCAGGCACTCGAGCGCGCCCTGCATCGCGGCCTCGGTCAGGTTGCCCTTGGCGTCGAGGCCGGCGGCGAGCCGGATCGGCTCGCGCATGCTCTTGAGCACGCGGATGGTGCCGGCATCGTGCTTGCCCACATGGAGGCGGAAACTGTTGGAACCCAGGTCGACGGCGGCGAACATTGAAGCCTCTTTCTCAAGCGTACACATAAGGGGCTCTCCGGCAGTGAAAACGTAGCACAGTAGCCGGTGAATATGACGGGGTAATGACGGCGCGCGGCACCGTCAAACGTGCTGCGCCTCGGGCGGCGGGGCGACCACGACCCGGTTGCGCCCGTCCGCCTTGGCCTGCTGCAAGGCCTGGTCGGCGCGCTGGAACAGGCTCACGGTGCTGTCGTCGGCGCGCAGCGTGGTCACGCCGAAGCTGGCCGTCAGGCCGACCATCGCGCGCTCGGTCTTGACGGGCGTGGCCTCGATCGCGGCGCGGATCCGTTCGGCCACGAGCAGCGCCTCGTCCTCGCCTGTGCGCGGCAGCAACACCGCGAATTCGACGCCGACCAGGCGCCCGATCTGGTCGCTGTCGCGCAGCTGATTCTTGCACACATCGACCAGCGCGCGCAGCACGATATCGCCGGCCGGGTGGCCGTAGCTGTCGTTGAGCCGTTTGAACTGGTCGAAGTCGAGCACGATCAGCGAAGTCGGCAGGCCCGGCCGGCGCGCCAGCGCGATCCACGGCGCCAGCGCCTGGAACAGCCCGCGCCGGTTCGGCACGTCGGTCAGGGCGTCGACCACGAGCAGGCGCGCGAGCTCCTGCTGCTGCCGTTCGCGCGCGAGCAGCAGCAAGCCGAAGGCGCCGAGCAGCATCAGCATGTAGAACGCGCCCGAGACCAGCATCGGCAGCATCGCGTTGTTGATCCAGCTCCAGCCCTGCGGCATGAGCAGCACCAGCAGCGCGCGCGAGGCCACCAGCAGCGACAGCAGCGCCATGGCCAGCACCAGGAAGCGGCGCAGCAGGCTGCCGCCGCGCCAGCCGGTGGCCAGCGCCGCCACGGCCGACATATAAAAGCCGCCCAGGATCAGCGACGAGGCCAGCATGCGCAGGCCCGGTTCGTCGACCAGGTAGCAGGCCAGGAACAGCGCCACCGCGAGCGCGAGCAGCGGGAACGCGAGCCGGCGCCAGCGCGGCCGGTCGTTGGCCTCCCACAGCGCGCCGGCCTCGAGCGCCACGCCCGCGAACAGCACCGGGTAGCCGAGCGCGACCGCGAGCGGCCCGGGCAGCACCCCGACCGCGCTCAGGTACAGCAGCAGCCAGCCGCCGGCCTGGCATTGCTTGGCGACGGTGAAGGTCGACAGCGACAGCGGCTTGGCGCCGCCGTGCGCGTGGAAGAACAGCGCGGCGCCGAGCGCGAGGTTGCCCAGCGCCAGCACCAGCACCATCGTGGTGATATCCATCAGGGGCGCGGCGGCGCTCACGGCGGCGCTCACATCTCGTGTTCCACGAGGGTGCTGCCGTCGCCGATCCGGCTGGCCCAGGCCGTCACGAAGAACGCCTTTTCGGCCTCGTTGGGCATGTCGTTCCAGAACACGATCAGGGTCCCCTTGTGGTCGTGCAGTTGGGTGACGCGTTCGATGAAGCCCTCGCACCCGTGCTGGTCGGCCAGCGCCACCACGTAACCGTAGACCCGGGTCAGGCGCTCGATGCGGTCCGGTTCGGTCTGGCTGTTGGTGGCGGTCAGCGATGGGTGGTCTAGAAACATGGTCTCTCCGTGGTTGCAGGGTCAGCTTATCAGAAACTTATGCACCCGAACAAGGATGCGCACGCGCGCCGTCCGCGCTTATACTTGGGTTCCAACACCCGCGCCGCCCCCAGCATGCCGCCACCGACCAGTACCGACCCGCAACGCCACCGGCCATCCGCGCCGGCGGCCGCCGCGCCGCCCTGCCCCGCCGCCGCGCCGCTGGTGCGCACGCGCGGCGGGCGCCGCACGCTCGAATTCACGCCCGGCGAGGTCCAGAGCGAGATGCTGCTCGCGCGCCCGGGCGCGCTGGTGCTCGCCTATTCGCGCGCCATGATGTGCTTCGCCCTGTTCGTGCCGCGCCCGCGCCACATCCTCATGGTCGGGCTCGGCGGCGGCTCGCTCGCCAAGTTCTGCCACCGCCATTTCCCGGCCGCGCGCATCACCGTCGTCGAGCTGCGCGCCGACGTCATCGCGCTGCGCGGGCAGTTCTGCGTGCCGCCCGACGACGCCCGCTTGCGCGTGGTGCACGCCGACGCGGCCGGCTACCTGGCCGGCCTGTCCGACAGCGTCGACGTGCTGCTGGTCGACGGCTTCGACAGCGCCGGCCTGCCGCGCGCCCTCGGCAGCGCGCGCTTCTACGCCGATTGCCGGCGCGCGCTGCGCGCCGACGGCGTGCTGGTGGCCAACGTGTTCAGCTACGACCCCGATTACGCGCGCATGCTGGCCCGGCTCGGCCAGGCGTTCGAGGGGCGTTTGTGCTGGTTCGACGGCATCGCCGGCAACAACCGGCTGCTGTTCGCGTTCAAGGGCGCGCCGGCGCTGCAGCGGCTGGTCGCGCGCCGCGCCGGCCTCGGCGCCGGCTGGCTCAACCGCCTGCTGGCGCACCTCGTCGTCGCCTGGCTCAGCCATGCGAAGGGAACCGGGCGTTAAGGTGGCTTCGCGGTACTATTCATGTACAACAAGGAATTTGCAACTCCTGTTTTCTGTGTAACACTCTCAGCAACACGACGCATCGGCGCACGCCGCGCCGCCGCGCCCGCCAAAAAAAACGCCACGCCACCCCGGGAACTTTGGAAATGCCGCTTCGCCGTCCGCCGTCATTGCTCTCCGCCGCGGCCGTCCTGACCCTCGCCGGCGGGCTGGCCGCCAGCGCCGCGCTGTTCGCGGCCGTGGCCGACCTCGAATACGACAAGATGGCGCTCACCTTCGAGCGGCGCGCGAATGTGCGCGTGGCCGCGATCGGCGCCGGGCTCGACGAGGCGGTCGAGGTGCTCACCGTCACCAACACCCTGTTCAGCGCGGTCGACCCGGTCACGCGCGAACAGTTCCACGACTTCACCGCGCCGCTGCTGCGGCGCTACCCGTTCATCAAGGCCTTCAATTTCCACCGCCGGCTGCCGCACGCCGAACGCGCCGCGGCCGAGGCGGCGCTGCAGGCGGTGGTGCCGGGCACGGTCTTGACCGAGATGCGGGCCGGCGGGCGCGTGACGGCGCCGCCGCGCCCGATCTACAGCATCGTCGACTACCTCACGCCGATGCGCGGCAACGAGGCCGCGTTCGGCCTGAACGTCTCGCCCAACCGGACCGTCATGGACGCGCTCGACAAGGCCGTGGCCGCCGGCGGCGTGGCCGCCACCGGCCTGCTCACGCTGGCGCAGGTCGACCGTCCCAACAGCGCCTTCGAGGTCATCATGCCGGTCTACCGCGCCGGCGCGCCGCTGGACACGCCGGCGCAGCGGCGCGCCGCGCTGGCCGGTGACACGGCCGCGATCATCATGGCCAACGACCTCGTCAATTACATCCTCGTGCGCGGCAAGCTGTTGGCCGACCCGGGCGTGCTGGTGTGGGTGTACGCGGGCGAGAGCGCCGAGCCCGGCAGCCTGGTCTACCGCAGCGCCGACGCCGCGGCCGCGGCGCCCGCGCGCGGCGGCCGCGGCGCCGGATTCAGGCTGTTCGCCGGCCCCGACTACCGCGACCGCGTGGTCAAGCGGGTGCGGGTGGCCGACAAGTTCTGGCGTATCGAGCTCGGCAGCGCGGCGCGCCCGTTCGCCTCCGACCACTTCGGCTCGCTCGCGATCCTGATCGGCGGCATCCTGTTCACCCTGTTGATGAGCGCCTTCGTCGAGACGCTGGTGCAGCGCTCGCGCCGCGTGCAGCGCCTCGTCAACGAGCGCACGGCCGACCTCGAACTGTCGAACCAGCGCCTGATCGACGACGTGCTGGCGCGCAAGCACGCCGAAAAGGCGCTCCAGCAGAGCGAATTGCGCTTCCGCCAACTGGTCACCATGTCGTCCGACTGGTATTGGGAGCAGGACGCCGAGCTGCGCTTCGTCAACGTCACGGGCGGCCTGGTCGAGAAGTCCGGCGTGCAACTCGAGCGCCTGCTCGGCCGGACGCGCTGGGAGAGCGTGCCCGGCATGGACCAGACCGACTGGGGCCGCGCGCACATCGCGCTGCTGCGGGCGCGCCAGCCGTTCACCCGCTTCGAGTACGAGAGCGTCGACAAGGACGGCGCGGCGCGCTGGTACTGCATCAACGGCGAGCCGCTGTTCGACGAGCTGGGCAACTTCACGGGCTACCGCGGCACCGGCACCGACATCACCGCCAGCAAGCTGGCCGAGCAGCACGTGCACCACGTGGCCCAGCACGACGCCCTGACCGGCCTGCCCAACCGCAGCCTGCTGCACGACCGGCTCGGCCAGGCGGTCGCGTACGCCGACCGCACCGGGCACCCGATCTGGGTCATGCTGATCGACCTCGACCGCTTCAAATTCGTCAACGACAGCATGGGCCACAAGGCCGGCGACGTGCTGCTGGTGACGATCGCGGCGCGCCTGCGCGGCGCCCTGCGCGAGACCGACACCGTGGCGCGC
This sequence comes from Pseudomonadota bacterium, assembly GCA_040384885.1. Taxonomy (GTDB): domain Bacteria; phylum Pseudomonadota; class Gammaproteobacteria; order Burkholderiales; family Burkholderiaceae_D; genus Telluria_A. The sequence continues at coordinate 4,219 of JAZKIN010000176.1, read as the reverse complement.
CTGTCGGGCGACGAATTCGTCGTGATCCTGACCGAGCACCACGACGAGCACCTCGCGGCCGACATCGTGCAGCGCCTGATGGACGCGGTCGCGCAGCCGGTGCTGCTGGGCGGCAAGGAGTTCTTCGTCACGGCCAGCATCGGGGTCGCGGTGCACCCGACCGACGGCGGCGGCATCGACAAGCTGATCGAGCACGCCGACATCGCGATGTACCGCGCCAAGAAGCTCGGGCGCAACAACTTCCAGTTCTACACCCCCGCGATGAACGAGGAGGCGCTCGAGCGCCTGCGCATCGAAGGCGCGCTGCGCAGCGCGCTCGAGCGCGACGAGTTCGTGCTGCACTACCAGCCACAGGTCGAGCTCGCGAGCGGGAAGATCGTCGGCATGGAGGCCCTGATCCGCTGGCAGCACCCGGAGCTCGGCGTGGTGCCGCCGATCCGCTTCATCGGGGTGGCCGAGGACACCGGCCTGATCGTGCCGATCGGGGCCTGGGTGCTGCGCACCGCGTGCGCCCAGAACAAGGCCTGGCAGGACGCCGGGCTGGGCCGGCTGCGGGTCGCGGTCAACCTGTCGGCGCGCCAGTTCGCCGCGCCCAATCTGATCGCCGAGATCGAGGCGGTGCTGGCCGATACCGGGCTGGCCCCGGCCTGCCTCGACATCGAACTGACCGAGAGCCTGTTCATGGACGACATCACGGTCGCGGTCGAGCTGCTGCACAGCATGAAGGCGCTCGGGGTCAGCATGTCGATCGACGACTTCGGCACCGGCTACTCGAGCCTGTCGTACCTGAGCCGCTTCCCGATCGACGTGCTCAAGATCGACCGCTCGTTCGTGTCGGCGATCCAGCGCGACGCCAACGACGCCGCGCTGGTGAGCTCGATCATCGCGCTCGCGCACAACCTGAAGCTGTCGGTGATCGCCGAGGGCGTCGAGACGGCCGAACAACTCGCCTACCTGCGCGGCCACGGCTGCGACGAGATGCAGGGCTACTACTTCAGCAAGCCGGTGCCGGCCGAGGCGTTCGAACGCCTGCTGCGCGAGCACACGCGGCTCGACATCGGCGAGCCCGAGGACGCGATCACGGCCAGTTGAAATGCCGTGTTGAATTGCTTCAGGAATCGCGAATCCTCGACATCAAAAACCTAAACCAACATCGTCCTCGCGCATGGCTCGGCGCCCCCGCGTTGACCCATAGAACAGTTGCTTAGAGCTACGGTTCTATGGGTCCCCGCCTTCGCGAGGACGATGTATGTAGTTGCATATTGCGATGTATGTATATGCATATGGGTATCCGGCGAGCGCGTATCTCCCGCCCCTATTTTTGTGGTTTCGACGACAACAGCCACAAAAAATACCCTATCATGCTCGCCAGACGGCGCGCACGCCCACCTCGCCTGCGCCCCATATCGAAAGGATAGTCATGAAGTGGAAAGTTCTGGCCGCCGGCATCTTGCTCGGCGCCGCGGCGGGCGCGCACGCGCTCGAAAGCAAACAGGTGCACACCTTCACGCTGGCCAACGGCATGAAATTCATCGTCCTCGAAAGCAAGACGATTCCGAACGCGAACATGTACACCTTCTGGAAGGTCGGCTCACGCAACGAGGCGCCCGGCACCACGGGCCTGTCGCATTTCTTCGAACACATGATGTTCAACGGCTCCAAGAACTACGGCCCGAAGATGTTCGACCGCACCATGGAGGCCAACGGCGGTTCCAACAACGCCTACACCAGCAACGACGTGACGGTCTACCAGGACTGGTTCCCGGCCTCGGCGCTCGAGACCATCTTCAAGCTCGAAAGCGACCGCATCGGCAAGCTGTCGATCGACCCCAAGCTGGTCGAGAGCGAACGTGGCGTGGTGCTGTCCGAGCGCAGCACCGGCCTCGAGAACTCCAACACCCGGCTGTTGCAGGAGGAGGTCAACGGCGTCGCGTTCCAGGCCCACCCGTACTCGTGGTCGGTGATCGGGCACGAATCCGACATCAAGGGCTGGACCCTGCAGGACCTCAACCATTACTTCAAGACCTACTACGCGCCCAACAACGCGGTCGTCGTGATCGTCGGCGACGTCTCGGCGGCCAAGGTCGAGACGATGGCGGGCAAGTACTTCGGCGCCATCCCGAGGGGCGCGCTGCCGCCCAAGGTGCGCACAAGCGAGCCGGTGCAAAATGGCGAACGGCGCGTGTTCGTGGCCAAGGCCTCGGCCACCTCGCCCAACCTGATGGTCGCCTACAAGGTGCCGGCCATCAGCGACCCCGATTACTACGCGCTCAACGTGCTGCAAAGCATCCTGGCCGACGGCAAGACCTCGCGCCTGTACCGCGCGCTCGTCGAAAAGCAGCTCGCCACCTCGGTCGGCGCCGACAGCATCGACGGCTTCGACCCGGGCCTGCTGTACCTGTTCGCGGTGGCCGCGTCCGACGTCGGCCCGGCCAGGCTCGAGCAGGCCATGCTGGCCGAGGTCAGCCGCCTGGTCGAGGCCGGCGTGGGCGAGGAGGAGCTGCAGAAGGTCAAGAACCAGAAACTGCTCGGCATCTTCCGCGAACGCGAGACCATCAACGGCAAGGCCCAGCAGTTGGGCAACCACGAGGTGTTCTTCGGCGACTACAAGAAAGTGTTCGACGCGCCCGACGCCTACCGCAAGCTCACGCCCGCCGACATCCAGCGCGTGGCCGCCAAATACCTGAAAAAATCGCAGCGCACCGTCGGCGTGCTGGCCGCGAAGGAGGACTGATCATGCATAAACCGTTTACCAGAATCGCCACGATAACCGCGCTGGGCCTGCTGGGCCTGGCTTCCGGCGCTGGCGCCGGCGCGGCCGAGCCCGTTGCGACCAAGGCCAACGCTGCGGCAAGCCCCGCGGGCGGCTTCCGCCTGCCCGCGTTCGAGACCACGCGCCTGCCCAACGGCCTGACCGTGTACCTGATGGAGCGCCACGAGGTGCCGCTGATCGCGGTGCGCGCCGTGGTCAAGGCCGGTTCGGTCAACGACGCGGCCCAGGCCGGCCTGTCGAACCTGACCGGCGACGCCCTGCTGCTCGGCAGCGCCAGCCACGGCAAGGCGGCGATCGACGAGGCGTTCGACTTCCGCGGCGGGCGCATCAACAGCGGCACGGGCGCCGAGCAATCGTCGCTGGCCGCCGATTTCGCCCGGGACGACGCCCCCGCGCTGCTGCCGATGTTCGCCGAGCTGGTGCAAAAGCCGAGCTTCGACGCGGCCGAGCTCGACAAGCTGCTCAAGCGCAAGCTGATCGGCCTCAAGCAGGCCAAGGAGGCGCCCCGCAACGTCATGCAGAACTACTACCGCGGCATGTTGTTCGGCGACGCCGCCTACGCGATCCCGGCCAGCGGCACGCTCAAGAGCGTGGCGGCGCTGACGCAGCAGGACGTGCAGCGTTTCCACCAACGTTATTACCGGCCCGACAACGCGGCCGTGATCGTGGTCGGCGACTTCAAGGCGTCCGAGATGCGCGCGCAGATCGCGGCCCTGTTCGGCCAGTGGCGCGCCGAGGGCCCCGCGCCCGTGGCCGGCCAACACGGCAAGGTGCGGGCCGACAAGGCGCGCGTGTGGCTCGTCAACAAGCCAGACGCGCTTGAAACCACGTTCCTGATCGGCGGCGCCGGCATCGCCCGCAACGACCCCGACTACGTGCCGCTGCAGGTGCTCAACACCGTCATCGGCGGGCGCTTCACCTCGTGGCTCAACGACGAGCTGCGCGTGAATTCGGGCCTGACCTACGGCGCGCGCAGCGAGTTTGCGACGCTGTCGCAGACCGGCACCTTCGCCATCTCGAGTTTCACGGCGCTGCCCAAGACCGAACCGGCGCTCGCGCTCGCGCTCAAGACCTACCAGCGTTTGTGGAACCAGGGGATCGACGCGGCGACGCTAGAATCGGCCAAGGCCTACGTCAAGGGCCAGTTCCCGCCGCGCTTCGAGACCAGCGCGCAGCTGACGGCGCTGCTGGCAGACATGTACACGCAACAGGTCGGGCGCGAGCAGATCGACAACTTCATGCGCGACGTCGACGGCTTGACGCCGGCCCGCGCGAAGCAGCTCGTCGACAAGCACTTCCCGCGCAACAATCTGCAAATGGTCCTGGTCGGCAAGGCTGACGCGATCCGCCCAATCGCGGCCAAGTATGGCGCGGTGACGGAGATGGAGATTGGGGACGACGGGTTTCAGCCGCCGGTCAAGTAGCGATACGCAAGCGGGGGGCGCC
>JAZKIN010000175.1:0-78701 GCA_040384885.1 Pseudomonadota bacterium | reverse complement strand
GGGACAGACCGGGGACAGACTGGGGACAGACCGGGGTCAGACCCGGGTCTGACCCCGGTGTTGAAAAAATTACTTTAGGGTACGCTCGAACAGCTTGTAGATGCGGCGGTATTGGTCGTACCAGCTTTCCGGCTGCGTGAAGGCGTGCCGCTCGAGCGGGTAGCTCGCGAGCTCCCAATTGTCCTTTTTTAGCTCGATCAGGCGCTGCGACAGCCGCACCGAGTCCTGGTAGAACACGTTGTCGTCGATCATGCCGTGCGAGATCAGCAGGTGGCCGCGCAGCTTGTCCGCGTACTCGATCGGCGACGACTTTCTATACGCTTCCGGATCCACGTCGGGCGTGTTCAGGATGTTCGAGGTGTACTCGTGGTTGTAGGTCGTCCAGTCGGTCACCGGCCGCAGCGCTGCGCCGGATTTGAACATGTCGGGCTCGCGCATCAGCGCCATGAAGGCCATGAAGCCGCCGTAGCTGCCGCCGTACACGCCCACGTTTTTCACGTCGCCCTGCTGGTTCGCCACCATCCAGTTGACGCCGTCGACGTAGTCTTCCAGTTCCGGGAAGCCCATCTGGCGGTAGATCGCCGTGCGCCAGTCGCGCCCGTAGCCCTTCGAGGCGCGGTAGTCCATGTCGAGCACGACGTAGCCTTTTTCGACGAGCAGGTTGTGGAACATCTGCTCGCGGAAGTACACCGGATAGCGCTTGCTCACGTTTTGCAGGTAGCCCGCGCCGTGCACGAACATCACGACCGGATATTTTTTGCCCGCCTCGAACTGCGCCGGGCGATACAGCTTGGCCCACACCGGCGCGCCGCCGCGGCTCGATGGCACGGCGACAAATTGCGGCTCGATCCATTGGCGCGCTTTGAAGTCGGGCGTGCGGGTGTCCGTCAACTTGCTCACAGCGCCGCCGGCAACCGTCACGGTGGCCAGTTGCGATGGCATGTAGCTCGACGAGTAGTGCACCAGCAGCTTGCGCCCGTCCGGCGACAGCGCGAATTGTTCGGTGCCTTCGAACGCCGTCACTTCGCCCACCACGCCGTCGTTCGGCGCCACCGCGCACACTTCGTAGATGCCCGGATTTTTGCGGTTGCACATCATGTACGCGCGGCTGTCGTCGCCCGCCCATTTCACGCCGGTCGCTTCCCATTTGCCCGACGTGAGCGCGCGCGATTTACCATCGGCCGTTTGCAGGTACAGGTGCGAATAGCCACTCGCCTCCGACAGGTACCACAGCGTGCTGTTATCGCGCATCCAGCCGAAATCGAGGTAGTCGTCATTGACCCAGGCCACGTCCGTTTGCCGGTGCACGGGCTTGAGTTTGGCGTTGGCCAGGTCGACCGTCGCGAGCCAGCTGTCCTTGTTGTCGATCGTGCGCAGCACCACCCCAAGCTGGGTGCCGCTGCCGTTCCATGCGATCGCGTCGCCATCGTTGCCGATGCGGACAGCGCGGTTGCCCTTGAGCGGGTCGAGCTTTTGCGCCGCGCGCATCGCCGCCAGCGGGTCGGTCGCGATGCCGGGCAAGGCGTCGAGCGAGAGTTCGTGCACCTTGTGGCTTTGCAGGTCGATCAGCTTGAGCGTGTGCGCCACCGGAGCATTGCGGCCCACGCGCGTGCGCTGGTCGTCGAATTCCTCGTAGCCCGATTCGGTCACGTAGCGCGGCATTTTGCCGATGCGTCCCTTGTCGCCCGACTTGGGCGCGGTCGCCACGAGCAGCCATTTGCCATCGGGCGAGAGCGCGCTCACGTCGATGTCGATTTTTTCGCCAAGGTAGATCGGCGCCGGCGCGCGCGTCGGGTCGGCGCGGCGCTCCTGCTCGGCGCGCGCGCGGTTGGCGTCGCGGTCGTCCTTTTGGCGCTGCAATGTGGCGATCAGCCGCAGCTGCATGGTGCGCATCGCATCGGCTTCGGGCGCCGCCGCCGGGTCCTTGGCCGCGCGCGGCAACGCCACCGGCGAGGCCAGGCGGTCGGCGCGGTTCCAGCTGAACCAGTCGTGCGCGACGCGGTATTGCACGCTGCGGCCATCGGCCGAAAACTGGGGCGCGGCCAGGTCTTTGGCGCCGCGGGTGATCTGGGTCAGGGCGCCGCTTTTGAGGTCGCGCTCGAACAGGTCGCCGTTGCGCAGCAGCAGGCTGCGCGTGCGTTCGCGGTTGTAGACCACCATCGGCGAGTCGAGCCCGGCGAGTTCCTTGTCGCCCACCGGCCGCGGTTTGCCCGGAATCGCTTCGAAGGTGTCGCGCAACGGCGAACCCGTGCGCTTTTGCTTGTAGAACACCTGCTTGCCGTCCCAGCTCCACCACGCGCTTTCGACGGGCGTGCCGATCCAGTCGGGATGGGCCATCGCCTGCTCAAGGCTGATCGGGGTGACGGCCGCCGCGGGTAGCGCGAGCAGGGCGGCGAACATGGGGAGGGCAAGTAGTCGCATCGTGGGCAATTCGAGTTGGATGGAAAAATGGCCGGGGCCGGGGTTGCAAGAAGGCATTCTAGCGCAGCTATCGCGCTGGCGCGAGCGGCTTTGGCCTGGCTGTTCGGCCCGTAAATACGGGCGCGCTGGCAAATGGCGCAGCTTTGCCTCTCGATACCGTTTGCATTCCAAGTTGGCAGGCCGCATGATGAATTCATCATGAATTCATGAAGCCATCTATGAACGTCGCACGGACCACGATCGTCTTGCTTCCCGGCCTGGACGGCACGGGCAGCCTGTTCGCGCCTTTCGTCGCCGCGCTCGGTCCCGGGTACGAGGCGGTTGTGGTCGCGTATCCGGCCGAGGGCGCGCTAGCCTACGACGCGCTCGAACAGTGCGCGCGCGCGCAATTGCCGCTCGGCCGTCCGTATTTCTTGCTCGGCGAATCGTTCTCGGGACCGATTGCGATCGCGATTGCCGCTTCGCGCCCGGAAGGCCTGATCGGCCTGCTGCTTTCGTGCACGTTCGCATCCAATCCGCACCCGTACTGCGCGCCGTTCAAAACTTTGGTTAGCATTCTGCCCGTCAAGAGCGAGGCGGCCGGTGCGATGATGATGCCGTTCTTGTTTGGCCGCTTCGGCAGCGCCCAAGCGCGTTCGGCCTTGCGGCAATCATTGCAAAACGTCGCCGCGGGCGCCTTGCGCGAGCGCGTGCGCTGCGTGCTCGAGGTCGATTACACGGCGCGCTTCGCCGCCTTGCGCCTGCCGATACTGTATCTGCAAGCGGCCGGCGACCGCATCGTATTTGCGCGTTGCGGCGCACGCTTGGCGCGCCTGGCGCCCGCGATGACTTTGGTCGCGCTCGACGGGCCGCACCTGTTGTTGCAGGCGCTCCCGGTAGAGGCGGCGCACGCGGTCGGGCAGTTCATCGGGCGCGTGCTGGAAAGCCGATCCGGCCCGCCCTAGTTGCCGCCGATCCCGATCAGGTGGAAGCCGTTCCCGATGTCGCTGCAGGTCATCAATGGCACGCCCGGGAACTTGTACACGCCCCAGCAGCCGGCCAGGTCGGGACCACTCAGCGCGGTGGTGTCGACCCGCGCGACGACCTTCGGCACGGCGGGGTTGCTCAAGTCGACCACGACCGCCCCTTCGGTGTAGTGGCTCAGGTACGCGGTGCGCCCCTCCATGACCACGTTGTGCGGCGTGCCGGTGCCGACCTTGAAGCTCGAGAGCAGGGTGGGCACGGAGTTGCCGTTCAGTTGCCAGACCTTGGCCGGCAGGCCGTGCGGAATCTCCTCGGTGGTGACGACGAAGGTGCCGTCGCCGCTGGGCCAGATGTTGTGCGCGAAATGGCCGGTCTCGACGGTCCAGCGCACCACGAGCGTTGGCGCGGCCGGGTTCGCCACGTTCCAGATCGAATAGCCGGCGGCGGTCCCTTCGGCGACATACGCGAAGTTGCCCACGGCGGTCATGTCGTGCACGCTCTTCTGGTTGTTGAACGTGGTCACATAGGTCGGGTTCTCGGGATCGGCTTTGAGGTCCCAGATCTCGATCGAGCCCTGGTTCGGGCCGCCGACGGGGTGGTGCATATGCATGGTCTCGGTGTGCAGGTGGCCGTTGCCGAAGCGTTGCAGGTACAGCAGGCCGCGCGCGGTGTCGATGTCGACCGAGTGCGCCGGCAGTTCGCCGTCGTGCGGGATCACGCTGCGCACGAAACGCACCGTGTCCGGCAGCCCCGAGAGGTCGAGGATCATGATGCCGGGACGGAAATTAGTGTGCTCCGACACGATGTACGCATGGTGGCCATAGACGCGCATTTCGCGCCAGTACACGCCGGGGCTGTTGGTGTTGGTCGGGCCGTCGATCTCGTCGACCACGCGCGGGCTGGCGCTGTTGCTCAGGTCGAGCACCAGCACGCCCTTGGCCGTGCCCATGATCGCGTAGCGCTTGCCGTCCGGCGCGGTGTAGCCCCAGGTGCCCGAGACGCCGGTGCGCGCCACTTTGCCGAGCACCGAGCCGCCAAAATCGGTGTTCACCGGTGGCGGAGGCGGAGGCGGCTCCGTGACACCGCCGCCGCCGCCACCGCCGCAGGCCGCAAGCGCGAAGGCGGCGCTTGCCACACCGCGTTTCAACAGACCCAGGCGTCCGGCGCCCGAATCGATACCGCTTTTAACGATTGGCATAGTGATTTTGAGAGGGGTTGGCGCCCATGCGCCGCTGATCTAAATGATACGCGGGATACCCGCGGGAATCTACCCGCCGCTGTCACCGCCAATTCAAAACCGGCAGTCTCGGTTTGTTATAATTTTATTTATTTACCGATTTCAACAATAGTTCCTGCCGCACCATGTCACGCCACTGTGACTTGCGCGTCATGAACGCTTTTTCCACCTGAGCTGAGCGATGACGACCACAGTACAAGAAACTGCCGCGCGCCTGCGCGACGCGATCCGCGAAGCGACCGATGGATTGATCAACCGCGAGCATCTGGCCGAGTTGCTGATCCTGGCGGCGGTCGCCCAGGAGCACCTGCTGGTCATCGGGCCGCCGGGCACGGCCAAGAGCGCCGTGGTGCGGCGCGTCGCCCAAAGCCTGGGCGGACGCTATTTCGAGTATTTGCTCGGCCGCTTCACCGAGCCGTCCGAACTGTTCGGCCCGGTCAACCTGAGCAAGCTGCGTGAAGGATTGGTCGAGACCGATGTCAGCGGCATGCTGCCCGAGGCCGACATCGCCTTCCTCGACGAGGTGTTCCTCGGCTCGACCGCGATCCTCAATACCCTGCTCGGGGTGCTCAACGAGCGCCAGTTCCGCCGCGGCCACACGCGCATCCGCTGCCCGATGCGCGTGTGCGTCGGCGCGGCCAACGGCTTGCCCGAAGACGAAGGCCTGGCCGCGTTCGCCGACCGTTTCCTGCTGCATGTGTTCGTCGACGCGGTGCCCGACACCAAGCTCGAAGACCTGCTCGAAGGCGGCTGGCGCGTCAGCCAGGGCAGCGTCGCGCCGCGCGCCGACCTGGCCAGCCTCGACATCCTCAACCGCGCCGTGCCCGAGGTCGACATGCGGCTGGTGCGCGGCGACCTCGCCCACGCGATCCGGCAACTGCGCCGGGCCAACATCTTCCTGTCGGACCGGCGCATCGTGAAGTCGCAGCAACTGATCGCCGCGGCCGCCGTGCTGGCGGGCCGGCAGGCGGCCACGCGCGCCGACCTGTGGCCGCTCGTGTATGCGATCCCGACCGCGGCGGGCCAACAGGGCGCGCGCGAAACCTTGCGCGACCTGCTCGCCGAGGCCCGCCATCCACTGCTGCAGGCGGTCGTCGAGACGGCCGTGCAGCAACCGCTGGCGCGCGTCGCGCGGCTGGTCGAGTCGGCCGACCGCGTGCTGGCCGACCCGGCGGCCGAAGGCGGCCGCGGCAGCGCCGAAGCCCTGCTGCGCGAGATCGACGCCAACTTCGACCAGGACTCGCTGCCGGCCGAACTGGTCGCGCGGCGCGCCGGACTGGTCGCCGCCCTTCAGCCGGCCTGATGCGACACCTGCAATGGTCGGCGCGCGCGGCCGGCGGCCCGCCTCCGGGCGGCCTGGTCGCCGCCGGCGCCGTCGCGCGCCGGGTGCTGCTTGCCTTGCGCGGCTACACCGATGAACATCTGCAAAGTTTGTCGATGGTCGCCACGCGCGACCTGTTGGTCGTACTCGGTGCGAACGACGCGCTCCCCTGGGTCGACGGCGTGCGCTACTGCGCGCCCGATCCGCTGGCGCGCGGGCTGTGGCTGCCCACCCACCAGGCGCCGCAGCTGCCGCTCGACCTGGTGCAGGCGAACCTGGTGGCGCGCGGCGCACGCATCCCGATGCTGCTCTGGAACGAACCCGAGCAGGTGCTGCCGCTCGACGCCCCCACCGTGTTGAACCAGGCCGTGCTCGCGTGGCTCGAACGGGAGCTCGATTGATCAAACTGCCCCGTCCGCTCGAACCGTGGCGCGAATGGCTGGCCTTGATGGAGCCGGAGCTGGTCGACGCGCTCGGCCAGCTGCTGCTGCAATTGCATCCGCTGGTCGGGCGCCTGGTCAGCGCGGCGCCGAGCCCGGACACCATTCCGGCCGGGGTGGGCAGCATCGTGCGGCGCGGGCAGTACGACCGCATGCTCATCAGCGAGTGGGCCTATGCCGACGCCGAGCCGGACGAATTCATCCGGCGCGCCGCCAGCGGCGAGTTGCTGTTCACCGGACCGGAACCGGAGCTGCGGCGCCGTTCGCGGGTGTGCATCGCCCTGTTCGACGCCGGGCCGTCGCAGCTTGGCGAGCCGCGCCTGGTCCACCTGGCCTTGTTCATCCTGCTGGCGCGTCGCGCCCAGGACGCGGGCGCCGATTTCCGTTGGGGCGTGTTGCAGGCGCCGTCGGCATGGCGCGATGACTTCGGCATTTCCGCCCTGCGCCATCTGTTCGCGCAGCGCAGCCTGGAGTCGGTCGGGGCGGCCCATCTGGCGTACTGGAATGCGCAGCTGGCCGCGCTCGATGCCGGCCTGCCCGATTGCTGGCAGGTGGGCGGCGGCGCCACCCCCGCGCTGGCGCACACGACGGCGCGGGTGGCGGTCGCACGCACCCTGCTCGATGACGACCTGCAGGTCGCGGTCACGTGCAAGCGCAGCGTGCGCGAGTTGCAGCTGCGCCTGCCGGAGCCGGCGCTCGGCGTGCGCCTGCTGCGCCATCCCTTGGCGGGCGCGGTCGACAACAGCCACGTGCGTCATACGAAGCGCGTCATCTCGATCAAAACGGCGCCGCATTTTGCGTCGTCGGGACGCTGGCTCGCGCTCCCTGCGCTCGACGGCGGCGTCGTCATTTTTAATGTTCCGCAGTCGGTCGAGGCGGTACCGGGCAAGGTGCGTTCGCATAGCCCGCACAAAATCGGCACCATCCTCGGCGCCAACATCTTCAAGCGCGCCCTCGCGCAAGTCGTCAGCGAGGGTGACAGCCTGCGTTTCACCGGGTTCCCTGGCAGGCTGTTTAGCGGCGATGTGTTGTGTCCCCGCCCGGACGCCAAGCAGTTCCGCGCGCCGCCCGGCCTGAGCCGCTGGCTGCCCACGTTCTTCATCGCGCCGCAGGTGAGCGTGGGAACCAGCGAATGCGTGTTCGTGCTCGACATAAACAAGCAACTGGTGTGCTGGGAGAAGAAATCCCAGACGCTGGACAAGCCGCCGATGTTTGGTCTCATCGCCGACAGTGTTGTCGGCGCCGCGCAGTTCAATCACGAGCTGGTCTATGCACGTTGCGCGGCCGGGCAGGTCGACATATATCGCTGGAGTAGCGGGAAGGTCGGGGCCGAAAAAGTCGACACGATCGCGCACAGCGCGACCCGGGTCTTGTTCGCCGTCAGCGGCTGGCATAAGAACAAAACCGATTGCATGCTGGGGCTGCAGATCGGCGACACGGAGTGGCTGCTCGTCCACGCGGGCGTCAGTTCGCGCATCGACATTACGGACGGCGCCATGGTGGTGGGGCTGGCGGCGGCCCACAAGGGCCATGTCGGGCTGGTGGTGCTGCATCCCGATAAAAAAACGGTCCAGGTCAGGACGCGCGACGGCAGCCCGACAATCGATGTACTCAAGTCCGAACTGCCAATTTTGCAGCTCAGCGTAGACGGCGCCGGACGGCGCCTGGCCTGGCTCGTGCACGCCACGCATGCGCTGACCGTGCGTGACCTGTACGGCGAAAAAGCCCTGTTGCACGTCATAGGCGAGGAAGTCAACGATGCAAGCTAACATCCGCCAGCCTTTGTTCGAGGGGCGCTGCGAAGTGCGCGCGCTGTGGTTCGACCGCGCGCTGCACGGCGAGGCGGAGGTGCGCCGGCGCGTGCTTTCGCACTGGCAGGGCGGCGCCCGACTGTTCGAGCTGGCCGACGGCTACCTGCTCGAACTGGTGCACGCGCGCTGGTGCCGCGTCGACGCGCTCGACTGCCTGGCGCTGTGCGATGTCAGCGGTGTGCTCAGTTCGGCGCCGCTCACCGACGCCGAGCGCGCGGCGGTGCCGGCCGGCGCCTATTGCCTGGTGCGCGGCGCCCACGCCGTGGTCGCGCAGCCGGTGGCGCGCGTGAATCCGTCGGAATGGCTCGACTTGCGGGCGATCGCCCTGCGCGAACCGCTGCGCTTGCCGCAGCGCGCCCCCGCCCCGGGCGAGCTGGTGCCGGAAAGCCCGAAGGCGCTGCGCGAGATCCTCGGCGGCGCGATTCCGGAGGCGAGCGCGGAACGGGCCAGTTTCCTGCGCAAGGCCGAAGTGGCGATGCGCACCGGCAGGACCGAGGGCCGCTCGGGTGTCGCCGGCGCGGCGCGTGTGGCCGGGCTGGGCGCGCTCGGCCTGCTGGCCGGTTGGATCGGCGCCGTGCTGCCGGCCATCGGCGGTGGTGGCGGCGGTGGCGGCGGTGGAGGCGGTGGAGGCGGTCCGGCCGGTGCCGGCAACGACCGGCCGCAAGGCCTGTCGCCGATGGCGCAGGGCCTGGCCGGGCTGGTGGCACGCCTCGCCATGTTCACGCGCCTGTCGAAGGTGATGGGGTGGCGCCAAGCCATGTATCTGCGCAAGATGATGGAGATGTTTGAGAACGGCGACATCGAAGACGCCTTGCGGCACGCGATTCCGCTCGATGCGATAGGCGAGCCGTCGCAGCGGCAGGCGTTCGGCACGCCGCGCGCGCGCGCCGACCTGCGCATCACGGGCCCGAACGGCGTCGCCGCCGCGATCGGGATCGGCGGCGGCCTCGAACAGCATCTGCGCGACACCTACCGGCGCACCTTCGAGCGGCTCGACCGCGCAGGCAAGATCGACGAAGCCGTGTTCGTGCTGGCCGAACTGCTCAAATGCGGCGCCGAGGCGGTCACCTATCTCGAAACCAAAGGGCGTTTGCGCCAAGCCGCCGAACTGGCGGAAATGCTGGAGCTAGGCGCCGACATCGCGGTGCGCCTGTGGGTGATGTCGGGCGAGCCTGCGCGCGCGGTGCGTGTCGCGCGCCTGCACAACGCATTCGAGGTGGCGGTGCGCCTGCTCGAGTCGCGCCAGAGCGAACATGCGGCGCCGATGCGCAAGGCGTGGGCCGAGCACCTGGCCGCGCGCGGCGACCTGACCGAAGCGATCGACGCGATCTGGCCTTTGCCGCAGCACCACCCGTTGGCGCTGGCGTGCATGGTGCAGGCCGAGCGCGCCGGCGGCACCCTGGGCCTGCGCGGGCTGGCGCGCAAATTGTTGCTCATGCCGGGCTCGCTGCGCGCGAGCGCGCCGGCGATCAACGCGCTGATGGCCGCCGCCGGCGAGGACGGCGCCCACCTGCGTGCGCGGCTGGCGCAGGAATTGATCGCGCTGCCTTCGCAAAGCGCGGCCACGCGGCGCCTCGCGGCCGTGCTGCTGCGCCAACTGGTGCCGGACCGTGTCGCGGGCCTGAACCGGCTCGCCGGCAAAGACCTTGACCGGCTGCTCGACCTGGCCGAGGCGCCCATGCTGCGCGCCGATTTTCCAAAGTTCGACTTCAAGGCCGAGGTTGCCGGGAGTCCGCTCGCGAGCCGCAGCGGCGTGCTGGCGGTCGCGCTCGACGAGCGTGCGCTGCTGCCGATCCTCGATGCGTGCGCGCTGCCCGACGGGCAGTACCTGCTGGCGCTGGGCGAGGGCGGTGTGGTGCGCATCGGCCGCAATGGCAAGCAAGTGGCGCAGTATCCGGTTCCGGCGCATCATTTGGTGCTTGCCCGCAATGGGCAACGCGCGCTGGCGCTGGCCAAGCGCGACGCGAGCTACCGCATCAGCAGGCTTGATCTGATCACGGGCAAGGTGGCCGACTGGCTGAGCCTGCCATTGAACCATTGGTCCGCGTACTACGACGGCGTGATGTGGAGCGCGGTGTTCGACAAGCGCCTGGTGGTGATCGACACCAGCGCGCCGGCTTTGCTGTTGAGCTGGCAGGTGACCGATCTGCCGGGGCCGGTGGTGGCCTACGCGGACAACGGCAACCAGCAGGCGTTGCTGATGGCGACCGCCGAAGGCCCCGAACAATGGACCTATGTGCTGCCGCAGCGCCAGTTGCGCCAGCGCGAGGGATGGGCCGCGGTCGGCGACGGCGCCGCCGGGGTGCTCGCCAATCCGGGCCAGGCGCCGATTGCCGTGCATCTCCTGCAACAGCAAGGGCGCTTCACCTTGCAACTCAGGGTGGTCGACGGGAGCGTGACCGATGTGGTGTTGGGCGAGGCGGTCGACGACGTCGTGTTCGCGATCGCGGACATGTGGATACTGATCGTCGTGCGCGTCGAGCGGCAGTCCAGGTGCATCGTCGCCAACCGGCGCGATGGGAGCATCAAGGCCGAAGTGACCATGAACGACGCCGACCACCCCCAGTTGCGCTGGCAGGGAGGGCATTTGCTCGCGTTCGACCGCTGCGGTCGGTTGGTCGACATCGACGAGCAAAGCGGGCAGGTCAGGACCCATTCCCTCAGCTGAACCTGGTGGATGGAGTCTGTGTCACGCCGTGCGGATACCTTCTGTAACACTTCTTACCGGAACAGCCTGTTTGTCGGAAGGCTTGTCGGGTCTAATGAGTTGTGGGCGAAGAAAACAGATCTCGTTCATGTCCCTGCAGAAGAGTTTCTACAGGAGCTTACGTACCGGTTTTATCTTATCCCAGGAGTCAATATGTTCAAGAAAGCCCTCGTATTCGCAGTCGCTGCCGCTTGCCTCACCTCCGGCGCAGCATTCGCCCAATCGGCCGATTATCGTAATGACGGCGTTCAGCGTGTTGACCGTTACGATAACCAGAATCGGTATGACGGCAATTCGCAGTATCGCGGCGACCGCAGCACGCGCGATTACACTTCCCGCGACCGCGATTACCGCAACCGCGACGGTTATCGCAGCGACCGCTACAGCAGCCAGCGCAGCTATGACAATCGTTACGACGGTTATCGCCACGACGGTTATCGCGCACAACGTCAACAGTTCCGTCGTGGCATGCGCATGTCGCAATACAACCAGAACGACTACTACGTGGTAAGCGACTATCGCCGCCACCGCCTGCACGCGCCGCAACGCGGTTACCACTGGGTGCAGTCCGGTAACGACTTCGCCTTGGTCGCCATCGCCACGGGTCTCATCGCTTCGGTGTTGTTGAACCATTAAGCAGAGTATTGTGGGAATGCCGCCGGCTCAAACCGGCGGCTTTTTTATGGCCGATCGGCGCGCAGGGTGGCAGCTCGTTGACGCGCGCCGGTAGTCCCACATTCATCGACTTAAAGTGGCGGTCGGATGATAGGGCCGCCACCAACACTAGCGTGCATCCATGACGACCCTGACGACCGGGCGGGCCGTGTCGTGGAAGGCCCTGCACCCCGATGTGCGCCGGTCCGGATTGCAGATCGTCGAGGCGGAGCGACTACAGCTTATGGTCGCTTCTTCCAATGCCCGCACCGAGCCGATCTCTTTGTAGGATCGCAGGCCGCTCTCCATCGCCACATTGCACAATTCCAAAGAACCTTGCGCGCTGATATCTTTGGGAATCGCTTCGGCAATTGCTTCGGCCGACGCTTCAAGTGCCACTGAGAGGCGCGCCAGCTTTTTATCCGCCGGCAGCTTGTTGTACTCCTCGACCTCTCCCTTTTCCTCTGCTTCGCGCGCGGCGCCCGCCTTCGCCAAGTACGCATTTATCTTCGCCTGCGACGCTGCGCGGTCTTCCCACACCAACACCTCTTTGCCATCGATGTAAGTCATGCGCCCGATCTGGGCGACCTTGATTTTGTTGTTTTCGATAAGGCAGCGTTCGAAATCGCTGGAAAGCCTGTTTTGGATTTCAACGCTTCCAGAGTGCGGGAGGGTGGGGTGGAGTGCGCCCTTCTTAATGAACGAGGGATCGCTCAATGCCGATGCGACCCGCTCCGGCGACGTCTCTTTCTTCAAGTCCAGGCAAATCTCGCCCATCTGCAATGTCTTCATGGCAAGCAGTTGCGCTGGCGTGCCTTTTGGCGCCATGGTTTCGACGATGGCATCGTCGATTTCGGCGTAGCTGCCGTAGCGTGTCTTGCTCCCGACGACCCCTCGCAGGGCGACGATGTCGTTGTAGTACAGGCGCACCGCAGTGGCCGACTTGAGATTGACCTGGTAGGTGGTATTGCCAACGACAATTCTTGTGCCGGCCAAGGGATAGGAGTACTGCACGCGGCCGACGCCGCCGACCATACGGCCCGCGCAGCGTGCGTCGAAAAGCCGCTGACTGGTGCGCAGGTAATCGGTGCAAATCTTCTCGTAGCTATGGGGGACTTGTTCCGGGGCGCTCGCCACGGCTTCCGGCGCCGGCGAAGGCGGTTCGTCCACCGGCGCGGCGTCGGATCCCTCGGATACTTCGGATACCTCGGGTGCCGGCATGGCCCCGAGATTGAGTACTTGCAGGCCTTCATCCTTGGGCGACGCTGCGACAATACGGCCGGTCGTCATATCGTACACGTCCCGCTCGGGCTCGCCGCTACGCAAGTCGCCCGATTTGATCTCCTGTGGTGGCGGGTAGTTCGACTCCGTGAACGCCTTTTCCGCGTCTTGCCTGGCTTGTTTTAGTTCGGCTTCGGCGGCCTTCGCCGCTTTTTCTTCCTTGCTCGAGCAAGCTGTAAGCAAGGCAAAGACAGTCGCGGCGAGGATAAGCGTTCTAGTCAGGTTTGATTTCATATTTCCAGTCGAATTTTGTTATCACGAATTGTTCTAAAAATTATAGCAGTTGATTGGCGGCATTGCACTTTGAAATTTCAACGGGTGATCGGGGCGCGGCGGGGGGCGCCGGTCGGACTTTGCGCGCTAAGGTTTGGCGCCGTTTCCGGACTGGTTCGAGGTAAGCGAGAGCAGCAATTTCATCGTGTAGATGACGATCAGCGTGCCGCTCAAGTCGCCCACCGCCATCACGACGAACCTGTGCGCGAGATCTTCGGTATCACCGTGGAGTGCGAACCAGATGTGATGCAGCAGGGGGCTTGCGAGTGAGTAGCCGACACAGCACGCCAGCAGTGACTTGGGCGACAGATTGGCCAACGATGCTTGCAGGCCAAACACTTGCTGCGCGGTGCGGTAGGCCAAATATGGCGCCGCAGCAGCAAGAATGCCGCCCATGAAAGAGCGTAAGTAGTCGTCCGGGAAAAAATAGAAGAAGCAGACCAGCCATGAGACCAGGAGCAGTCCCACCGCCCCCGCGCCACCGAACAGCAAGGTGCACAACAGGCGCATCCCGGCGGGCAGGTAAATCCAGTTTATGCCGCGTGTGAATTCGAAGCGCGTGAATAGCCACTCGTTGACAGCGAGCATCAGCAAAAACGCGGCCATGGTCGCGCCGACCATTGACAACTGCATGCGGACGTTGGAAATCAAAGGCGTTTCTCTCGGTATATAATCGGAGCTAGTTTCTTGGCTGTCGCATCCGCTGGCGGCGCCCCCGGCAAAACGTAACGCAACATTATCGCCAATGACGAGCAAGCTGACCAGACCCGCCGACATTTACTTGCGCTTTCTGCAATTGGCTGAAGCGTTGCGGGGTTTGCCGTCCTTGCCTTCGCTCGATCCGCTCGAGGAACGCATTTTGGCGATGGTGGCGCGCGCGGGGCAGGACCGAGAGCGTTTGTCGGTCCGCGACATCATGGGCAAAGACGAGTTGGGCTCGCCGGCAACGGTGCACGGCCGACTCAAGTCGATGCGCGAAAAGGGCTGGATTATGCTCACCGACACGGAGGATTCGCGCCGCAAGCAGATCGAGTTGACCCAGTCCGCATTGCTCCATTTCGACAAACTCTCGAAGTGCCTGCTACAGGCTGCCAAGGGTTAGGCAGGAGCGGATTTAACCCACCGGCAGATGGGCGTCGCCCGGTCGCACTGATTAAATTATTAATAAAACTGCTTGCGTCAAGGGCCCCATGCTTAAATTGCTCGTCCTGATCTGGTTCCCCCTGACTTTGCTGACACCCTCGTGCGCCCACGCCCAAGGCGCCAAGCGCTTGGCTTTGGTGATTGGCAATAGCGACTACGCGCTCGAGAGCAAGTTGGCCAACCCAGTAAATGACGCGCAACTGATCGCCCGCACGCTGAAAGCACAGGGCTTTAGCGTGGAGGTCAAAATCGACCTTCCCAAACGCGCCATGGAACTGGCGATCGCCGCGTTTGTGCGCCAGTCGGCGGGCGCCGAAAGCGCGGTGCTGTATTACGCCGGCCATGGCGTACAAGCGGCCAACGGCGGACGTAATTACCTACTACCGGTCGACGCGCGCGTGGAGGGCGACGACACGCTCGATACCGACGGCATCGCGGCCGACCGGATAGTGGATCAACTCGAGCGCGTCGCCAACCCGGCCCGGCTGCGCCTGGTGGTGCTCGATGCATGCCGCAACAACCGCATGGCGGGAAAGACGCGCAGTGGCGTGCGCGGGCTCGCCCGCATGAGTCCGGGTGACGACTACACGCTCATCGCGTTTTCGACCAACGACCAGGAGGTGGCGCTCGACGGCGGCGGCACCAACTCGCCGTATGCCAAGGCACTGTCGCAGTACTTGGCCCAAGCCAAGGAATTGCCGCTGCGGCGCATCTTCGAACTCACCGCGACCGAGGTGCGCCTGAGTACGAACCAAAAACAAAGGCCGCGCACCTACGGCGACCTCGACTCCCGCATGTTGCTCGATGGGACGCAGATGGCCAGCGCGGGCCCCGCGCCAACTGCTCGCCTTGCAACAGCCGATCCGGAGGACGATGCCTGGCAGGTCAGCAAGGCGGCCAACACGGCCGAGGCGTACGGGGCCTATCTGAACGAATATCCCAGCGGCCGCCACGCCGGCGCGGCGCGGGCGGCCAGGAAATTGCAGGCCGCCGACGCCGCACGGCAGAGCGTAAGCACGACACCAAAAATCATCAAAGACTGTGCCGGCTGTCCCGAAATGGTCGCGCTGCCTGCCGGCGACTTCCTGATGGGGAGCGATACTGGCGAGGCGATGGAAGAGCCAATGCACCGTGTCAAGCTGCGGGCATTTGCCATTGGAAAGTTTGAAATCACCCAAGGCCAATGGAAAGCAGTGATGGGCAGCAATCCGAGCGCTTTTAATACGTGTGGCGCGGCTTGCCCGGTGGAGTCGGTAAGCTGGGATGATGTGCAGAAGTTCATCAAGAAGTTCAACGTGAAATCGGGCAAACAATACCGCCTGCCGACCGAGGCGGAGTGGGAATACGCCTGTCGGGGCGGCCGCGCCCACACGCATTGTGGCGCTGATAAGCCGGACGATGTCGCGGTGTATGCCAAAAACAGCGGTGGCAAGTCTGAGCGCGTTGGCAACAAGCAGTCGAATGCCTGGGGCTTGTTCGACATGAGCGGGAACGTCATGGAATGGGTGCAGGACTGCGGAAACAGCGGATACGCTGGTGCCCCCGTTGATGGAAGCGCTTGGTCCGCGGGCAACTGCGATAAGCGCACCTTGCGCGGCGGTTCATGGGAATATGAAGCAGCGTGGTCCCGTTCCGCATTTCGCATGAGTCTCGGCAGCTACACTTCCCATAGATCGGTCGGTTTCCGATTGGCCCTTACGCTACCTTAGCCGGCCGCGCCGACCCGTGCATCCCCCTCGAAAAAACATCCATAATCCCCCAAGGCCCTCATGCTCAAATTGCTCGCCCTGATCTGGCTCCCCCTGATGTTGCTGGTTCCATCGAGCGGCCATGCCCAAACCGCCAGGCGCGTGGCCTTGGTGATTGGCAATAGCGACTACGCGCTTGAGAGCAAGTTGGCCAACCCAGTAAATGACGCGCAACTGATCGCCCGCGCGCTGAAGGCGCAGGGCTTTAGCGTGGATGTTAAAAACAACCTTCCCAAACGCGCCATGGAACTGGCGATCGCCGCGTTTGTGCGCCAGTCCGCTGGCGCCGAAAGCGCGGTGCTGTATTACGCCGGCCATGGCGCACAGCCGGCCAACGGCGGACGCAACTATCTGCTGCCGGTCGATGCGCGGGTGGAGGGCGACGACACGCTCGATACCGACGGCATCGCGGCCGACCGGATAGTGGATCAACTCGAGCGCGTCGCCAACCCGGCCCGGCTGCGCCTGGTGGTGCTCGATGCATGCCGCAACAACCGCATGGCGGGAAAGACGCGCAGTGGCGTGCGCGGGCTCGCCCGCATGAGTCCGGGTGACGACTACACGCTCATCGCGTTTTCGACCAACGACCAGGAGGTGGCGCTCGACGGCAGCGGCGGCAACTCGCCGTATGCGACCGCACTGTCGCAGTACCTGGCCCAGGCCAGGCAATTGCCGCTGCGGCGCATCTTCGAACTCACCGCGACCGAGGTGCGCCTGAACACGAACCAGAAACAAAAGCCGCGCACCTACGGCGACCTCGATTCCCGCATGTTGCTCGATGGGACGCAGATGGCCAGCGAGGGCGACGGGTCGAGCGCCCGCGTGGCCGAAGCCGATCCGGAAGAAGCGGCCTGGCGGGCGGCCAAATCGGGCAACGATGCGGCCAGCTATGCGCGCTACCTCGCTAGCTATCCGAATGGGCGCTACGCCGCCGCCGCGCGGGTCGGACGAACATCGCAAACTGCGGGCGCTGGGAAACCGGCGGCACAATCGACTTCCACCGGTCAGGTTTTCAGCGACTGCGGCGACTGTCCGGAGATGGTCGCCTTGCCGGAGGGCGTTTTCACGATGGGAAACAACGGCGCGCTTAGCGCCGAAACGCCGGCGCACAGTGTGTCGCTGCAGCGTTTCGCCATGGCCAGGACGGAACTGACGCGCGCGCAATTCGCTGCCTTTGTTGCGGCGACCAGCTACCAGGCAGGAAATCAATGCATGCTCCAAACGAATTTTGAATGGTCCGATACGCCCGAACACGACTGGCGCAAGCCGGGTTTCGATCAGACCGACACCGATCCGGCAACCTGTATCAATTGGGACGACGCCCAGGCCTATGTGCGCTGGTTGGCGCAAAAGACCGGCAAGGCTTACCGCCTGCCAAGCGAGGCCGAGTGGGAATACGCCTGCCATGCGGGCATCAAGCAGGCCTACTGCGGAAGTAATAGCATTGCCAATGTGGCCGTGTACGACCGAAAAGACGGCAACAAGACGCAGCCGGTGGCGAACAAAAAGGCGAATGCCTGGGGTCTGTATGACATGAGCGGCAACGTATGGGAGTGGGTGCAAGATTGCAGCAATGCTGACTACAATGGCGCGCCCGCGAATGGCAGTGCGTGGGAAGCAGGCAACTGCGGCAAGCGTGTGCTGCGCGGCGGTTCGTGGAACTACTCCCAGGATTACGCTCATCCCACCACCCGTATCGCGTTCGATCCGACGATCCGCTTCTTTCATATCGGATTCCGATTGGCCAGGTCGCTGCCTTAGTCGGGCGGACGGGGATTTTCGCGCGTCCGGCACTTAGCTTGCGTCAATGGAATCGCTTGCGAATCGCACATAATCGCTCTCTGTGGGTGAAGGCATCCTGCCGATTTTGTTATAAAAATTGGCGATTTTTTAGCACTTCCATGCCGACCCCGGTGCTACCATCGTTTCCATAATAAAAGTGGGGACAAGCAAGATGAGCAAGATGATCGGCATGGGGATGGTGCTCGCCTCGTCGGACGAGGGCAAGGCCAGTCCGAGGGACTTGGCGCGCGCGGCCTGTGCGAACTTTTTCGACGATCACGGAATCTCCCCGCCGAGCCCGCTGTTCGATAACCTCGGCGACACCTTCTACTTCGCCAAGAACACGGCCGGCCAGTTCGTCTGGGGCAACCGCCTGCTGCAGGAAAAGCACGGCCTGGCCGACGCCCAGGACATCATCGGCTGCTGCGACCACGATTTCTTCCGGCCCGACATCGCCGACCGCATCCGCGCCGACGACCTGCAAGTGATGGAAAGCGGCGTCACCGTCAAAAACAAGCTCGAAGTCATCGGCGGAGCGAACGGCGCGCTGATCTGGCTGTTCACGACCAAGGCGGCGCTGCGCAACCGCGCAGGCGAAGTCATCGGCCTCGAAGGCTTCAGCCGCGACGCCCAGCGCTCCGAAGACATGATCGCGCCCTTCCACGAATTTCGCGCCTGCATCGAATACCTGCAAGAACACCTCAAAGACGACATCAGCATCAGCGACCTGGCCGACCTGTCGTGCATGTCGCTGTCGACGTTTGAGCGCAAGTTCAAGCAGCATTTCTCGCGCACGCCCAAACAGTTTATTTTGCACATGAAAGTGCACGAGGCCTGCCGCCTGCTGCCGGCCAGCCAGAGCATTGCCAGGGTCGCGGTCGAAACAGGTTTTGGCGGGCAGAGCTACTTCACCAAGCAATTTCGCAGCGTCGTCGGCATCACGCCGAAACAGTACCAGCGCTCGCTCATCGCGGCGGGCCGGCGCGAAGCGCGCGCTTCCTGAACCCACACTGTAATTTTTCGCCGCACCAATCCGTTCGCACGTCACGTGGGAGTCGAAACATGTTCGATCCAAAAAGTCTGGAAAATCCTGCCGGGGTAAGGCCGGGCATGTCGCGCCGCAACGCCTTGATGAGCATCGCGGCGCTGTGCGGCCTGGCGATGACCGGCGATGTACTCGCCGCCGTCCCCGGGGCGAAGGCCAAGGCCCCGTATGCGCCTGTGTTCCTCACGCCGGCTTCGCTCAAGCTGACGGCGGTTCTGGCCGAGCTGATCATCCCCGCGACCGATACGCCCGGCGCATTCGCGGTCGGCGCCCACCGGACCATCGATGGCGTGCTCGGGGTGTGTTCGAGCAAATGGTCGCAGGATCAATTCGTGCGGGGCCTGGCCCGTATCGACGAGGTCGCCATGCAGCAGCACGGCAAAAATTTCATTGCGCTCAAGCCGGCGAGGCAGGTCGAGCTGCTGCGCGCGCTCGATGCCACAAGGGCGCCCTTCACCAAGGCCGACCACGATTTCTTCAGACAGTTGAAGTCGCTGACCCTGTTCGCCTACTACACGTCGGAAGCCGGCGCCACGCGCGAGCTCAATTACGCGCCCGTGCCCGGCGGCTATAAGGGCGATGTCCCAAGCGCCACGGTCGGCCGCCGTTGGGCTCTGTAAATTCATTTCGCGCAACTGGGGACACCATGGAACAAGTTTCATCGGCATACATAAAAAAAAGTAGCGAACCATTCGACGCGATCGTGGTCGGGTCGGGCATTACCGGCGGCTGGGCGGCAAAGGAATTGTGCGAGTGCGGCCTGCGCACCCTGATGGTGGAGCGCGGCCGTCCGGCCGAGCATCGCACCGACTATGTCACCGAAGGCGTGGAGACGTGGAACATGCCCAACCGCGGGCGCATGGACGCCAAGGTGGTCGAGGAACAGTTCCCCGTGCAGAGCAAGTGCTACGCCTTCAGCGACTACACCAAACATTTTTTCAACAATGACCGCGACATGCCTTACAGCACGCCTGAGAACCGCCCGTTCAGCTGGATCCGCGGCAACCAGGTCGGTGGCAAGTCCTTGACCTGGGCGCGCCAGTCATACCGCTGGGGCCCGCTCGATTTTGAATCGAATGCCAAGGATGGCCACGGCGTCGATTGGCCGATCCGCTATGCAGACCTGGCGCCGTGGTACGCCCACGTGGAGCGCCACGCGGGCATCAGCGGCGCGCGGGAAAACATGGACATCCTGCCCGACAGCGAATTTCTGGAGGCGTTTGAATTCAATAATGTCGAAAAAGCGTTCAAGAAGAAATTCGACACGGCCTTTGCACCGGCACGCATGATCATGGGCCGTTGCGCCCACTTGAGCAAGCCGACCGATGCCCACATGGCGCAGGGCCGCTTGCCCTGCCAGGCGCGCCATGCGTGCGAGCGCGGTTGTTCGTTCGGGGCGTATTTTTCGACCCAGAGTTCGACCCTGCCGGCCGCCCTCAAGACCGGGCGCTTGCGCATTGCCACCAACGCCATCGTGCACAGTGTGATTTACGATCCCAAGACCAACCGCGCCACCGGGGTGCGGGTGATCGACAGCGAGACCATGGAGACGCGCGAGTATTTTGCCAAGGTGGTCTTCCTGTGCGCATCGACGCTCGGCTCGACGCAGGTGCTGCTGAACTCGACCTCGGCCGCGTTCCCGACCGGGATCGGCAATTCGTCGGGCGTGCTTGGCCATTACCTGATGGACCATGTGTTCGGCGCCGGCGCCAGCGGCCGGGTCGAGGGATTCGACGGCGACTATTATTCGGGGCGCCGTCCGACAGGGCCGTATATCCCGCGCTTTCGCAACCTGGTCGACCAGCACCCAAAGTTTTTGCGCGGTTACTCGCTCGCCGGCGGCGCCAAGCGCGAAGCTTACGGGGCCGAGGCGAACACGCCCGGTTTTGGCAAGGAGTACAAGGCCTTGATCCGCAAGCCCGGGCCGTGGACTTTCAGCCTGGGCGGGCAGGGCGAGATGCTGCCCCGTTTCGACAATATGGTGAGCCTTCACCCGACCAAAAAAGACAAATGGGGCATGCCGCAGTTGCATATCGACTGCAAGTTCAGCGATAACGAACTGAGTATGCGCGAAGATATCGCCGACACCGCCGCGCAGATTCTCGAGACGCTCGGGGTCAAGGATATTGTCCGCAGCGTATCGTCGCCCGAGCAATACCCGCCCGGCCTGGCGATCCACGAAATGGGCACGGCGCGCATGGGCCGCGATCCCAAGACATCGATGCTCAATGGCTTTAACCAGTCGCACGACGTACCGAACCTGTTCGTCACCGACGGCGCTTGCATGGCATCGTCGGCCTGGCAGAACCCGTCGCTTACGTTCATGGCGATCACGGCCCGCGCCTGCGACTACGCAGTCGAGCAAATCAAACTTGGCAAACTCTAAGGAATTCACCGCGATGCTAAAGCTGCGAAACATGAAACTGCAACACGTCAAATACCCGGCTTTGCTGCTGGTCGGCCTGCTCGGCCTGGGCTGCGCCTCGGCGCCGGCCGCACCCGAGGGGCCGCGCTATGGCGTGCAATTGTGGTCGGTCAAAGACGAAATCAAGAACGATTTCGAAGGCACGCTGGCCAAGCTCGCCGCGATAGGCTTCGATGGCGTCGAGTTCGCGGGCCATTTCGGCCGCTTCGGCGACGACCCGGCCGGCCTCAGAACCTTCCTCGACAAAACCGGCCTGCGCTGCACCAGCGCCCACGTCCGGCTCGACCAGTTCGCTCCCGCCAGTTTCAACGCGACGACCAGGTTCTACAAAACGCTCGGCTGCATGGACCTGATCGTGCCGATGGACCGGCGCGCCTTTACCACCGCCGGCAGCGCGCAGGTGGCCGGCGAGCTCGCCGCGCTGTCGGCCAAGCTTGCGCCGCTGGGCATGCGCACCGGTTACCACAACCATGCCGAGGAGATGGCGGGCGCGGTGGGCGAAACCCCGTGGGACGTGCTGGCCAAGGGCACGCCGCACAGCGCGATCTTGCAGCAGGACGTGGGCTGGACCACGCTCGCGGGCAAGGACCCGACCGCCTATGTGCGGCGCTATCCGGGGCGCTCGATCAGCATGCACTACAAGGCCAAGTTCGCGCCCGGCACCAGCGGCACCCCGATCATCGGCCAGGACCGCACCGACTGGGTCGGGCTCACGCAGGCCGCGCGCAGCGTCGGCGGCACGCTGTGGATGATCGTCGAGCAGGAGGAGTATCCAAACGGGATGGGCCAGTTCGAGTCGGTCGCCGCCTCGCTGCGCGGCTTGAAGGCCGAACTGGCAAAAACGCCTGCGAAATGACGCCATGAGCTTATCGGTTCGCTTCCAACACATCGTCAAGGAATTTGGCCCCGTGCGCGTGCTGCACGGCGTCGACTTTGCGCTGGAGCCAGGCCGCGTGGTCGGCCTGCTGGGGGAGAACGGCGCCGGCAAATCGACGCTGATGAAAATCCTGGCCGGTTATGAGCGGCCCACCGGCGGCGCGCTGCTGGTCGACGGGGTGGCGCGCCACTTCGCCGACGCGGGCGACGCCGAGGCGTTGGGCATCGCGCTGATCCACCAGGAATTCAACCTCGCCGAAGACCTGACGATCGCCCAGAATATCTTTCTGGGCCACGAGAAGAAAAAAGGCTGGATGCTCGACCAGAAAGCGATGCGCGCCGCCGCCGCGGTCTGCCTCGAACAGGTTGGCCTCGCCGCGAGTCCCGACACCACGGTGGCCGAACTGATCGTCGCCGAAAAGCAGTTGGTCGAAATCGCCAAGGCCCTGTCGCGCAATGCGCGCTTGCTGATCATGGACGAGCCGACCGCCAGCCTGTCGGCGGGCGAAACGCAAAAGCTGTTCTCGCTGATGGCGCGCCTGAAGTCGCAGGGCGTCACCATCATCTACATCTCGCACAAGCTCGACGAGATGGAGGCGAACACCGACGAAGTGGTGGTCATGCGCGACGGCCTGTTTGTCACGCGCGCGCTCACCGCCGAGATCAACCGGCGCCAGATGGCCAACCTGATGGTCGGGCGCGACGTGTCCGATATGTTCCAGCCGAAGGCGGCACCAAAGGCGAACGCACCGGTGCTGTTCAAAGTGAGCGGCCTCGAGGTGCCGGGCTGGGTGCACGGCCTTGGCTTCGAGGTGCGCGCCGGCGAAATCCTCGGCTTTGGCGGCTTGGTCGGCGCCGGCCGCACCGAGGCGTTCGAGGCGCTGATCGGCTTGCGCGAGAGGACGGCCGGCGCGATCGAGATCGACGGCGCCCCGGTCGACCTGCGCAGCCCGCGCCAGGCCATGCTGCATGGCCTGACCTACCTCAGCGAAGACCGCAAAGGCAAAGGCCTGCACGTCGACCTTGGCCTACGCGAGAACCTGACCATGATGACGCTCGAGCGCGACGCCAGGCCGTGGCTCGACATCAAGGCGGGGCGCGCCGCGCTGGCCAAGGCGATCACCGACTTCGGCATCCGCCTGCGCGACCCTGAATGCGCCGCGCGCTCGCTCTCCGGCGGCAACCAGCAAAAGCTGGCGCTGGCCAAATACCTGCGCTCCGACCCGCGCGTGATTGTGCTCGACGAGCCGACCCGCGGCGTCGACGTCGGCGCCAAACGCGACATTTACCTGCTGATCCACCAACTGGCGGCGCAGGGCAGGGCGGTGATTGTGATCTCGTCCGAACTGATTGAACTGATTGGCCTGTGCCACCGCGTCGCCGTGCTGCGCGGCGGCCGGCTGCAAGCCATGCTCGCCAGCGAGCACCTCACCGAAGAAGAATTGATCGCCCATGCAACCGATACCCACCACTAAAGCCGCCCCTTCGTGGCCATCGCTGGACCGGCTCAAGGGCTTCGGCCCGATCGCCGCGCTGGTCCTGCTGTGCATCGCCGGCGCCATGCTCAATTCCGACTTCGCCACCATCGACAACATGATGAACGTGCTCACGCGCACCGCCTTCATCGGCATCATCGCGGTCGGCATGACCTTCGTGATCGTCTCGGGCGGCATCGACTTGTCGGTCGGCTCGATGGCCGCGCTGATTGCCGGCGCCATGATCGTGCTGATGAACCATGCCGGCGCGGCGGGCATGGCGCCGGTGACGACGGTGGCCTTGGGTATCGCGCTGGCGCTGGTGCTGGGCGCCCTGTTCGGCGGCGCGCACGGCCTGTTGATCACGCACGGGCGCATCGAACCGTTCATTGTCACGCTCGGCACGCTGGGTATTTTCCGCGCCGTGCTGACCTACCTCGCCGACGGCGGCGCGCTGACGCTCGAGAGCACGCTGTCCGACACCTATAGCCCGGTCTACTATCACAGCATCGCGGGGGTGCCGATCCCGGTCTGGATCTTCCTGCTGGTGGCGGTCGCCGGCGTCGTCATTTTGAACCGCACCGCCTTCGGCCAGCATGTGCAGGCGATCGGCTCGAACGAACAGGTGGCGCGCTACGCCGCGATCCGGGTCGACCGCGTCAAGGTGCTGACCTACCTGCTGCTTGGCGTGTGCGTGGGAATCGCCACCATTTTGTACGTGCCGCGGCTTGGCTCGGCCACCCCGACCACCGGCATCTTGTGGGAGCTCGAAGCGATTGCCGCGGTGGTCGTTGGCGGCACCTCGCTCAAGGGCGGGTCGGGGCGCATCATGGGGACCGTCGTCGGCGCGATTTTGCTGTCGGTGATCGGCAATATCCTCAACCTCACCAGCATTATCAGTGTCCACCTCAACGCCGCCGTGCAGGGTGTTGTCATCATCGGCGTCGCCTACCTGCAGCGCGGGCGCCGCTAGTACCGGCTCATTCAAGGAGAACCAATATGAACAACCTGACCCGAATCACCGCAGCCTGCCTGCTCGCGCTAGGCGCCATGTCCGCCCAGGCGGCCGATAAAGTCGTGCTCGGCGTCGCGATCCCGACCGCCACGCACAGCTTCACAGGCGGTATCGTCTGGTGGGCCAACAAGGCCAAGCAGGAGCTCGAAGCGGCCCACCCGACCCTGAAGGTGATCGTCAAAACGGCCGCCAGCACGCCGGACCAGGCCAACCAGCTGCAGGACCTGCTGGTCGTGAACAAGATCAACACGCTGGTCATCTTCCCGCTCGAATCGGCCTCGCTGACGCAGCCCGTCAACCAGCTAAAGAACAAGGGCGTCTACGTGACCGTGGTCGACCGCGGCCTGACCAACGTGAGCGCGCAAAATGCCTACGTCGCCGGCGACAACGCCGCCTTCGGCCGCCTGCCGGCCGAGTACCTCGGCAAAAAGCTGGGCGGCAAGGGCAATATCGTGATCCTGCGCGGCATGCCAAGCACGCTCGATAACGAGCGCGTGGATGCCTTCAACGCCGCGCTCAAGGCGACGCCGGGCATCAAGGTGCTCGACACCAAATTCGGCAACTGGAACCGCGACGACGCCTTCAAGGTGATGCAGGACTACCTGACCCGCTTCAAGCAGATCGACGCGGTGTGGGCGGCCGACGACGACATGGCGATCGGCGTGCTCAAGGCGATCCAGCAGGCCAAACGCACCGACATCAAGGAAGTGTTTGGCGGCGCGGGCGCCAAGGCCGCGGTCAAGAAGATCATGGATGGCGACAAGCTGGTGCAGGCCAATGTGTCCTACTCGCCGAAGTTCATCTACGACGCCATCAAGATGACCGCCGAGGCGCGCCTGAACGGCAAGGCGCTGCCGGCCAAAACCATCATCCCGTCGGTGCTGATCACGCGCGAAAACGCCAGCAAGTTCTACTTCCCGGATTCGCCGTACTAAAAGGACTCGAATGAAAACGATCAAGGGGCCAGCCATTTTCCTGGCCCAATTCATGGGGCCCGAGGTGCCGTTCAACAGCCTCACCGGCCTCGCCGGCTGGGCGGCGGGACTGGGCTACAAGGCGATCCAGCTGCCGTGCGACCCGCGCCTGTTCGACCTCGAGATCGCGGCCGGCAGCCAAGGATATTGCGACGATATCGCGGGCACGTTGGCAGCGCACGGTCTTCAGGTCAGCGAGTTGTCCACGCATTTGCAGGGGCAGCTGGTGGCCGTGCATCCGGCCTACGACGCGCTGTTCGACGGCTTTGCACCGGCCCACGTGCGGGGCAATCCGGAGGGCCGTCGGGAGTGGGCGGCCGGCCAGCTGCACAAGGCGGCCGTTGCCTCGCGCCGGCTAGGCCTGAAGGCGCACGCCACGTTTTCTGGTGCGCTTGCGTGGCCCTATTTATATCCATGGCCGCAGCGGCCCGCCGGCCTGGTCGAAGAGGCGTTTGCCGAACTGGGAAGGCGCTGGCTGCCGATCCTCGATGCGTTCGACGAGCAAGGCGTCGATGTGTGCTACGAGCTGCACCCGGGCGAGGACCTGCACGACGGCACCAGCTTCGAACGCTTTTTAGAGGCCGTGGGCGAGCATCGCCGCGCCAATATCCTGTACGACCCGAGCCACTTCGTGCTGCAGCAGCTCGACTACCTCGCCTTCATCGACATCTACCATGAGCGCATCA
The DNA here is from genome assembly GCA_040384885.1 of Pseudomonadota bacterium. Classification (GTDB taxonomy): domain Bacteria; phylum Pseudomonadota; class Gammaproteobacteria; order Burkholderiales; family Burkholderiaceae_D; genus Telluria_A. The sequence continues at coordinate 52,424 of JAZKIN010000175.1, read as the reverse complement.
AGGCGTTCCACGTCAAGGATGCGGAGTTCCGCCCGAACGGCCGGCAGGGCGTGTACGGTGGCTACTCGAGCTGGCAGGACCGGGCCGGGCGTTTCCGCTCGCTCGGCGACGGCCAGATCGATTTTGGCGCGATCTTCTCCAAGCTGGCCCAGTACGACTTTGACGGCTGGGCGGTGCTCGAATGGGAGTGCTGCCTCAAGCATCCCGAGGCCGGCGCGCGCGAAGGCGCCGAATTCATCGGCAAGCACATCATCCCGGTGGCGCAACGCGCCTTTGACGATTTTGCGGGCAGCGGCGCAAACCTTGAACAGATCCGCGGCCTGCTGGGCCTCGCGACAACGGAGTAAAAATTATGACGACCCCACATCGACGCCTACGGCTTGGGATGGTTGGCGGTGGCGACGGGGCGTTCATCGGCGCCGTCCACCGCATCGCCGCGCGGCTCGACGACTGCTACGAGCTGGTGGCGGGCGCGCTGTCGAGCCAGCCGGAGCGGGCCGCGGCCAGCGCGGCCGGCATCCGCCTGGCGCCCGAGCGCAGCTATTCCGACTACCTTGAAATGGCGCGCAGCGAGGCGGCGCGGCCGGACGGCATCGACGCCGTCGCGATCGTCACGCCGAACTACCTGCATGCGCCGGTCGCCACGGCATTCCTCGAACAGGGCATCCACGTCATCTGCGACAAGCCTTTGGCGATCACGCTGGCCGAAGGCGAAGCACTGGCGGCGCTGGCGCTGTCGAAGCGGCGCGTGTTCGCGCTGACGCATGTCTACACGGGCTACCCGATGGTGCGCCACGCGCGCGCGATGGTGGCGGCGGGCGAGATCGGCGAGGTGCGCCTGGTGCATGTCGAGTACGCGCAGGACTGGCTGGCCGAGGAGGCCAACCAGAGCGAGGAGTTCCAGAAGAATAACTGGCACAACGACCCGCTGCGTGCCGGCGCGGCCGGCTGCCTGGGCGATATCGGCAGCCATGCCTACCACCTCGCCGCGTTTGTCAGCGGCATGCAGCCGAACCAGGTGCTCGGCGAGCTGCACGCGTTCACCCCCGGCCGCGTGCTCGACGACCACGTGCAGGTCATGCTGCGCTACCCGAACGGCGCACGCGGCATGTTGTGGTCGAGCCAGATGGCGACCGGCTGCGAAAACGCGCTGCGCCTGCGCGTGTACGGCACTAAGGCGAGCCTGTCGTTTGACCAGGAAAACCCGAACGAGCTGTGGATGACGCCACAGGGCGGTGCGGCCCAGCGCCTGACGCGCGGGCGCGTGCGCGGCGCGGCGGCGCAGGCGGCGACGCGCGTGCCTTCGGGGCATCCGGAAGGCTACCTCGAAGCATTTGCGCAGCTGTACCGCGATACTGCGGCCCAGATCATCGCGGTGGAGACAGGGCAGGCAGTGCCTGCGCATGCGTGTGACATGCCGGATGTCGGCGATGGCGTGGCCGGCTTGCGTTTTATGGATGCGGTACTTGAGAGCCATCGGCGCGATTCGAGCTGGGTGGCGCTCTAGTCCCGGAGGGGACGGGCGTTCGGAACCCGCAAGCGCGAAGGCTTGACGGAGTGCTGCAACAACATAGGCACGAGGTAGTCTAGTCTGCCAATTCCCGGGCCAGAACCCTTTGAGCGAAGTCTCCGCCGGAACCGCAGGCAGCAATCAGCGCCCGTACATCCGCCTTGACCGCCGCCTCATCGATGCCGGCAACGTCGGCCGCAGCCATCATGGCCGCGTACGCGTCGAGCACGTCGATGCTTGTAATCTCGTAACCCCATCCCTTAGAGATACCTCGCAGCGCCGTCTTGCCGGCCTCCAGAGCAAACTCCGGCCGTTCTACGGCGAAGTCCCGAGCGGCGCGTATGAGCGTGCGCGGGTCTGACGGGCTCTGGTTCGCCAGTTCGATGGCCAGCTCGAACAACCCCGCATCCTTTGCAGCCGCAAACCATTTGCCTTCTTGTCCGGGCTGGTTCGCAACCAAGTCGCGCAAGATGGTCTCCTTTGGCTTACCGGGGTATTTCTTGGCGATGGCCTTAAACGTGGCCAGGTTGGTGCTCGCGTACGTCGCGCCAAGCGCATAGCGCGCGTACGCCTCGTCCGCGAACCCGGCGTCCAGCAAGACGCCCTCGCAGAACGCCGCAATCGACGTCAGTGGCGCATTCAGCCCTTTCGATTCTTCGGCATATTGCAGCGCCTCGGCAGGCATTCCCATCTTGGCCAACGCTCGTGCGCCCCACATCCGGTTGTGCCAGGACTTGTGTCTGTACTCGGACTTCGCAATCAATGCGAGCAACTCATCGAATCTGCCTGCGGCATATAGCGCGCTCAGACATGCGGTCGTGCTCTTGGAATATCCATACTCACCGCTGCGCGCGCAATGCTCCCACATGGTCGACAACGTCGGCGACAAGTAGTCGGCCCACTTGGCTGAAATCTCCGGCGTCGTGCACAAGTCGCCCCAGAACTCCCCGAGGTACTCGAGGTAGGGCATGTCGTCTTCTTGGAGCGCTTCGAATAGTCGGTCCAGCCACTCCTCACGATCCGCACGGCTGACGCTCGCTCTTGCGATGATTGGAACCAGGGTCTCGATGGCCCGATTTACGGCCGAACCTATCCCGCCAGAACTGCTGTCAACCTGCTCGATGGCCGGCGCCAGCTTTTCCAGCAATAGCACCGCACCCTCGGCGGCCAGGACTGGCTCCTTCTTGGCGAGGGCCTTGATTTCGGCGAGCGCTTCTTTAATGCGCTGGATGGGCGTGTCGGACTTCCATCCAAAAGCGTTGCGACGGAATCGTGGGGCGAATTGCCATTTGTATGCTGTAGCCATTTTTCGAAACTCGCCTGTTTATCGCCTTGCCGAAAATCGTTTGGGCAAACGATTTATATTGTTGTTCGTCGAACTGGCCCTGCCGCTTGCGGTGGTGCCGGGGCCGCAAGTAGCTCGACGATGTCATTGACAACTTTTTCGAGACTCTTGTTGCCGAGCGAGGTGGTCGGATACGCCGGCCGGCCAGCCTCCCTTTGGCTATTGTAGAGGTCGATGATAGCGGCCTTGGTCCAACGTTTTTTGAGTAAGAAAGGCGAGAAGAGCAGGTGTTCCGGATGAAGGGAGAATGCCTCGGCGGTAGAGTCGATCACACTGCGCGGCCCCATGTCCGGGAACGTGATTTTTGCCAAACGCCTTTCGCAGTGCGCCCAGCTTTTGGCGACAATCAGGCCATAGCCGGTATCAATGATGAGCGGGAAGCGGGGCCTTCGAAACAAGAAATTCATTGCGGTCATGAGATTTTCTGGAGGCTTTGACGAAGCTTGGACGAGGAGGGTAGTCGCAACGCATTTACGTCAAAAATAAGAATCTTGGTCGGGGTGAGAGGATTCGAACCTCCGGCCTCTGCGTCCCGAACGCAGCGCTCTACCAGGCTGAGCCACACCCCGTCGCCGCATGGCGGCTTAGGGGGTAGTTAAGCAGGCCTAGTGGGTGCGGTCAACCGCGAAGGCGCAGAGCTGGAGCAAACTCTGTTTATATAGGCTTTCTGGCAGGCCAGAAATGGCATCGGCCGCGCGCTGGGCGGCAATCTCGGCCTCGCGCCGCGTGTAGTCGAGCGCGCCGCCGGTCGTGATCGCCGCCAGGATCGCATCGAAGTGCTGCTCGTCGCCCTGCTCGATGCAGGCGCGCACCAGTTCGCGCTGTTCGGGCGTGCCGTTTTCCATCAGGTAGATCAGCGGCAGGGTAGGCTTGCCTTCGCGCAGGTCGTCGCCCACGTTCTTGCCGATCTCGGTCGCGTCGCCGGCGTAGTCGAGCACATCGTCGATGAGCTGGAACGCGGTGCCGAGCGAGCGGCCGTATTCGCCGGCCGCGTCGACCTCGGCGTCGCTGGCGCCCGAAATGAGCGCGCCGAGCTGGGCCGCCGCTTCGAACAGCTTGGCCGTTTTGGAGCGGATTACGGCCAGATAGCTTTCCTGGCTCACGTCCGGGTTGTTCATGTTAAGCAGTTGCAGCACTTCGCCTTCGGCGATTACATTGGTCGCATCCGACAAAATCTGCATGACGCGCATATTGTCGAGCCCGACCATCATCTGGAACGCGCGCGAATACAAGAAGTCGCCCACGAGCACCGAGGCGGCGTTGCCGAACAGCGCGTTCGCAGTCGCGCGCCCGCGCCGCATCGACGATTCGTCGACGACGTCGTCGTGCAGCAGCGTTGCCGTGTGGATGAATTCAACGACCGCGGCGAGCTCGTGGTGGGCGGTTCCCCTGTAGCCATAGGCGTTGGCCACCAAGAGTACCAGCACGGGGCGGATCCGCTTGCCGCCGGCGCTGATGATGTACTCGGCGATCTGGTTGACGAGGGTGACCTCGGAATGCAGCCGCTGCCGGATGACCACATTGACTGCGTCCATGTCGGAGGCAATCGATTCTGCGATGTTGACTTTTGGAGCGTGTAAGATAGCGGCTGACAAGGCTGACCTGCAATGGACGTTGGGTGCGGGGATTATACGACATGCCCGCGCCATCCGTCGTTCCAGCCGCCCCGGCGCGGCCCGTTTATCGATGCCTCAAGGTTGTCGTTGTGCACATACCACGAACAAGCAGCCTTGTGCGCACGTTTTGACGAAAAAATTTATTCCATGTATAATCACAGGTTCCCCAAGCGGCGTGCACGTCCTTCGTGCGTCCGGCAGGGGAGATTCTTTTAACATTTGATGAGGTTTCCTATCATGTACGCGGTCATAAAAACCGGTGGCAAACAATACAAAGTTGTCGCTGGCGAAAAACTTAAAGTAGAACAGATACCGGCAGACATTGGTTCCGAACTCACCATCGATCAAGTTCTCGCAGTAGGCGCGGGCGACACCATTAAGTTTGGTGCGCCATTGGTCGAAGGTGCAACGGTACTGGTAACTGTTGTGGCACACGGTCGTCACGATAAAGTGAAGATTTTCAAGATGCGTCGTCGTAAGCACTACCAAAAGCATCAGGGACATCGTCAGAATTACACCGAAATCCAAATCGTATCGATCAACGGCTAATCGCTGTTTGCCCGATTAATCAGCTATCAAGGAGTATTTAAATGGCACATAAAAAAGGCGGCGGCACAACGCGCAACGGCCGTGACTCAGAATCAAAGCGCCTTGGCGTTAAGGTTTATGGCGGTCAAACGATCAATGCCGGCGGCATCATCATTCGTCAACGCGGCACGCCAGTGCGTGCCGGCGAAGGCGTTGGCTGCGGCAAGGACCACACCCTGTTTGCGCTGATCCCAGGCAAGGTCAAGTTCATCGTCAAAGGCCCACAGTCGCACCAGTTCGTGACCGTGGTACCTAACGAAGCGGTTGTGGCAGCAGCCTGATCGTTTCGGCGCTGATATTCAGCGCACATTTGTAAGGCGAAAGCCTTCCATCGAAAGGCTCTGCCAACGGTAGGGCCTTTTTGATTTTAGAGCGGCAAAAATTATGAAGTTTATCGACGAAGCAAAAATCGAAGTGATCGCCGGCGACGGCGGCAACGGCTGTGCCTCCTTCTGCCGGGAGAAATTCCGGCCTTTCGGCGGACCTGACGGCGGCGACGGCGGCAAGGGTGGTTCCATCTTCGCGGTGGCGGATCGCAATATCAACACATTGGTCGATTTCCGCTACTCCAAGATGCACAAGGCCCGCGACGGCGAACCCGGCCGCGGCGCCGACTGCTATGGCAAGGGCGCGGACGACATCATGATGCGCATGCCGGTCGGCACTTTGATCGTCGATAACAACAACGGCGAGATCATCGCCGACCTGACCGAGCACGGCCAGGTGGAGTTGCTCGCCAAAGGCGGCGAGGGCGGATGGGGCAATATCCATTTCAAGTCCTCGACCAACCGCGCGCCACGCCAAAAGGGCGAAGGCAAAGAGGGCGAACGGCGCGAACTGCGCCTTGAACTCAAGGTGCTGGCCGACGTCGGCCTGCTCGGCATGCCGAACGCGGGCAAATCGACCTTCATCACGGCCGTGTCGAACGCGCGTCCGAAGATCGCCGATTACCCGTTCACGACGCTGCACCCGAACCTCGGTGTGGTGCGCGTCTCGCACGAGAAGAGCTTTGTGATCGCCGACATTCCCGGCTTGATCGAAGGCGCTTCCGAAGGTGCGGGCCTGGGCCACCAATTCCTGCGCCACTTGCAGCGTACCGGCCTGCTGCTCCATATCGTCGACATGGCGCCGTTCGAGTCGGGCGTCGACCCGGTCAAGGAAGCCAAGGCGCTGGTCAAGGAGCTGCAAAAGTACGACGAGGCGCTGGTCGACAAGCCGCGCTGGTTCGTGCTCAACAAGCTCGACGTCGTGCCAGAGGAAGACCGCAAGAAGCTGGTCAAGGATTTCGTCAAGCGCATGGCCTGGAAGGGCCCCGTGTTCGAGATTTCCGCGCTGAGCCACGACGGTTGCCCGGAGCTGGTGCACGCGATCTACAAGCACCTCGAAGAGAAAAAGGCGAGCGAACACCGTTCCGAAGAAACGCAGATGACCGAGGAAGCGCGCGGCATCGCGTCGATCGATCCGGAAGATCCACGCTTTAAAATTCTCGACTAGTTTGAAGCGCCCATGCTGAAGGCGGTGCTGCGCCAGCATCTGCTGTTCTTCGTGGCCAGTATCAGTTCGCTGGCGGCGTTGTTCGCGATGATCGACCCCGACCGGGTCGCGCGCAGCATGGGTGTGTTTTTGACCGGCGTGAACGGCTACAGCCAGTTTTACGCGATGTACGTCGGCGTCCGTCTCGCTACCGCGGGGCTGGCGCTGTTAGCTTCAAGGCAGGGCGACCAGCCTATCCTCGGCGATATCACCGCAATGTTCGTCCTGGCGCAGCCAGCCGGCCGCCTCATCGCGGCCTTCGCGATCGGCCTGCCCCAGGGATTCTTGTTAGTCATATGCGGGTTGGAACTGCTGTGCGGCCTGGTGCTGCTCGCATTGCGCCCCGCGTTCACACAGAACCGCTGCCGATGAAATCCGTCATACAAAAAGCGTCCCGCATTATCATCAAGGTTGGCTCTTCGCTCGTCACCAATGACGGGCGCGGGCTCGATCATGCCGCCATCGCGCGCTGGGCCGCCCAGATCGCCGCGCTGCGCGCGCTGGGCAAGGAGGTCGTGCTGGTCAGCTCGGGCGCGATCGCCGAGGGCATGCTGCGCCTTAAATTCGAAACCCGTCCGACCGATATCCACGAACTGCAGGCCTGCGCCGCGGTCGGCCAGATGGGGCTCGCGCAGATTTACGAGTCGAGTTTTCGCGCGCACGGGCTGGGTACTGCGCAGGTACTGCTCACGCATGCCGACCTGGCCGACCGCGAGCGCTACCTGAACGCCCGTTCGACCCTGACCACGCTGCTGCGTTTTGGCGTGGTCCCGATCATCAACGAGAACGACACCGTCGTCACCGACGAGATCAAATTCGGCGACAACGACACCCTCGGTGCGCTGGTCGCCAACCTGATCGAGGCCGATGCGCTGATCATCCTTACCGACCAGCATGGGCTGTTCAGCGCCGATCCGCGCAAGGATCCGGCGGCTGTGCTGATCGCGCAGGGGGCGGCCGGTGATCCGGCGCTTGAGGCCATGGCCGGCGGCGCGGGCAGCAGCATCGGGCGTGGCGGGATGCTGACCAAGATCCTCGCGGCCAAGCGCGCCGCGGCGTCGGGCGCGCATACGATCATCGCCTGGGGGCGCGACAGCGATGTGCTCACTCGGCTCGCCAACGGCGAGGCGATCGGCACCGAGCTGACCGCGCAGACCGGGCGGCTGACCGCGCGCAAGCAGTGGATGGCGGACCATTTGCACACGGCCGGCAAGGTGGTGCTTGATGCGGGAGCGGTGCAAAAGCTGTCCAACGAAGGCAAGTCGCTGCTGCCGATCGGCGTGGTCGAGGTCAGGGGCGAGTTTGGACGGGGTGCGGTTATCACGTGCATCGCAGAAGACGGCCGGGCACTGGCGCGCGGCTTGAGCAACTACACCAGCGCCGAGGCGCGCAGGATCATGCGCAAGCCGTCGGCGGAGATTGAATCGATACTCGGCTTCCTTGAGGGGAAAGAGTTGATTCATCGGGATAATATGGTTTTGCTGTAGAAATCGCGAACGCCGCTAGTTCAAAAAATCTAAACCAACATCGTCCTCGCGTACGCGGGGACCCATAGAACAGTTGCTCATAGCCAGCGTTCTATGGGTCAACGCGGGGGCGCCGAGCCATGCGCGAGGACGATGTTGGTTTTGTTTTTCTAGGGGCTGGACATACGACTTCTGAAGCGCCTAAACCACCGCCGGCGCCGGCGTCTTGTCCCTGTACTCGCACAAGTCCGCAATCATGCAGTTCCAGCACAGCGGCTTGCGCGCCACGCAGGTGTAGCGGCCGTGCAGGATCAGCCAGTGGTGCGCGTCGTGCAAAAACTCCTTCGGCACGAACTTGAGCAGCTTCTGCTCCACCACGTCAACATTCTTCCCCGGCGCGATTTTGGTCCGGTTCGAAACCCGGAAAATATGCGTATCCACCGCTATGGTCGGATCGCCGAACGCCGTATTCAGCACCACATTTGCCGTCTTGCGGCCCACGCCCGGCAGCGCCTCGAGCGCCGCGCGATCGTGCGGCACCTGCCCGCCATGCTGCTCCACCAAAATCTGGCAGGTCGCGATCACGTTCTTGGCCTTGGTCGGGTACAGTCCGATCGTCTGGATGTAGGTCTTGAGTTCGTCCAGGCCGAGCGCGAGAATCTGTTCGGGCGTGTTCGCGACCGGATAAAGCTTGCGCGTGGCCTTGTTCACGCCCACGTCGGTCGCCTGCGCCGACAGCAGCACCGCTATCAACAGCTCGAACGGCGTGGTGTATTCAAGCTCCGTCTCGGGCTTGGGATTGGCCGCGCGGAAGCGCGTGAAGATCTCGATGCGTTTGGCTGCGTTCATTGACTATTCTTTTGGTTCTGGCGGCAGCGCCGCCTTGGCGCGCGCGCGCTCCATGGCCGCCGCGATGATCGCGCGCTTGCGCTCTTTTTCGGCGACTTCGTCGGGTGTGTTGGTCACTTCGGCCGTGACTTCCTTCATTTTTGCGACCGCCTTCGCCGCCAGGCGCGCGTCGTTCTCCTCACGCTCGCGGCGCAGGCGCTGCGAGCGCAGGTCGTGCCGTTCGCGCGCGGCGTTCGCCGCATCCTGCGACCAGGCCGACCAGCCGGTGCGCTCCTCGGTGACCGGGATCATGGCGATGCAGTCGACCGGGCAGGGCGCCACGCACAGGTCGCAGCCCGTGCACAGGCTCGGCAAGATGGTGTGCATCTGCTTGGCCGCGCCCATGATCGCGTCGACCGGGCAGGCCTGAATGCAAAGGGTGCAGCCGATGCACAGCGACTCGTCGATGAAGGCGACCGGGCGCGGACGCTCGACGCCGTTGACCGGATTGATCGGCATAATTGGAATGGCCACGCGCCCGAGCAGCTTGGCGATGCGCGCCACGCCTTCGAGCCCGCCGGGCGGGCACTGGTTGATGTCTGCTTCGCCATCGGCGATCGCCTGCGCGTACGGGCGGCACGCCGGGTAGCCGCACTTGGTGCATTGCGTCTGCGGCAGCAGGTCTTCGATCTGGTCGGCGAGGGTTTTTGGCACGGCGGTGTCGTTGTCGATTGGCGGGAAAAGCGTCATTATCCGCCAATTGCCCCGGGCCCGCCGAATGAAAAAAGCCCCGCGGCGGGAGCGGCGGGGCTTTTCAAATACCTGGCGTTGACTTATCCGTGTTTGCGGATGAATTTGCCGATCTCGGGGCAGATCGTCTCGCGCCAGCGGCGGCCCGAGAAGATGCCGTAATGGCCCGCGCCCGGTGCGACGAAGTCCTGCTGCATGGCGGCCGGAATGCCGCTGCACAGCTCATGCGCGGCCTGGGTCTGGCCGGCGCCGGAGATGTCGTCGAGCTCACCTTCGACCGTGAACAGCGCGACGGTCGTGATGTCTTGCGGACGCACCAGCTTGCCGCCGACCTTCCAGGTGCCCTTCGGCAGGCTGAAATCCTGGAACACGGTCTTGATGGTGTCGAGGTAGTACTCGGCCGGCATGTCGAGCACCGCGTTGTACTCGTTGTAGAACTGGCGATGGCCTTCCGCCGGTTCGTCGTCGCCGGCCACGAGGTGCTTGTAGAACTCGCGGTGGCTTTGCGCGTGGCGGCCCGGGTTCATCGCGATGAAGCCGGCGTGCTGCAAAAAGCCCGGATAGACGCGCCGTCCGACCCCGGCGAAGTTGCTCGGCACCGAGTAGATGACGGTGTTTTCGAACCACGAGAACGGTTTTTCGATCGCCAGGTCGTTGACCGCCGTCGGCGATTTACGCGGGTCGATCGGGCCGCCCATCATGATCATGGTCTTGGGCAGCTTGCTGTCTTTCTCGGTGGCCATCAGCGAGATCGCCGCCAGCACCGGCACCGTCGGCTGGCACACCGAAATGACGTGCAGGTCGGGCGCGAGCAGGCGGATGAAATCCTGCACGTAGTAGATGTAGTCGTCGAGGTGGAACGGGCCGGCCGACAGCGGCACCATGCGCGCGTCGATCCAGTCGGTGATGTAGACGTCGTGCGAAGTCAGCAGGGCGCGCACGGTGTCGCGCAGCAGCGTCGAGTGGTGGCCCGACAGCGGCGCGACGATCAGCACCTTCGGATGGTCTAGCGCGGCGATCTGCTTGTCGCTGAGGTCTTTCTTGAAATGCAGCAGCTTGCAGAACGAGCGCGCCTCGACCGTTTGCTCGAGCACGCCGACGGTCTCGCCGTCGACCACGGTCGAATCGATGCCGAAGGCCGGTTTTTCGTAGTCTTTGCCCAGGCGGTACATGAGTTCGTAGCCTGCGGCGATGCGTTGCGCGAACGGGGTGTGCGCGAACGGCGACACCGGGTTCGAAAAGAGTTTGGACGACGCGTCGGCCCACTGCATCAGCGGGGTCATGAACGATCGTTGCATTTCGTGCAGGTGATATAGCATAAATTTTCCTTCGTGAAGACCGACGCGTGACGTCGTTTTGCGCAAAGCGCTGTCACCAATTATAGGCTAATTGCTGGATCTCACTGCAATTTTGGGTGCTCTCCAGAAATTGTAGAAAATTGTAAGCAATACGTAAGCATTTGGGCCGGATGGTGGTGCGCGCGCAAACGCGATCCGCTTGAAGCAGTTTTAACACAAACTACCGGCCGCCGTTTATGGCCCACTTCACATAAAACGACAAATGCCCCGACTGGCGGGGCATTTGTGGCGCGGGAGTTACTGAACGGTACAGTGAACCCTGCGGTGCGGCTTAATCGAAGACGGGGCTTTCGACGCCGAGGATCTTGTGCAGTTTCGGCGAGGTCGTCGTGTACTGCATGTGGATTTTTTTATCCGGGAAGATGTACGGCGCCGCGCCGAAGGCGGCCAGCGCCGCCTCGTGGAAGCCCGACAGGATCAGCTTCTTCTTGCCCGGGTAGGTGTTGATGTCGCCCACGGCGAAGATGCCCGGCACGTTGGTCTCGAATTTTTCGGTGTTGACGACCTTGAGCTGGCGGCGCTCGATGTCGAGGCCCCATTCGGCGATCGGGCCCAGCTTTGGCGACAGGCCGAAGAACACCAGCAGCATGTCGAGCGGCACGCGGCGCGTGACGCCGTCGGCGCCGGTGACCTTGACCTCGGTCAGCTGGCCGTCTTTTTCGTCGAAGCCGGTGACCTGGCCGATGATCAGTTGCATCTCGTAGGCCTCGCACAGGGCCTTCATCTTGGCCACCGAGGCGGGCGCGGCGCGGAAGTCCTCGCGCCGGTGCAGCAGCACGACCGACTCGGCCTTGCCGACGAAGTTCAGGGCCCAGTCGAGGGCCGAATCGCCGCCGCCGCAGATGATGATGTTCTTGCCCGTGAAGATCGCAGGATCCTTGACGCGGTAGTGCAGCTGCGAGCCGTCGAAGCGCTCGATGCCGTCGACCTTGATCGTGCGCGCCTGGAACGAACCGACGCCGGCGGCGATGAAGATGGTCTTGGTGATGAAGCGCGTGCCGGTCGAGGTTTCGACGTTGAAGCGGTTGTCTTCGCGCTTTTGCACGAGCGTGACTTCCTGGTTCAGGTGGAAGGTCGGCTCGAACGGCTCGATCTGCTTGAGCAGGTTGTCGGTCAGTTCCTGGCCGGTGCACACGGGCACGGCCGGGATGTCGTAGATCGGCTTGTCGGGATACAGCTCCACGCATTGTCCGCCCACGGCCGGCAGCGAGTCGATCACGTGGGCTTTGATTTCAAGAAGGCCCAGCTCGAAGACCTGGAACAGACCGACCGGGCCGGCGCCGATGATGACGGCGTCGGTGTCGATGGCGCCCGTGAAGGCACTGTTGGCGGCAAGGTTGCCCGCTTCTTGGGTGGTGCTGATTGTCATGCTGTTACTTCCTGTCGAGTTCGAATGGTGCTGCGAGATGCGGTGCGCTTAGCGGATCAGCTTGTCGATCTTGTTCTTGACGTCTTTCCACTCGTCGGCGTCGGCCAGCGGCGCCTTCGTCTTGGTGATCGATGGCCAGTTGCGGGCCAGCTCGACGTTGATCTTGATGAACTGCTGCTGGTCGGCCGGCACGTCTTCTTCGGCGAAAATCGCGTTGACCGGGCATTCGGCCACGCACACGGCGCAGTCGATGCACTCGTCCGGATCGATCGTGAGGAAGTTGGGGCCTTCCCGGAAACAATCGACCGGGCATACATCAACGCAATCGGTGTAACGACAGCTGATGCACGATTCGGTGACAACGTGGGTCATAACAGTCCTATCAATGAAGGGGGTGCTGCGGCGTGAACCGGAAAAACACGGTGCGCCATCGGGAGCAAAGCACTGTATTTTAAGGCAATTCGGTTTTTCCCACAAATCAGGCTTAGACACAATATATATAAGCAAATGCGGGGCTTGCCCGCCGGCTTGCCTGTCAGGCAAGCTTTGGCGGCGCCGATCAGGGCGCGGGCAGCCGGTATTTTGCCTTACTTTGCGGCAATGCGTTTGTTTCAGGCGGTATTGCGCAGGCGTTCGATGAGCGACTGCCAGGGGGCGCTGGCGGGGCTGCCGTCTTCGGTGAAGACGACGGTGCGACGGGCGTCGCCGTCGTGCACGGTGACCTCCCAGCGCGGGATGTCGGCGCCGACGGCGGGCGCGGGCGCCTCGCCGAAGTTTAGCGCGTGCAGCAGTTCCTCGAGGTCGCGCCCGGCCGCGTGGCCGGCGGTGTCGACGTCGAACAGTTCGTACTGGCCGCTGAAACCGCCGCCGCCTTTTGCCGAGATGTGCATGGGTTTTCCTGGGAGTGTGCGTGCAGTCGAGTGTAGCGAATCGGGGTGGCCTGCGGCGCCAGCGACACGGGGGCTTTTACGCTGGCGCCCGTTATTCAGCCGAAATCTGCAAACCACCACATCGTCCTCGCGCAGGCGGGGACCCATAGAACAGTTGCTCAGAGCTAACGTTCTATGGGTCCCCGCCTGCGCGAGGACGATGTGTTTGGTTTATTGGCATTCGGGGGATTTAGCGGGCAGGACGCTCACCCCGCCAACCGGGCCGCTTCCGGCGGCGGCAACTCCTCGCTGATCGGCGGCGGCAGCAACCGCGTGTCAGTCTCGGCCGGAGCCGGCTCGGCGCCCAGCCGGTTGTGCTCGGCGCACCAGCGCGCGAGCGCCGCGAGCTCGCCGTCGAGCACGCCCTCGACGTTGTAGTACTCGGCCAAATTCATGGTGCCGCAACACGCGCGCCGGTCCTGCACCGTCCCCGGCGCGTCCTGCACCGCGGGCGCGAGCTGCACCCCGGCCTGGTGGTCTTCGCCGAGCGATTGCGGCGACAGCACCACCTCGCGCAGCGTGAAGCGGTTGCGGATGAAGTTGCGGTACTCGACCGGTTTGCCGTCGGCCTCTACCAGGCGCAGCATTTCGTTGACCACGTCGACGAAGGTCGGCGCGCGGTCGGGCGCGCCGATCAGGGAGCGCAGCAGCAGGCCGCGCAGGTAGTCGCCCACGCCGTGCAGCACCGCGGCGTCGTCGCGCTGGTCGGGTTTACGCTCGTGGCTGAACAGGTCGGCCAAAATATCGTACATCGCGCCCGTGAACACCTGCGAGATCGCGTGCACCTGGTCGCCCGCCTCGCTCATGGTGATGTCGTTGTCGGCGTTGCGCAGGCCGTTCGCGCGCCCCAGCGCGAGGCCGAACTGTTCGGCGATGTCGGCCAAGAAGGTCTTGTCGTGCAGGCGCGCCTTGGTCTGGGCGATCACGGCCTCGCACTGGTCGAGCTGCGACAGCGCGAGGAAGATCGCGGTCAGGTCGCCGAAGGCTTCGTGCAGGCCGCCCGTCTGCGGCGGGTTGTCGGCCAGCAGCCACTCGGGTTTCAGGCCGTCGAGCACGGCGTGGCCGGTCTCGTGCGCGACGATGTCGAACGAGCGGCAGGTGAACACCCGCTCGCTTGACCCGCTCGGCACGAAGTCGCCGAACTTGAGGCAGCACTGGCTGCGGCTGTAGAACGCGTTCATCACGTTCGGCAGCCCGTACGGGAACACCTGCAGCGGTTCGGTGTCGATGCTGCTGTTCCACTGCCACGGCAGCGGCGAGGCATGGTCGCTCGCGGCCAGCGCGCGCTGGTACATGGTCAGCGTCTGGCGCACCACGGCGAAGGTGTGCACGGCGTCGAACTGGGGGCTGTCGGGCGCGGCGATGAAATCGCCGAACGCGTTCGGGCTGACCGCGTCGATGCCCGGCGTGCCGTGCACGATGCGGGCGTCGCGCGGGCCCTCGAGCACGATGCCGGGCAAAAACGCCTTGCGCGTGCCGACGTCGGTCACCGACGGGTCCTGTTTCCACATCAGCACGCGGGCGCCGAACGCGAACGGCAGCGGCACCGGCACCGGCGCCGGCTGCTCGGGCGAGGCCGCGCGCGGCTTGCCCGGTTCGAGCGTGAGTTCGGCCACCTTGCGGTGGCGCCGGTACGGCGCGCTCGGGGTCGGCACGTAGCTGATCGGCGGCTGTTCGCGGTCGGGCGCAAGACCGGTGGTGGTGATGCTGACGCTCTTTTCCATGCTCTTTTCCATGATCTTGGCTCCAATGTTGCGGCCCGGCACGCGGTCCTGAGCAGAAATGATGAGCCTACAGGCAATACAAGCCTTTGATATCGATCAACACCCGGGAAAAGCCCGCCCCGTTCGCGTGTCTCTGGCAAAGCGGGCGTGCAACTGGCATGATGGCGTTTTGTACAGACTAATTACGGAAGGATCGCCTTATGGCCGACATCAGCATCGTGCACGAACATCACCTGACGCCCAAAAAAGCGCGCGAGGCGGCACAAAAAGTGGCCGACAAGATCGCCGAGGAATTCGACATGGAATGCGAGTGGGACGGCGACGTCCTGCTGTTCCAGCGCAGCGGCGTGCAGGGTTCGATGACACTGGAGAAGAAGCGGGTCCAGACCAACATCAAGCTCGGTTTCCTGATGAGCGCGTTCGCGCCGACCATCGAGGCGCGCGTGACCGAGAGCATGGCGCTGGTGTTCGGCCCCGCCTAAGCAGGTACGCAGAAATGCAAAAGCCGGCCGGGCTGTTGGGCCGGGCCGGCTTGCTCGCCGCGCGGTGGCGCGGGGATTACTTCAATTCTTCGATCAGGTCGATGTATTGCTGCTTCGCGTCGTCGGCCGAGGTGCCCTTGAGGCCGGCCCAGGCGTCGAATTTGGCGCGTCCGACCATGTCGGTGAAGCCGGGGCGCGAACCGGTCGCGTCGCCGCTCGACGCCTGCTTGTACAGCGCATAGATCTTCAGCAAGGTCATATTGTCGGGGCGTTCCGACAGGTTCTTCGAATCGGCCTGGGCCTGGTCAAACTGTTCTTGTAAGCTCATTGAATCTCCTTTGGTGGCTGAAAGATGTTGCTGTGATATTGCCCGTAGAGTAATGTCACTAGAATCTTATCGCATGAATTGCAAGATTGCGCGACATAATAGGAAAAACACCAAACTTTAGAGGAGTTGCTCGATGCTGTCCAAAGCGCTTTCCGCTTTTAGCCGCAAGAAAATGTCCACGGTCGATACGGCCTGGCTCCGGATGGACTCCGACGGCAACCTCATGATGATCGTGGGCGTGTCCATGCTCGGCAAGACGATCAGTACGGACGAACTCAAGCATGCGCTCGAATCGCGCTTCCTGGTCTACAGCCGCTTCCGCAGCCGCGTCGTGAGCGACGTCTCGGGCAGCTGGTGGCAGGAACAGGAAGTCGACCTCGACGACCATGTGATCCACACCGCGCTGGCCGACCCGGCCAAGAACAAGAGCAACAAGCCGGCCCTGCAAAAACTCGTGGGCACGCTCTCGCAGCAACGGCTCGACCCCGACAAACCCCTGTGGCAGATGCACCTGGTCGACAATTGCGTGGGCGAGGACGGCAAGCTGCGCCAGGCCCTGATCATCCGCATCCACCATTGCATCGCCGACGGCGTGGCGCTGGTCGGCGTGTTCATGTCGATGTTCGACGTGCGCCCCGACGCGCCCGACCACAAACCGACCCCGCGCGCGGCCGCCGCCGCCGAGGAAAGCCCGTGGGAGCAGATCATGCTGCCGGTGACGGCCGCGAGCATCAAGGCGATCGACATGTCGTCGGCGGCGATCATGAAGTCGCTCGGCGTGCTCGGCGAGCTCGAAAAAATCCCGGCCCAGCTGACCACCCTGGCCGACACCGCCGGCCAGCTCGCGCTCGACGCGGTCAAGCTGACCACGATGGACGAGGACAGCCCGACCCGGCTCAAGGGCAAGCCGAACGGCAAAAAACACGTGTCGTGGAGCGAGCCGTTGCCGCTGTCCGAGGTCAAGGCGATCGGCAAGGCCTTCGGCTGCTCGATCAACGACGTGCTCATGGCCAGCGTGGCCGGCGCCCTGCGCGCCTACCTGCGTTCCAAGGGCGACGAGGTGGCCCACGATTGCGACGTGCGCGTGATGGTGCCGGTCAACCTGCGCAAGGCGAGCCGCCAGCAAAAACTGGGCAACGCGTTCGGGCTGGTGCCGCTGGTGCTGCCGGTCGGGCTCGAAGACCCGGTCGCGCGGCTGTACGAGGTGCGCCACCGCATGAACGAGCTCAAGGGCAGTTACACGGCGCTGGTGGCGATGTCGGTGCTCGGCGTGCTGGGCGCGACGCCGAAGCAGGTCCAGACCGAGATCCAGAATTATTTCGCGCGCAAGGCGACCGCTGTCATGAGCAATGTGCCGGGGCCGCAGACGCCCTTGTTCATCGCCGGCAGCCAGCTCGACCAGTGCATGTTCTGGGTGCCGCAGTCGGGGGACATCGGCATTGGCGTGTCGATCCTGAGCTATAACGGCGGCGTGCAGTTCGGCATCGTCACCGACGACGCGCTGGTGCAGGATCCTGACAACATCATCAAGCGCTTCGCGCCGGAATTTGAGAAACTGGTGATGATGGCGCTGATGGGGGACTGGGAATAGGGCGGTTGGGTAGTAGGCACGTAAGCACGGCGGCCAGCTATTGGGTCGCGTCAGGAATCGCGCGGATCTCACTTCAAGAACAAAAACCAACATCGTCCTCGCGAATGGCTCGGCGCCCCCGCGTTGACCCATAGAACGCTGGCACATAGCAACCGTTCTATGGGTCCCCGCATCCGCGAGGACGATGTTGGTTTAGTTTTGTTGGGTGTTGAACTTCGCGATTTTTGCGGGCACCACTTTGTGTGGCGCGCTTTCAAATCTCCAGCGCTGGGCATGCAAAGGCTTGTCGCCCCTGCACCAACTTAATCGTCGGCGCTGTCGCGGCGCTGCTTTTCTTCCTGCTCGGCTTTGGCCTGCGCCGCTTTTTCGGCGTCGGTGTCGCCGACGATGGCGTCGCCGACCTTGTACACGCCCTTGCCAACCAATACGCCGGTCTTGACGACGACCCTGGCCGCCGTCACGCCGACGCCGACCACGGCGCCGCCGACGGCGAGCGCCACGCAGCCGCTAAGCGCGGGCAGCAGCAGCGCCAGCGCGAGCAGGCGGATGGCGGCCGGGCGCATGTTTACACCGCCAGCAGTTCGACGTCGAAAATGAGCGTCGCGTTCGGCGGGATCACGCCGCCCGCGCCGCGCGCGCCGTAGCCGAGCGCCGCCGGGATGGTCAGGCGGCGCGCGCCGCCGACCTTCATGCCCTGCACGCCCTCGTCCCAGCCGCGGATGACCTGGCCGGCGCCGAGCGAAAACTGGAACGGATCGCCACGGTCTTTGCTCGAGTCGAACTTGTTGCCCGCGGTGCCGTCGTCGTTGCGCAGCCAGCCCGTGTAATGGACGCTGACGTGCTGGCCCGCGGTGGCCACGGCGCCTTCGCCGACGGTCGTGTCTTCGTATTGGAGGCCGGAATCGGTGGTGATGATGGACATGGTTTTCCTTGTTGAGTGCAGAGTGATCGGGAATTGTAGTGCATGGCCGGCCAAAGCGCTAATCGCGCGGGCGTGCCGGGCCCGTGTTTTGCCCCCGCCGCGTACCGGTAGCGGTCTTTACACGTAGAATACGCGTTCTGCCAGAATACGCGTTCTGCCGAATCCGGCGCGCGCTCCACCATTCCCACAGCCGACGATGACCACACTGCCAGATCCAAACCGCGCACAAGGACGTTCCATGCACGCCGTGGCGACCGCCTACGGACGCGCGCTGCGCTCCCAGTTCAACGGCAAGATCCTGCTGATGTCGATCATCCCGACCCTGCTCTCGGTCGCGCTGTGGGGCGCGCTGCTGTTTTTCGGCTGGGAGCCGCTGCTCGACACGCTGCAGCGCATGTTCACCGATTACGGCTGGTTCCAGCAGGCCGGATCGCTGCTGTCGCGCTTCGGGCTCGGCGCCCTCAAGACCGTGATCGTGCTGGTGGTCGCGGCGCTGCTGCTGTTGCCGCTGCTGATACTGACCTCGCTCGTGTTCATGGGCGTGGTCGCGATGCCGGCGATCAGCCGCCACGTCAGCTTGCGCCAGTTCCCCGCGCTCGAAAAAAAGCACGGCGGCAACCTCATCGGCAGCCTGATGGCCAGCCTCACGGGCTTCCTCGTGTTCGTCGCGGTCTGGCTGCTCAGCCTGCCGCTGTACGCGCTGTTCCCGCTCGCGGTGCTGGTGCAGATCGGCTTGTGGGGCTGGCTGACCGCGCGCGTGATGAGCTACGACGCGCTGGCCGAGCATGCCAGCGAGGACGAGCGCGCCACGATCGTGCGCGAGCACCGCTGGCCGCTGCTCGTGATCGGCATGGTGTCGGGCCTGGCCGGCGCGGTGCCCGGCGTGGTCTGGATCAGCCTGGTGTGGGCGGCCTTGCTGTTTCCCTTGCTTGCCGTCATTTCGCTGTGGTTGTACGTGCTGATCTTCATCTTCACCGGGCTCTGGTACCAGTACTATTGCCTGCAGGCGCTCGCCGACCTGCGCGCGCGCGCCGGCGGCAAGAACGTGGCGCCGGGCTAGCCATTAACGCAAGGCGCAAGGCTTACGTTGTTTTTTTGCGAAAAAGAATGTGCCAGATCAAATTTTATTGAACGGCGGTCGTGCCGGCCCGTCCGATGTGGTGGAATGGTGCAGTGCGGTTTGCCGGGATCCTGAGTGAGATTCCGGTGAGATTTGCCAAACTTTTTACTAATTTTTTACTAACTTGTTATTAACCTCCCTCACTCGAATGAACCAGATGCAAGATGGCAACGGTTGATGCGGGGATTGCAGGTACGACTGATTCACACCGATTGAGCCATCATGGAAAGTAACCGCCGTTTTCGACGGCCCCGTCTCGTAGTCCGCACCCTGCGCAAATTGCGCGTGCGCCTCGCTGCGATGAGCATGCCGCGCCCCAAGCGCGCCGCGCCCCCCAAACCGCATTTGACGCTGGTCAGCGACGAAGGCCACGCGCTCGCCGAGGGCGAGCCCTATTACGAAGCGCCGGCCGCCGCCGGCGACGAGGACGTCACGGTCGCGCACGGCCCGCACGCGGCCCACCTTGTCGGCGCCGCCCAGGTCGCAGAGGCCGGACGCGCCGCGCCCGCCGAACTGCCGGCGCCGCCGCCGGCACCGCCAGAACCGCCCGCCGCCGACGCCCGGCCCGACCCCGGACAGCCGCCGGCCGGCGTGCCGCCGCGCAAAAAGCGCCGGGTCTGGTCGGCCGTGCTGGTGCTGTTCCTGATTTTGTTCGCCGGCTGCGCCTGGTTCGCGATGCTCGAAATGCGCACCTCGACGATGCAGGCGCGCTATTTCGCCGGCATGGCCAAAAAAATCAAATACAGCGTCAAGCCGGGCCCGAGCAGCACGATCCGCTTCCCGTCCGACAGCCCGTACGACGAGCGGCTCGGCTACGCGCGCATGCCCGACTACCTCGACCGGCTCAAGGAGCGCGACTACATCATCGACGCCCAGGCCCAGCTCTCGCCGAAGATGGTCGAACTGGCCGACATGGGCCTGTTCGCGACCTACCGCGAGAAAACCAAGGTCGGCCTCGGCATCCTCGACTGCCGCGGGCAACCGCTGTTCAGTTCGCGTTTCCCCGAGCACTACTACGAAAAATTCGAGCTCGCGCCGACCCTGCTCGTCAAGAGCCTGCTGTTCATCGAAAACCGCGAGCTGCTCGACACGACCTACCCGAAACGCAACCCGGCGGTCGAGTGGGACCGCTTCAGCAAGGCCGTGTTCGACAAGGGCGTGCAGATGGTCACCGGCGACGACCGCCGTTCGGCCGGCGGCAGCACGCTCGCGACCCAGATCGAAAAATACCGCCATTCGCCCGACGGTCGCACCAGCTCGCTGAGCGAGAAACTGCGCCAGATGGCCTCGGCCTCGCTGCGCGCCTACCAGGGCGGCCAGGACACCACGCTGGCGCGGCGCCAGGTCGTGGTCGACTACCTCAACACGGTGCCGCTGTCGGCCAAACTCGGCTACGGCGAGGTCAACGGCATCGGCGACGGCATGAAGGTCTGGTACGGGCGCGACTTCAAGGAGCTCAACGCGCTGCTGACGGCCAAGAAATTCACGCCCGAGGCGGTGCTCGCGTACAAGGAGGCGTTGAGCCTGATGATCGCCCAGCGCCGCCCGGCGCATTACCTCGGCGCCGGCGCCGACGACCTCGAGGTGCTGACCAACACCCATTTGCGCCTGCTGGCCCAGGACAAGGTCATCTCGCCGGCGCTGCGCGACGCCGCCCTCCGGACGCCGCTGCGGCCGGCCGTCGGCAACGCCAGCGCGGCCCCGAGCGCCAACGCCTTCGTCTCGCGCAAGGCCTCGAACGCGGTGCGCACCCACCTCGCCGGCCTGCTCGGCGAGCCGCGCCTGTACAACCTCGACCGGCTCGACCTGGCCGTCGTCAGCACGCTCGACGCGCGCGCCCAGTCGGCCGTGACCGACGTGCTGCGCGGCCTGCGCGACAGCGAGCAGGCGAGCGCCGCCGGCCTGACCGGCAAGGGCTTGCTCGGCAACGGCGACCCGG
Source organism: Pseudomonadota bacterium (assembly GCA_040384885.1). GTDB lineage: Bacteria > Pseudomonadota > Gammaproteobacteria > Burkholderiales > Burkholderiaceae_D > Telluria_A. The sequence continues at coordinate 31,026 of JAZKIN010000175.1, read as the reverse complement.
CCAACGTGATCTACAGCTTCACGCTGATGGAGCGCGGCCAGAAGGCCAACTACCTGCGGGTGCAGACCGACAACTACGACCAGCCGCTCGACATCAACGAGGGCGCCAAGCTCGACCTCGGTTCGACGGCCAAGCTGCGCACCCTCGTGACCTACCTCGACATCGTCGCCCAGATCCACAAGCGCATGCACGAGCTCGACGCGCAGGCGCTCAAGGCGCTCGTGATCGACCCCAAGGACCAGCTCTCGCTGTGGGGCGTGGGCTACTTCCTCGCCTTGCCCGACCCGGCCGCGCGCACGCTGCCGGCGATGCTCGAGGCCGCGCTCGAGCGCAAATACTCGGGCAGCCCGTACGAAGGCTTCTTCACGGGCGGCGGGGTGCACACCTTCGGCAACTTCAGCAAACTCGACGACAAACGCATCATGAGCGTGCGCCAGGCGCTGCAGCAGTCGACCAACCTCGTGTTCGTGCGCCTGATGCGCGACGTGGTGCGCTACTACATGTTCGACCTGCCCGGCTCGTCGGCGACCCTGCTCGCCAACTCGGACGACCCGCGCCGATCAAGCTACCTCGCGCGCTTCGCCGACAACGAGGGCCAGGCCTTCATGAACCGCTTCTACAGCAAGTACAAGGGCAAGTCGACCGCCGAGGTCGAGAAAGCCCTGATGGCGAGCCTGAAGCCGACCCCGATGCGGCTGGCCGCGGTGCACCGCACGATCGCGCCCAAGGCCACGCTGGCCGAATTCGGCGCCTTCCTCAACGACCACCTGGTCTCGGCCAACGAGGTCGAGCCCGAGCGCATCGAACGCATGTACGCGCAGTACGCGCCACAGGCCATGTCGCTGTCGGACCGCGGCTACGTCGCCACCATCCACCCGCTCGAGTTGTGGATGGTCGGCTACCTCAAGGCCCATCCGGGCGCCAAGCTGGCCGAACTGACGGGCGCGAGCGTCAAGGAGCGCCAGGAGGTCTACAGCTGGCTGTTCAGCACGCACCGCAAGCACGCGCAGGACCGCCGCATCGCCGGCCTGCTCGAGATCGAGGCCTTCCTCAAGATCCACGCGCAGTGGAAAAAAATGGGCTATCCGTTCGACTCGCTGGTGCCGTCGTACGCGACCACGCTCGGGGCCTCGGCCGACCGCCCGGCCGCGCTCGCCGAGATGATGGGCATCATCGTCAACGGCGGCGTGCGCAAACCGGTGCAGCGCATCGACTCGCTCCACTTCGCCAAAGACACGCCGTACGAGACGCTGCTGGGCCACTCCAAGAACGCCGCGCCCGAACGCGTGCTCGCCCCCGAGGTCGCGCGCGCGCTGGCCGACGCCATCGCCACCGTGGTCTCGAACGGCACCGCCAAGCGCGTTAAGGCCGCCTTCAAGCTGGCCGACGGCTCGCTGGTGGCGGTGGGCGGCAAGACCGGCACCGGCGACCAGCGCTTCGAGGTCTACGGCGGCGGCGGGCGGCTGATCGAATCGCGCTACGTGAACCGCTCGGCGACGTTCGTGTTCAACATCGGCGAACGCTTCTTCGGCAGCATGACCGCGTACGTGCAGGGGCCGCGCTCGGCCGACTACGACTTCACGAGCGCGCTGCCGGTGCAATTGCTGACCCATCTGGCGCCGACGCTGATGCCGATGATCGAGCCGCTCGCGGCCACCGCCGGCGCCGGCGCGGGCGCAGGCAAAGTCCCCGCTTCGTGCGCGCGCTGACGCGCGTTCCGGCGCGCGTTCCGATGCGCGTGCGGGGCGGCGCGGCATGAAGCCGCTGCGCCGCGTCATGAGCCGGGTGCGCAAGTTCACGCAATTCTCGTTCCGCGACCTGATCGCCACGGCCGGACCGACCGTGGCCATCATCGCGGCCGCCTGCGTGCTCGCGTATGTGCTGGTCGACCCGTCGCCGCCGCGCAGCGCGCGCCTGGCGACCGGGCAGGAGAACGGCGCCTACGAGGAGTTCGGCAAGCAGTACGCGGCCAGGCTCGAGAAGGAGGGCATCACGGTCACGCTGGTGCGCTCGCTCGGCTCGGCCCACAACCTGCAGCTGCTGCGCGAAGGGAAGGTCGACATCGCCTTCGTGCAAAGCGGCTCGACCGAGCAGGCCGAGTCGGAGCGCGCCGGGCTGGTCTCGCTGGGCAGCCTGTTCACCGAACCGGTCTGGCTGTTCGTGCGCGACGGCGTCGCGCTGACCCAGCTGAGCGAACTCAAAGGCAAGAACATCAACGTCGGGCCCGAGGGCACGGGCGTGCCCAAGCTGTTCCGCGCGGTGCTATCGGCGAACGGGGTCGAGCCGGACCAGCTGCGCCTGGGCGCGCTCGAGAACACGCCGGCCACGATGGCGCTGGTCGAGGGCGCCATCGACGGCCTCGTGTTCAGCTCCGCGCCGGAGGAGCCGCTGATTCAGATGCTGCTGCGCACGCCGGGGATCCGGCTGGTCGACTTCGCGCAGGCCGAGGCGTACACGCGGCGCCTGCCGTTCCTGTCGCACGTGGTGCTGCCGCGCGGGATCGTCGACCTCGCGAGCGACAACCCCTCGCGCGACCACCACTTGATCGCGCCGACGGCGACCATGGTCGCGCGCGAGGACCTGCATCCGGCGTTGGTCGACCTGCTGGTGCAGGCGGCGAGCCAGATCCACGGCGGCACCGGCTGGTTCCAGCAGCAGGGGCAGTTCCCGTCGGCGCGCTACACCGAGATCACGGTCGCGCGCGAGGCGGCCAAATTTTATAAGGACGGGCCGCCGCTGCTGCAGCGCTATATGAGTTTTTGGCTGGCCAATTTCTTCGACCGCATGTGGGTGCTGGTGGTGGCGCTGGGCGCGCTGCTGATTCCGCTCTCGCGCGTGGTGCCGCCGCTGTACGTGTGGCGCATCCGCTCGCGCCTGTACCGCTGGTACGGGCAGTTGCGCGTGGTCGAGCAGGAGCTCGCCGAGGCGCCGGCGGAGCGGCGCGCCGAGATCTGCGCGACCTTGCTGGCGCGGCTGGACGAGATCGAGTCGCTGGTCAACCAGATCTCGATCCCGCTGCCGTTCGCCGACGCCCTGTACAGCCTGCGCAGCCACATCCAGTTCGTGCGCCAGCGCGTGCGCGCGGCGCTGCCGCCTGCTGGGGAAGCTGCCGGGCAGCCAGTGCAGCCGACAGTGCAGCCCGAGCTGCCGACGGCGCCCGCTTAGGCGCCGATCCAGGGTAGGCCGGCCTTGCACCAGCCGCCGACGGTCTTGCGGTGGCCGGCGGCATCCTTGTCGCCCTCGAAGCCCTCGAGGATATCGAAACAGTGGAGGAAGCCGTGTTCGGTGGCCAGCTTGGCGGCGTGGCGCGAACGCACGCCGGAGCGGCAAAGGAACAGGATCACGTCGTCCTTGCCGGCGATCGCCGACAGCTGCGCCACGAACGCCGGGTTGGCCGCGCCGCCGGGCCACGCACTCCATTCGACGGCGCCATGCTGGCCGGGGGCGATATCGACGCGTCCCACCCAATCGCGTTCGGCATTGGTGCGCACATCGACGAGCTTTACCTTGGAATCGGCCTGGAGCAGCGTGAACGCCTCCTGCGGCGTGACGGCGCCGGCGTAGGGCTGGTCGGGCGTGCGCGCGCGGGCGCTGGCGAGGATGGCGGAGGCGATCGTGCTCATGGAAAAACTCCTTGATAGCGTGGGCTGGCATTAATTATAAGGTCTGGCGCCCACGCTTGCCCCGCGCCAAATTTGCCGGCCTTGCTAAAAAGCGGGGTCAGACCCGGGTCTGACCCCGGTCTGTCCCCGGTCTGTCCCCACGCTATGCGATTTTGTATGGTTATGGCCTGGGCTATGCAGAAATGAATGACGTGGCAAGTGCGGCCAACCGTTTTGGTGCGGTACGCACGATAATGGTGCGCTGGTTGTTGTTTGCACTGAAATGGTGCGTACTATTTGGTGCGTCGCTTCGGTTCGGGCGCGGGGGCGTGTCGGCGTTTTCCGGCGGGACTGCGAGTTTTCCGAGAGGCAACCCGAACTGCGGCGATCTTTTGATGCTGGCATGGATTCTGCTATCATTCCCCGTGAGTTTGGCCGAACGCAAGGTGGTTTTCCCTTGTGCGGCCGCCCCCCATTTCATCCAGGAGAATATGCATGGCAATGACAGCCGAAGAAGTCTTGAAAATGGTTAAAGACAACGAAGTCAAATTCGTTGATTTCCGCTTCGCCGACACCCGCGGCAAAGAACAGCACGTGACCGTTCCCGTGTCCCATTTCGACATGGACAAGTTCGAATCGGGCCACGCGTTCGACGGCTCGTCGATCGCCGGCTGGAAGGGCATCGAAGCGTCCGACATGATCCTCATGCCAGACCCGAACACGGCCAACATCGATCCGTTCATGGAAGAGACCACCCTGTTCATGCAGTGCGACGTCATCGAGCCGGCCGACGGCAAGGGCTACGACCGCGACCCGCGCTCGATCGCCAAGCGCGCCGAAGCCTACCTCAAGTCGTCCGGCCTCGGCGACACCGCCTTCTTCGGCCCAGAGCCAGAATTCTTCATCTTCGACAGCGTCAAATGGCGCATCGACATGTCCGGCTGCTTCGTCAAGATCGATTCGGACGAGGCCTCCTGGTCGACCGACAAGGATATCGACGGCGGCAACAGCGGCCACCGTCCGACCGTCAAGGGCGGCTACTTCCCGGTCCCGCCGGTCGACAGCTTCCAGGACATGCGCTCCGAGATGTGCCTGATCCTCGAGGCGATGGGCATCCCGGTCGAAGTGCACCACCACGAAGTGGCCGGCGCCGGCCAGAACGAAATCGGCACCCGCTTCTCGACCCTGGTCGAGCGCGCCGACTGGACCCAGAACCTCAAGTACGTGGTCTGGAACGTGGCCCACAGCTACGGCAAGACCGCCACCTTCATGCCCAAGCCTATCGTCGGCGACAACGGCTCGGGCATGCACGTGCACCAGTCGGTCTGGAAAGACGGCAAGAACCTGTTCGCCGGCGACGGCTATGCCGGCCTGTCGGACTTCGCGCTGTACTACATCGGCGGCATCATCAAGCACGCCAAGGCGCTCAACGCGATCACCAACCCGGGCACCAACTCGTACAAGCGCCTCGTGCCTGGCTACGAAGCCCCGGTCAAGCTGGCCTACTCGGCGCGCAACCGCTCGGCCTCGATCCGCATCCCGCACGTGGCCAACCCGAAGGGCCGCCGCATCGAGACCCGTTTCCCCGATCCACTGGCCAACGTCTACCTGTGCTTCGCGGCGCTGCTCATGGCCGGCCTCGACGGCGTGCAAAACAAGATCCATCCGGGCGAAGCGGCCTCGAAGGACCTGTACCACCTGCCGCCTGAAGAAGACGCGCTGATCCCGACCGTCTGCGCCTCGCTCGAAGAAGCCCTCGACGCGCTCAACAAGGACCGCGAGTTCCTGACCCGCGGCGGCGTCTTCAGCGACAGCATGATCGATGCCTACATCGACCTCAAGATGCAGGACGTGCAGCGCATGCGCATGACGACCCATCCGGTCGAATTCGACATGTACTACTCGCTGTAACACGCGGCGAACACGCGGCGGGCACACGCCGTACGCGGCGCGGCCCGGGCCGTTGCGCTGTCGCCGTCCACGCGCTGGCAAGCGTCTTGTATACTTGTCAGCACCTGTGAACGGCTTGACATCGGATTGCACCGAGGCCGCCCGAAACGCGGGAAAAGCGCAGGCTTTTCCCGCGTTTTTTTATGCTTAAACGCGCTATAGATGTTGTATATTCGGACTATGCCCGTTTTGGGCATGCAACCGTGAAGTGGAACCGATGGCAATGACGACAAGATTTTTGGCACAACGCATGCTCGCCCTGGCCTTGCTGGCCGCCCCGTGCGCGCCCGTCCTGGCCGACGGCGGCAATGCCATTTACATGTGCGTCGATGCGAACGGCCGCAAGGAACTGACCGACAACGCGCGCAAGGGCTGCAAGCAGCTCGACCTGCCCGGCCTGATCGCCGCGCCGGCCGCACGCAAGGGTGAGCCGGGCAAGCCACGCGCGCCCGTGAGCACCCCGACCGACTTCCCCAAGGTCGATTCGGCCCAGCAAAAGGCGCGTGACGACGACCGCCGCGCCATCCTGGCCGAGGAACTCGCGGGCGAAGAGAAAAAAATCGCCGATCTGCGCAAGGAATACAAGGACGGCCAGCCCGACCGCCTCGGCGACGAGAAAAACTACGCCAAATACCAGGAGCGCGTGGCCTCTATGCGCGACAACATCGGGCGCTCCGAGAAAAACATCGAAGCCCTCAAGCGCGAGCTGGCCAACATCAAATGAGCGACGCCGTTGGCGCCGGCGCGCCCGGCGCGAGCGCCGACCCGCTCGGCGGACTCGAACTCTTGGCCACGGCGGTGCTGCTGGCCGACCCCGACGGCCAGATCCGCTATGCCAACCCGGCCGCCGAAAACCTGCTCGAAAGTTCGCTCAAGGCGCTCGCGCGCCAGAAGCTCGCCTCGCTGTTCGGCAATGGCGACGAACTGACCCGGCTGTGCGAGCTCGCGCTCGACCACCAGTACGGCGACCTGCGCCAGGACCTCACGCTCGAACGCGCCGGGCGCGAGCCGCTGCACGTGCACAGCATCGTCAGCGCCGCCGAGGGCGGGGTCGTGATCGAGCTGCGCGAGAACGTGCAGCAGCTCAAACTCGACCGCGAGGAGCGCATCCTCGACCAGAGCCAGGTCAACAAGGAGCTGGTGCGCAACCTCGCGCACGAGATCAAGAACCCGCTCGGCGGCATCCGCGGCGCCGCCCAGCTGCTCGAGCTCGAGCTGCCGCCGCGCCACCTGAGCCAGCTGCGCGAATACACCCAGGTCATCATCAAGGAGGCCGACCGCCTGCAGACCCTGGTCGACCGCCTGCTCGCGCCGCACCGGCGCCCGCACATCGTCGGCGACGTCAACATCCACGAGGTCTGCGAGCGCGTGCGCAGCCTCATGCTGGCCGAGTTCCCGCACGGCCTGACCATCCGGCGCGACTACGACGCCTCGATCCCCGAGTTCCGCGGCGACAAGGAACAACTGATCCAGACGGTGCTCAACATCGCCCACAACGCGGCCCAGGCGCTGCAGGAGCGGATCGCCGCCGGCGACGCCGAGCTCGTTTTACGCACGCGCGTGGGGCGCCAGGTCACGCTCGCCAAGGTCCGCTACGCGCTGGCATTAGACTTGCATATCATCGACAATGGACCTGGCATCTCGCCCCAGATCCGCGACCGTATTTTCTATCCGCTGGTATCGGGACGGGAGGGCGGCAGCGGCCTCGGGCTGACACTGGCGCAAACCTTCGTGCAACAGCACATGGGCGTGATCGAGTGCGAGAGCCGGCCTGGGCTGACTGATTTCAGGATACTGCTGCCCCTGCCATAAGCGGGGTCGGTGGTAGGCTGGTCGCGGTCCACACCAAGATCCAAAAGATCTAACGAGATCCTTGCCGGGAAACGCGAACACATGAAACCGATCTGGATAGTCGACGACGACGCATCAATCCGCTGGGTGCTTGAAAAAGCCCTGGCGCGCGAGAACCTCGCGACCAAAAGTTTTTCCAACGCCCGCGACGCCATGGCCGCGCTCGAGCTCGAGACCCCGCAGGTGCTGGTGTCCGACATCCGGATGCCGGGCCAGTCCGGGTTCGACCTGCTCACGGCCGTCAAGGCCAAGTGCCCGGGGCTGCCGGTCATCATCATCACCGCCTTCTCCGACCTCGATTCGGCCGTGGCCGCGTTCCAGGGCGGCGCCTTCGAATACCTCGCCAAGCCGTTCGACATCGACAAGGCCGTCGAGCTGATCCGGCGCGCGCTCGACGAGAGCCTGCGCGAGGCCAGCGTCGAGTCGGGCCCGACCGAAACGCCCGAGATCCTCGGCCAGGCGCCGGCGATGCAGGAGGTGTTCCGCGCGATCGGGCGCCTGTCGCAGTCGAACGTGACGGTGCTGATCACGGGCGAATCGGGCACCGGCAAGGAGCTCGTCGCCTGCGCGCTGCACAAGCACAGCCCGCGCGCGCAGCAGCCGTTCATCGCGCTCAACACGGCGGCGATCCCGAAGGACCTGCTCGAGTCCGAGCTGTTCGGCCATGAGCGCGGCGCCTTCACGGGCGCGCAGACGACGCGCCGCGGGCGCTTCGAGCAGGCCGAGAACGGCACCTTGTTCCTCGACGAGATCGGCGACATGCCGTTCGACCTGCAAACACGCCTGCTGCGGGTGCTGTCCGACGGCCACTTCTACCGCGTCGGCGGACACCAGCCGATGAAGGCGAACGTGCGCGTGATCACCGCGACCCACCAGAACCTCGAGCAGCGCGTGCGCGACGGTTTGTTCCGCGAGGACTTGTACCACCGCCTCAATGTGATCCGTTTGCGCCTGCCCAGTTTGCGGGAGCGGCGCGAGGATATCCCCATCTTGGTGCGCCACTTTTTGGTGCAAAGCGCCAAGCAGCTCGGCGTCGAGACCAAGCGCATGAGCGAGGCGGCGATGCAGTTCCTCGCCTCGCTCGAGCTGCCGGGCAACGTGCGCCAGCTCGAAAACCTGTGCAACTGGATCACGGTGATGGCGCCGGGGCAGACCGTCGAGGTCAAGGACCTGCCGCCCGAGCTGATGCGCGGGCACGACGCCGGCGCGCTTGAAGCGAGCGTGCCGCTGGCCAACGACGGCGCCATGGCGCACGTGAGCGCGGCGCCCGGCAGCGCGACGCTGGCGGCGCTGGGCGCGACCGGCGGCTGGATCGGCCTGCTCGAGCTGCAGGCCGCCGGCATGCTCGCGCAGGGGCAGTCCGACGTCATGGACGTGCTCGGGCGCCAGTTCGAGTCGGCCCTGATCAAGACCGCGCTCAAGCACACGCACGGGCGCAAGAACGACGCCGCCGTGCGCCTCGGGATCGGGCGCAACACGATCACGCGCAAGATCGCCGAACTCGGCATAGACGGCGCCAAGGACGAGTAGGTTTCCAAGCGCCGCGCCGGCCGGGCAGGGCGGCCCGGCCGCCGGCGAGTGCGGCCGGAGCCGCATTAAAGCGCCCTGTAACCGCCCTTGAAGCGTCTTGGAGTCGTCTAGAGTCGTATTAGATTCGCCTTAGATTCGCCTTAGATTCGCCTCAGAACCGCAGCAGGCGCGCCGACAGCGGCGGCACCGTCACCACGAAACGCGCGCCGCCCGCCTCGGGCGCGAGCGTGCCCTCGCTCACCAGGTCGGTCAGGCTGCTCGCGCCGCCCACCACGGCCGCGTCGAGCGTGACCCTGGCCGCCAGCTGCTTCACGTTCAGCACCAGCAGCACGCGGTTGGCGCCGCTGTCCTTGCGGTCGATGTACACATTGGTGTCCGAGAAGACATGGGTGCGCGCGCCGTTGGCGAGCGCCGGATTGGCCGCGCGGATCCGCATCAGCGCCGCCACATGGTTTTTGAGATCGCGCGCGCTGGCCGACAGGGCCGGCCCGGCCACGCCGTCGACCACGCCGTTGTCGCGGCTGACATGGTCGTCGCACAGGCCCAGGTTGGCGCAATCGGCCTGCACCCTGGCCGCGTAGCCGGGCACCTCCTGTCCGATCTCGTCGCCGTAGTAAATCGTGACCGGTCCGCTGTAGGCGGCCATGAAGGCGAACGCCGCCTTGTGGCGCAGCCAGTAGTCTGCGCCGTCCGGATTGCCGAGGCCTGCGCGCTGGACCAGGTCGCCGAAGCGTACCAGGTCGTGGTTGCCGAGCATCAGGTTGGGCATCGCATGGTCGGGATAGGCGGCGTGCGAGTCGAAGCCCGCGTTGAGGTTGCTCGCCGGGCGTCCGCCCGCGCCCGACTCCTCGGCCGCGAGCGTTTGCAGCAGCCGGTAGCGCAGCGGGAAGTCGAACGCCGACAGCAGCGCCGGCGCGTTCGCGCCGCCGTACGCGGCCGCCGCGATCTGGCTTTCGCCCTGCCACACTTCGGCCACCATGTAGCCGAGCGGGCGCACCGCGACGCCGTCGGCGCCGAGGTAGCTGGTCGCGCTCGAGGCTTGCTGCACCGAGGCGCGGATGCTGGCCCAGGCGCTGGCCGGCACCTGGTAGGCGACGTCGAGGCGCCAGCCGTCGATCTTGAGTTGCTCGATCCAGTAGGTGGCCACCTCGCGGTAGAACGCCAGCGTGGCCGGCGCGTTGTAGTCGACCGGGTCGTTGCCGCCGGCCGGCAGCAGGCCGCCCGGCGACGGCGCCAGGTTGCCCTTGTGGTGGCCGAACACGCCGTCGAAGAACACGTACAGGCCGCGCTTGTGGGCCTCGTCGACCAGGGTGCGGGCCTGCTCGAGGGTGCCGAAGCGCGGGTCGATCTTGAAGTAGTCGCTGGCGAAGTAGCCGGTGGCGTCGAGCCGGTCGGCGAAGATATCCTGGCCCGGGCGCGCGGCCGACAGGAAGATCGGTGTCAGCCACAGCGCGTTGGCGCCCGTGCTCTTGATATAGTCGAGCGAGGCGGTGATGCCGGCCAGGTCGCCCTTGTGGGCGCTGGTGCCGTAACCGACATTGAAGTTGGCCAGCGGGTCGCGGTCGACGAAGGACTCGACCATGACCTGGTAGATGCGCAAATCGCAGGCCGGCTGCAACAGCGCGCCGTTGCAGGCGAGGCGCTGCTGGCGGGCGCCGGCGGCGGCGGCCACGCTGACATCATGCGTCTGCTCGGCCGGTGGCGGCGGGGTCGGCGCGACCGGTGCCGGCGCGACCGGGCTGGGCGCGACGGGGACGGGCGTGCCGCCACTGCCGCCGCAGGCGCTCAGCAGGGTCAGCGCGAGCGGCAAGGCGGCAAGCATCGGGTAACGGGGGAATCGCATCGGGTCTCCTGGGTGATTTGGTAATCTATGGTTTTATTCGGTAAGAATACTACCTTTGTGAAAATTTAACCTTAAGGAGATCCAAGCATGTAGACTATTGTACGTAGTTTTAATACAGTTTTGGGCTCTGGCCGGCCTGGTGTAAGCTCTCGGCTGGCGCCGCCCGGCGCCGCATCAATGGCGTCAAGAATGGAATTTGTATGTTGATCAATTGCGTGGCCTATAAAGAAGGCAAGAAGCTGTCCGACATCCCGGTCGAGGCCATCAGCGACTACCTCGACCAGCCCGACTGCTTCGTCTGGGTCGCGCTGAGCGACCCGGAGGACACCGAACTCGACCAGATGCAGGAGGAGTTCGGCCTGCACGAACTGGCCGTCGAGGATGCCACGCGCGGCCACCAGCGCCCCAAGATCGAGGAATACGGCGACTCGCTGTTCGTGGTGTTCCACACGGTCGAACTGCGCGACGACGAGCTCGAGCTGTGCGAGGTCGACGTCTTCGTCGGCCCCAAGTACGTGCTGTCGGTGCGCACCCACAGTTCGCAAGGCTTCCTCGCGGTACGCGCGCGCGCCGAACGCGAGCCCGAGCTGCTCAAGATGGGGTCGGCCTTCGTGCTGTACGCGCTGATGGACGCGGTCGTGGACCGGTATTTCCCGGTGGTCGACATCCTCGAGACGGAGCTCGAAAAGATCGAGGACCGGATCTTTATCCGCGGCTCGCAGCGCGACAACATCGAGCGCCTGTACGAACTCAAGACCAAGGTGCTGCAGCTGCGGCACGCGGTCGCGCCGCTGATGGAGGCGGTCGGCAAACTGCACGGCGGGCGCGTGCCGTATATGTTCCTCGAGACCCAGGAGTACTTCCGCGACGTGCACGACCACCTGTACCGGATCAACGGCACCATCGACACGATGCGCGACACCATCAGTACGGCGATCCAGGTCAACCTGTCGATGGTGGCGATCGACGAGAACGAGGTCAACAAGCGGCTGGCGGCGTATGCGGCGATTTTCGCGGTGTTCACCGCGTTCGCGGGGGTGTACGGCATGAATTTCGAATTCATGCCGGAACTGAAATGGAAGTATGGGTACTTCGCCGCGGTGGGGCTGATGTTTTCGGTGAGCGGGTATATGTACTACCGCTTCAAGCGCTCGGGGTGGTTGTAGGCGCGGTAAAAATCGCGCACAGCGCAACCCCAAAAAACAAACCAACATCGTCCTCGCGAAGGCGGGGACCCATAGAACGCTGGCTCGGAGCAACTGTTCTATGGGTCCCCGCATGCGCGAGGACGATGTTGGTTTTGGATTCTGACGGTTCTAGCGACGCGATTTCTGGACCTATTTCGTCCCCATCGCCATCGACAGCGCAACCGCCTCCGCCACCTTGATCCCGTCGACCGCCGCCGACAAAATCCCGCCCGCATACCCGGCCCCCTCGCCGGCCGGAAACAAGCCGCGCGTGTTCAGGCTTTGCAGGTCGTCGTCGCGCCGCTTGATGCGGATCGGCGACGAGGTGCGCGTCTCGACCCCTGTGAGCAGCGCGTCCTCCTGGTAGTAGCCCTTGATCTGCTTGTCGAACGCCGGAAACGCCTCGCGCATCGCCTCGATCGCATACGCGGGCAGGGAAGGGTGCAGGTCGGTCATGCGCACGCCCGGCTTGAGCGAGGGAAGCACGCCGCCGAGCGCGCTCGAGGGGCGTCCGCGCACGAAGTCGCCCATCAGCTGGGCCGGCGCGTCGTAGGTGCCGCCGCCGAGCGCGAACGCGCCCTCCTCGAGCCGGCGCTGGAGCGCGATGCCGGCCAGCGGGTGGCCCGGATAGTCGGCCGGGGTGATGCCGACCACGATCGCGCTGTTGGCGTTGCGCTCGTTGCGCGAATACTGGCTCATGCCGTTGGTTACCATGCGTCCCGGCTCCGACGCGGCCGCGACCACGGTGCCGCCCGGGCACATGCAAAAGCTGTAGACCGAGCGCCCGTTGGCCGCGTGGTGCACCAGTTTGTAGTCGGCCGCGCCGAGGATCTTGTTGCCCGCGTTCGGGCCGAAGCGGCAGTTGTCGATCAGCGACTGCGGATGCTCGACCCGGAACCCGATCGAGAACGGCTTGGCCTCGATGTAGACCCCGCGCTCGTACAGCATCTCGAAGGTGTCGCGCGCGCTGTGCCCGATCGCGAGCACCAGGTGGTTGGTCGCGATCCGCTCGCCGCCGGCCAGCGTCACGCCGCGCACCTGGCGCGCCGCGCCCTCGCCCTCGATCTCGACGTCGACGACCTTGCTGCTGAAGCGGTATTCGCCGCCGAGCGCGATGATGTTCTCGCGCATCTGCTCGACCATCTTGACGAGGCGGAAGGTGCCGATGTGCGGTTTGCTCACGTACATGATCTCGTCGGGCGCGCCGGCCTTGACGAACTCGGTGAGCACCTTGCGCCCGTAATGTTTCGGATCCTTGATCTGGCTGTAGAGCTTGCCGTCGGAGAAGGTGCCGGCGCCGCCCTCGCCGAACTGGACGTTCGATTCGGGGTTCAGTTCGCGCTTGCGCCAGAAGCCGAAGGTGTCGACGGTGCGCTCGCGCACCACCTTGCCGCGTTCGAGGATCAGCGGGCGCAGCCCCATCTGGGCCAGGATCAGCGCCGCGAACAGGCCGCACGGCCCGGTGCCGATGACGACCGGGCGCGGGCCGCCCGTGTGGCCCTGGGCGCGCTCGCCGCCGGCGACGAAACGGTAGCCGGTGTCGGGCGCGGGCATCACGTGCGCGTCGTGCTTGAGCCGCACGAGGATTTCGGCCTCGCCGGCGGTGTCGACGTCGAGCGCGTAGATCAGCACGATCGCGCTGCGTTTGCGCGCGTCGTAGCTGCGCTTGAACACCGTGAAGCCGCGCAGCGCGGCGGCGGTGATGCCCAAACGCGCAAGCACGGCGTCGGTGAGCGCCTGCTCGGAATGGTCGAGTGGGAGTTTTACTTCGTTGAGTCGCAACATGGTCGATCGATCCGGCTTCTTGCATTGTACAAGCCGCTATTTTACGTCAATTGCCGGCCTAAAACGACCGCCGCGGCCGACCCGGCGCGGCGGGCCGTTGGAGCTGCAAATTACGACAATTGCTTTAGTTAAGGCCTAAAGCTGTTGTATCTGTGCAAATACAGAATAGATTAATTGACACTGATCGTTTCAACATGCTTCCATGAATTGCCTGGGTCATTTTGTAGATATGACTTGGCACAATGCCCATAAAGCGCAGGTCCGTGCGAAGTGCACGGGGTAGTGGAAGCATGATTGCTGTCTCATCCACAAGATGACGATTTACATATAAAAACTTCAAGGATTTTAATAATGATGACAGAAACAGTATTGTCCCGTTCGTTGCGCATGATGTTTTCGAGCGGTGCGGCTGTCGGCCTGAGCATGGTCGCTATGCAAGCCATGGCACAAGCTCCCGCCGAACCGGTGATGCAACGCGTGGAAATCACGGGTTCGTCGATCAAGCGGATCGCGGCCGAAGGCTCGCTGCCTGTGCAGACGCTGACGCGCGCACAGATCGACCAGAGCGGCGCGACCAACGTCGCCGACCTCGTCGCCGCACTGCCGGCGATGCAAGGCTTCATCACCGCCTCGACCTCGGTCAACGGCGGCGGCGGCGGCAACCAGACCGCCTCGGTCCACGCGATCGGCACCGACTACACACTGGTACTGTTGAACGGCCGCCGCATGGCGCCTTTCGGTACCGGCAGCGCGGTCAACCTGGCCAGCATCCCCCTCTCGGCCGTCGAGCGCGTCGAGATCCTGACCGACGGCGCCTCGACCCTGTACGGTTCGGACGCGATCGCCGGCGTGGTCAACTTCATCCTCAAGAAAAACCAGCAAAGCCTGAACATCGAGGCGACCTACACCTCGCCGCAAAAAACCGGCGGCAAGAGCTCGAACGTGGCGATCTCGAAGGGCTTCGGCGACCTCGAGAAAGACGGCTTCAACGTGCTGGTCGCCTACAGCCACGACGTGCAGAAGGAACTGAACGCGAAAGACCGCGACTTCGCCAAGTCGGGCGTGCGCCGTTTCAGCGAAGGCGGCAAGCAATACGCGACCTGGCAGACCAGCGCCAACTCGACCCCGGCCAACTCGTACGTCGAGACCGAGACCGACTACCGCTTCTTCTCGGTCGACAAGATGAAGAACGGCAGCTGCTCCGGTGCCAACACCTTCGTCGCCGGCGACGTCTGCCGCTTCGACTACGCCGCGACCGTCCAGCTGCTGCCTGAACTCAAGCGCGACAGCCTGTTCGCCTCGGGTAACTGGAAGCTCAACGAGAGCACCACCCTGTTCGGCGAACTGGTCCTGACCAAGTTCAGCAACCTGGCGCGCTACGCGCCGGCCGCCCAGCCGCTCGGCGTGATCTCGACCGACCCGGTCACCGGCGTCACCACCGCCAACCAGAGCTACATCGGCGCCTACAACGCGTCCGTGCGTCCGCTCTTGATCGCTTCGGGCATGAACCCGAACGACGTCAAGCTGGCCGAACTGTACTACCGCGGCGCCGACGCCGGCGGCCGTACCGACAAATACTCGACCAACGCGCGCCACCTCGTGCTCGGCGGCGAGTCCAAGATCGCGGGCTGGGATGTCAACGCCGCCTACACGCACTCCGAAAACACGCAAAAGGATGACGCCGTCGCCGGTTACCTGAGCGGCAACAAGTTCGAAGAGCTGATCCGCACGGGCGCCTACAACCCGTACGAGCGCAAGGCGACCGACGTCGCGACGCTCGCACCGGCCGTGCTCAAGCAGACCCTGCTGACAACCGTCTCCAAGCTCGACGTGGTCAACGCGCGCGCCTCGAAGGAGTTGTTCGACATGGGCGGTGGCCGCGCAGCGCTCGGTACCGGCATGGACTTCACCAAGCAAAGCTTCAAGGAAGACCCGGCCCAGATCGCCCAGGGTCCAGGCCCGCAGCATCCGACCTGGACCGATACGGCCATCGGCGGCGGCACCGGCTCCCAGGCACTCGACGCGACGCGCAACAACTGGGGTGCGTTCGCCGAGATCCTGATGCCTGTCACCAAGACGCTCGAGGCGACCGCAGCCGTGCGTTACGACAGCTACGACGCGGTCGAGAAGCGCAACGTCAGCTACGACGTGGCCGGCAACAAGAGCCTGCCGGGCACGGTCGGCAACGACGTCTCGAAGGCGACCTACAAGGCTTCGGCCCGCTGGACGCCGGTGCAATCGCTGCTGGTGCGCGGTTCCTACGGCACGGGCTTCAAGGCGCCGACGATGAACGACATCGCCGATCCGCTCAAGAACGCCGGTTCGTCGAACTTCTTCCCATGCCCACCGCTGCCGGCCGGCGATTCGCGCCTGGCCTATTGCAAGCAGGGCTCGTCGGAATACGGCCTGCTCTCGAACGGCAATCCTGCGAAGGGCGCCGCCGGCCTGCAAGCCGAGACCTCGAAGCAGGCGACCATCGGTTTCCGCGTCGAGCCGATCACGTCCCTGTCGTTCGGCCTGGACCTGTGGGATGTCAAGCTGCGCAACCAGATCCAGCCGCTGTCGCAAAAGCAGCTGTTCACGGATCCGGCGCTGGCCAACAAGTGGATCTCGATCTACTTCGATCCGATCCAGAAGGCCAACGTGCTGGTGGCCACGCAGTCGCCGGTCAACCTGGCCAGCTCGCACTACCAGGGTATCGACTGGGACACGACCTACCGTTTCGGCAAGACCCCGATCGGTAGCCTGGCCGTGAACTGGACCGGAACCTACATGCTCAAGGCTGAGCAAGACGTTCCAGGTTCGGCCAGCGGCATCGAGTACAGCATCGGCCGTTTCGATTCGTACAGCAACGTGACCTTCCGCACCATTTCGCGCGTGGTCGTTTCGCTGCGTTCGCAAAAGCTGCTCAACTCGCTGACCCTGAACTACCGTTCGGGCTACCATGACGCCGTCATGACCCCAGATGATGCTGCGGTACGCCTGGTCAATGCCGACGGCACCCTCGGCGCCGTGGTTGGCCTGACCCGCGACGTCGACAAGTACATGACGCTCGACTACCAGCTCAAAGCGAACCTGAACAAGAACTTCAGCGTCACGGCCGGCATCAAAAACCTGCTCGACGAAGATCCTCCTGTTTCGATCCGCAACGCCGGCGGCGGTAACCAGGTCGGCTACGACGGCCGCTACACGGATCCGCTGGGCCGTACGTTCTACATCACCGGCAACTACAAGTTTTAATCCGTAGTTAGTCCGATTTGAAAGGGCCCCTGGGAGACCAGGGGCTTTTTTTTCGTGTGCGCTCAGCGTGGGCGCACACCTGTTGGTGAAGGTCCCGGCGCGGGCCGACGCCGACCGGCCAAGATGGTTGACGCCGACCAGGGCCGCTTTTTCTGATGCCGCCTGGCCGCCGGCCCCGATCAAATCGGCGGGCACACAAGGCCTTGACACAGGGGGCGCAAAGCCCCTGCGCCCATCGATGGTTTGGTCGATCCCGGTCCCGCCATGCCTATCGATGCCAAATGCAACTGTCGACTACTGCTCGACACCTGCGATCGGCGCATGACTGGTGCTCCCTGCCGCGCCGCGCGCGGCACGTTGCCAGGGCCGGTCGCTTGCCGTGGCGCTTCACTTGGCTCGCCGTGGCCGGCCCGCGGCGCAACTTCCACCCGCCGCAGCGTTCATGCCGCGCGCACATGAAAAATGCCCGCCGGGCGTTAGCCGGGCGGGCATCGTGTCATGCTAGATCAGGCGGATCCGGATGGATCCGGCCGCTTAGAACGACTGGTTGTAGCGCACGAACATGAAACGCTCGAGTGGGACGTCTGGATCGACCGAAGCGGCCGATGCATCCGCATCGTAGTTCAAACGTGGTTTCTTGTCGAACACGTTGTTGATACCAACCATGATCTTGCCCTTCCATGGCGTCTGGTAACCGACGCTGATGTCGTTGTAGATCGAGGTTGGCTTACGGTCGAAGCCGGTGCCCGCACTCCAATCGCCAGTCGGGTTGGAGCACTCTTCCGGAGCGACGTTATTGGCCGGATCGCCGATTTCCCAGCAAGTCGACTTGGCGTGGCTGCGAATGCGGCTTCCGAAGGTCGCGCTGAAGTTGCCCATGTTCCACTCGACAGTCACGTTCGACTTGACGCGGTAGAGCGGGTATTCGCCAGCGTAGCTAACCGGAGCGGCCGTGGCATTGCTCTGGATGGTGTACTTATCCATGTAGGTCGTCTCGGTCTTGACGCCGAACTGGCCGAACGCGGTCTTTTTGAACTTGTATGCCACGCCAAGGTCGTAACCTGCGGTGATAACTTCGCCGAGGTTGGCGTTGCCGCGGTTCAGTTCGGAAATCTGACCGGTGGCGTCGCGCTTGAACAGGGTGCAGAAGCTAGGGACGTTCTGGATGTAGCATTGACCCAGGATGTAGCCAGCGCTGACAGCGGTGATGCGATCCTTGACCGTGATGTCGAACCAGTCGAGCGCCAGCGACAGGCCTGGCACGAACGACGGGTTGTACACGAAGCCGAGGGTCTTGGTGATCGCCGTTTCAGGGCTCAGCGTACCGTTACCGGCGCCGGCATTGAATGGCGTCGGGGTTTGCGCGCCGGTCGCCGGCACTGGCGCGCCGGTTTGGCCGCGCTGGCGGAAGCCGGCCGGAACCACGGCTGCGCAACGTGCCGCCGCTTCGGGGACCGTGCGGGCGCCACCATTGACGGTGTCGCAAGGGTCGAGGTACGAGTCAAACGACTGCGAACCGCCACCGAAGGTGTCGCCCAGGGTTGGTGCGCGGAAGCCTTGAGCGATCGTGCCGCGTGCCAGCAAGTCCTTCATCGGCTTCCACATGAAGCTGCCCTTGCTGTTTGTGGTTTTGCCGAAATTGCTGTAGTCCGAAGTGCGCGATGCCAAGTTGATGCTCAGCAGTTCTGCGAACGGCTTCGACTTCAACAGTGGGATCGTCGCCTCGACGTAGGCTTCCTTGACGTCGTACTTGCCGACCGTCGCCTTGCCGGCCAGACTGCTGGTCAGGTTCAACTGGTCGAGCACGTTAGGACGGTCGTAGCCGCTGACGGTGCGCTTTTCAAAGCCGATCGCGAGCCCGAGGCCGCCGGCCGGCAATTTGAAGATGTCGCCGGTGGCGTCGGCGGTGATGCTGTTGATGGTGCTGCCGTACTGCGCTTGCGATTGCGCCATCACATAGTTCAGCGCGCCAGCGGTCGACGCGTTCGGGCCGCCCAGGATGTTGAACGGTGTGCAATCGAGCAAAGCGATCGGTTTGGCGGCGGTACCGCACTGGACCACGCCACCGGCGTTCAAGAACGACGGACCAAGCGCCTTTTTCAGGTTGATCAGGTTCAGGTTGCCCGAGTTTTCGGTGCGACCACTGGTCTTGCTGTGGTTGACGCCGACGCTCCAGTTCCAAGGGTTGCTGCCCAGATTGAGCACGCCTTCAATGGCCGCGTCGACGTGGATCGTGTCGTTCTTGTTGACCGTGGCGCGTGGCACCTCGATCGTGCGGCGATACCAGAACAGGTCCTGGCCCAGGCCGGCGCCGGCGACTTGGTTGCCGTACGGGTTGTAGTAGCTGTCTTTGTCGATGTAGACCGGGTTCGAGACCTGCATCAGCGAGCTCGCTGGGTAGCCGGCGACGGTGGCGGTCGAGGCGCGGTGCGAGTACATCGCGGTGGTCACGAAGCGCATGTCCATCGGCAGTTCGACCGTGCCCTTGGTGAACATGGTCGACAGTTCCGTCGGCGAGTTGAACATCATGTCGCGCGTCGAGTTGTACTTGTCGGCAGGCAGGCCACCGTTCAGGAAGTCATGGTAGTTCGCAGGAACGCGTGGGTCCTGGCCAATGCCCGGGGCGTCATATTCACCGGTGTGGTTCAGGTACTTGTTGAAACCGGTCGCGGTGCCGGTGGCGCTGACCTGGCGGATGCGGCCGAATGCGCCGGTGCCGAGGTTGTCGGTCTGATGGGTCGGGCCGTAGGTGTACGAGGTCAGGGCGCGGTCACGCGCGTAGATCACGCCTTGCTTGGCGTGCGACAGGCCGAACATCATCGATGCCTTGTCGCTGCCGGTGCCGTAGGTGACAGAGAAATCGGAGGTCTTGGCGTCGCCGCCCTGGTTTTCGCCGATGTAGCCGCTGAACTGGCCGCCTTCCATGCGCTTCTTCAGGATGATGTTGACCACGCCTGCGATCGCGTCGGAGCCGTACACTGCGGAGGCGCCGTCCTTGAGCACTTCAACGCGTTCGATCATCGCCGATGGGATGGTCGACATGTCGGTGTAACCGCCGACGGTCTGGGTCCAGCGCTTGCCGTTGACCAGCACCAGCACGCGCTGCGCGCCGAGGTGGCGCATGTCGATGTATTGGCCGCCTTGCTCACGGTTCGAGGTCAGGACCGCGCCCTTCGAAAATGCCGGCGAGCCGGCCGAGGACATGGTGTTGAGGATGTCGCCGACGGTAACCAGTCCGCTTTTCTGGATCTGTTCCTGGGTCATCACCAGCACTGGCTGTGCGGTCGCCAGGTCGACAGTGCGAATGCGCGACCCGGTAACTTCGACCCGTTGCAGCGTTGGTTCAGGGGTTGCTTGGGCAAAGACGGCCATCGAGTTAAGGGCCATCGCCACTGCCACGGCGATTTTTGTACGTTGGTGCATGGACTCTCCAGAATTTTTGGTGTTGCCTGCTAATTAAAGTCAGGCAGTAATAAACAAACAAAGTAGTGTTTAAGGACCTACGACACGTATTGACGAGAAATGTTTCCTTCCCTTCCATCGCTTCATGGGCGACGATGCGTGATCGCTTGGACGTATGCATGAGACCACTTCAGCTCATTCGTTGTCAATAATGCGCGCGGACAAATTCATCAAACAAACAACACTTCTTGCCTAAAATAAGTGTTCTTTTCGGTGCGTCTCGAATGGCGGCGGGCATCCGCATTTATTTGAGCTGGAAACAATAATAATTGCATTTTGATCTAGATGAGAGTGTTGTTTTTTTGCAGTTAACGCGAGGCGTACATACGCCGCCGGCCCGCCGCGCGCGCTGTCGCTGCGCTACAAACCGCCCCACAGCGCGCTCAGGGCGGCAACGGCCGCCATCCCGGCCGTTTCGGTGCGTAAAATGCGCGGTCCCATCGACAGGGCGAGCGCGCCGTGCGCGACCGCCGCGGCCTCCTCCTGCAAGGTGTAGCCGCCTTCGGGTCCGACCAGCAGGGTCAGGGCCTGCGGCGGCTGGCGGCGCGCCCAGTCGGGCAACGATTGGTCGGCCCGCGGCGTCAGCAGCACGCGCCGGTGCAGGTCCTGCTGCCCGATGTAGTCGTGGAAGGGGGTCAGCGGGCCGAGCCGGGCCAGCCGGTTGCGTCCGCTTTGCTCGGAGGCCGCCACGACCACCCCCTGCCAGTGGGCGGCGCGCTTGTCGGCGCGCTCGGCCGACAGCCGCACCACGCAGCGCTGCGCCGCCAGCGGCACGATCGCGGCGACCCCGAGTTCGACCGCCTTCTCGATGATCCAGTCCATCTTGGCCGCCTCGGGCAGGGCCTGGGCCAGCGTGATTTCGAATGGCAACTCGACGTCGTGGGCGACGCGGGCGAGCACGCGCGCGCCGGCGCGGCGCTTCTCGACCGTGGTCAGCTCGGCCAGGTAGTGGCCGCCGTCGCCGTTGAACAAGTCGAGCTCGGCGCCGGGCTGCAGGCGCACCACGTGCAGGTGGTGCGCCACGCCCTCGGGCAGGTCGATGTGCATGCCGACGTCGAGCGGCTGGGGGCAGTAAAAGCGCGGCATGGGACTCCTGTTGTAAATATAGATGGTCGGGCCAAAAATAGGCGGTCCCGCGTGATCGGCGCGCAACGGCGGGCAAGCGCGTCTAAAACGACGCAACGCGCCGCATGCGGCGGGTGCGCTGGCGCGGCCGCGAGGCCCTGCGCGGCCGCACGCGGCGCGGCGCGGCCGCGCGACGACGGCCATTTTAAATCGCCGCCTGTTGGTCTGGTAAAATACCGGCTCGGTACTCCCAGCAGCACCACCAGCATTTCCCATTCTACGACCTCACAGATCCGACCCATGAAACCTACGCTTCCCACCACTCAGATGGCCAACGCGATCCGCGCGCTGGCAATGGACGCAGTCCAACAGGCCAATTCCGGCCATCCAGGCATGCCGATGGGCATGGCGGAGATCGCGGTCGCGCTGTGGGCCGGTCACTACAAGCACAACCCGGCGAACCCGAAATGGATCAACCGCGACCGTTTCCTGCTCTCCAACGGGCACGGCTCGATGCTGCACTACGGCCTGCTGCACCTGTCGGGCTACGCGCTGACGATGGACGACCTGCGCAGCTTCCGCCAGATGCACTCGAAGACCCCGGGCCACCCCGAGGTCGACGTCACCCCGGGCATCGAGACCACCACCGGCCCGCTCGGCCAGGGCCTGGCCAACGCGGTCGGCATGGCGCTGTCCGAATACCTGCTGGCGGCCCAGTTCAACCGCCCCGGCTTCGACGTGGTCGACCACCACACCTACGCCTTCCTCGGCGACGGCTGCCTGATGGAGGGCATCTCGCACGAGGTGTGCTCGCTGGCCGGCACGCTCGGGCTCAATAAACTGATCGCGCTGTACGACGACAACGGCATCTCGATCGACGGCAAGGTCGAGGGCTGGTTCACCGACGACACCCCGAAACGCTTCGAGTCGTACGGCTGGAACGTGATCCGCGCCGTCGACGGCCATGACGTCGCCGCGGTCGACGCCGCCATCGCGCAGGCCAAGACGGCGTCCAAGCCGACCCTGATCTGCTGCAAGACCGTGATCGGCAAGGGCTCGCCCAACCTTCAGGGCGGCGACAAGGTGCACGGCGCCGCGCTCGGCGACAAGGAAGTGGCGGCGGTGCGCGAGTACCTGAACTGGACCTCGGCGCCGTTCGAGATCCCGGCCGACGTCTACAGCGCCTGGGACGCCAAGGAGCAGGGCGGCGCGCGCGAGGCCGACTGGAACTTCACGTTCGCGGCCTACCGCGCCCAGTTCCCCGAGCTCGCGTCCGAACTCGAGCGCCGCATGGCCGGCGAGCTGCCGGCCGGCTTCGATGCCGCGCTGGCCGCCGCGCTCGCGTCCTGCGTCGACAAGAAAGAGAATATCGCCACCCGCAAGGCCAGCCAGAACGCGATCCAGGCGCTCGCGCCCGTGCTGCCCGAGTTCCTCGGCGGCTCGGCCGACCTGACCAGCTCGAACCTGACCAACTGGAAGGAATGCGTGGCGCTGCGTTCGGGCCAGCCGGGCAACCACGTCAACTACGGCGTGCGCGAATTCGGCATGAGCGCGATCATGAACGGGGTCGCCCTGCACGGCGGCTTCATCCCGTTCGGCGCGACCTTCCTGACCTTCTCGGACTACAGCCGCAACGCGCTGCGCATGGCCGCGCTCATGAAGCTGCGTTCGATCTTCGTGTTCACCCACGATTCGATCGGCCTCGGCGAGGACGGCCCGACCCACCAATCGGTCGAGCACGTCTCGTCGCTGCGCCTGATCCCGAACCTCGACAACTGGCGCCCGTGCGACACGGTCGAGTCGGCCGCGGCCTGGGGCTGCGCCGTCAAGCGCGCCAACGGCCCGTCGACCCTGATCTTCTCGCGCCAGAACCTGCCGTACCAGGAGCGCAGCGAGGCGCAGATCGCCGACATCGCGCGCGGCGGCTACGTGCTGCAGGACGCGCCGAACGCGGCGGCGATCCTGATCGCGACCGGCTCCGAAGTCGAACTCGCAGTCAAGGCGGCCGCCGCGCTCGCGCAAGAGGGCGTGGCCGTGCGCGTGGTGTCGATGCCGTCGACCGACGTGTTCGACCGCCAGGACGCGGCCTACAAGGCGAGCGTGCTGACGCGCGGTACGCCGCGTGTGGCCGTCGAGGCCGGCGTGAGCGATTTCTGGTACAAATACGTGGGCCTCGAGGGCGCCGTGGTCGGCATCGACAGCTTCGGCGAGTCGGCCCCGGCGCCGGTGCTGTTCAAGCACTTCGGCTTCACGGTCGAGAACGTGGTGGCCAAGGTCAAGTCGGTGCTGGGCGCCTGAGGCGCGCCGGCACCAATAGCTGCAGCAGACGGGATAAATAAACCGATTTCTTCACACACTGGGAGCATTAGCATGACGATCAAAGTTGCAATCAACGGTTATGGCCGCATCGGCCGCAATGTGCTGCGCGCGTTCTATGAAGGCGGCAAGCAGCAGGACATCCAGATCGTGGCCATCAACGACCTCGGCGACGCCAAGTCGAACGCCCACCTGACCCGCTACGACACCGCGCACGGCAAGTTCCCGGGCACCGTGACGGTCGAGGGCGACAACATGATCGTCAACGGCGACAGCATCCGCGTGTTCGCCCAGCGCAACCCGGCCGAAATCCCGTGGGGCGAGCTCGGCGTCGACGTCGTGCTCGAGTGCACCGGCTTCTTCACGACCAAAGAGAAGGCCTCGGCCCACCTCAAGGGCGGCGCCAAAAAAGTCATCATCTCGGCCCCGGGCGGCAAGGACGTCGACGCCACGATCGTGTTCGGCGTCAACCACGAAGTGCTCAAGAGCACCGACACGGTGATCTCGAACGCCTCGTGCACGACCAACTGCCTGGCCCCGCTGGTCAAGCCGCTCAACGACGTGATCGGCCTCGAGACCGGCCTGATGACGACCGTGCACGCCTACACCAACGACCAGGTGCTGTCGGATGTGATGCACGAGGACCTGCGCCGCGCCCGTTCGGCCACGATGAGCATGATCCCGACCAAGACCGGCGCCGCCGCCGCGGTCGGCCTGGTGCTGCCGGAACTGAACGGCAAGCTCGACGGCTTCGCGATCCGCGTGCCGACCATCAACGTTTCGCTGGTCGACCTGACCTTCATCGCCAAGCGCGACACCACGGTCGATGAAGTCAACGCGCTGATGAAGGCGGCCGCCGAAGGCCCGCTGGCCGGCATCCTGACTTACCAGACCGAGCCGCTCGTGTCGATCGACTTCAACCACAACCCGGCCTCGTCGAACTTCGATTCGACCCTGACCAAGGTCTCGGGCCGTCTGGTCAAGGTCTCGTCGTGGTACGACAACGAGTGGGGTTTCTCGAACCGCATGCTCGACACCACGGTCGCGCTGATGGCCGCCAAGTAAGTAAGCAATCGCTATCGCCCGGCCGGCCCGGGCAAGCAAAAACGACCCGGCCGCTCGCGCGCCCGGGTCGTTTTTTTTAGCCTGGCCCAGCTTCGCCTACAGGCTCACGCGCACCCCGAAGTAGAAGCGGCGCCCGATCGCGTCGTAGGTGCCGGCGTCGGTCTCGGCGCCCGTCACGTTGCTCGGCAGGCCGGTGATGATCGGCGGCGGATCGGTGTCGAGCAGGTTGTCGATGCCGAGGTAGAGTTCGACGTTCTTGCGCAGGTTGTAGCTGAGCTGGGCGTCGTGGTAGATCTTTTTGCCGACCCGGACCGCGCCGGGGGCGAGCCCGAGGCTGGTCAGGAAGCTGTCGTCGAGCGACGACTCGCCGATGTAGGTGTGGGTCGTGTACAGGTTCCACGGACCCATCCGGTAGCCAAGGTTGAGCGCGGCGCGGTTCATGGCCGAGCCGACCTCGCCGCGGTCCTCGTCCTGCGGGCCGCCCGGCTCGGGCGTCTCGAACAGCGAGCGCAGGTGGGTCCAGGCCAGCCGCGTGCTCAGGCGCCCGGGTCCGACCTGGTCGGCCCAGGCCACGGTCAGGTCGACGCCCTCGGTGCCCTTGTTGCCGCTGTTGCTCACGCGCGTGTCGACGCGCTCGAGCGAGCCGGCGCTGTTGGCGCCGACGGCGGCCGGGCGGCGCGTGATCAGGCTGCAAAAGGCGGGGCTGCCGCCGCCGTAGCAACCGCGCAGCGCGAAGTCGCGGTCGGTCGGCACGATCGCGTTGGCGATGTCGACCTTGAAGTAGTCGGCCGTGAACACGAAGCGGTTGAGCATCGGGATCGAGCGCGGCGTGAACACGAGCCCGATCGTGGTCGAGCGGCCCTCCTCCTCGCCGAGGGTGGGGTTGCCGCTGTTGTAGCCGCTCACGCCCTGGATGTCGGCCTGGTTCAGCGTGAAGGTGCCGTTGGCGGCGATGTTGGCGGACACCCCGGGCGCGGCGCGGCAGGCCTCGGCGGTCGGGCCGGCGGTGGCCGGGCCGACGCCCACGCACGGGTCGATCACGCTCGGGAAGTCCTGGCTGGGCGGCAGGAACAGCTCGTTGATGTTGGGCGCGCGCGTCGACAGCGCGCGCGTGGCGCGCACCCGCACGTCGGGGATCGGCGACCATTCGAAGCCGATGTTCCAGCTGACCGTGTTGCCGACCGTGGAGTAGTCGCCCACGCGCACCGCGCCCAGCAGGTTGAGCTGGTGCAGCCACGGGCGGTCCTTGAACAGCGGCGCGCGCGCCTCGACGTAGGCCTCGCGCACGGTGTAGCCGCCCTGTACCGGCGGGGTCGCGTTGCCGGCGTTGAGGCCGGCCTGGGTCAGGGCGTCGGGGATCGCGCTCGAGAACTCCTTGCGCCACTCGAAGCCGGCGGCCACGCCGAGCGGGCCGGCCGGCAGCGTCCACGGCTCGCCGCTGACCGAGCCGCCGTACAGGCGCTGGGTGGTGCGGGTCGCGAGCGAGCCGGGCGCGACCACGTACTGCAGCGCGGCCGGCGAGATCGTGCCCAGGCCGAACACATTGATCGGCACGCAGCCCTGCAGGCGCGCGTTGGCGTCGCGGCATACGGCCTCGGCGGTGTTGCCGTTGCCGTTGACGTCCTCGAGGTCGGTGACGGCCTCGAGCGCGTTGCGGAAGTTGAGCACATTGACCTGGCCCTGCGAGACCTGGGCCTCCTTGGTCGAGCCGTAGGCGGTGTAGAGCTCGTAGTTCCAGCCGAACATCTCGCCCTTGAGGCCGGTCGCGAGGCGGAAGGTGTCGCGGTCGGCGGTGCTGCCGCGCGAACCGACCTCGGCCAGGCGGCGCGTGAAATAGTAGTCGCGCGCGCCGTCGCCGTCGGTGTCGCTGATGCGCGAGTACAGGTAGTCGGGCACGACGGGGTTGCGCCGCAGCGCGCCGCCGACCAGGAATTCGGCCGGCACCTGGCCGCCCGAGCCTGGGTAGACGTCCTCGGCGCCGAGCGCGAACGGCTCGATCGAGGTGCTGACGCGGGTTGAGGCGTAATTGCCTTCGAAAAAGGCGTTGTGGTTCGCGCCGAGCGCGAGCGAGCCGGTGGCGGCGAACAGGTAGCGCTCGGTCGGCACGGCGATGGTGCGGTAGGCCGAGCGGTTGAAACCGCTCGCGGGCGTGGTCGCGTTGCCGTTGGTCGACCAGGGGATCGGGTTGCCGGCCGCGTCGTAGGTGTAGTCGCCGGTGTCGTGGAAGAAGCGGCCCTGCGGCGCGAAGCTCGAAAAATACGGACTCACGGCGGTGAACGCCTCGGACGCCTGCGGAGCGGCGCTGATGGCCAGCTGCGAGATCTGGTCGAGCGCCGAGCGCGCGCGGTCGCGCGAATTGACGGCGCCCTGGCGCGAATAGCCGAAGTGGCCCATGACGTTGCTGGCGCCGTCGGCGCTGCTGCTGCCGAAGGTGAGCGAGAGTTTTTTCTTGGTGTCGTCGCCTTCCTCGCTCTGGCCGAGTTGGGCGTCGACGGTGAGGCCGTTGAAGTTTTTCTTGGTGATGATGTTGACCACGCCGGCGACCGCGTCCGAGCCGTAGACGGCCGAGGCGCCGCCGGTGAGCAGTTCGACGCGCTCGATGAAGTCGGTCGGGATCGTGTTCAGGTCGACCGCTGTCTCGCCCGGGATGCCCGAGACGAAACGGCGGCCGTTGAGCAGCACGAGCGTGCGCGAGACGCCGAGGTTGCGCAGGTCGACCGTGGCCACGCCCGCGCTCGCGGTCGAGAAGGCCGAGTTGGTGCGGCTGATCGTGGGCGTGCCGAGCACCGGGTTCTTCAGCAGCAGCTCCTGCAGGTTGGTCGCGCCCGAGGCGGCGATGTCGGCCGCCGTGAACACCTGCAGCGGCGAGGGCGACTCGGCATTGGGCGATGCGATGCGCGATCCGGTCACGAGCACCTGTGCGATGGGCTGGGCCGGCGCGGCCGCCTCCTGCGCCCAAGCGGCCTGCATGCCGAGCGCGGCGCCGCCAACGCAGATGAGGCGGATCGACCGGGACAAGACGGTTTCTCTGATCATGCTAAAACTCCTTTTGGCAAAGTTGACGTTCTTAAAACGCTGTTCGTGTGACATGGTAGTTATCACTCGAACCAACTTGTCAAAGGGATTAAATCGCGCGCCGCCCGCGCCATGCTGGACCCGCCGCGCGAGGCGAAAATGTGGCTTGGAACCGACAGGTTTCCGGGGGGATTTTTCCGTGTGAAATCAAATGGGGGAGGGTGGTGAAAAGCGCAAAACTCATGAGCAACATAGCATTCCTTGCTTCGAATGCTGTCAAGTTTCGGCCCGATACAATGCTTGCAATTCGCCATCTACCCTTCAAGGTGTGTTGGCGGTTTCTCGTTCGGGTGTGCTAAAGTGAACTAGTCGATTGATATTAAAAGAAAAAGTCCTCCGTTTTTTGATCGCACAGGCATTTTGTCGGAAAAAACTGCGCCCGTTCGGGGGCCTACTTAACGTTGGACCTCAAAGCAATGACACTCGCATCGATTCTGCTTATCGCGGGGATTCTGATTCCACTCAAAATTCTGTGTTTGTCGCGGGCGCGGAAAAAGGAATCGCAACGGCGAAGCAATATCCAGAAATACGTCGTAGAAAACACAGCTCGGCTACAAGTTGTTGAACTGTCGGATTCGTTGGCGACTCAAATCTTTCGTCGGCCCAACGGCTCGTTCGGCTACTACTACCTGGCAAGGGTCGAGTCCTACGACGGTACGAAGCATTGGAGGCAACCACCAAACATGGGCGAGGGTTCTGTATATGACACGGCAGCGAAAGCCGAGGCCTATGCGCGCTTGAATGCGGCGATCGAGGCCCAACCAGGCATTCCAGCGGACGCCTCCGGCGCCTCTGAATTTTAACGTTAGGCACTTGTGGACATGCTAGCCAAACTATCATCAAATAGCGGTGCAGCTCACTTCGTCATCGAAGGTACACATGCTGAGTATGCGCACGATCCCGGCTTCGAGGGCTCAATCACTATCCGCGGGCAGCACTGGGCTGGCGACCATACTTTTGAATTAGGTACGTCTATTGACGGGATGTGGTTGCGCGCCGCTGACGTGGCTGCCCTACACGATCACATAGCTCGCTGGCTTCGGCAGCCTCTCGATCGCCTTATCGCTGTTGATTTGAACGCCGAATTCGAGTTGGCCCGTTTGCCAAGCCAAAGCGTTAAACTGCGTTTCGGCGCTCGCGACGACACAATTTCTGGTCGCCACCCAGTGGTATCCATTTCCTTTTCAGCCGGGGCCTTGCAAGGCGCGTTCCACTTTGTAACGGACCAGTCCTGCCTCGCTCTCTTTGCCGAGGGGTTGTCTAGTGTCTAGCATAATACCTCTGGCCTGGTGATTTGAAAACGATCGCGTGGGCTAACAAATTATTCCAACGGACGCCTTCGGCGCCGCTGAACACAACGTTGGCCGCGCTTTGATTATCTGTTCGAATATCGTGGCTACGTTCGGCGTTGGGTGCCGGTAGCAACGTGAGCAGCGCGGCTTCGCGTTGCGTTTTGGTCGCCGGTAAGTTGGTCGCGTCGCTTCGGCAAATTGTTTGTCCGTGGTTCATAGCTGATAATGGCAAGCGCAGGCGTTGGTGCCGCTGGCGACTTCGCGGTCGCTGGCTTCGGGAGCGCGGTTCGTTGCAAGTTCACGCGCGCGTTCCAACCAGGCACTCGAGTCGGACGGCCGGGAACGGCGCAGTTCATTATTTAATTCACTGGCGGCCGCCGCTCAGTTCTACGTTAGTCGTAAAAAATCATGCGCACATTTTCAACTTTTGCTTTCGGCATCTCCTTCCTCGTGGCGGGCCTTTCCCATGCGCAGAAGCCTGTCACGATGAATCCAAATGACATTCAAATTGGCGGCTACCACCATAAGACTTTACCTCCAGCACTGCTGAAACGGATCAAGGCGACGACCGATACTTTCGAGCCAATTGATGGACTTTCATTGGAGAAGGCTGTCGATCTTTACAAACGCGACGTCAATCCGGAGGAAAATCTGGTCCTTTGGGAAGAAATGGTTCGCGCTTATAAGATTTTTTGCAAAGCACGTTGCTCTTCTCCCTCGGAACGGATGGATGTCTACCGATCATTACTACTGCGCTCAATGTTTTCCGACCAAGAGGCGTTGAAACAGGCGAAACTCACGGTGCTCCAAGGTCACGAGGCATTGTCAGTAATGAAGCTATATCGCCTGCCTCCAAAACCGATTGATGTTGTTCAGTCCAAATAGCTGGGCTAACCCTGCAGTCCACTGGACTGCCTCCGTGCTGCGCACTTCGGCAGCCAGTGACTTTAAACGTTGGCCTCATTTTCATAACTCTCCGAAGACATGGATACTCTGCAATACGGTGATCTAATTGCCACATTGAGCGAAATTCCCGAACGTGAACTTGTCGAGGTGATCAACCGTGCGTTGTCCCAGCGTATAGCCGAGGTCGCATCCCCCGAATTTGAGGAAGCCAGACTGCTCCTCGCCGAGGCCCATCGCGGCCGAAACGAAGATGGTTCTCCTTCACCATGGGAATTGCTAGTCCTTGCCAGTCCAATGGAACCTGGAGCATATAATACGGTGGGCTTAGGGCCAATTCAGGAAGGGAGCTGCTGTGGAGTTACCCTTGCGGCCTATGCGAAATTCCTCGTTTGCCCTCTGTGCGGCAACCCAGCTTATGCAACCTAAGGGTCCAACTCGGCGCTCGAGCGGACGGGCCGATACGCGCCGCCGTCCATCATTTAATTCGCTGGCGGCCCGCCCCTCAGCTCTACGTTGGCCGCGCTTTGATTATCTGTTCGAAAATCGTGGCTACGTTCGGCGTTGGGTGCCGGTAGCAACGTGAGCAGCGCGGATTCGCGTTGCGTTTTGGTCGCCGGTAATTTGGTCGCGCCGCTTCGGCAAATTGTTTGTACTTGGCGTCATCGCGGATAATGGCAAGCGCAAGCGTTGGTGCCGCTGGCGACTTCGCGGTCGCTAGCTTCGGGAGCGCGGTTCGTTGCGAGTTCACGCGCGCGTTCCAACCAGGCACTCGAGTCGGACGGCCGGGAACGGCGCAGTTCATTATTTAATTCACTGGCGGCCGCCGCTCAGTTCTACGTTGGCCGCGCTTTGATTTT
>JAZKIN010000174.1:0-17991 GCA_040384885.1 Pseudomonadota bacterium | reverse complement strand
AGGAGTACTTCAAGAGCTACGGCCTGACGCCCGAGCGCCTCGCGCTGGCCAAGCCCGACGCGATCGTGATGCACCCGGGCCCGATGAACCGCGGGGTCGAGATCGATTCGGCGGTGGCGGACGGCCCGCAGGCGGTGATTTTGCCGCAGGTGACTTTCGGGATCGCGGTGCGGATGGCGGTGATGAGCATTGTGGCGGGGACCCAGGGATGAAGCAGGCAGCGATGAAACTACACATTACAAACGGCCGCCTGGTCGACCCGGCCAACGGCATCGACGCGCTGCACGACCTGTATATCGCCGACGGCAAGGTGGCCGCGGTCGGCGCCGCGCCGGCCGGCTTCGTGGCCGACCGCGTGATCGACGCGCAAGGCCTGGTGGTCGCGCCCGGCCTGGTCGACCTGTCGGCGCGCCTGCGCGAGCCCGGCTACGAATACAAGGCCACGCTCAAGTCCGAGATGCAGGCGGCGATGCAGGGCGGCGTGACCAGCCTGATCTGCCCGCCCGACACCGACCCGGTGCTCGACGAATCGGGCCTGGTCGAGATGCTGCGCCACCGCGCCAACAAGCTCCATCAGGCCAATGTGCACCCGCTCGGCGCGCTGACGATGGGCCTCAAGGGCGCCGCGCTGACCGAGATGGCCGAATTGACCGAGGCCGGCTGCATCGGCTTCTCGCAGGCCGAGGTGCCGCTCGAGGACACCAACGTGCTGCTGCGCGCGCTGCAGTACGCGGCCACCTTCGACTACACGGTATGGCTGCGCCCGCAGGACGCGCACATCGGCCGCGGCGGCATCGCCCACAGCGGGCCGCTGGCCTCGCGCCTCGGGCTGGCCGGCGTGCCCGTGATGTCCGAGACCATCGCGCTGCACACCATTTTTGAACTGATGCGCGCGACCGGCGCGCGCGTGCACCTGTGCCGCATGTCGTCGGCGGCCGGCCTCGAGCTGGTGCGCGCGGCCAAAAAGGACGGCCTGCGCGTTAGCTGCGACGTCGGCGTGCACCACATCCACATGACCGACGCCGACATCGGCTTTTTCGATTCGAACGCGCGCGTGACGCCGCCGTTCCGCAGCCAGCGCGACCGCGACGCGATCCGCGCCGCCGTGTACGACGGCACCATCGACGCCATCTGCTCGGACCACACCCCGGTCGACGACGACGAGAAGCTGCTGCCGTTCGGCGAGGCCTCGCCCGGCGCCACCGGACTCGAACTGCTGCTCTCGCTCACGCTCAAGTGGGCCGACGACTATGCGCGCGCACAGCACGCCGGGGGCGCCACGCCGCTCGCGCGCGCGCTGGCCAAGATCACGGTCGACGCCGCGCGCGTGGCCGGGCTGGCGGCCGGCCAGCTGGCCGTCGGCGCCGCCGCCGACGTGGTCGTGTTCGACCCGGACGCGCGCTGGACCGTGCAGGCCAGCGCGCTGGCCAGCCAGGGCAAGCACACGCCCTTCCTCGGCTACGAGCTGGCGGGGCAGGTCAGGGCGACCATCGTGGGCGGGCACCTCGCCTTCCAGCGTTAATTGAAGTTCGGGGTCCGCCTGCGCCGCCTGCGCCTCGCCTTGCACGTCGCCGAGGGCATGGCGACGTGCGCGCTGCTGTTTCCGTGGGCCGGGCCGGCGCGCTGGGACCGTTACGTGCAGCGCTGGTCGCGCCAGTTGCTCGGCCTGTGCCGGGTGACGCTCGCACCGGTGGCCGGGGTGCCCGCGCTCACGCGCACGATGGTGGTGGCGAACCACGTCTCGTGGCTCGACATCTTCGTCATCAACGCGCTGCACCCGTCCCATTTCGTGGCCAAGTCCGAGATCCGCGACTGGCCCGCGCTGGGCTGGCTGGCCAGCCGCGCGGGCACCATCTTCATCGCGCGCGGCAGCCGGCGCGAGTTGCGCCATATTTTCAAGTCGCTCGTGGGCGCGCTCGAGCGCGGCGAACGGATCGCCTTGTTCCCGGAGGGGACCACGGCGGCCCAGGGCGCGCTGCTGCCGTTCCACGCCAACCTGTTCGAGGCGGCGATCGATGCCGGGGTGCCGGTGCAGCCGTACGCGCTGCGCTACCTCGACGCCGGCGGCGCGCTCCATCCGGCGGTCGAGTTCCTCGGCGAGATGACGTTTGCGCAGAGCCTGGAGGCGATCCTTTCGGGCGGCGCGATCGAGGCGCAGCTCACGCGCCTGCCCGCGATCGAGAGCGTCGACGCGCACCGGCGCGAACTGGCGCTGGCCACGCGCGGCGCGATCGCCAGGGCGCTCGGTCAGCACTAAAACCACAACAAGCGCGCCAACATGTTCGGCCTGAAGTGGATCTCGCTTCCTCGACGCAACATTGCTGCGGATAATTCGTTTCCAAACGGAATTTACACGGCCGGGTGGCGGGGCGTCCCTGGACCAATCCCTCTGGCATTCGTGCGCGTTTGACGTCGCCTTTGTGCGCATCGTGTCTTATTTGAACGCGGCTTTAAAAGCGCTGTCCAACTTAAGGACAGCCTCCGACCAATCGCGACAAAACGAGACAGGGAACGAGTATGAATACCAGACACTCCTTCGGTGTGGCTAACACCTCGCTCAACGCACTTGCAAGTTTTCTGCGTGAAACAAATACCAATCTGAATCCAACGTTGGCGGCCGCGGCCGCCATCGAGGACTGGATCGCGAACGCGCGTGAACAGGGCCGGCATGCGGTGGCAGGCAAGGTGCGCGGTTACCAGTGGAAGTGCTTGTTCCTGCCCGATCTGACCGAATTGCGCATGTGCTACGGCGGCCAGTCTTTCTATGCCGCAGTCACCGGCGATGCAATCATGTACGAGGGGCGCAGTGTATCTCCACGGCAGCTCACGCTTGCGATCGCGGGCCAGGGCCGCAACGCCTGGCGCGACCTGTGGATTCGGTTTCCCGGCGACGCCAGTTGGAAGTGCGCCGACGCGCTGCGCCGAGCGCTGTTACAGGCCCCGCTACCTGTGCCGACGCCGGCTGCGCCATCCGCCGACGCCTTGAGCGCAACGGCCGCAAGCTTGGCCGGAGCTTTAAAAACCGCGTTGGCCTTGGTCGAGCAGGCCAAAGCGCAGGCGCTGGTGCAACCCGACCGGCGCCGCTGTCAATCCCGGCGCGCCGACGACCTCCAGGCCTGCGACTGCCGTTTCCACTGAGGCCAAGTAGCTTAGGCCGCGCGCGCGTCGTGGTTCGGGGCGTCGAGGCTGGGCGCGCGGTCGATGTCGGCGCGTTTGAGCGCCTGCGCGAACTGCTCACATACGAGGACGATGTTGGTTTAGGTCTTTGCTGAAGCGCTCGAGCAGTGCGATGTCCGCCCCGTTGAACACCGAA
The DNA here is from genome assembly GCA_040384885.1 of Pseudomonadota bacterium. Taxonomy (GTDB): domain Bacteria; phylum Pseudomonadota; class Gammaproteobacteria; order Burkholderiales; family Burkholderiaceae_D; genus Telluria_A. The sequence goes on along the minus strand of JAZKIN010000174.1, from coordinate 14,678 downwards.
TGCCATTTTAATGGATGCCGAGATGCGGGTCTGGCGCTACCCATTAGCCTTCTTGCCGCCCGCTTTTTTGTACTCGGGGCAGTCGACCTGCAACAGCGCGCGGTCGTCGAGGCAGATGGCGCTGAGCTGGCCGCCCCACACGCAACCGCTATCGAGTCCGATCACGTTCGCGCGCATGAGCAGGCCGCGCGCCGACCAGTGGCCGAACACCACCGTCACGTCGGCGCTGCGGCGCTCGGGCAGCTCGAACCACGGCAGCAGTGTCGGGCCACCCGAGCCCTGGGCGCCGTCGGAGGTGTCTTTCTGCTTGAAATCCATGGTGCCGTCGGGCGCGCACAGGCGCATGCGCGTGAGTACGTTGACGATGCAGCGCAGCCGCGCCATGCCGCTCAAGCCGTCGTCCCAGCGCGCCGGTTCGTTGCCATACATCTCGCGCAGGAAGTCGATCCAGCCTGGCCCGCGCAGCGTCGCCTCGACCTCGCCGGCCAACGCCAAGGTCTGCGCCGCGCTCCACTGCGGCGCGACCCCCGCGTGCACCAGCAGGTGGCCCTCGACCATCAGCGCGAGCGGGCGCCGGCGCAGCCAGTCGACCAGCTCGGCGAGGTCGGGCGCGGCCAGGATCTCGTCGAGCGTGTCCGAACGCGACAGCGCCTGGGCGCCGGCGGCCACGGCCAGCAGGTGCAGGTCGTGGTTGCCGAGCAAGGCCTCGACTTGCCCGTCGCCGGCCTCGGCCAGCGCGCGCACGCGGCGCAGCGCCGCCAGCGAGGCCGGGCCGCGGTTGATCAGGTCGCCCACGAACAGGATCCGCGCGGCACCCCCGGCGTCGTCGGCTATCCGGTTGAGCAAGACCTGGGCTTCGTGCGCGCAACCTTGCAGGTCTCCAATGACGTAAGTTTTCATGTGCTGCGATCCGGTGCGTGGGGTGGGTCGCGCTTGCCCGATGCGGACTTGCGCCAGCGACATTATAAGGACGCCGGCGGCGCGCGCGCCAAGTTCGCTGTGCTGGCTCAATGCGGCGTGGTTTATTCGCTAATACCTTGTCGTGTAACAATAACAGTATCGGTCGCGTCGACTAATCGGGATGATTCCAGTTATTCCCGATTTGATGACAATGATTGCAAGCCGGATAGTTCGATAAGAAGTTGCCTGAAGAATAATAAGTATTGCCATTGCAATGCTCGGCGCGCGTTGATGTAACGTTGAAAAAAAGTCATGTGGCTCCGCTACAATCGCAGCTCGGCCGCCTCCGCGGCCAGGCCGGCGATGCGCCGTTTCCCCCGATTTGGCCAGCATAAAAAACCATGTTCTCATTTTTTGTGAGTTTCATTTTCTCCGCGCTGCTGACGCTGCTGGTAATCAAGCAGGTCCGGCTGCATGGCCCGGCGCTCGATGCCGATTTCATCGGCGTGCAGAAAGTCCATGCGCACGAGGTGGCGCGCATCGGCGGCTTGTCGATATACCTGGCCGTGGTTATCGGGGCCGGTATCGCGATCTGGCGCCTGCCGCCGATCCGGGAATGGGTGTTATCACTGTTATTGTGTGCCAGTTGCGCCTTCCTCATCGGAATCATCGAGGACTACACGGGCCGCGTGAGCGCGTCGCGGCGCCTGTTGGTGACAATGGCGGCGGCCTTGCTCGCCTATTTCCTGCTCGACGCAAAACTCGAACGGATCGACACCCCATTCGGCTCCTGGCTGATCGCCTATTGGTGGATAAGCCTGCCGATAACGATGCTGGCGGTGGCGGGAATCGCGAATGCGATCAATATCATCGACGGCTTCAATGGACTGGCGAGCGTGGTCACCATCTGCATGCTGATATCGCTCGCTTATGTCGCGCTGCAGGTGGGCGACGCCTTCGTGCTGGTCGCGGCGCTGACGGTGGCGGGCGCGATTGCCGGTTTCCTGATCTGGAATTATCCGGTCGGCCTGATATTCCTCGGCGACGGCGGCGCGTATTTCATCGGCTTCATGCTGGGCGAGCTCGCATTGGCCCTGGCGATGCGCAACCCGGAGGTGTCGACCTGGTATGCCGCCTTATTGCTCATCTATCCCGTATTTGAAACCCTGTTTTCGGCCTGGCGGCGTTTGTTTTTGCGCGGGAGATCACCGGTGATGGCCGACGGAATACATCTGCACAGCCTCATTTTCCGGCGCATCGTGCAATGGATGGTGGGCCCGAAAGAAGCGCGCGCGCTGATGCGGCGTAATTCGCTGACCTCGCCCTATCTGTGGATGCTGTCGCTGATGGCGGTTATCCCGGCGACGCTGTTCTGGCGGCATACCGGGTTATTAATTTTTTTCTGTTTATTGTTCGTAATCAGCTACGTGTGGCTTTATGCGCGTATTGTTCGATTCAAGTCGCCGCGTTGGATGATTGTTCGCAAGAAGAACTAACATAATTGCGTGGATGTAGTATATTGCGACAATTAGTGAGATTTCACTTAATGATGTAAGTACTCCCCAACCCACTCCAAAGGAATAATGATGGATCTGTCAAACATGTCGGTCGGTGATTTGCGCAACCTGCAGGACCAAATCAAACAAGAAATGAAAAAGCGCGAGCACCAGGAAGTCGCTAAAGCGCGCGAACAAATCCTCGCGATCGCCCAAAGCGTCGGCGTGCCTTTGAAAGAACTGATCGGCACCGGCATCCGCGCCAAGACCGGAACCGTGGCTGTCCGTTATCGCCACCCAGACAACGCCGCCCAGCAATGGACCGGCCGCGGCCGCCAGCCTAAATGGGTAAAAGAATGGGTCGAAGGCGGCAAGTCGATCGACAAGCTGCGCGTATAAACGCCGGCGCTTAAACAGCACCGCTTAACGGGCGGCGCGGGGAGGGCGGTGTTCCGCCACCCCGCGCCGCCTTTTGCCGTTTACCACTCCTCCTGTTTCGCCCCGAAAAATTCCTATCCGCAATATCCTGTGTATTCAAGCGTCCCGCCAGGCGCTACAATCGCAGCGTCCCGAATTAATCGTACAATCCCCGCCAAGATCGACCCGTGCAGCGGTACAAGGTCGTATTGCCGCATGGCCTGTTGCCGCGCGGAGCCCTTTTACAGGTGAACAGCCCATGCTTGCTCTCTCAAAAACAATCTTCAAGGCGTACGACATACGCGGAGTGATCGACAGCACGCTCGACGCCGGGATCGCCACCCAGCTCGGGCGCGCCTTCGGCAGGGCGGTGCTGGCCAAGGGCGAGGCGCGCGTCGTGATCGGGCGCGACGGCCGCCTGTCGGGCCCTGACCTGGCCGCGGCGCTGGCCGCCGGCCTGCAGTCGGCCGGGGTCGACGTGATCGACCTCGGCATGGTCGCCACGCCGATGCTCTATTACGCCACCGAGGTGCTCGGCGCGCGCTCGGGCATCATGGTCACGGGCAGCCACAACCCACCCAATTACAACGGCTTCAAGATGGTGCTCTCGGGCGAGGCGATCCACGGCGCCGCGATCGCGGCGCTGTACGAGGACATCGTCGCCGACGACGGCGCCATGCCCGCCGCCGGCAGCTACAGCACCCACGACATCGGCCCGGCCTACCTGCGGCGCATCGCCGACGACGTCAAGCTCGCGCGTCCGATCAAGCTCGCGGTCGACTGCGGCAACGGCGTGGCCGGCGCCTTTGCCGGCGATCTTTACCGCAGCATGGGGTGCGCGGTCACCGAGTTGTTTTGCGAGGTCGACGGCACTTTCCCGAACCACCACCCCGATCCGGCCCATCCCGAGAACCTGCAGGACCTGATCCGCTGCCTGCGCGAGACCGACGCCGAGATCGGCATCGCCTTCGACGGCGACGGCGACCGCCTTGGCGTGGTCACCAAAGACGGCCAGATCATCTACCCGGACCGTCAGATGATGCTGTTCGCGGCCGACGTGCTGGCGCGCCACCCGGGCGCGCAAATCCTGTACGACGTCAAGTGCACGCGCCACCTCGGCCCCTGGATCGAAGAGCACGGCGGCCGGCCCCTGATGTGGAAGACAGGGCACTCGCTGGTCAAGGCCAAGATGCGCGAGACAGGCGCCCCGCTGGGCGGCGAAATGAGCGGCCACATCTTCTTCAAGGACCGCTGGTACGGCTTCGACGACGGCTTGTACGCGGGCGCGCGCCTGCTCGAGCTGCTGACCCGCGTGGCCGACCCCACGGCCACGCTGAACCGCTTGCCGCAGTCCGAGAGCACGCCCGAACTGCACCTGCAATTGGCCGAGGGCGAAAGCGTCGCCCTGGTCGACCTGCTGCGCGCCGACAGCACCTTCCCGGGCGCCGAGCGGATCATCACGATCGACGGCCTGCGGGTCGAGTATGCCGACGGCTTCGGGCTGGCGCGTTCGTCGAACACGACGCCGGTGCTGGTGATGCGCTTCGAGGCCGAGTCGGGCCAGGCGCTGCGCCGTATCCAGGCCGAGTTCCGGCGCGCCATCGTGGCTGCCAAACCCGACGCGATGCTGCCGTTTTGACGTCGCCGCCCATGAAGTCGCCGCCCATGCAGTCGAAGCCCGTGAAGTCCCCCCTCAACATCCTGCTGGTGCGCGTCTCGTCGCTCGGGGACGTCCTGCACAACCTGCCGATGGTGGCCGACATCCTGCGCGCGCATCCCGACGCCAACATCGACTGGGTGGTCGAAGAAGGCTACGTGAGCCTGGTGCGGCTCAACCCGCATGTGCGCAAGATCATCCCGTTTGCGCTGCGGCGCTGGCGCAAAAGCCTCGGCAGCAAGGCCACGCGCGCCGAGATCGGCGCCTTCTGGCGCAGCGTGCGCGCACAGCGCTACGACTACGTGTTCGACACCCAGGGCCTGCTCAAGACCGGTGTGATCATGGGCGCGGCGCGGCTCGCGCCCGGCGGGCAGAAGGTGGGACTGGCGAACGGCAGCCAGGGCTCCGGCTACGAAGGCGTCTCGCGCCTGTTCCACACCAAAAGCATCGCGCTCGACCCGCGCACCCACGCGGTCGCGCGCGGCCGGCTGGTGGCCGCGGCGGCGCTCGGCTACAGCGCCGGCCACGCGGCCGACTTCGGCCTGCCGGCGCCCGACGCGGCCAGCCGGCCCGGCTTTTTGCCGGCCGCCGATTACGCCGTGTTCTTCCACGGCACCGCGCGCGAGGCCAAGAAATGGGCACCCGCCAACTGGGTCGCGCTGGGACGCGCGCTGGCGCCGATGCCGGTGCTGCTGGCCTGGGGTTCGGCGTCCGAAAAAACCGAGGCCGAGGCGCTCGCAACACAGCTGCCGAACGCGCTGGTGCTGCCCAAACTGTCGATGCTCGAAGCGGTCGAACTGGCGCGCCACGCGGCGCTGGCGGTCGGCGTCGACACCGGCCTGACCCATATCGCGGCCGCCTTCGTGCGCCCGACCATCGAACTGTATTGCGACTCGCCCAAGTGGAAGACCGAGGGCAACTGGTCGCCCGCGATCATCAACCTGGGCGACCTGGGTGCGCCGCCGTCGGTGCCCGAGGTGCTCGCCGCCGTCGAACGCCTGAGGCCCGCCGCCTGATGCGCGCCCTGTATTCGCTGATGTGGTGGCTGGCGCTGCCGCTGGTGCTCGCGCGCCTGTGGTGGCGCGGACGCAAGGAGGCCGGCTACCGCGCTCACTGGGGCGAGCGGCTCGGCTTCTACGGTCCGCGCGCGGACGGCGTGCGCGCGAAGTCGGCGCCCACTCTCTGGGTGCACGCGGTGTCGGTCGGCGAGACGCGCGCGGCCGAGCCGCTGGTCGACGCCCTGATGCAGGCCTGGCCCGACAGCCGCATCGTGCTCACCCATATGACCCCGACCGGGCGCGCCACCGGCAAGCAGCTGTTCGGCCGCCACGGCGCGCGCCTGGTGCAGGCCTACCTGCCGTACGACACGGGCTTCATGACGCGCCGCTTCCTGGCCCATTTCGCGCCGCGCATCTGCATCCTGATGGAGACCGAGGTGTGGCCCAACCTGGTGGCCAGCTGCGCCGCGGGCGGCGTGCCGGTGGCGCTGGTCAACGCGCGCCTGTCGCAACGTTCGCTGCGCCGCGGACAGCGCTTCGGCGCCCTGATGACGGACGCCGCGCGCGCCATCACGCTGGTGGCGGCGCAGACCGAGGCCGACGCGCAGCGCGTGCGCCAGCTCGGCGCGCCGCGGGTGGCGGTCACGGGCAGCATCAAGTTCGACGTGGTGGTGCCGCCGGCGGCGCTGGCGACCGGGGCCTGGCTGCGCGCGCAGATCGGGACGCGTCCGGTGCTGCTGTGCGCGAGCACGCGCGAAGGCGAGGAGGCGCTGATCCTCGACGCCTTTGGCGCCATGCCCGCGCGCCCGCCCGGCATGCTGCTGCTGCTCGTGCCGCGCCACCCGCAACGCTTCGACGAGGTGGCCGCCATGGTGCGCGCGCGCGGCTTCGCCTCGCAGCGCCGCGCGACGCTCGCCGCGACCGACGTGGCGCACGGCAGCGGCGTGGCGCGCGACACCGAGGTGCTGCTGGGCGATTCGATGGGCGAGATGTTCGCCTATTACGCCGCCTGCGATTGCGCGTTCGTGGGCGGCAGCCTGCTGCCACTGGGTGGCCAGAACCTGATCGAGGCCTGCGCCCTCGGCAAGCCGGTGCTGGTCGGGCCGCACACCTTCAATTTCGCCATGGCGACCGCCGAGGCGATCGAAGGCGGGGCCGCGATGTGTGTGCCGGACGCCACACAATTGATGGCGCAAAGTGCCGTTTTGCTAAGCGATGGCGCGGCCTGTGTGGCAATGGGGCGACAGGCCCTCGCGTTCGCGGGGGCGCACAAGGGGGCGACCGCGCGCACGCTTGAACTGCTGCGCCCTTTGATTCGCTAACAATTTGTTACCATGTCCCTCTAGTTGGCGAAAAACAAAAGGGAATGCGCATGTTTTGGTTCAATCACCCCAGGCAGGTCGGCAGTCGCAAGCCGGTGGCCGTGCTGGTGCAGCGCGATACAACAGCACCCGTCACGCTCGATGTCGTCCTGGCGCCGCCAGTCCAAACGAACTTCGTGCCGGCCCAAAAAATGGCGCCCGACGCCGACGGCACCCTCAATTTCTCCGTGCGCTACGCCTTGCCCGAATACGTCAGTTTCATGTGGCAGCACGGGCGCTACATCATCCGCCGGCGCCGCATGGGACGCCTCGCGACCTACGCGATGCTGGCCGTGAGCACCTCGGTCGCGGCGCTTCATTTCGTGACCCAGCGCCGTGCGCGCCGCACCTACGACTTCACCTTCGACGAGCATGGCATCGTGCGCGCCTGCAAGGGCGGCGTTTCGCTGGTCAAGTGGGTCGACGTCAAGGCCATCCGCACGTATTCGCGCGGCTTCATGGTGATGCTCAAACAGGGTACGCTGCCGATCCCCTACCGCTGCCTGAGCCGCGAACAGGCGGCCGTCATGGCCGGTTTCGCGTCGTCGCTGCACACGCCCGCCGGCAGCGCCGACTAGGCGCGCGTCCGGGCACCGAGCCAAGTATTGAGCTAAGCGATCGAAAACAGCACCGGCAGCTCCTGCGAACGGGTGCGCAAGGCGGCCTTGGCGCCGTCGTAATCGGGATACACCGACTCCACCGTGGCCCAGAAGCGCGGGCTGTGGTTCATCTCGCGCAGGTGCGCCAGTTCGTGCGCGACCACGTAGTCGATCAGCGGCAGCGAAAAATGAATCAGGCGCCAGTTCAGGCGGATCGCGCCCGCGGTCGTGCATGAGCCCCAGCGCGTGCCCGCGGACGACAGCGCGAACGCGCTGTAGCCGACCCCGAGGCGCGCCGCGTACAGGTCGAGCCGTTCGGCGAACAAGCGCTTGGCCTCGGCCTGGAACCAGATCCGCACGTGCTCCTGCAACTGGTGCTCGGCCAGGCCCTCGACCACGCCCACCGTCAGCACCCGCAATTCGGCATCGAAATTGCAGTGGCTGCGCGCGGCCGGCACCAGCCGCAGCGTGATCGGCGCGCCCATGAACGGCAGTTCGGCGCCGTCGGCCCAGACCACGGGCGGCTTTTGCTGGCGCTGCGCGCGCCGTTCGCCGCGCTCGGATAATTTACTCAGGATCCAACCCTGCTTGGCGCGGATCGCGTTGTCGATTTCGGCCAGCGTGATGCGTTTGGGGGCGGTCACGCGCAGCCCGCTGTCGTCGATCATGAAGCCGATCGAGCGGCGCGACGAGCGGCGCAATTCGAATTCGACTTTGTGGCGGCCGAGTTCGATGCGGCGCATCGGTACCGGCGGCGTGGCGGCGGGGGGCGAGGGCGAGTGCGTGGTCGGGGCGGGGGGCGGTGGCGCGGGCACAACGCGTGGCGGCGCGGGCGGCGCCTTGAACAGCGGTTGCGGCGGCGACGGTTTTTTCGCGACCGGTTCAAGGGCCGCGAAAAAATCCTGCGCGAATAATTCGAGTTGCTGGCTGTCGATCTTGGGCGTCATGTTTTGCGTCGGTGTTGCACGAACCATGGCGCCAAGACCGCTTAGCCAACGTTGTAGGCGTGGGGCGAAATGACGCGCATTTCTGATTCTATCCAATTTTCGACCTCTTGCATCATGCTGTCGGGAGTGTGCTGGTCGGGCGATATCGGTTTGCCGATCGAGACGGTCACCAGGCCGGGGCGTTTGATGAACGATTGCTTGGGCCAGCACTCGCCTGAATTATGCGCGATCGGCACCACCACCGCGTTGGTTTCAATCGCCAATCGTGTGCCGCCGCTTTTATATTTTCCCTTCTGGCCGACCGGGATCCGGGTCCCCTCCGGGAACATGATGATCCACTGGCCGTCGGCGAGGCGGCGCTTGCCGTGGGCGACGACGTGCTTGAACGCGTTCTTGCCCTCCTTGCGGTCGATCGGGATCATGCGCAGCAGCGCCATGGCCCAGCCGAAAAACGGGATGTACAGGATCTCTTTTTTGAACACATAGACCAGCGGCCGGCGCATGTTCGGCAGCAGGAAGATGGTTTCCCACGCCGACTGGTGCTTCGAGAGCAGGATGACGGGGGCGTCCGGCAGGTTCTCGTAGCCCTTGAACTGGTAGCGGATGCCGCACAGGACGCGCGCCAGCCAGATCACGAACACGTTCCAGCGCGAGGTGACCCAGAAGCGCTTGTTATAGGGCAGCGGGGCGGCCAGGAAGCAGACGCAGGTCCAGATGATGGTGGCGAGCGTCATGATGATCATGAACAGCAGGGAACGCAGGAACAAAACGGTGGTGCGCAAGGAATTCTCCGAATGGGACTAAGGGCAGATCAGTGGGGCCAAGGGCAAATCGTCAGGGGCGGATGGTCGGCGTCAGATCGGCACGTGGGCCGCCGCGCCGCCGGTCTTGAGCAGCACGTTGACCATCGTGGCGAGGTCCGGGAACACCTGGGTGCCCGGCGGCAGCCCGCCCGTCTCGTGGGTCTTCTGGCCTTTGCCGGTCAACACCAGGTAGGGCATGCAGCCGCTGATGTAGCCGGCCTGCAGGTCGCGCAGCGAATCGCCCACGGTCGGCACGCCCTTGAGGCTGACCTTGAAGCGCTTGGCGATCTCCTCGAACATGCCGGCCTTGGGCTTGCGGCAGTCGCAGTTGTCGATCGCCGCGTGCGGGCAAAAGAAGATCGCGTCAATGTCGGCGCCGAGCTGCTGCGCCTGGGTGTGCATCTTGTGGTGGATCGCGTTCAGGATCTGCATGTCGAACAGTTCGCGCGCGATGCCCGACTGGTTCGAGGCCACGACCACGCGGTAGCCGGCCTGGTTCAGGCGCGCGATCGCCTCGAGCGAGCCGGGGATCGGAATCCATTCGGCCGGCGACTTGATGAACGCCGGCGAGTCGTGGTTGATGACGCCGTCGCGGTCGAGGATGATCATCTTCATGCGCTGTCTCCCGTTCGCTTAGGCTGCCAGCTTCGAAATGTCGGCCACCCGGTTCATCATGCCGTGCAGCGAAGACAGCAGCGCGAGCCGGTTGTTGCGCAGCGCGACATCGTCGGCGTTGACCATCACGTCGTTGAAGAAGCCGTCGACGTCGTCGCGCATCTGCGCCAGCGTCTTGAGGGTGCCGGCGAAGTCGCCCGCGGCAAACGCCGCGTCGACCTCGGGCCGCACGCGCGCGATGGCGGCGAACAGCTTGCGCTCGGCGTCCTCCTGCAGCAGCGCCTCGGACGCCTCGCCGCTGGCGGCGTCGGATTTTTTAAGGATGTTCGTGATGCGCTTGTTGGCGGCGGCCAGCGAGGCGCTCTCGGGCAGCGCGGCGAAGGCCTGCACCGCGTCGAGGCGCTGCACGATGTCGTCGAGGCGGTCCGGGTTTTGCGCGAGCACCGCTTCGATCTCGTTGGGCGAGAAGCCGCGCTCGCGCAGGATGCCGCGCAGGCGGTCGAGGATGAAGGCGGTGACGGCGGCGCTCGGGTCGGCGAAGCCGGCGCGTCCGGCGAACGGCGCGGCGGCGTCTTGCAGCAGCGCGCTGATGCTCAGCGGCAGGCGCTTCTCGAGCATCATGCGCAGCACGCCGAGCGCGTGGCGGCGCAGCGCGAACGGGTCCTTGTCGCCGGTCGGCTGCAGGCCGATGCTCCAGATGCCGACCAGGGTTTCGAGCTTGTCGGCCAAGGCCACTGCGGTGCCGGTCGCGCTCGAGGGCAGGGCGTCGCCGGCGAAGCGCGGCTGGTAGTGCTCGGAGGCGGCCAGCGCCACCTCGTCGTGCTCGCCGTCGTGGCGCGCGTAGTAGGTGCCCATGATGCCTTGCAGCTCGGGGAACTCGCCGACCATGTCGGTGATCAGGTCGGCCTTGGCCAGCATCGCGCCGCGTTCGGCCAGCGCCACGTCGTAGCCGAGCCGCGCGGCGATCGCGCCGGCCAGTTTGGTCACGCGCACGCCGCGTTCGGCCTGGGTGCCCAGCTTGTTGTGGTAGACGATGTTGGCCAGCAGCGGCAGGCGCGATTCAAGCGTCTTCTTTTTATCCTGCTCGAAGAAGAACTTGGCGTCGGACAGGCGCGGGCGCACCACGCGCTCGTTGCCGCCGATGATGTGCCGCGGGTCGTCGGTCGCGATGTTCGAGACGATCAAAAAGCGCGAGCGCAGCTTGCCGGCGGCGTCGGTCAGCGCGAAGTATTTCTGGTTGGTCTGCATGGTCAGGATCAGGCATTCCTGCGGCACGGCCAGGAAGCTCTCCTCGAAATTGCAGGCGTAGACCACGGGCCACTCGACCAGCGCCGCGACTTCGTCGAGCAGGGCTTCGGGCATCAGCACCTGGTCGGCGCCGGCTGCGGCCAGCAGGGCGACGCGGATTTTGTCCTTGCGCGCGTCGATTGCGGCGATCACCTTGCCTTGTTCGGCCAGCGTGGCGGCGTAGCCGTCGGCGTGTTCGAGCGTGATCGGGCCGCTTGATAAAAAGCGGTGGCCAAGCGTGACCTTGGCCGAGGCCAGGCCGAGCGCCTGCAGCGGCACCACTGCGGCGCCGTGCAGCGCGACCAGCTTGTGGGCCGGACGCACGAACTGCACGGTGGCGCCGTCGGGGCGCTGGTAGCTCATCAATTTTGGGATCGGCAGCTTGCCGAGCGTCTCGTCGAGCGCGGCCTGCAGGCCGCCCGCGAGCGCGCTGCCGGGCGCGGTGTAGGTCGTGAAGAAGCTCTCGGCCTTGCCGTCGGCGGCGCGTTCGAGATCAAACACGGTCAGGTCGGGGCGGCCCATGGCGGCCAGTTTTTTGAGCAGCGGGGCGCTCGCGTTGCCGTCCTTGTCGAGCGCGACGCTCACGGGCAGCACTTTTTCGCGGATCGATTTGTCGGGCGAGCCGGCGCGCACATTGGTGATCGAGACGGCCAGCCGGCGCGGCGTGGCGTAGCCGGTGGCGACGCTGTCGGCCTCGAGGAAGTCGCGCGACTGCAGGCCGGCCTGGATGCCGGCGGCGAACGCGGCGCCGAGCTTGGCGAGCGCCTTGGGCGGCAGTTCTTCGGTCAGCAGTTCGATGAGTAGTGTCTGGTTCATGGTTCGTTTTGGTTCTTTATTATTCGGGCAGCGGATCGGGCCGCAGGTCAGGCAGCGGGTCCGGCAGCGGCGGCGGGCGCCATCGGGAAGCCGAGTTTTTCACGCGAGTCGTAGTAGGCCTGCGCCACCAGGCGCGACAAGGTGCGCACGCGGCCGATGTAGGCGGCGCGCTCGGTGACCGAGATGGCGCCGCGCGCGTCGAGCATATTGAAGCTGTGCGAGGCCTTCATGATTTGCTCGTAGGCGGGCAGGGTCAGCTCGAGGCCGACCAGGCGCTTGGCTTCGGCTTCGTGGTTGGCGAACTGGGCGAACAACAGCTCGGTGTTGGCGTGCTCGAAATTGTAGGTCGATTGCTCGACCTCGTTCTGGTGGAACACGTCGCCATAGCTGAGCGACTTCTTGACGTCGTTCTCTTCCCATTCGGTCCAGACCAGGTCGTACACGTTCTCGACGCCCTGCAGGTACATCGCGAGGCGCTCGATGCCGTAGGTGATCTCGCCGAGCACCGGCTTGCAATCGAGCCCGCCGACCTGCTGGAAGTAGGTGAACTGGGTCACCTCCATGCCGTTGAGCCAGACCTCCCAGCCCAGGCCCCAGGCGCCCAGGGTCGGGCTTTCCCAGTCGTCCTCGACGAAGCGAACATCGTTCTGCTGCAGATTGAGGCCGAGCGCCTCGAGCGAGCCGAGGTAGAGGTCGAGGATGTTCTCGGGGGCCGGCTTGAGCACCACCTGGTACTGGTAGTAGTGCTGCAGGCGGTTCGGGTTCTCGCCGTAGCGCCCGTCCTTCGGGCGGCGCGACGGCTGCACGTAGGCCGCGCGCCAGGGCTCCGGTCCGATCGCGCGCAGGAAGGTGCCGGTGTGGAAGGTGCCGGCGCCGACCTCCATGTCGTACGGCTGGAGCAGGGCGCAGCCTTGCTTGTCCCAGTAGGTTTGCAGCGTCAGGATAATTTGTTGAAATGTGAGCATCTTGGGGTGGCCCGGCGCACAGGCGCGCCGCGCAAAAGTGGGTTTACAAAAACGTGAGTTTACTAAAGCGTGAGTTTGCTAAAACGACCAATTTTAGCGGGTTTCGGGTGGCCTCTGGTGGCCGATGTGACAACTACACCACTTTTGGCGCGGTTTCGGTGCCGCTTGTGGCGCCGGCGGCCGGTTTCAGGCGGTAGCGCCGGCCCAAAAACCAGGCGCAGCCGAACGAGAGCGCCGCGAGCGCGAGCAGCAAATAGTTTCCAAACAGGATGTACGGCGTCATGCCCGTCATGCCCTGCACGTTCGCCGCCAGCGTGCCCTGCACGTAGGGCGCGAGCCGGGCCTGGACCTCGCCGCGCGCGTCGATGACCGCGGTCGCGCCGGTGTTGGTCGCGCGCAGCATCGGGCGCCCCGTCTCGAGCGAGCGCATCTGCGACATCTGCAGGTGCTGGGCGATCGCGACCGATTCGCCGTACCAGGCCAGGTTCGAGACGTTGAGCAGCATCGTGGCCGGGCGCGCGGCGCTGCGCAGCTGGTAGGCGATTTCTTCGCCGAACACGTCCTCGTAGCAGACGTTGGGCAGCACCAGCTGGTCCTTGACGGTGAACGCGCCCTGCAGCTGCGCGCCGCGCTTGTTGTCGCCGAGCGGGATGCGCAGCAGGTCGATGAACCAGCGGAAGCCCGGCGGCACGAATTCGCCGAACGGCACCAGGTGCGCCTTGTCGAAGCGGTACGGCGGCACGTGTTTGGCCACGCCGAGCACGCTGTTGGTGTAGCGCCCGTCCGGGTCCATCAGCGGGATGCCGAGCATCAGGTGGCTGTTGGTCTGGCCCGCGTACGCGGCCAGGCCGTCGAGGTAGCCTTCGGGCAGCTGGTGCGGGAAGATCGGGATCGCGGTCTCGGGGATCGCGATCAGGTCGGCCGGCGCGGCCGTGATCAGGCCCTGGTAGACACCGAGGATTTTGCCGAGGTGCTCGAGCGTGAATTTCTCGGATTGCGAGGTATTACCCTGCAACAGGCGCACGCTGATCGGCGCGCCCTGCGGATGGGTCCAGGCGACCATGCGCAGGCCGTAGCCGCCCGCGAGCACCGCCGCGAGCAGGCCGATCGCGGCCATGCGCGTGCGCTGGGTCAGCATGACGAGGCAACTGCCGCACAGCGCGGCGAGCACGCCGATGCCGTACACGCCGACCAGCGGCGCGAAGCCGCCCAGCGGCGCGCTGTTGTGGGCGTAGCCAGAGGCGGCCCACGGGAAGCCCGTGAAGACCCAGCCGCGCATCCATTCCGACAGGCCCCAGCAGAACGGCAGCACCAGCAGCACGAAGGCGGCCACCGGCAGCGACCAGCGGCGCCGCAGCCAGGTCGCCGCGCCGGTGGCGAGCGCGCCGAACAGGCCCATGTACATGCCCAGCAGGCATAGCGCGAGCACCGCCAGCGGCGCCGGCAAGCCGCCGAAGCGGGTCAGCGCGATGTACAGCCAGTGCATGCCGGCCACCGACCAGCCGAAGCCGAAGGCCCAGCCGATCAGGGTGCTGCGGCGCACCGAGGTGTCCATCCCGACCTGGTAGAACAAAAAGGCGAAGGCCAGGAACTGGACCGGCCACCAGCCGACCGGTGCGAGCGAGAGCACGCTGGCGGCGCCGGCGAGGGCGGCGCACAGCATCGGCAGCGCCGTGCTGCGCGCGCGCCGGGTGGCCGGAACGGTCGGGGCGGTGCGGGTCCGGCGCAGCATCAGGGTTGGTCGTCGTCGCCCGTGGGCAGTTTTTCGACCAGCAGCACGTGGATCTGGCGCGCGTCGGCGCGCAGCACCTCGAAGC
>JAZKIN010000173.1:0-7262 GCA_040384885.1 Pseudomonadota bacterium | reverse complement strand
GTGTTCGCCAACGGCGGCTACCGGGTCAGCCCCTACCTGATCTCGAAGGTCACCGACAGCGACGGGCGCGTGCTGTCGCAGGCCACGCCCGACCTGGCCGGGGTCGAGGACAACCGCGTGATCGACGCGCGCAACGCCTACCTGGTCGACTCGATGCTCAAGGACGTGGTCAAGTTCGGCACCGCGACCAAGGCGCTCTCGCTCAAGCGCGCCGACATCGCCGGCAAGACCGGCACCACCAACGACTCGATCGACGCCTGGTTCGCCGGCTACAACGCCAAGCTGGTCGGGATCGCCTGGATCGGCTACGACCAGCCTAAGAACCTGGGCAACAAGGAGACCGGCGGCGGGCTGGCCTTGCCGATCTGGATCGGCTACATGCAAAAGGCGCTCAAGAACATCCCGGTCGAGGAGCGCGCGGTGCCGGAGGGGCTGGTGCTGGTCGGCTCCGAGTACTACTACGCCGAGAACCCGCCCGGCACCGGGGTCGAAAGCCTCGACATCGGCGCGCGCGGCACGCCGGCCGAGGAGAAGGTCAAGGACGCGGTCAAGAACGAGTTGTTCTAGGGCGCCGCAGGAATCGGGCGACAAGAATCGAGGCGCACAAAACCAACATCGTCCTCGCGTAGGAGGCTGTCGCGAAAGGACAGCAGCGCGCTCATTTGGCGTTTAAGACGCATCAGAAACCGTGTCGCAAAAATATTAAATATCAAAAACCAACATCGTCCTCGCGGAGGCGGGGACCCATAGAGCGCAAACGTTCTATGGGTCCCCGCCTTCGCGAGGACGATGTTGGTTTAAGTTATCCGGGGCTCGTCATGTCGCGATTTCTGCCATATCAAGCGGCTCAATTTGCGTTTTGCGACTGCCTCGTAGGCGGGGCCCCATAGAACGGTTGCTATGTGCCAGCGTTCTATGGGTCAACGCGGGGGCGCCGAGCCATGCGCGAGGACGATGTTGGTTTGGCTTTTAGTCGAACAGGATTAGCGCTACTGCGCAAGCGGGCGCAAAAAAGGGAGGCCGCGGCCTCCCCTTTTTTTACCGCGCCAAACGGCAAGCCCGCGCTTGCTCTACAATACGACCGCGGCCCCGCCCTGCGCACTCGCCAACAGCGACAGCGCGGCGAACAATTCGGAGCCGTCGCGCGTGTTGATCCACGCGCCGTCGACGCGCCGGTAATGGAATCCACCCGATTTCGCCGCCACCCACAGTTCCTGCATCGGGGCCTGGCTGTTGACGATGATTTTCGAGCCGTTGTCGATGAATTCGATCTCGAGCACGTTGCCGCTGCGCTTGCATTCGACGTCGATCAGGTCCTCGTCGTTGAGGCGGTCGAGCGCCGCTTCGATCGTGCCCAGGGTGGCCTCGGCCAGGTCCAAAAATTCGGTTTCGCTCATGCTACACTCCAAAGTCTTCTAATCAAACCGTGATTCTAATCGTGAAGCCTTCCACCGTACGCAATACCGCAGTCGCCGCCATGGTCTTGGCCGCCGCCGCCCTGCTCGCCGGCTGCGGCCAAACCGGTCCGCTGACCATGCCAAGCGCGCCGAACGCCCCGGCCAGGGCGGCCCCCGTGCCCGCGCCGGCCCAGGCCGGCAGCGAGGCGCTGCCCGAGGCGGCGCCCGCCCCCGCCCCCGCCAAATAGGCGCCCCATTTCAATTCGCACGCCTAAATAAGAACGAGTCCATGTCGCACTTCACCCATCAAGACGGCCAGTTGCACGCCGAAGGCGCCGCGCTGGCCGCGATCGCCGAGCAATACGGCACCCCGACCTACGTGTATTCGAAGGCCGCCCTGCTCGCCAATTTCGGCGCCTACGCCGACGCCTGCGCCGGGCGCGACGCGCTCGTGTGCTACGCGATGAAGGCCAATTCGAACCTCGCGATCCTCGACCTGCTCGCGCGCCGCGGCGCCGGCTTCGACATCGTCTCCGGGGGCGAGCTGCTGCGCGTGATCGCGGCCGGCGGCGACCCGCGCAAGGTCATTTTTTCGGGCGTGGGAAAAAGCGAGGCCGAGATGCGGCTCGCGCTGTCGCACGACATCCTGTGCTTCAACGTCGAATCGATCCCCGAGCTGCACCGCCTCGACCGCGTGGCCGGCGCCATGGGCAAGACGGCGCCGGTGTCGCTGCGGGTGAACCCGAACGTCGACGCCAAGACCCATCCCTACATCGCGACCGGCCTCAAAGCCAACAAGTTCGGGGTCGCCTTCGACGACGCGCTCGCGACCTACCGCGCGGCGGCCGCGCTGCCGCACCTGCGGGTCGAAGGCATCGACTGCCACATCGGCTCGCAGTTGCTCGACGACGCGCCGCTGCTCGAGGCGCTCGACAAGCTGATCGAGCTGATCGACACGCTAGGCGCCGAAGGCATCGTGCTGCACCACCTCGACATCGGCGGCGGCATCGGCATCAATTACGGCGAGGCCGGCGAGGCCGCGCCGGTGGCCGTGGGCGACTACCTCGGACGCCTGTTCGCGCGCATCGACGCCTGGCGCGCGGCGCGCTACGCGGGCGCGCCGATCAAGGTCGTGTTCGAACCGGGCCGCTCGATCGTTGGCGACACGGGCGTGCTGCTGACCCGGGTCGAGTACCTCAAGCCGGGCGCCGAGAAGAATTTCTGCGTGGTCGACGCGGCCATGAACGACCTGATGCGCCCGGCCCTGTACCAGGCCTGGATGGACGTGCAGCCGGTGCGCCCGCGCGCCGACGCGGCCGTGGTCTACGACGTGGTCGGGCCGGTGTGCGAATCGGGCGACTGGCTCGCGCGCGAGCGCGCGCTGGCGGTGCGCGAAGGCGACCTGCTGGCGATCATGGCGGCCGGCGCCTACGGCCTGACCATGGCCTCGAACTACAACACGCGCGGGCGCGCCGCCGAAGTCATCGTCGACGGCGCCGCGGTGCACCTGGTGCGCCAGCGCGAGCAGCCGGCCGACTTGTTCGCGCTCGAGTCGCTGGTCACGGGTCTGTGATCAAGTAAGGCTCTTTTCGCCTTGGGGCGCGCCGGCCGCCCTGGCCGCGCGCGCCTTCGATACGCTCCAATAGACGCGCAGCAGCAACAGCGCGGCGACGATCGCGCCGAACACGATGGGCTCGGCGAAATCGCTCTTGGCCGCCTTCATCCACCAGAAATGCAAAATCCCGAGCGGCGCGATCAGGTACACCAGCCGGTGCAGCCACAGCCAGCGCTTGCCGCCGAGCCGGCGCTGCATCGCGTTGGTGCTCGTGAGCGCCAGCGGGATCAGCAGCACGAAGGCGATGAAGCCGACCGTGATGAACGGCCGCTTGAGCACATCGCGCAGCATCGCCGCGACATCGAACCAATGGTCGAACCAGAGGAAGGTCGTGAAGTGCAGCAGCGCGTAGAAGAACGCGAACATGCCCGCCATGCGGCGCAACTTGATGAGCCAGTTCCAGCCCGTGAAGCGGCGCAGCGGCGTGATTGCGAGCGTGATGCACAGGAAGTACAGCACCCAGTCGCCGGTCGCGCGCGTGATGAACTGGATCGGCTCGACCAGGCTGCCGCTGGCGGCCAGCCACACCATGCGCGCCAGCGGCAGCAGCGCGAGCGTGAACAGCAGCGCCTTGATCAGGACCAGCTGGCGCGGGCCGGGATTGAACGCCCCCATGTGCGGTCCCACCCTTAGAAAAACTTCTTGAGGTCCATGCCCGCGTACAGCGGGGCGACTTCGGGGTAGCCGTTGAACATGAGCGTCTTGCGCTTCGGTTTGAAGAAGCCGTCCTCGCCGATGCGGCGCTCGCTCGCCTGCGACCAGCGCGGGTGGTCGACGTTCGGATTGACGTTCGAGTAGAAGCCGTACTCGGACGGCGCCGACACGTTCCAGGCCGTGCGCGGCTGGTCCTTGACGAAGCGGATCTTGACGATCGACTTGGCCGACTTGAAGCCGTATTTCCAGGGCACCACGAGGCGCACCGGCGCGCCGTTCTGGTTCGGCAGCGTCTGGCCGTACATGCCCAGCGCGAGCATCGCCAGCGGATGGCTGGCCTCGTCGATGCGCAAGCCTTCGACATACGGCCAGTCGAGCACGCGGCTGTTCACGCCCGGCATCTGCCTCGGATCGGCCAGGGTGACGAATTCGACATACTTGGCGTTGCTGGTCGGCTCGACCTTTTTGATCAGCTCAGACAGCGAATAGCCGACCCACGGGATCACCATCGACCAGCCCTCGACGCAGCGCAGCCGGTACACGCGCTCCTCGAGCGGGGCCAGCTTGAGCAGGGCGTCGAGGTCGAGCGTCATCGGCTTTTTGACCTCGCCTTCGATCTGGATCGCCCACGGGCGCGGGCGCAGGGTGTGCGCGTTCTGCGCCGGGTCGGCCTTGTCGGTGCCGAATTCGTAGAAGTTGTTGTAGGTGGAGGCGTCCTTGAACGGCGTCTGGGTATCGGCCGCCGACAGCGCCGCATTGCGTTTGGCGGCCAGCTTGGCCGGTGCCGGCGCCGCCGCGAACGCCTCGCGGTTGGCCATCTCCCAGAGCGCGCCGCCGGCGACGGCGCCCATCGCCATTTTGGCGATGAACGCGCGGCGCTCCTCGTAGACGGCTTGCGGCGTGATCTCGGATGCATGCGGCTCGGCGCCGCCACGGGGACTAGTTTTGATCAGCATTGGGTTCTCCGGCAAATCGGGTGGTGTCAGCCTTGGTCGGGCCGTTGCCGCAAACCTTACACCATCTTGCAAAAACTTGCGGAGCGACGTACGCGCACGTATTTACGCGGTATTTACACAGCCTTGACACGGCCATCTCGCGATCCTTGCGCACATGCATCGAAAAATTCTCCGCGAATCCGCGCCGTCGGGCCCGCCCGGATGCATAATCGGGGTTCACCAAGCTCATGCATAAGGGAGAACCAGCGTGTCGAATCCACCTGTTTTAACCTGCGCCCGGCGCGCGGCCGCCCTCGGGTGCGCCGCCGTGCTGCTGGCCGCTTGCGGCGGCGGCGGCGGTGGCGCCGCCGCGCCCGCCCCGACGCCGATACCGACCCCGACGCCGCTGCCGGGCACCTTCGTCGACCCGGTCAGCTACTCGGGCGCGTCCGGCGCCTCGCTCGCGTCCGCGCAGGAGGGCGCGGCGGTCGTCCCGTCGAGCATGACGCTGGCGGGCAAAACGTTCAACTACACCGCCACCAGCGGCCACCTGAGCGTGCAGGGCGCCTCGTTCTTCTACGTGGCCTACACCGCCGGCACGCTCGAGCCTTCGCGCCGGCCGGTCACCTTCTTCTACAATGGCGGTCCCGGTTCGTCCTCGCTGTGGCTGCATATGGGCTCGTTCGGTCCGAAGCGCATCGTCACCAATTTCCCGTCGACGGTCATGCCCAACCCGGCGCAACTGGTCGAGAACCAGGAGACCTTGCTCGACCACTCCGACCTCGTGTTCGTCGACGCCATCGGCACCGGCTTTTCGCAGGCGGTGGCGCCGCGCACCAACCTCGAGTTCTGGGGCGTCGACAGCGACGCGGCCGCGTTCCGAGATTTCGTGCAGCGCTATGTGACGGTCAACGCGCGCCAGGCCTCGCCCAAGTGGCTGTTCGGCGAATCGTACGGCGGGCCGCGTTCGGGTGTGGTGGCCAGGCTGCTCGAAGTGGCGGGCGTGCGCCTGACCGGCGTGGTGCTGCAGTCGCCGGCGATGGACTACAACAGCAATTGCGGTTTGTTCAACCCGGGCACCGTCAGCTGCGAGGCCTACCTGCCAAGTTACGCCGCGGTCAGTGCCTACCACCAGCGCGCGAACCCGGCGCCGACCGATTTCAACGCCCACCTGCAGCAGGCGCGCGCGTTCGCGGCCGGCCCGTACCAGGCGGCGGTCGGGCCGTGGATCAGCACCAAGGCCGCGCCGCCGGGCGCCGTGCTCGCGCAACTGGTCGCGTTCACCGGCCTGTCGACGCTGCAATGGACCCAGAATTTTTCGATGGGCCCGGGATTGTACCGCCAGCAACTGCTGCCCGGCATCATGATCGGCCGCTACGACGGGCGCGTCAACGCCCCGCTCGGCAGCGCGCTCGCGGCCGAGGGCGACCCGTCGCTGACGGTGGCCGGCGCGACGTTCTCGAACACCATCGTCAGCTACCTCAAAAACGAGCTGCGCTACAGCGCGGGCACGTCCTACCTGTCGTTCAACGACATCATCGGCAAGTGGAATTTCAGCCACGACGGCAGGGACGTGCCCGACACCATTCCCGACCTCGCGGCCGCGCTGATCATCAACCCGGACCTCAAGATCGTCGCCATGAACGGCTACCACGACCTGGCCACGCCGTTCCACCTGACCGAGCGCGACCTCGCGCGGCTCGGCCCGAATCCGAACATCTCGGTCAAGAACTACCAGAGCGGCCACATGTCCTACCTTGACGACACCGCGCGCAAGGCCCAGCGCGCCGACATGCTAGTCTTGTACAACAGCGAATCGGTGGCCAAATGAACCAGCTTAAATCCCTCCTCAGGCCCGCCCTAGTGCTCGGCCTCTCCGTCCTCGCCGCCGGCGCCGCGGCGCAAACGCCCCAGTTCGGGCCTTCGCTGCCGCCGTCGCTGCGCACGCCGTCGGGCCCGCCCCCGGCCGCCGGCCAGGCGCTGCGCGAGCAGGCCATGCAAAAGCTCAGGCGCCAATTCGAGCAGGCCGACCTTGACGCCAACGGCCGCCTGACCAAGGTCGAGGCCGACCGGGCCGGCCTTGGCTACGTCAGCGCCCGCTTCGAGCAGATCGACCGCGGCAAGCGCGGCGCGGTCAGCTTCGACGAGGTGCGCGAGGCGCTGCCGACGCGCGTGGCCAAATAGGCGGGTAAAGGCGCAGGTGAAAAAAAGGGGGCGGCGCCGCAACGCCGCCCTCTTTTTCGTATCGGTCCGCCTGTTACGCTTGCCGTAGGAGTGCAGCCCGACAGGAACATGCACACGCCGAGGAAGGGAAAAGGTCGTCACCAGGAGGCCGAGCAAGCCGATCGTCACTCAGGGCCGAAACGAAACGAGCTTCGTCACTAAGCAACGGAGTTCGAATCCAAGCTGGCGGTCACGCTTATGAAGGCGGTTCAGGTACGGCGGTTGCAAGCACCTAAGACCATCCCCGCATGGGAGGCTGGCGCGAAAGGGGGCGATGCGCTGGATTGGCGCCTAGGGCGATTCAGAAATCGCGTCGACGAAAATTAGAATATCAAAAACCAACATCGTCCTCGCGAAGGCGGGGACCCATAGAACAGTTGCTCTGAGCCGCTGATCGGCATAGGGGCGGCCGGCGTGCCGGCCGATCCCCTGCCACAC
>JAZKIN010000172.1:0-3443 GCA_040384885.1 Pseudomonadota bacterium | reverse complement strand
CGAGCGCGAGCATGCGCGCGATGTCGAACGCGCTGACGACCTTGCCGGCGCAACCCAGCTTGATCTTCTGGCGCAGGTTCAGGCCGACCAGCGTGTTGTGAACCAGCAGCAGCCCTTCCTGCAAGGGCGCGCCGACGTGGTCGGTGAACTCGAGCGGCGCGGCGCCGGTGCCGCCCTCGGCGCCGTCGACGACGATGAAGTCCGGCGTGATGCCGGTCTCGACCATCGCCTTCGCGATCGCGAACCACTCCCACGGGTGGCCGATGCACAGCTTGAAGCCGGTCGGCTTGCCGCCCGACAGGGTGCGCAGCTTCTCGATGAAATGCATCATCTCGATCGGCGTCGAGAACGCCGCGTGGCTGGCCGGCGAGACGCAGTCGACCCACGCCGGCACGCCGCGCGCCGCGGCGATCTCGGGCGTGACCTTCGGCCCCGGCAGCACGCCGCCGTGGCCAGGCTTCGCGCCCTGGCTCAGCTTCAGCTCGATCATCTTCACCTGGGGCTGGCAGGCGTTGGCGGCGAAGCGCTCCTCGCTGAACCCGCCGTCATCGTTGCGGCAGCCGAAGTAGCCCGAGCCGATCTCCCAGATCAGGTCGCCGCCGTTCTCGCGGTGGTAGCGGCTGATCGAGCCCTCGCCGGTGTCGTGCGCGAAATTGCCGCGCTTGGCGCCGGCGTTGAGCGCCAGGATCGCGTTGGCGCTGAGCGCGCCGAAGCTCATCGCCGAGATGTTGAAGATGCTGGCGCTGTACGGCTGCGCGCGGCCCGCGCCGATCTCGACGCGGAAGTCGTGCGAGGCCAGCGTCGTCGGCTGCAGCGAATGGTTGATCCACTCGTAGCCGACCGCGCCCACGTCCATCTGCGTGCCGAACGGCCGCTTGTCGGCCTCGCCCTTGGCGCGCTGGTAGACCAGCGAGCGCTGCTGGCGCGAGAACGGCGCGGCCTCGTTGTCGCCCTCGATGAAGTACTGCCGCATCTCGGGCCGGATGAACTCGAGCAGGAAACGCAGGTGGCCGATCACCGGGTAGTTGCGCAGCACCGAGTGGCGCGTCTGGCGCGTGTCGCGGATGCCCAGCCCGACCAGCAGCGTGAAGGCCAGCGCCGGCCCGCCGCCGACGCCGAAGCCGACCCAGGTGAACGCGCACAGCAGCGCCCCGATCGCGCACAGCACCCACACCGAGTACCGCACCGGCAGGTGCCGGTCGAGCTGCTTCAGCCAATCGAACATGAGCGTTCACCCCTGCGTGTTTGGCGCGATGGTAGGGCCGCGCCGCGCGGGCATTCGGTGCGGGAATGCCCGAATACCGGTGCAGACGCGCGCTTCGCCGCCGCTCACGCGGGCTGCAGGGCGCGGCCCCCGGCCGCCACGACGACGCGGGTGAGGCCGTCGATCAGGCGCGCCGCCGACCGCACGTGCTGCCAGTAGAGCGGCGTGTCCAGCGGCGTGCCCGGCACGAGTTCGACGAGCGTGCCGGCCGCGAGATGCGCCGCGATCAGCGCGTGCGGCTGCAGGCCCCAGCCCATGCCGGCCACTGCGGCGGTGACGAAGGCCTGCGGCGAGGGCAGGCCGTGGCGCGGCAGGTCGACATGGCGGTGGCACAGGCGCCGCACCCAGCGCGCCTGCAACTCGTCCTTGGCGTTGAAGACCAGGCTCGGCGCTTGCGCCAGGCGGGCCGCCTTCACGCCGCCGGAGAAGTGGCGCGCGATGAACGCCGGGCTCGCGACGGCCAGATAGCGCATCGCGCCGAGCGCGCGGCTGTTGCAGCCGGCGGGAGCACGCGGGCTGGCAGTCACCGCGGCGAGCACCGCGCCGGTTCGCAGCCACTCGGCGGTGTGGTCCTGGTCGTCCACCGCCACATCGACCAGCACGTGCGCATCGGCCGCGAAGCCGGCAAGCGCCGGCGCGAACCAGGTCGCGAGGCTGTCGGCGTTGACGGCCACCGGCAGCGGCACGCGGGCGGCGCCGTCGCGCGCCAGCGCGGGCATCGTGCCCTGCAGTTCGAGTTCGAGCAGGCGCACGCGGGCGACGTGCCGGCACAGCCGCCGGCCGGTCTCGGTGGCGCGGCAGGGCTGCTCGCGCACCACCAGCGGCGAGCCGATCCGCTCCTCCAGCTGCCGGATGCGCTGCGACACCGCCGAGGGCGTGACGTGGAGCGCGAGCGCGGCGCGCTCGAAGCTGCCTTCCTCGATCACGGCGGCCAGCGCGGACAGCGCGGCGTAGTCGAGCATGATTCAGTTTTGCTTCATTCGATTAAGGAAGCTTAGTTTGCCTACGGCACCCCGGGCTGGCAAGCTGTGCGCATGTCACCGACCCAGACCGCCGCGACCGCGTTTCCCGTCTTCTTCCACGGCCTGGCGCTCAGCCTCGGGCTGATCGTCGCCATTGGCGCGCAGAACGCGTTCGTGCTGCGCCAGGGCCTGCGGCGCGAGCATGTCGGCACGGTCGTGCTGTTCTGCGCGGTGGCCGATGCGGCCCTGATCGCCGCTGGCGTGCTCGGCATAGCGCAGGCGCTCGGCGAGAGCCCGCGCCTGACCCAGGCGCTGGCGCTGGCCGGCGCGGTGTTCCTGGCGTTCTACGGCTGGCAGGCAATCCAGCGCGCGCGCCAGGCCCACGCGCTGCAGGCCGCCGAGGGCGGCGCCGGCCTGCGCCTGGGCGCGGCCGTCGCGCAGGCCGCGGCGTTCACGCTGCTCAACCCGCACGTGTACCTGGACACGGTGCTGCTGGTCGGCAGCATCGGAGCCCAGCAGCCCGCGGGCGTGCGCGGCTGGTTCATCGGGGGTGCGGCGAGCGCGAGCCTGCTCTGGTTCTCGCTGCTCGGCTTCGGCGCCCGCTGGCTCGCGCCGTGGTTCGCCCGGCCGCGCGCCTGGCAGGTGCTCGACGGCCTGATCGGCGGGACGATGTTCCTGCTCTCCGCGCTGCTGGTCCGCCACGCGCTGGTCGGCGCCTGACCCGGGTGCGCGCGGCGCCGGTCAGGTCGCGGGCGGCACCGGTGCCGGCGCGGTCGCGGGGAGGGTGGCCACCTCCCCCGGGGCCGTGCTGATCAGCATCGTCGGCGGGCTGCTGAGCTGGATGTCGGCGTCGTGCAGGCGCTTGAGCACGTCGAACAGCAGCGCGCTGCGCACCCGCGCCACGCTGCGCGGCGAGTTGACGTAGCCGGTCGCGTTGAACATCAGCTGGCCGTGGTCGATGCCGTCGAGCAGCACGGCCGGGCCGGGCGTCTCCAGCACGTCCTTGTTGGCGTCGTAGGCCTGCAGCAGCTGTTCGCGCACCTTGTCGACGTCGCTGCCCAGCGGCACCGGCAGCTTGATCTGCACCAGGCCGATCGGGTCGGCCAGCGTCACGTTGCGGACGATCTTGGTGATGAACTCCGAGTTCGGCACGATCACGGTGGAGCGGTCGCCCATCTGGATCTCGGTGGCGCGCACGTTGATGCGCCGGATGTCGC
>JAZKIN010000171.1:20865-24776 GCA_040384885.1 Pseudomonadota bacterium | reverse complement strand
CGAGCACGTTGATGACCATCTGGTGCATCGCGAACTGGTCGGCGTTGACGATCACAACCGGGCTCTTCTCGGGATTGGCGAGCGGCTGCCCGTCGCTGCCGGTACGCGCGGCCGCCTTCAAATCGTCGGCCAAACCCGCCACCGTCGAGAACGACACGGGCACATTGTTGACCGTGTAATTACCCTTGGCATCGACCGTGACGTTGATCTCGAACGGCTTGTCGAGCGCCTTCTCGGCGTCGGCCGTCGGCAGCGTGATCTGCAGCTCGGTGAACTTGCTGTAGGTCGTGCTCACCATCAGGAAGATCAAAATGACGAGCAAGACGTCGATGAAGGGGATCAGGTTGATCTCCGGATCCTCACGGCTTTTGCCGCGGCGAAAATCCATCATTTGCGGCTACCGTGCACGATGTCGACGAACTTAACCGCCTGCAATTCCATGTCGATCACGAAGCTGTCGACGAGGGCGCGGAAATGGCGGTAGAAAACCAGTGCGGGCATCGCGATCGCGAGGCCGAAACCGGTGTTGTAGAGCGCCACCGAGATGCCGTGGGCGAGCGCCGCCGGGTTGGTGCCGGTCGCGTTCTGGGCGCCGAAAATTTCGATCATGCCGACCACGGTGCCGAACAGGCCCATCAGCGGGGCGAGCGAGGCGATCGAACCGAGTGTGGTCAGGAAGCGCTCGAGCTTATGTGCCACGCCGCGGCCGGCCTCCTCGATCGATTCCTTCATCACGTCGCGCGGGGCGTCGACATTGCGCAGCGCGGCCGCGAGCACGGTGCCCAGCGGCGAATTCTGCGACAGCTTGTCGATGATGTCCTGCGAGATCTTGCCGCTCTGGTAGACCCGGATCACGTCGGCGAGCAATTGCTTAGGCAGGATCTTTTGGCGGCGGAGGTAGATCAAGCGTTCAATGATCAGCGCCATGGCGACGATGGAGGCGATCAGCAATGGCCAGATGGGCCAGCCTGCAGCTTGAATAATTGCGAGCAAGACGAACTCCTGAATAAGTTGAAGACCGGAATAAACCGAATCCGGCAATGTAACGTGTTGGCTGACTCTCGGCAAGTAGAGTTCTACACACCTTCTGTGGATAAGATTGTGAGCAAGCGCGTTGAGCGCGCACAAAGCCTTTGATTCGAAAGACTAATTTCAACTTGCGTAAAAACAAGGCAGCTGTAAAAAAGCTGCGAAATGCGCTCGGTCGGGCGTCCGACAAGGGGCTGGGCGCGCTTCTGTCGACAGCGGTCCACGGTAGGTTGTGGCGTCTTTACTTGCAGTTGCGCAAGGCCATCAGAAGGCGATGTCCCGCCGCGCCGGGCTAACTGTCCCTACTTGCCAACACATTCTGTGGATAACACTGTTGGCAAGCATGGAGGCACCCGGTAAGTGCCTTGATTTCAAAGGGAAATTTTTCCATGCGTAAAAATCTGGCAGACAGCCCCACGCGTGACCAAAGCAACTTATCCACACGGCCGTGCCATCGGCCGGCAAAGTTTTGAACACAAACTGTGGATAAGATTGTGAGCAAGCTAGCGGGCTTGAACGTAAGCAATTGATTTAAAACAAAAAAACATCAACGCTTAAAAACGTGGCATGCGTGGCAAAAACGGAAGCCGGCATTCAGGCCAATTCTTTTGCACATCTTCTGTGGATAAGTTTGTGCGCAAGAACTTTGACAGCAGGCAAACCCTTTGATTCATAAAGGAAAATCAGCGCTGCTTAAAGCATGCGCAGTTGCTCCGAATCCGGCGTTTTAAGTCGAGAATCCTCTAAATCCAAGCACGAAAACGACAGGTTTCGCCCGATAAGTACCGGCTTATCCCCATCGCGCTTGTTCTGCACATCTTCTGTGGACAAGATTGTGTGCAAGCCACTCAACACCCTGCAAGTGCCTTGATTTTAAAAGGAATTTTGTTCCTGCGTTAAATAAAGGCAGCGTCAGGACGGTGCCGGCAACAATCTCAGAAGCGAAACTTCTGCACACCTTCTGTGGACAACATTGTGAGCAAGCGCAAAGTGCCTACGCTAAGACCATGATTTCAAACAAAAAAATGGCACTGCGCATAAAAGTGGCAGCTAAGGTTGGGCGCCACCGCGCCGAAGCCTTGTTTTGGTGCCATGTTCCTCGTTTTTCCTCGTTTGGAATCTTTGCCGAAGATTTTTAGTAGGGTGGATCGAAAAATATGAAAGAACCGGCGCGCCAAAACGAGGATTCGCGCGGTGAAACGCGGCATCGGATCCTGGGCCCGCACCGCCCTCTCCGCGCACGGCGCTTGTGGATAACTTTGTGAGCAACTCTCAACAGTCACAGCAAAGTGCTTGATCCGTCAGGCGTTTCAAGCATTCTCACGCAAAGTCACGGACCGGATTAGTCAACGTAAACAAGCACTTGCAGAAAGCCCTTGTCGGCACTTCTAAAATATGACATAAGCATGACCGCCCCAAATTTTTGTGGACAGCTTTTTCCAGGACCCGCCCGCATGCAGAGCAATTTCGACCTCGACCCCGTCTACGCGGCCCCGCCCGTGCTGACCGTGACCGCCCTCAACCAGCAGGTGGCGCGCCTGCTCGAGCGCAGTTTCCCGCTGACCTGGATCGGCGGCGAAATCTCCAATTTCACCAAGGCCAGCTCGGGCCACTGGTATTTCACACTCAAGGACGATGCGGCACAGGTGCGCGCGGTCATGTTCCGCGGCCGCGCCCAGTACGCCGGCTTCATCCCGCGCGAGGGCGACAAGGTCGAGGTGCGCGCGCTCGTGACCCTGTACGGGGCCCGCGGCGACTACCAGATCAATGTCGAGGCGATCCGGCGCGCGGGCGTGGGCGCGCTGTACGAAGCCTTTCTGCGGCTCAAGGAAAGGCTGGGCGCGCAGGGCTTGTTCGACCCCGAGCGCAAGCGTCCCCTGCCCCTGTTCGTGCGCAGCGTCGGCATCGTCACGAGTTTGCAGGCGGCCGCGCTGCGCGACGTGCTGACGGCCTTGCAGCGGCGCGCCCCGCATGTGCGCGTGGTGCTGTATCCGACCCCGGTGCAGGGCCAGCTGGCCGCCGAAAAAATCGCCCAGGCCATCGATTGCGCCTCGCGCCGCGCCGAGACCGACGTGCTGCTCGTGTGCCGCGGCGGCGGCTCGATCGAGGACCTGTGGTGTTTTAACGAAGAAATCGTGGCGCTGGCGATCGCCAACTGCAGCATGCCCGTGATCGCGGGCGTGGGCCACGAGACCGATTTCACGATCGCCGACTTCAGCGCCGACGTGCGCGCGGCCACGCCGACGGCGGCGGCCGAACTGGCCGTCACGCCGCGCGCCGACTGGCTCGGCTCGCTCGCGGCCGACGCGCTCGACCTGCGGCGCGCGATGCGGCGCGCCTTGGCCGACGCCAACCTCGGGCTCGACAATTGCGCGCGCCGGCTGCTCAGCCCGGCGGCGCAGATCGGGCATCAGCGCCTCAAGCTGCTTGCCTTGTCGACCGCGCTCACGCACGCGGTGCGCGCGCCCGTGAACCGGCAGGCGTTCGCGCTGGCGCAGTTGCGCGCGCGCTGGGGTCGGCACCGGCCGGATTTGCGCGGGCTGCGTGCCGAGCTGGTTTCGCAGCAACGGCGCTGCGGGGCCAGTTTTGCCAACCAGCTCGGGCAGCGGCGCGAGGCGCTCGCCGCGCTGGCCGCCCAGTTAGAGATGCTCAACCCGCAGCGCACGCTGGAGCGCGGTTATGCGATCGTCAGTGATGCCGCGGGCAATGTGCTGCGTGCGCCGGGGCAGATTGCGGTTGATGCGGCGTTGACGGTGCGGCTGGCCGAGGGGAGCGCTGAGATCGGGGTTGCGAGCGTGCGTATTCCATAAGGAATGAGCTGACGAGGGCCGTACACCTAGCAAAGCCCCAAACGAAAAATCAAACCCACATCGTCCTCGCGG
>JAZKIN010000171.1:0-20855 GCA_040384885.1 Pseudomonadota bacterium | reverse complement strand
AGGCGGGGACCCATAGAACGCTAGCTGTCTATGGGTCCCCGCCTCCGCGAGGACGATGTGGTGGGGTTTCTTCGGTACGATTTTGGACACGCCACACCAAGCCGCGCTGCACGATTAAATTGCCGCCGCGAAGCAAATTAGCAACGAAACGCCATCCGATCTACAATAAGCGTCGTTTCAGCAGCATCACCGCATCTCCCAATCAAATCCAAGGACAAAAACACATGGAACATACTCTGCCAGCACTGCCATACGCAATGGACGCCCTCGCGCCGCACATCTCGAAAGAGACGCTCGAGTACCACTATGGCAAACATCACCAGACCTATGTCACTAACCTCAACAACATGATCAAGGGCACCGAGTTCGCCGAGCAGTCGCTCGAAGAAATCATCAAAAGCTCGACCGGCGGCGTGTTCAACAATGCGGCCCAGGTCTGGAACCACACCTTCTACTGGAACTGCATGACGCCAAACGGCGGCGGCGCGCCAAGCGGCAAGGTCGGCGACGCGATCAACGCCAAATGGGGTTCGTTCGACAAGTTCAAAGAAGAATTCACCAAGTCGTGCCTGGGCAACTTCGGTTCGGGCTGGACCTGGCTGGTGCAAAAGGCCGACGGTTCGGTCGACATCGCCAACACCTCGAACGCCGGCTGCCCGCTGACCACCGGCGACAAGCCGCTGCTCACCTGCGACGTCTGGGAGCACGCCTACTACATCGACTACCGCAACGCCCGCGCCAAGTATGTCGAAACATTCTGGGGTCTGGTCAACTGGGACTTCGTGGCCGCCAACGCCGCCTGATTTTTCCCGGTTCAAAAAAATCCGCCACGGCGGATTTTTTTACGTCCAATTGTCGCTAAACTGTATCGTTTTGCCACTGCTTGTGCTTTCCAAGCATTGCTCTTATACAATAAGCGCGAGGAGGAATCATGTTTCGAGTAATGTTGGTGGAAGACGATGCACGGCTGGCCGAACTGGTTGTCGAGTACCTGAGCGCGTATGAATTTACGGTCGACCTGGTCACGCGTGGCGATACGGCGATCGAGAATTTCAAGGCCAATCCGGCCGACGTGGTCGTGCTCGACCTGATGTTGCCCGGCCTCGACGGCATGGTCGTGTGCCGCCAGATCCGCGAGATCAGCGAGGTCCCGATCCTGATCCTGACCGCGCGCGAGGATTCCTACGACGAGGTGTCCGGGCTGGAACAGGGCGCCGACGACTTCGTCAACAAGCCGGTGCAGCCGCGCGTGCTGCTGGCGCGCCTGCGGGCGCTGCTGCGGCGCGCGCAGAACAAGGCCGTCGACGGCCAGGAGCTCAGCTTCGGCGCGTTGACGATCACCACCAGCGAGCGCAGCGTGAGCTGGCGCGGCCAGCCGTGTGTGCTCAGCAACACCGAATACAAGCTGTTGCTGGTGCTGGCCGAGTCGGCCGGGCATGTGCTCTCGCGCGACGCCCTGCTCAAGAAAATGCGCGGCATCGAATTCGACGGCCTCGACCGCAGCATCGACAATTGCATCTCTAAGCTGCGCCGCAAGTTCGACGATGTTGATTCAGAAAAGATCAAGACGGTGTGGGGCGAGGGTTACTTGTTTTCGCCGTCGGCCTGGAGCTGAACGCAAGCGCTTGATTGATCGCTTGATAGTTTGATCGTCCGCGCGCCCGCGCTTGCCGCCGCTGCCGCCACGCCGCTTCCCACCGCGCCTGCGGTCAGAGCGCTTACTCCCACACCAACTATTCGAACAGCGGCGCGATCGCCAGCGGCGCGTCCTGGGTCAGCACTTGCGCCGTGTCGGGCAAGGCGCCAAAGCGGTAGTTGACGGTCCTAAAACCCTCGCCGGGCTCGTCGGCAAAGGCGGCGCCGTCGACCACCGGCAGGCCGACCGGCGCGACGCCGTCGGCCGCGCGCAGTTTGATGTTGACACCCGTCGTCTTGGGCGCGAACGCGAAACGCACGCCCACGCATTTTTTGCCGCGCAGCGCGGCGTCGGCGTGGCGCTGGTAGGCCAGCGCCTGCTCGCAGGCGGCGCGCAACTCGGCCGCCTCGTAGACGCCGTCGGCGCGTGCGACGATCGACACGCGCGAACGGAACGACAAGGGGCCGAGATGTCGGCTGAGCACGAGCTCGGCGTTCTCGTCGTACGCGGCCTTGAGCAGCGGGAAAAAGGTCACGCGCCCGGTGGCGTCGAGCGCGAGGTTGATCTGCACGGTCTTGCCCTTGAGCGCCAATTGCACGCCGTCGAAGGCGATGCGCCTGTCCTTGGGCGCGACCTGGAAGTGGTTCTGGATCAGGTTTTTCGGCTTGCCGTATTTTTCGAACACCACCATCGTGCGGTAGGCATCGCGGTAACTCACCCATTCACCCTCGCGCGGCGCGGCCGCGGCGGTAGCAACCGCGAGCAGCAGGGCAACAGACGCCGGGATGTGGAGGGTTTTAAACATTTTAGAAACGGAATGCCAGTGCGGTCGAAACCGTCGCGTTGCTGGGCCGCTCGACGAGCGGGCTGTTTTTGGCGTCGCCCTGCAGGCGCGTCAACTTGATCCCGGTGCTTAACATCCACTGGGAATTGAAGGTCCAGTTCCAGCGCGCGCCGAGGTACACGTCCTTCAGGCCGCCCTGCGGGAAGTAGGCGCGGTTGAAGCTGCGCTCGGCCTCGAGCTCGGTCACGCCGAAATACGTCTCGTTGTAGCGGCGGTTGGCCAGGGTCAGCCCGGCGCTCAGCGACAGCGCATGGTGCGGCAAGATCTCGGCCGCGATGTGCTGGATGCCCAGGCCGAGCTGGGCGCCGTTGCGCTTGGCGCCGGCGCCGCCGAGGAAACTGCTGGTCAGGCGCAGCCGCTCGCCGAGGTAGTAATTGAGGAAGAAACCGGCCTGCAGGCGGCTCTCGACCCGGTCCATGCCGGACAGGCGCGTCTCGCCCTGCAAGGGCACGCGCTGCGTTTTCGCCGGTTCGAAGTCGCCCGGAGCGACCAGCCCGGTGGACGGTCCGATGCCGCCGGCGGTGCCGGTCAAGCCCTTGTCGGTGCGCCCGCGCGTGAACGCGACGAGCGGCCCGTATTCGATGCCCGGGTCGCTCGAAACATGGATCCCGGCGCTGGTGCCGGAGACGAACACGCCGTTGCTCCAGGCAAATTGTAAAACAGGCAAGGTCGCCGCGCGGCGCTCGCGCGAGCCTTCGTAGACCGCTTCGGAGACCGCGCCCAGACCAAGATACATGTCGTGACTACCGTCAGGCATCGGATTGGTGGTGGGCGTCTGGGCGCCGACTGCGCCGCACACGCCGGCCAGGGCCAGGACAAAAAGCTTTTTCATGTTTTCGGTAGTGGGGGTGTCGAAAAGTGCCATTCTAAAGGCTTGCCGCCCGGAACCCCCAAAAAACGCCTCATTACCAAGCTTGCCTGTTGTCGACATGGAGGGGGACGCCCCCTCCTCTCACATTACCGATGGCGCGGACGGCGCCCGCGCTTGCCTTGCGAATAAAAAAGACCCACCGCGATTGCCCGACAGCGGGTCAACGGAAACTTGACTTGCCCCCATCTTAAATGCCTAGACGCATTTAATCCCCCCACACCTGTCGTCCAATTGTCACCAATTTGTAATACCCCCGTCCTCGCTTTGCTCTTATACAATGCGTGGCAGGGGGATCTATGCTTGGGATACGGCTGGCGGGGCAAACGATGCGCAAAACGCGCCAGGGGATGCCTGCGTGAATCGCCTGTTCTACCGCTTCTTCCTGCTCGTCATGCTCTCGATCAGCGTCGCCACCTTCCTGATCTACATCGCGATCCGCGCCCTGTTCGGCGACCCGCTCGAGGACATCGCGCGGCGCCAGGCCTCGGCCCAGATCTTCCTCATAGAACAGTACGTGGACCAGGCGCCGGCCGACGAGTGGCTCGGCCGCCTCAACAAGGTGCGCGAGGTGTCCAAGACGAGCCTCGAACTGATCACGATCGACGCCGCCAAGGCCGCCCTTCCCGCGCGCGAGGCGGCGGCCCTGATGCGCGGCGAACTGATCCTCGACGCCCCGAACAAGGCGTTCTACCGGCGGGTCGACCTCACGGGCGAGAAATACATCGGCAGCGAAGCGGAGGTGATCCACGTGCACAAGCTGCCGATCGACCTCGGCCTCGCGCTCGAAATGGAGGCGCTGCGTTATGTGATCGTGGCGATCGCGCTGTTGATTCCGATCGCCCTGTGGTCGCGCTCGCATTGGCACGGGCTGCAGTCGCTCTCGCGCGTGGCCGACGAGTTTGGCGCGGGCAAGCTGTCGGCGCGGGCCCGGCTCAAGCCGAACGCGAGCATCTATCCGCTGGCCGAGCGCATCAACCACATGGCCGGGCGCATCGAGGGCCTGCTCGACAGCCAGCGCACGCTGCTGCACTCGGTCTCGCACGAATTGCGCACCCCGATCGCGCGGCTCGAGTTCGCGCTCGAACTGCTGCGCGGGGCGGCCGACGACCCGGCGCTCGAAAAACGCATCGGGGCGATGGCCGGCGACCTGGCCGAGCTCAACGCGCTGGTCGGCGAACTGCTCGGCATGGCCAAGCTCGACAGCGCGCAGACGCCCGCGCGCGCCCCGTTCGCGCTCGGGCCGGCGCTGCAGGCCTGCGTCGACGGGCTGCCGGCGGCGGGGCCGCCGACCAGCGTCGCGCTCGGCGCCGGGCTCGGCGAGTTCGCGGGCGACCAGCGCCTGCTCGTGCGCGCGGTCGACAACCTGCTGCGCAACGCGGGCAAGTACGCGCAGCAGGCGGTGGCGCTGTCGGCCACGCGCGCGCCGGGCGCGCCGGACGTGGTCACGATCATGGTCGAGGACGACGGCCCGGGCATTCCCGAGGCCGAGCGCGCGCGCGTCTTCGAACCGTTCTACCGGCTCGACCGCAGCCGCGACCGCGCCAGCGGCGGCTTCGGCCTCGGCCTGTCGATCGCGAGCAAGGCCGTGCTGCTGCACGGCGGCACATTGCGGGTCGGCCAGTCGCGCCTCGGCGGCGCCTGCTTCGTGATCACGCTGCCGTGCGCCTGAAAGGCTGGGAGTCTTGCGCGCAGGCATAAAAAAACTCCGCCGCGGCGGAGTTTTTTTATCGCTGAGATTGCGGCAACGCTGTTGCGCCGATGCTCATGCTTTACTGCTGTTGCGTCAATGCTGTTGCGGAGGCGCCATTGCATCAATCAACCGCGTCGCCGTCACTTGGGCTCCGGACGCACATGCGTCAGGCCGTACCACAGATGCTCCCACCAGTGGTCGCGCGAACGGACCACCGCCAGGCAGCTTTGCACGACCTCGCCCTTGAAGACGGGGTCGGCGCACAGGTTGTTGCGCAAAGCGTTGCGCTGGTTCTCGGCGTTGACAAGCGCAATGCAGAGCCAGATCACGAGACCGGACAACACCGCCACGGTCGCCCAGGCGAGCTGGTTGATCAGGTTGGACTCGTACAGGTCTTCTTCGACGGGTTTCGAGCCGTCGTAGATTTTAATGATCTTCGCTTCTTTGTCGTTCATAGAGAACCGTTCACTTCGCAGTTTTGGCCGGTTTGGCCGGGGCCGCATCTGCCGCGGCGGCAACCGGCTTGGCGGCTTTTTCTTTCTGTACCTTCGCGACGAGCGCGTCGAGCACGGCCGTCGCGCTCTTGAACAGCTCGGAGCGCGGCATGCCCGGATTGGCCTCGGCGATCGCCGACGGCGAGGTCAGGTAGCGTCCGTCGACGACGAAGGTCGGGGTGCCCTCGACGCGGTAGGCCGCCAGCGTCGGGCCGAGGCGCTTGAGCTTGGTCATGACGCCGAACGAATTCCAGGCGTCGAGGAATTTGGCCCGGTCGATGCCGTTCTTGCTGACCCAGTCGATGATGGCCGCGTCGGTGTTCATGCGCACGCGCTCGACGTGCGCGCCGCGGAACACCTTCTCGTGCATCAGGTCGGCTTTGCCCATCGCTTCGAGCGTGACGTACAAATGCGCCTCCGGATCGTTGGGGCCCGTCGACGGCATGTGCACGCGACGCACCGTAATTTTGTCAGCATTCTTTTTGACCCAATCGGCGAAGAACGGTTCCACCGCGTAGCACGCGGGGCAGTGGTACATGAAAAATTCGACGACTTCAACCTTGTTGCCGACGGCCTGGACCGGCTGCGGCTGGGTAAGGGTGAGGTATTCCGCGCCGTTCTTCGGGTCGGCGGGCGAGGCGAACGCCGCGGTGGCGATCAGGCTGGCGGCGGCGAGGGCAAAACGCAGAGTACGCAGGGGACGCATATAAATCCTTCGAAATTAGTTGAACGAACGCCGCGAGGTTACCACTTTTTTCGCCATTCCTCAGGCCCGGGGCGGTTTTTTTGCATTTGCTTACCAGTGTTACGCGGCCGCGCTCGCGGCCACGCTTGTGGACGCCAGCGTGGCCTCCCGGCCTCTCAGCCGCGGCGCCGGCGCGCCAGCGCCAGTTTCTCGCACATATTGGCGGCGCCGTCGGCCATCCGTGGCGTCGCTCGCGTGAGCATTTCGCCGCCGAGCGTGAACAGGTTGCCGCGCCTGACCGCGAGCATGCCCTTGTAGGGCTTCCAGATGTTCAGGCCGGCGTCGGCCGGGTCGTGCTGGTCGCCGCCGAAGATGACCTCGGGGTCCTGCCCCAGCACCGCCTCGGTGCTGACCGCCGGCGCGATCACCTTGAGCCCGGCGAACACGTTGACGCCGCCGCACAGGCGGATGGCGTCGCTGACGATATGCGCGCCGTTGAGCGTGTAGAGCGGCTTGTCCCAGATCTGGTAGAACACGCGCACCGGCGCGCCGGCGCTGTAGGTGCCGGCGAGGCGGTCGATCTTGGCGCGGAAGCGCGCCGCCGCCGCCGCCGCCACGGCCTCGGTGCCGAGCAGGCGCCCGAAGCGGGTCAGGCTGGTGGCGACGTCGTCGATGCGCTGCGGCTCGCTGTGGAAGACCGGCACGCCGAGCCGCGTCAACTGCTCGATCTGGCGCGCGGTGTTGCCGGTATGCCAAACGATGATCAGGTCCGGCTTGAGCGCGATCACGCGTTCGATGTCGAGGTCGCTGTTGCTGCCGACCAGCGGGAGGTTTTTTGCCTCGGGCGGATAGTCGCTGAAATTGATCGCGCCGGCGATGCGCTTGCCGCCGCCGGCCTCGAACAGCAATTCGGTCACGTGCGGCGACATCGAGATCACGCGCCGCGCGGGCGCCTGCAGCGTCACGGTCTTGCCGGCGTCGTCGACCACGCTGATGGCGGCGCGGCCGGGGGCGCCGGCCAGCGCCAGCGCCAGGCCCAGCGCCAGCGGCGCGAAACAGGATTGCTTGTTCATGGTTTAGGCTTTCGTGGGTACGGTGTTGTTTTCATTGTGCGTCCTGGGCCGCCAGGAACACGGTGCGCGCGCCGACGGCGATGCGCTCGATCGGGTGGCCCAGGCAAGCGCTGAGCGTGGCCGGCTGCATGACCTCGTCGGCCGGACCGGCAAGCCAGCCTCCGTCCGGCATCAGCAGCAGCGCGTGGCTGGCCACGCCGTGCGCCAGGTTCAAGTCGTGGCCGACCATGACCACGGCCTTGCGCTGCGCGCCGCACAAGGTCGCGAGCAGGCGCATCACGCCGACCTGGTGCGCGAGGTCGAGCGCGTTGGCCGGCTCGTCGAGCAGCAGCAGCGGCGTGTCCTGCGCCAGCAGGGCGGCGATGGCGACGCGCTGGCGCTCGCCGCCCGAGAGCGTGCGCACGTCGCGCTGGGCCAGTTCCAACACGTCGAGCGCGCGCAGGGCCGCCTCGGCCGCGAGATGGTCGTCGCTGCCCTCCCAATAACGGTCGGCGTGGAACGGGTGGCGCGCCATGAGCACGGTCTCGATCACGCGGTAGGCGAAGGCGTCGCTGCGCGACTGCGCCAAAAACGCGCGTTC
This sequence comes from Pseudomonadota bacterium, assembly GCA_040384885.1. GTDB lineage: Bacteria > Pseudomonadota > Gammaproteobacteria > Burkholderiales > Burkholderiaceae_D > Telluria_A. The sequence goes on along the minus strand of JAZKIN010000171.1, from coordinate 12,982 downwards.
GCGCGCCAGCGCCGGCAGCGGCCACGCGGCCAGCGCGCGCCCGCCCAGCAGCACGGCGCCGGCGTCGGGCGCGCGCAGGCCGGCGAGCGTGCGCAGCAAGGTGCTCTTGCCGGCGCCGTTGCGCCCGATCACGCACCAGCACTGGCCGGGCTGCGCGCGCCACGTCAGCGAGTCGACCAGCAGGCGCGCGCCGGCGCGCAGCGTCAGCGCGCGCGTTTCGAGGCCCGGGGCGGCCGACGGCGGCGCGCTCATGGCCGGCGCACCCGCAACTGGTGCAGCTGGATCAAAAAGACGGGCACCCCGATCAGCGAGGTCAGCACGCCGACCGGCAGCTGCTGGGGCGCGAGCACGGTGCGCGCGAGCGTATCGGCGAGCATCAAAAAGGCGCCGCCGGCGAGCGCGGCGGCCGGCAGCAGCAGCCGGTGGTCGGGGCCGAAGGCGTAGCGGCAGGCGTGCGGCACGATCAGGCCGACAAAGCCGATGCTGCCGGCCGTGCTCACGGCGCTGGCCGTGAGCAGGCCCGAACAGATGAACAGCGCGCGCCGCAGCGCGCCCGTGTCGACGCCGAGCGTGGCGGCGGCGTCGGCGTGCAGCGCCATCACGTTGAGCGCGCGCGCGCGCAGCAGCGCGAACGGCAGCACCGCGGCCAGCACCAGCCACGGCAGCAGGCGCCACTGGGTGCCCGAGAGGTCGCCGATCATCCAGAAGATCATGCCGCGCAGGCGCGACTCGGGCGCGATCGACAGCATCAGGGTCACCAGCGCCATGCAGGCCGAGGCCAGGATCACGCCGGTCAGCAGCAGCGTGCTCGAGTCGCCGCCGGCGTCGCCGCGGGCGTTGCCGCCGAGGTCGCGCCGCGCCAGCAGGTACAGCAAAAAGGAGATGCCGAGCGCGCCGGCCAGCGCGCCGAGGTCGACCACCCACAGCGCGGCGCCGGCCAGCAGCGCGGCCAGCGCGCCGACCGCGGCGCCGCTCGAGATCCCGAGCACATACGGGTCGGCCAGCGGATTGCGCACCAGCGCCTGCATCATCACGCCGGCCAGCGCCAGCGCGGCGCCGGTGGCAAAGCCGCTGCAGGCGCGGCCGAGGCGCAGTTCGAGCAGGGTCGCGTTCATGCTGGCCACCCTGCCCTGTAAAATTTCGGCGAGCGCCGCCGGCAGTTCGGCCAGCGGCACGCTGATCGAACCGACCGCGCAGGCCAGCACCAGGCTGGCCAGCGCAAAGGCGAGCAGCGCCCCCAGGATCCACGTGGCCCGGCTTCGCATGGCGCGGCTTTCACGCGCCAGCTGATGGGAAGGGGCCACGGGCTGCACTATGCGCGCTCCTTACCTGGCGCCGTAGCGCAGGCCCACGAACACGGTCGAACCGGCCGTGGCGTAGCCTTTGGCCAGCGCGTACTGCTTGTCGGACGCGTTGTTCCAGTTGCCGAACAGGGACCATGGACCGCCCAGCGCGTAGCTCGCGCGCAGGTTCAGCACGCCGTAGCCGGGCAGCTTGTCCGCCTCGGCGCCGTCATTGAAGCGCGCACCCGAGAACACCGCCTCGGCGCCGACCTTGAACTTGCCGAAGCCGTAGTCGAGGCCGACGTTGCCGTGGCGGGTAGAACGGCGCGCCAGGCGCTTGCCGGTGGTGTCGTCGACCGGGTCCTGCAAGTCGAGCGAGGCGTTCAGCATGAAGCCGTTCCACGCCGTGCGCGCGCCCAGCGACAGGCCTTCGAGCGTGGCCTTGTTGATGTTGTAGGCGCAGCCGTAGGGGTGGCTGGCGACCTCCACCGGGCAGCTCGGCGCGTAGACCAGCAGGTCGGTCAGGCGGTTGCGGTACAGGCTCGCGTTGAGCTGCGTGGCGCCGCGCGCGTAGACCAGGCCGAGCTCGGCGTTCTTGCCTTCCTCGGGCCGGTTGCCGGCGACGCCGAAGCCCGGGTAGTACAACTCGTTGAAGGTCGGGGCGCGGAAACTGGTGCCGACGCTGGCGCTCGCGCGCAGCGCGCCGCTGATGCGGTAGCCGTAGCCGAGGCTGCCCGTGGTGTGCACGCCGAACTGCGAGTTGTCGTCGCGCCGCACGCTGGCGCTGCCGAGGTGGGCGCCGCGGCGCAACTGGTAGGCCAGCGCCAACGAACGCGTGGTGCGCGCGCGCGAGATCGCGCCGAGGTCGGCGGAGACGTCCTCCTTGCGCTGCTCGAGCACCAGCTGCAGCAGGTCGGTGCCGAGCGTGACGTCGTTCTGCCACAGCAGGCCGGTCTGCCTGGTGTCGATGAAGCCGTTGCCGTACGAGGCGTAGCTGGCGCTCTTGTCGTCGGCCTGCGAGAACTGCAGCTTGCTGTTCCAGTTCGGCAGGATCCGGTTGTGCGACCAGAACGAGGCGCTCATCAGTTTTTCGAGCGCGCGGTCGGTGAAGCCCGGGCCGGCGTCGAACTGCGACTCGAGGCGGCTGCTGACGAACTGGGCGCCGAGCTCGTGGCCCTTGGCCGGCGCGTAGGCGACGCTGCCGCTGGCGCTGCGGCGCTCGTAGCCGTCATGGTCGGGATTGTAGGTGAACGGGCCGGCGTCCGGGGTCGACGCCGAAAACTCGCTTGAGCGCTCGCTGGCGAGATTGAAGGCGTAACGCAGCGCGCGTTCGCCGGCGGTGGCGCCGCTGATGCCGGCGTCGAGGCGGCGGCGGCCGTCGCTGCCGGCGCCGAGCGTGAAGGTCGGCGCGGGCGCCGCGCCTTGGGCGCCGCGCTTGGTGAAGATCTGGACCACGCCGCCCATCGCGTCGGCGCCGTACAGGCTGCTCAGCGGGCCGTAGACGATCTCGATGTGGTCGACCTGGGCCAGCGGGATCGCGGCCCAGGTGGCGCCGCCGTTGGCGGCCGAACCGACGCGCACGCCGTCGACGAGCACGATCGATTGGCTGTTGGAGGCGCCGCGCAGGAACACCGAGGCGTAGTTGGCGCTGCCGCCGTTGCTGCTGATTTCGATGCCGCGGCTTTTTTGCAGCAGTTCGGCGATCGACACCTGGCCGGCGGCGGCGATTTCATCGGCGCCGATGACGACATGGTCGCTGAGCACTTCGCTGGCCGGCTGGGCCACGCGGGTGGCGGTCACGACGACCTGCGGGGGCGCGGTCTGGGCCAAGGCCGGCGCGAGCGCGAGGCCGGACAGGGCGAGCGAAGTCATTGCCGCGGCGCGGTGTGGGAATACGAGAGAGATCATGGTTTACAAGTTTCGATAAGAGATGCACCCCGCCTGCGTCCCCGCAAGCCGGATTCAACGGAAGGCGGGCTTGCGCCGGCGCTTCCACCTGTCTTGGCCGGTATCCGGGCTCGCAAGTCGGACTGTTCCACCTTCCCATGCCGAAAGGCACGGTGGTCATTGGGACAGCCTGTCGTCCGCGGGGGGCGACGCTTGTTTACCGTTGCGGGGGCAGCACACCTTGGCCAGGGCGCCGTTCAACATAAAGGAACAATTATTTGTTGACGGTTCCCGAGGACCGGACTGGCCGGACCTGGCAGCTTCGTGTTTCCCGTTTAACTGCACGCGTGGTCACGCGTGCGGGCACCAAAACCCCGACATTATAAACCCAACAAGGCCGCCGGGCGCGAGGGCCTTATTTGGGGCAGCTGACCTGCTTGCCCCGTTTGTCTTTGAAAATGTCGTTGCCGCGCACGAGCTGGTTCGCTTCCTCGACGATGCAGTAGCTGAAGCCGCGTCCGGTCACGCGCGAGATGCGCCTGCCGTCGGCGCTCGGGATCTCCTCGATCGTCGTCGAGCGCGGCTTGAACGCGGCCTCGAGCGCGACGGCGAACTTGTCGGGCCCGACCAGCGGCGCCGCGCCGGCGACCTTCGGTTCGCCGGCGCGCAGTTCGCGGTCGGCCCTGCCGGCGCCGGCGCGGGCGCGCTCGGCCAGGCTCGGCTGCGCATCCGCGGGGGGCGCGGGCGGCGGTTCCGGTTCCGGTTCCGGCGCCGGCGCCGGCGCGACGACGGCCATCGGCGGCGCCGGTTGCGCGACGATGTAGGGAATGCGCTTGGCGACGCGCACACGGAGAGCGGGCTGCGGCGGCGCTGTTTTAAACGCGTTTTGTGGCGGCGCCGGCTTGGGCGCGCGCAGATACACAATGGCCGGGCGGTCCGCGTGGTCGGACGGCGCCGCCGGCACGCCCAAGCGCCACAAGGCGAACATCAGCAAATGGAGCGCGACGACGATGGCAAGGCGCAGCAGCGGCAGGCCGTTGTTGCGCCCGCGTCCATATCCTGCAAGGTCATCGTTCAAGCCAGTTTGCATGCACACAAGCGGGTCGCATTAAGAAATTGGCAAGAATATAGCACGGCGCGCAACGGTGGCGGACCAAGCCATGTCTGCCGACCGCAACTTTTCCACAAGGGGGACAGACCGGGGACAGACCGGGGTCAGACCCGGGTCTGACCCCGGTCTGTCCCCGGGTTTGGAATATTTAACAATTTGTGCATGGGGCGCGCGCTGCTCCAGCAAATATTGGCTTTCTGCTACCTCTCTGGTTATAGTGTGCGCACAAAAACGCGGCAGTCCCGCCGCCCACCCAGGAGTCATGCAATGCAAGCGAGCACCACCCGATCAAGCATGCTGATGTGGGGCGCGACCGCCGCCCTGCTCGCGTGCTTGTGCGCATTTAACGCCGAGCGTCTGGCCCAGGCCGCCGGTATCGCCGCCGCGCCCGTCGCGGCGCCGCCGGCCGCCGGCGCCATCCCTTTCGCCTCGCCCAAGGCGGCCGCCGTGTCCGTCCCGAGCGCGCCCGGGGCCTGGGGCGGCGCCCGCACCGGCAACGAGGCGACGCTGTCGGACCGCGTGGTCGACTATCAGATCGCCGCCACGCTCGACCCCGTCAAGCACAGCATCGAAGGCAAGCAGAAACTGCGCTGGCGCAACCGCAGCGCGGTCGCCGTCTCCAGCGTCTACGTGCACCTGTATATGAACGCGTTCGAGAGCGCCGGCAGCACCTTTTTCACCGAGAAACGCCGCGGCGGCGGCTTCCGCTCCAATGTCGAGACCAACAAGGGCGAGTGGGGACACATCGAACTGCGCAGCGTGACGCAGGCCGGCGCCAAGGTCACGCGCACGTTCGTCCATCCCGACAACGGGCCCGCGACCGACCATACGGTGGTGCGCTTCGACCTGCCGGCTCCCGTCGCGCCGGGCGCGACGACCACGCTCGACATCGATTTCCACACCCAGCTGCCGCGCGTGGTCGCGCGCACCGGCTACTTCGGCAGCTTCCACCTCGTCGGCCAGTGGTTCCCCAAGATCGGCGTGCTCGAACTGCCGGGCGAACGGGGCGCGACCGCGCCGCGCTGGAATGTGCACGAGTTCCACCTCAACTCGGAGTTCTATGCCGACTTCGGCAATTTCGATGTCAGGCTGACCGTGCCCAAGGACTACCGCGTCGGCGCCACGGGCGAACTGCAGGGCGCGCCGGTCGAACACGGCGGCATGCTGACCCATCATTACGTGCAGGGCGACGTCCACGATTTCGCCTGGACCGCCGACAAGCGCTACGCGCCCCCGCTCGAGTCGAGCTGGACCGGCCCGGGCAGCCCGCAGGTCAGGCTCTCGGTGCTGTATCCGCCCGAATACGCGGCCAGCGCCGCGCCGGCCATGAAGGCCGCGCGCGACTCGCTCGCGTATTTTTCGAAGACGCTCGGACCGTATCCGTACAAGACCCTGACCGTGGTGATCCCGCCGTTCAACGCCGACGAGGCCGGCGGCATGGAGTACCCGACCTTCATCACGGCCTCGGGCTACGACAAGGTGCCGGCCAGGTCGGCCGCCGCGACCGAGCTCGATTTCGTCACGATCCACGAATTCGGCCACGGCTATTTCTACGGCCTGCTCGCCTCCAACGAATTCGAGGAGCCGATGCTCGACGAGGGCCTCAACGAATTCTGGAACCACCGCATGCTGCTCGAACGCGGCACGCCGCTGCACATCATCCCCTCGCCGTTCGCCGACGCCGGCATCAACCCGGCGGTCAAGGGCTTCGATTTCGAGCGCCTGGCGACGCCGCGCGAGGAGCCGGCCGACCCGCTCGGGCAGAACGCCTACGAACGGCTGCAAGGCGTCGGCCCGGTGTACTCGCGCACCGCCGTCGTCATGCGCGACCTCGAGGCGCGCATCGGCAAGCAGGCGATCGAGCGCGCCTTCAAGGCCTACTACCAGCGCTGGAAATTCCGCCATCCGAGCGTGGCCGACCTGCGCGAGTCGCTCGCCGAGGCCAGCGGCCAGCGCGCCGTGGTCGAACAGCTGTTCGCGCAGCAGGTCTACCAGGTCGCCAAGGTCGACGACCGGATCGACCGCTTCAGCAGCGCCGAGGAGCTGCCGCAGCCGGGCACCTTCGAGGCCGGCGGCAAACGGGTCGAACACGACGCCGCGGCGGTCGAAAAGCGCATCGACGCGGCGCGCGCGCAGTGGGCCAGGGCCAATCCGAGGGCCAAAGCCGGCACCGGCCCGTTCCCGTTCCGCACCAGCGTCACGCTGCGCCGGCGCGGCGCGAGCGTGCCGCAGACGCTGCTCGTCAAGTTCGCCGACGGCAGCACCGAGACGGCCAGCTGGAACAACGACGAAAAATGGCAGCGCTTCAGCTGGATCAAGCCGGTCAAGGCGGTGTCGGCCGAACTCGACCCGCAGCGCCGGCATTACCTCGACACCAGCAAACTCGATGACAGCCGCACCCTTAAAGCCGACCCGGCCGCGTCGCGCCGCTGGAGCGCCGACTTCGCCGCCTTTGTGCAAATCCTCCTCGCCCTGATCGCCAACGTATGATGAACCCGACCTTCTCCGCCACCCCGACCGGCGGCGCGCGCGCCTTCGCCCGCGCCGCGCGCGCGGCCCTGCAATGGCGCTTGCTGCTGCTGTGGACCCTGTGCCTGTTGATCCCGACCGCCGTGCTGGCGTTGCCGATGTGGGACATGCTCGGCGCAAACCTCGACTATTCGGTGCACTCGGCGCAGCTCGCGCGCGAGCTCGACGTGGTCGCCCTCACCGACCTGCTGGCCGCGCACGGCCGCAACGCGGCGTCGTTCACCCACGCCGCCACCATCGCGCTGGTGCTGACCGTGCTGCTGTCGCCGCTGCTGTCGGGCTTCGCGGTCACGGCGGCGCGCGCGCAACAGCGGCTCGGCACGCGCGCGCTGCTGGCCGGCGGCCTGCAGGAATATGCGCGCATGTTGCGCATGCTGTTGTGGGCCGTGGTGCCGCTCGGCCTGGCGGCGCTGGCCGGCGGCGAATTGCTCGAGATGGCCGAACGGCAGCGCGCCGCGGCGATCGTCCCGGGCGACGCGCGCTGGAGCACGCTGGCCGCGGTGCTCGGCCTGGCCTTGCTGCTGATGCTCGCCCACGCCTCGCTCGACGCCGGCCGCGCCGCGCTCGCGCTCGACCGCCGCCGCAGTTCGGCGCTCAAGGGGTGGTGGAGCGGTTGCAAGCTGCTCGCGCGGCGCCCGCTCGCGTGCCTCGGCGTCTACCTTGGTTTGACGGCACTCGGGTTGTGCGCGGCCGCGCTGCTCACTTACGCGCGGATCAACGTGCCGTACCTGGGCACGGCGGGCGTGGTCGGGGCCTTCGTGCTGACCCAGACGGTGGTGCTGGTGCTGGCGTGGATGCGCAGCGCGCGCCTGTTCGCGCTGGTCGAACTGGCACGCGCGGGGTAGGCCAGGCTGTCAAGAAGCGCTTGGCAAGCCGTTTCGCGAAGTAGCTCGCTTCTAAAACGCAAACCCCGCATACGAGGTTGTCGCAAAACTTGAAATGCCGCGTGATTTGGCAGAAATCGTGACATCACTAGTTTCCGACAACGCAAACCAACATCGTCCTCGCGCATGCGGGGACCCATAGAACAGTTGCTCAGCGCTAGCGTTCTATGGGTCCCCGCGTGCGCGAGGACGATGTTGGTTTAAGATTTCTAAGTATCCCCGATACGATTTCTGCAGCGTCTCAAGTACCCAGGTTCTTCAGCTTCAACCGCGCCTCGCCATCCAAGCCGCACGCCGCCGCCGGCTTTACGTGCCGCGTTTTCCGCGCGCCGAATTGGCCGCTTTTTCAGCCGCCTTTTCGGCCGCGGCGGCGGCCTTGGCCGCCATCTCGGCCGCGTGCTGCGCCAGCCGCGCGCCGCGCGTCTCGGGCGTCTCGAGGCTGATCCGGCCCAGCGCGCCGGTGCGGTAGTCCTGCAGGAAGATATGCGAGGCCTTTTCGAAATCGAAGTCGCCGCCCTTCTGCCGGTAGCCGCGGCGCGCGGCCACGCCCTCGACCACGGCGATGCCGTCCATGCCCTCGGTGTCGAAACCGTAGCGCGCCGTCAGCAGCTGCGGATAGCGCGCCAGCAGCTCGTCGGCCAGGAACACCGCCACCTCGTCCTCGATCAGCGCGTTCGAGCCGATCGCGTGGCTCGCCGCGAGCATCAGGCCGTCGCTGGCGAGCGCGATTTTGGGCCACAACATGCCGGGCGTGTCGACCAGGATCATGTTCTTGCCGAGGTAGAGCTTCTGCTGCATCTTGGTCACGGCCGGCTCGTCGCCGACCTTCGCCACTTTTTTCTTGAGCAGCGCGTTCATCAGGGTCGACTTGCCGACGTTCGGGATCCCCATGATCATGATGCGCAGCGGCTTGGTCGGCACCCCGCGGTGTGGCGCGAGCGCCAGGCACAGGTCGGGGATGCGGGCCACGTCGCCGGGCTTCTTGGTGGTCATCGCGTAGGCCGTCACGCCCTCCTGCGCGTTGTAGTAGGCGCTCCAGGCGGCGGTCGCGGCCGGGTCGGCGAGGTCGATCTTGTTGAGGATCTTGAGGCAGGGGCGCTGGCGGAACAGGCGCAACTCCTCGACCATCGGGTTGCAGCTCGCCTCGGGCAGGCGCGCGTCGAGCACCTCTATGACCAGGTCGGTGTTCTCCATCGACTCGGCCGCCTTCTTGCGCGCGGCGTTCATGTGGCCCGGGTACCATTGTATCGACATGCTGTGCTCTCAAATTCTGCTATTGAGGCGCTATTTTACGGGGTCGGCGCGCCAACGGCGCGATTTGCGTCGGTTTCGCTCCGGTCAGCCGCCGCCTTGCCCGTTGGCCGGCGCGCCCGCGAGCGCCGCGCCGGCCGCGCAGCCGGGCGCCGGCAGCGCCTGCGCCGGGTCGAATTCGGCCAGCGCGCGGCGCGCGGCGACGAGGTCCTTGCCGAACTCCTTGAGGTAGCGTTCGCGCTCCTCGCTGTTCCATTCGGCGCCCGACAGGTTCTTCAATTGCTTGCCCTTGCCGGTGTAGACCTTGCCCTCGAGGCGCGGCATCAGCGCGCGGTCGGGATCGGTGTTCTCCTTGAGCAGGTAGCCGTCGACGTCGCGCAGCACCAGCGGCAGCGCCGGCTCCTTGTCGAGCAGCAGCTTGCCGAACGCGGTCAGCTTGATCTCGTTGGCGCCGGCCGGCAGCACGTCGTTGAAGGTCAGCAGCGCGAACGGACGGCCCTTGGCGTCGTCGACCCGGCCCGTGACGATGTAGCGCCCGGCCGTGCGCATTTGCGCGCCGAGGTAGAAATGGAGCGAGCCGCCCTCGTTCGCCTCGCGCACCTGGCCGGTCCAGGTGGCCGGCAGTTCGGGGGTGTGGATGACGTCGAAGATCAGCACGCCGTTGCTGCCGCCGGCGTTGTAGCGCACCTCGGTGCGGATGGTGCCGTTGAACGCGGCCAGCGCGCCCTGGGCCGGCACCAGCACGGCGGCGAAGGCGCCGTCGCCGGCCGCCGGATCGGCGCCCGCGCCGTCGTCGGCAAAGGCGAGCGTGGCCTGCGGCGTGCTGCGCGCGCCCTGGTTGGCGACGCCCTTGGCGAGCGCGCGCGTGACCACCAGCGGCAGCACCTTGCCGTCGGCGTCGGTGGCGCGCAGCGAGAACGCGACGCCCTCGCCGGCGCCGAGGAACACGCGCGACTGGGAAGTCTGGATTTTGACCTTCGGATCGGCGCCGCCGCCGTCGGTGCGCATCGGGCCCGCTTCGGTGATCGGGGCGTTCGGGTAGACCTGGTCGGGATGGTCGGCGATGGGTCGCGATTCGACCGGGTATTTGCTGCCTTCGCGGTAGTCGCAGTAGGTGTGGTCGGTCAGCTGCACGTTCTCGGCCAGCACCTGCCGACGCGCTGCGCGCTCCTGCGCCGCGGCCGGGGTGGCCGCGCCGGCGGCGGGCGCCGGCAGCGCGGCGTTGGCCGCAGGCGCCGCCGGCGCCGCTTCAAGCGGCGCCGCGGGACCGTCGCCGGCCCAGACATACAGGCCGGCGCCGAGGGCGGCGGCCAGCGCGCCGGCCGCCAGCCCCCATTGCAGTGCCTTAGAGGGCACTATTGACCATCGCGTTGCGCACCACGCCGACGATGCCCTGCCAGTTGCCGGCGCCGTAGTGGTTGTAGGCCTCGGCGTCGTCGCGGAACACCACCGAATGGTAGCTCCACTTGGCGCGTCCGCCCTCGGCCGCGGTGGTCCCCATGGTCAGGTCGTTGCAGAACCAGTCGGCCGGATTGCAGTAGCCGCCGCCCGAACTGCCCGACACCCCGCCGCTGCTGTGGTAGGCGATGGCCTCGTCGTCCTGGCCCGGCAGCACGCCCGAATACGCGGTGCCCTTGGCGCCGGCGTACATGTAGAACCAGACGCCGCGCGTGTTGTTATGGTCGTACAGGGCGCGCGCGGTGCTCGTCTTGAGGTCCTGCACCAGCGGCTCGGAGGTGGTCCAGGAGCCGACGTCGGACAGCTCCGAGCCGCCGCCGGCGCCCGAGGCGGCACGCACCCACTTGATGTTCCAGCCGGTTTGCGCGGTGCCGTCCGAATTGCCGCACACGCCGCCGGCGGCGGGCGCCGCGTTTTTCTTCATGCGCGAGGAGCCGCCGTAGTTGGCCATGGTGTAGCCCATCATCAGGTCGCCCGCGCTGTGGGTGGCGACATAGCACCAGTTGGTGCCCGTGCAGAAGCAGTCGAGGGCGTCGCGCACCTTGCTGTTCTGGCTCGCGATGCTGCTGCGCCCGTCCCAGTTGACGGCCTTCTTGTTAACCCCGGCGGCGGTGGTGGACGGGCCCCAGGCGCCGAAGTTGTTGTAGTCGCCGGCGACGCCGCCGCCGCCCCTGCCGTTGACCCACAAGGTGTAGTTGGCGGCGCTGGCGATGCCGGTGGCGGCGGTCAGCGACAGCAGGAAGGCGGAAAGGGCGAGGCGCATGAATCTACTCATTAATTCACTCCTTGTTGACAACATAAATGAAGAACCGGAAGAAGAACGACTGGAGACGGCGAAGCTGGGACAGTAAGAAAAGAACGACCGTGCTATCGGCGTTGGAATGAATCTACCGGGGTCGCAAATCGAAGTCAAAGAGTTTTAGAGCGAACGCTCGGTTTTGCGATTATTTTTAGAGCAAATGCTCGGAAATGTCTTTTTAACGATACAAAAATCGTACATGTGATTACACAAACGACATCGGGGGCCGGGAGTTTTCCTGTGGTCGAAACACGCCCGGATTCTCAATCGAGGCGCGCCAGCGCCTTCACGTGCGCGACCACGCTGCGCCCGAGCGCCGACAGGTTGTAGCCGCCTTCGAGGCAGCTGACGATGCGCCCCTGCGCGAACTCGCGCGCCACGGCCATGACCTCGCGCGTGATCCACGCATAGTCGGCCTCGACCAGGCCCATGCCGCCCATGTCGTCCTCGCGGTGGGCGTCGAAGCCGGCCGAGATGAAGATCATCTGCGGGCGGTGCGCGCGCAGCGCCGGCAGCCAGTGTTCGGCCACGAGCGCGCGCACGCGCGCGCCGTCGCTGTTGGCCGGCACCGGCACGTTGACGCGGGTGGCCGTGAGCGGCTCGGGCGCGCTGTACGGATAGAACGGATGCTGGAAAAAACTCGCCATGAGCACCCGCGCGTCGCCCGCGAAGGCCTCGGCCGTGCCGTTGCCGTGGTGGACGTCGAAGTCGACGATCGCGATCCGTTCGAGGCCGTGCACCTCGAGCGCGTGGCGCGCCGCGATCGCGATGTTGTTGAACAGGCAAAAGCCCATCGCCTCGGTGCGGCGCGCGTGGTGCCCGGGCGGGCGGACCGAGCAGAACGCGTTGTCGATCTCGCCCTTGAGCACGGCGTCGGTCGCGGCCACGGCGGCGCCGGCCGCGCGCAGCGCCGCGCGCCAGCTGCCCGCGCTCAGCGAGGTGTCGCCGTCGATCGGGTAGTAGCCGGCGCCGCTCGGGCAGTTCTCGCGCACGTTCGCGATCGCGTTGGCGCTGTGGTTGCGTTCGAGCGCGCCGGGCGCGGCCGGCGGCGCCTCGCGCCGCTCGACGAGCGCGGCCACGCCCGAGGCGATCAGCTGGTCGTCGATCGCCTGCAGGCGCGCCGGGCATTCGGGGTGCCATTCGCCCATCTCGTGCAGCAGGCAGTCGGGATGGGAATAGATTGCAGTGCTCATATTGTCGTTTCTGTGACAGCTACATCAATGTGTTGCACCGGCAACGCCGTTCTCGCATAGAATTGCCGGGACGGGTCGCGGTGCCGGGGCCGGGGCGCGATGGCGGTAATCTACCATGCGGCGGCCCCGCGATGCAGGCGCGGCCGAAAATGTAGCCGACATCGACCCAACATCGACCAACATCGAGCCAACAAAGACCAACATGTTAAAAAAAATGCACGCTGTCGCCAGCCAGGTCACCCAGATCGTGGTCGGCAAGGATTTGCAGGTCCGCCAGGCGCTGACCTGCCTGCTGGCCGGGGGCCACCTGCTGATCGAGGACGTGCCCGGGGTCGGCAAGACCACGCTCGCGCACGCGCTGGCGATCTCGCTCGGGCTCAAGTTCAACCGGGTCCAGTTCACCAGCGACCTGCTGCCGGCCGACGTCGCCGGCATCTCGGTCTACGAGCGCGAGAAGAACGGCTTCGTGTTCCATCCGGGCCCGATCTTCACCCAGGTGCTGCTGGCCGACGAGATCAACCGCGCCACGCCCAAGACCCAGTCCGGCCTGCTCGAGGCGATGGAGGAGCGCCAGGTCAGCGCCGACG
>JAZKIN010000170.1:0-18198 GCA_040384885.1 Pseudomonadota bacterium | reverse complement strand
GACCCACAGCAAATCAAATTTGCGTTTCGCAATGTCGATACCGATGTAATCCATCGCTTCCTCCATTCGGTCGGTTCAAGCTTGGACTTTATCTAGTGCATCCTTAATAACACAGGCTCATCTGGCCTTAGATACTGTTCGCACTCAGTCGATAAAGGTTGGAGTCCACGCGGCAAGAATCTGCGGATCAGGCTCAAGGGCCTCGAGGACGATACAGCCTACGTGAACTCCGTTTTCCAAGCGTCCCTGGAAATCATAACGTCATTTTCAACGTATAGAGGACGATGTTGTTTTGGTTTCTGGATGATTGCTACTTTGCGATTTCTACAATAGCAAAATCATTATGCATGGATGCGATGACCTCAAGCCGGCAAGCTCTGCGGGAGCGACGGCAACGCCGGCGCGCCGCTATCCTGATTGGCAGCACGCAGGCGGCTCGTAGCATGCGCCGCCGCCGCTCCGCGCGTCTCCACGCTCAGCTTCGCGAAGACATGTTCGAGGTGCTTGTTCACGGTGCGCGGGCTCATCCCGAGAATGTCGCCGATGTCGCGGTTGGTCTTTCCCTTGATTACCCAGTTGAGCACCTCGGCTTCGCGCTGGGTCAGGCGCAGCAGGGCGATCAGCCGCTCGACCTGGGCGGCATCCGATTCCTCGCGCAGCACGATGGTCCATTGCTGCGCGTCGCGCGCATCGGCCACCGTAAACACCAGCCGCCGTGGGCCTTGCGTGATGGTGAAGGTGCCGGGGGCTGCGGCCTGTCCCAGGCCGGCCAGCCACGCCGCGAGTTTTTCGGCAGGGGTCGCAAGCCCCGCTTCGCCGGGGGGCGCCAGGTAGGCATCCATCCACTGCCGCGCCAGCGGTGTTTGCCAAACGATGCGGCCGGTGGCGGGCGTCATCGCCAGCGCGGCATGGCCGAAGGCGTCGAGCGCGTTTCCGGCCTGGTGCATCAAGCGTGCCGTGCGCAGGTGCGATGCGATCCGCGCCAGCACTTCGCTCTGGCGCACCGGCTTGGCCACGTAGTCGGTGCCGCCGGCCTCGAACGCTGCCACCACATGTTCGGCGTTGGTCAGGCCGGTCATAAAGATGACCGGCACCTGGCGCAATGCATCGATGGCGCGCAGCGCCCTGCACACCTCGAAACCGTCCATGCCCGGCATGACCGCGTCCAGCAGGATCACGTCGGGCACGATATGTTCGACCCGTTTCAACGCAGCCGCGCCGCTATTGGCCACCAGGACGGTGTAGCCCGATTCGTCCAGCGCGTCGTGCAGGACGGCGAGATTTTCCGGCACGTCGTCCACGATCAGGACGACGTGGCTTTCAAGGCTCCGGTTTGACATTTGGTTCTCCATGTTCGAGGAAGCGTGCCAATACATCGAGCTGGAAGCGGGCCGCATGGCCTTGTGCGTTGTCGCAGAAGCTGGCAAAGGCCGGATCGAGCGCGCGGATCGACGCCAGCTGCGCCTGGATGCCTCGCACGTAGCCCAGCTCCACCTGCTCGCGCAAGGCATCGAGTTGTTCTGTCGGCGGAAAGCGGACCGTGGCCGCCTTGGCGGGAGCGGGGCTCGGCGCCGGCGCCGGCTGCGTCACCCACGCCAGTTCCAGCTTGCGTCCGATCCAGTCGAGTATTTCATTGACGTTGACCGGTTTGACGAAAAAGTCGTCGGCAGGAATGCCGGCCGGGTTCTCCAGCCCCTTGTCGAACGCGTTGGCCGAGACGATCGCGATCGGTACACCGCTTTCGTAGACATGGCGGATCACGCGCGCCACTTCCCAGCCGTCCATGCCCGGCATGGCCAGGTCGAGCAGGATCAGGTCGGGCTCGAGCTGCTTGTTGCGCGGCTCGCTGAAGTGCAGCAGGCACTCGTGGCCGGTGCCGGCCTGCTCGACGTGGAAACCGAGCGGATCGAGCACCGAGCGCAGCATTTCGCGGTCGACCGCCTCGTTATCGACCAGCAGGATGCGCCTGGCCCGCCCTTGGTAGCCGAGCCGCACAATGTCGGTGGCCGGCGGTTCTTGCGGGGCGCCGTCGACCCGGGGCAGGCGCAGGCGGATCTGCACGCTGGTCCCCTGGCCGGGCGTGCTGCGGACCTGGAAGTCGCCGCCCATCAGCTGGGTCAGCATTTTACTGATCGGCAGTCCGAGGCCGGTGCCGGACGTGCCGGCGCGCTCGCTGGCACTGCCGCGGGCGAAAGGCTCGAAGACTTGTTCGAGTTCGTCGGGATGGATGCCGGGACCGGTGTCGACGATATCGAACAGCGCCATCTCGCGCACATAGCGCACCCGCAGCGAGACGGTCCCGCGTTCGGTGAACTTGATCCCGTTGCCAAGGATGTTGATGAGGATTTGCCCGAGGCGCTTGCGGTCGGCGCGTACATGGTCGGCCAGCACGCCGTCGACCTCGTAGCGAAATTCGAGGCGGCGTTCGGCGGCCTGCTGCTCGAACATGCGCACCAGCTGGTCCATAAAATCGGGGAAATGGACGGTCTGGATGTTGAAGCTGAATTTGCCGCTTTCGATCCGCGCCATGTCGAGCGTGCCTTCGATCAGCGACAGCAAATGTTCGCCGCCTGCCCGGATGACGTGGATTGCCTGGCGCCGGTGCGGCGGGATCGCCGGATCATTGTCGAGCAACTGGGCGTAGCCGAGAATGCTGTTGAGCGGGGTGCGGATTTCGTGCGACAGGCCGGCCACGTAACGGCTTTTGGCCTGGTTGGCCTGGTCGGCCTCGCGTTTGGCCTGCTGCAGTTGCGCGTCGGTGCGGCCGTGCAGTTCGATCTCGCGTGTCAGCAGGCCGGTCTGGCGGTTCGATTCCTCCTGTGCGACGCGCCGGCTCTGCGCCGTCAATACCAGCCACCACGCGGCGATCGCGCTGACCAGCCCGAGCGCCCCGTACAACTTGAGAAAGGCGGTGCGCAAAGTCGGGGCGTGCGTGGATCCGGCCGGCAGCATCGTCAATTCGTGCTGGTACAGAAGGGCGAGCAGCAGGGCCAGGAATGTCAGCGTGACTGTCATCAGCAGCAAAAAATGCGCGAGCCCGCCCGTCAGGTAGGGCCACATGGCGCGCGGGAGGAGGGCTTTCATCGCGTCCTCCCACTGGCGCGACAGGCGCGCATGCGGCTTGCACACGTCGTCGCAGCGGGCATCGAGGCAGCAGCACAGGGAACAGATCGGACCTTGGTACGCCGGGCAATCGGCCATGTCCTCGCCTTCGTATTCACGCTCGCAGATCACGCAGGTGCGGTGGCGCGCGCCGTGCGATGGCGCCGGACGGGCGATGTAGTAACGCCCTTGCGTGAGCCAGGCGATGACGGGCGAGGCGACCAGTGCGGTGCCGAGCGCGATAAACGGTGACAAGGCCTGGCTGGTGGCGCCCAGCATGCCGCTATACGCCGACACCGACAGGACCGACGCCAGCAGCATGGCCCCGACGCCGACCGGATTGATGTCGTACAGGTAGGCGCGGCGGAACTCGATGCCGGCCGGACTCCATCCGAGCGGCTTGTTGATGACCAGGTCGGCGACCACGGCGGCGATCCATGAGATTGCGACGTTGGCGTACAGGCCGAGGACGTGTTCGAGCGCCTGGAACACGTCCAGCTCCATCAACAGCACCGCGATCAGCGCATTGAACACCGCCCACACCACCCTTCCCGGATGGCTGTGCGTCAGGCGCGCGAAAAAATTCGACCATGCCAGCGAGCCGGCGTAGGCGTTGGTCAGGTTGATTTTCACCTGCGCGATGACCACGAAAAAGGCGGTCACCGCGAGCGCGGTGGCGGGATGGCCGAAGACCTGCCCGAAGCCGGCCAGGTACATGTGCGTCGGGTTGACGGCGTCGGTGAAGGACACGCCGGCCTTGATCGCCACCAGCGCCAGCAGCGCGCCGCCCAGCATCTTGAGCATGCCGAGCACGATCCAGCCGGGACCCGCGACCAGCACGCCGATGTGCCAGCGCACCCGGTTGTGCGCTGTCTTCTCGGGCATGAAGCGCAGAAAATCGGCCTGCTCGCCGATCTGGGTGACAAGGGCGACGCCAACCGCCATCGCCGCGCCGAAACCGGCCAGGGTGAAACCGTCGTTGCTGCCGGCAGCCCCACTAAAGCGGCCAAGTTCGGCCACGATGCCCGGATCCTGGTACAGGATGACGGTGAACGGCAGGATCTGGAGGCACATCCAGACCGGCAGCGTGACCATCTGGATGCGGCTGATCAGGGTGACGCCGTGCGTCACCAATGGGATGACGACCAGCGCGCTGACAAGGTAGCCGATATGCAGCGGGATGCCGAGGGCCAGCTCGAGCGCGTAGGCCATGATGGCCGCCTCGAGCGCGAACAGGATGAAGGTGAACGAGGCGTAGACGAAGGAAGAGATGGTCGAGCCGATGTAGCCGAAGCCGGCCCCGCGCGTGAGCAGGTCCATGTCGAGGCCATGCCGCGCGGCGTAGTAGCTGATCGGCAGGCCGGTCAGGAAAATCACAAGCCCGACCGCGAGGATGGCCCAGAACGCGTTGGTGAATCCATAGCCCACCGCGATCGATCCGCCGATCGCTTCGAGCACCAGGAACGAGATCGCGCCGAACGAGGCGTTCGAGACGCGAAACACCGACCACTTGCGAAAGGCGCGCGGTGTGAAGCGCAAGGCATAGTCTTCGATGGTTTCGTTGGCCACCCAGGTGTTGTAGTCGCGCCGGATTTTGATGACCCGTTGTGGGGCATCGGTCGGCGGTGCGCACTGATCGGGGGAGTTTTGCGGCATGCGGAGGGCGGCGGGGGACATTGGTCGGGTGACCAAGGTACGCAGCAAAAAACGTGCCTGTATTTCAATAGAGCGGAAACGGCATGCAAAGCCGTTTAGGCGGCGCCGACTCCTGACGATACCCACATTAACGCTGCTTGCCCCGATCGTTCGGCACGGAAATTTTGGGCCCAGCAGGAATCGCATTCAATTACTATTTAATGGTAAAAATAGTTCCATCAATCTCCTTTCATTATGCTGGTAACTAGCATATTATTCTTTCGATAATGCACATTTCGTAGCGCAGCATAGGGCGCTCAGTCACTGCGACTCACTCAAGCATTTGCCGACAAATAGGACGCAGCATGAAACTGGAAATGAACCGCACCATCGCAGGGTTTGCCGCGTCCGTCTTGCTTTTTCTGGCCCCGCATTGCGGCGCCGGCGCCGATGATAATCCAATCCAATACGGTCCGGTCGGGGCGGTGCGCGAGGCACGCTTGATCCATTTGACCTTTGGCGTCGATATCGACGGCTTCAGCAAGGACGCCGACCCGGTGACAGGCGAGCATGCGCCGCCGCCCGACCCAGCCACCGTAACGTGCTCGGGTACCAGCATAAAGCCATTGACCCGATGGCAAAACAGGCATTACTGGACAGCAGAATTCGGCGAAGGCGCGCTCGCCGCCGGTGCCGTCTGCACCGTGCAGCCGCGCGCGCAGAAGAGCGCCGGCGTCGCCCTGCGCATGCCCAAACCATGGCGCTTCAGCGTCGTCGGCCCCCGCGTGACGGCAACCTTGCCGCCGATTACCAGCGATGCCGTCAGCCCCGCCAAAGAGGATCCCGTCACGGCCTTCCTGTTGTCGGACTTGCCCGATCGCGCGAGCCTGCAGCATTTGCGTTGCAGTGTGAACAAAGTAGACGTGCCGGTGCGCATACTCGACGGCGAAGCTGCCGCCGAGGCGTGGCGCCGCCTTGCGCTCGAGCATGGGGAGGCGGCCGAACCGCCCAAGCAAGCGTGGTTGCTGGCCCGCTGCGGCAACGTTCCTTGGCCGAATGGTGCCCAAGTGGTCTGGACCTGGGGCAAGAATATCGTGACGCCGGGCGGCGCGCCGAGTTCCGCCGACATCGGCTACGCACTAAAGGTGCGCGCGCCGTTCGGTGTTGCGCTCACATGCCGCCAACTGTTCGCGATCGAGGGATGCGACCCGGCTGGCTGGATAAACCTTGAATTCTCGCATTTGATCGCGGCAGGAAACGAGTTGTTCCTGCGCGGCAGTTCGGGCGCGCGCTATACGCTGCCAAAACAAGAACAGTACGACGGCGTGTGGTCCGAGCGAAGATTCTACGGCCCATTTGTGCCGGGCGAAGCCATCACGCTCGAATTGCCACACGCAATGGTCGATGTCGATGGCCGCGCGCTGACCGGGTCGCCGGCCTTGAGCACGCCGGTGCGCATCGCCCGCTTGCCTCCGTATGTCGGCATGGACAAGGTCAATGGCGTGCTCGAATGGCATCCGGGCAAAGCGGCCATGTGGCCGGTGGTGGCGCGCACCGCCGGGCCGCTCGCCGTGCGCAGCTGGCAGTTCGGGCGCGGTGCGCAATCGACCCCGGCACTGCTGGCCCTGCACACGCAAGTGCGCAACTTCGGGCTGCAAGGCCCCAAGTTCGCACTGCCCTTCGAGACCAGCGCCATGTTGCTCGCGTCCTTGCCCGGTGGCGCGCCGCCTGCGCTCGAGCAGACCATCGACACGCCGCCGGCGCAAACCGTGTTTGCCGGCATCCCCTTGGCCGGCTACGGCAGCTGGCTTGTCGAAGCCGACAGCCCCGCATTCCGCGAGGCCGTTCGCATCCAACGCGCTGAAATTTTCCGGCAAGGCAAGCTCCGTCCCGCGAGCGAGCTCGACGTGGACTTCGACGGCACCTTGCTGTGGGACTTTGTGGTGCTGCCCGATCTGGACGCGCTGGCGCGCAAGTTCGCCGCGTCGGGGCCGACCACGGGCGCCGACGACAACGTCATCGGTTTCTATCCCAACAAGCTGGTTAAGAAGGACGTGCTTGCCGCCATCGTTGCGACTGCCCGCCGGCATGGCGTCACGCTCGTCGAAGGCCCGGAGCGCGACATGACGCTGCTCAACCCGCTCGCCACCCTCGCCGGCAATCGGATGGCCCTGGTGCAACTGACCAATATGAATGTCTCCGCGCGTTTGTCGCGGCGGGCCGACTCGCTGGTCTGGATCACCGCCTTCGACAGCGGCAAACCGGTGGCCGATGCGAGTGTCGAATTTTGGTCGCGCGATCACAGGCAACTGATGCAGGCGCAAAGCGATGCCCACGGGCGGGTCGTGGTGCCACAGTTTACGGCGCCGGCCGGGGAAGGGGCACTCGAAAAGCCGGCCGATGTGGCCGAATGGATCGTGGCCCGGCATGGCGAGGATGTCGCCGTCCTTAACGCCAACTGGGATGGCGCCGAGGCGCCCGACACCGACAACGCGGACCTCCCGTCCGAACTGCTCAGCCACACCATCCTGGACCGCGTGTTGCTGCGCGCCGGCGATAGCATTTCGATGCACCATGTCGTGCGCGCGCCAAGCGCCACCGGTTGGGAGATTCCGGCCGTGGACAAGGAAGCCAAAACACAGTTGCGCATCTATCACGCCAGTGCCGCCGCGCCGCTGTCGGAGCAATTGCTGACGTGGACCGTCGACGGCAATGCGTATTCCTCCTGGAAAATCCCCGCCGACGCCAAACTTGGCCTCTACCGTTACGAGTTGCACGGCGATTCGGGGGAGCTCGGACGCGGCACCTTTCAGGTTGAACAATTCCGCCTGCCCGCCTTCGATGCGACCCTTGCGCTCGAATCGGTCTGGCAAGACCGGCGCCAGGCGCTGCACATCGGGGCCGGGCTCAGCTTCATGGCGGGCGGCAGCGCCGCCGGACAGGTGCTTACGCTCAAAGGCCGCTACACGCCTGGCGCGCCGGCGCCGCGCACCGGCTACGAGTTCATCGACCACGAGGCGGCACCGGGCGCCATCCCGGCCTTCGCCGACATCGCGGTGACGCTGGACCGGCACGGCCGCGCGAGCAGCATCCTCGAGGCGCCGCCAAGCGCCGCGCCGCTGACCCTGCAAACACAGATGCAGTTTGCCGACGCCAACGGCGAGGTCCAGGTGCGGGACACGCAGCTGGCGGTGTGGCCGCAGCGCCTTAAAATAGGCATGCGTGTCGGGCGCGCGGCCGCCCCAAGCGGCGCGCTGATCTCCGTGCTGGTGCTCGACGAGGCCGATCGTCCGGTCGCCGGACACAGCGTGACGGTCGACGCGGCCAGGCGCGGACCCGGCGTGCGTGGCGAGGCGGTGCGCGAGCCCGTCTGCGTGGCGATGACGGATGCGCAGGGCGGCGCCCGCTGCGAGATGGCGTCGATCGGGCCGGGGCAGGGCGGCCGCTGGGTGCTGCGCGCGCGCGCCGCGTATGCCTCGACCGCCGCGCTGTTGCGCGAGCTGCCGCTGCCCCAGGCAAGCACCGGCGCGGTGCTCGAGGCGGTCGGCGACGGCAGCGACAGCGTGCGCGTGCGCCCGCCGTTTGTCCCGGCCACCATGTTGCTGACGGTCGAGCGCGAAGGAGTCTTGTCGAGCCAGGTGCACACGCTGACGGCGCCGGAGCAGGAATTCGCGTTGCCGGCCGTGAGCTCGTACGCGCCCGAGGTCGACGTCACGGCGCGCTTCGTGCGCGGGTCGGCGCAGCCCGCCGCAAACGCGGCCGAGCGCGAGCGCCTGAGCAGCAGCACGACGTTGACGATGCCGCTGTCCGCCACCGGCGCGCATCGCGCCCGCCTCTACGTCAAACTGCAGCCGAGCACGCCCACGGCCCGTCCCGGCCAAAAGGTCGGCATCGCGGTGCAGGTCACGCGCGCCCTGAACGGCGTTGCCGCATCGGGCGCCAAACTGACCTTGATCGTGGTCGACGACGCCTTGCTGGCCCTCAAACCGAATCCGAGCTGGAGCGTCGACCAGACCTTCTGGGCGGCATGGCGGCGCGCGGAAGGCATGCGCAACGCCTCGCTCGAGCAACTGTGGTCGCACCGCTGGTTGAGCGGCGTGCAGGACGACTATGTTCCGCCCTCGGAGGCGATGATGTTGGCGGCGGGCCCGGCGCACGCGAGCGTACTGGAGCGCGTGTTCGACTGGAACGTGCGCGTTGAACAGCCACCTATTACGGTCGCTACAAGCGGTCCCGAGCCGGCGCCGGCACGTCCGGACGAACCCGTACGTGTGCTGCACAGCCCGGTTTTACCCATCGCGCTTGCCGCCGGCGCGCACGCAGCCGCGCCGCCGCTGCCGGTCCCGCAGGCCGCGCCATGGCTCGTGCGCGACGCCCCGCCGCGCACCAACTTCGCCCCGCGCGCGCTGTGGCGCACAAGCGTCAAAGTCGACCGCCACGGAAAAGCACGGCTGTCGTTCGTGCTGCCCGATTCGCTCACGCGCTGGCGCATCATGGCGATCGCGATCGAAGGCAGCGATGCCTACGGCAACGGCGAAGCGCATGTGACCGGCGCGCTGCCGGTCCAGCTGGTGTCCGGCCTGCCGCAAAGCTTGCGCAGCGCCGACGTGGTGGTGCAGCAGCTAACCGTGCGCAACGCCAGCGCCGCGCCGCTGGTGCTGCAACTGCGGGCGCGCGCGCAGGTCGTCGCGGCCGCCGGTTCGGCGCCGCAATCACGGTCGGACAAACAAATGTTGGCGCAAGGCCTGCAACTGGCGCGCACGCTCGCGCTGGCCGCGGGCGAAAGCCACACCGCCAGTTGGCCCGTCACGGTGCCGCACGGCGCCGCCCGGCTCGACTGGTCGATCGAAACGCGCGCCGGCGGGCGCGTCGCCGACGCGATCAAGGTGGCGCAGGCGGTCGTGCCCGCCTTGCCGTTGACGGCGCGCCAGTATACGGTTGTGCAAGTCGACAAGGCGCGCACCGTGCGCCTCGACGGGGTGCCCGGCGCCGAAAGCGGCAGTGTGCGGGTGCGCTGGCGCGACAGCCTGGTCTCCAGCGCGATCGAGGGCGCGCGTGCCTGGATCGGCGATTACCCGCATGCATGCATGGAGCAGCGCAGCTCGCGCGCCGCGCTCAGCGGCAGCATTGAACAATGGAACCTCGTCATGGCCAGCTTGCCGCTGCTGACCGACGAGCGCGGCCTGGTGCGCTACTACCGCGCCACCCCGGGCAGCGAGGTGCTGACCGCCTATCTGCTCGAGCTGGCCGACGCCTACGGGCTTCCGCTGCCGGCCGCCGAAAAGGCGCGCATGCAACAGGCGATGCGCGAGGTGCTCGCGAACCGCCCGGGCCGCAGGCACAACGATTGGATGCCGGATGCAAACCTGTTGCCGCTGCGCCTGTCGATCCAGGCGCTCGGCGAGGCGCGCGGCACGGCGCCCGTCACGCCGCCGAGCTTGGCGCAGTTGCCGACCCAGTCCCTGCTCGACTGGGCGCGCTACCTGCTCGCCACGCCCGCCTCGCCCGAGCGCCACGAGCGGCTGGCGCTGGCCGCCGCCGAGTTGCGCGGGCGCTACGTGCTGCACGGCGCGACGTTCTCGTGGCGCCAACGCGGCGACGCCAAGCAATGGTGGTTGATGTGGAGCGAGGACGTGGTTTCCGCGAAGGCCGTGTTGTTGCTGCTGCAATGGCGCACGCTCGACCCGCTCTGGGACCAGGTGCTGCCGGCGATGGTCACCAAGCTGATCGGGCTGCGGGCACGCGACCACTGGGACACGACTGTGAGCAACATCTGGAGTGTCGCCGCGCTGCGCGGTTTCGCCAAGACCGTCGAACAGGGCCGCGTCAGCGGCACCTCGGGCGCCGTGCTCGGTGCGCAGGGCGGCAGCGTCAAATGGCCGCTCGCCGGCGCCAACGATTTCGCGCTCGTCGATCCGGCGCAGCCGCAGTCGCTGGCGCTGCGCCATGCGGGCCGTGGCGCGCCCTGGGCCAGCGTGACCGTGCTCGCCTCGTCCGGCAAGGCCCCGGCCAGGTCGTCCGGCCTTTCCGTGCGCAGGAGCGTGAGCGCGGTGGAGCAGCGGGTCAAGGGTGTGTGGTCGGTCGGCGACGTGCTCAAGGTCACGCTCGACATGTCGTCCACGGCACCGCTGACGTGGATCGCGGTGGTCGATCCGATCCCGTCGGGCGCGACGATCCTCGGCAAAGGGCTGGCGCGCGAAGGGGGCGTGGGCAGGGGCGAGTCCTTGCCGCGGGCGCCGAGCGTGGTCGAACGCGGCGACGACAGTTTTCGCGCCTACTACGAGCACGTGGAGGGCGGCGGCTGGCGCACCGAATACCTGGTGCGCCTCAACAATAGCGGCAACTTCGGCTTGCCGCCCACGCGCATCGAGGCGATGTACGCGCCCGCTTTTTTTGGCGAGGCGCCGAACCAGGGACTGCAGGTGCAGCCGTGAGCGCAGCTTTACCCGTAACGCGCGTTTGCCAACCGAAGAGCTGATACATAATGGCCGTTCCGAGCAATACAGGGAACGACCAGATGCCGTTTGTTATTTTGACCCGCGCAGGTTTCGACGACATCGTGTCCCGTGTCGCGGCCGACGGCGCCGTGTTCCATCTCAACCCGGGCCTGGCGTCCGATGCCGAGATCGCCCGGTTGCGTGCCGTGGGCGCGCGCGTCCATGTGCTGGCGTCGCCTGCTGATCATGCCGGCTCGCCCGAACTCGACCATGCGCTGGACGCGGCCGGCCACGCTGGCGGTCCGCTCTGGGTCGAGCGTGAGGCAAGCGTGCCCGCGCCGGCCGCCACGGACGAAGGGCCGTGGCCCGAAGCGGCGCCCCCGTGGCGTTTTGCGCGGGCGGCGGGCAGTTTCGCGCGTCAAGCGCTGCGCCGGCTGGGCACGCCTTTGGGCGAGCGCAGACTGATGGTGGTGCCCTACCTCGGCTTTGGCAACGCCGGCAAAATATGGGTCAAAGGGCGCGTGCTCGACGAGCGCGGCTTCCGCGAACAAAGCAGGCAGGACAGCCGCTGGCGCAACCTGTTCGCGCTCTACCAACGGCTCGAGTCCGACGAGGTGGCCGGCGCCCGCGTGCGCGCGCATTTCCAGGGGCAAAGCCACGATACGCTGACCGACGAGGGGGGCTATTTCTCGTTCGAGATCGCGCCGCCCGTGGCGCCCGGCGGCGGCTGGCACACGGTCGAACTCGAACTGCCCGGCAGCGGCGCCGGCGGCGATGGCGAACCCGTGCGCGCGAACGCGGAAGTGATCGTGCCGGCGCCGACGGCGCGCTTCGGCATCATCAGCGATATCGACGACACGGTGCTGTGGACCAACGTCACCAACAAGCTCAACATGGCGTTGATGTTGGCGCGCTCGAACGCGCACACGCGCAAACCTTTCAAGGGGGTGGCCGCGTTTTACCGCGCGCTCCAGCACGGCGCCGGGGGCAATGAAAACAATCCGGTGTTCTATGTTTCGAGCAGCCCGTGGCATCTGTTCGGGCCGCTGCTCGAATTCCTGCGTGTGCAGGCGATTCCGGTCGGCCCTTTGCTGTTGCGCGAACTCGGCATGCGCCAAGTGTTGAACCTGACCAAGCACGGCAACCACAAGCTCGGCAAGATCGACCTTATCCTGAGCTACTATCCCGAGATGCAATTCGTGCTGGTTGGCGACAGCGGCGAGCAGGACCCCGAGATCTACGCCGAGGTCCTCAAGCGCCATCCCAAATCGGTGCGCGTGATCTACATCCGCAATGTGAATCCGGACCCGTCGCGCATCGAGGCGCTCGACCGCCTGATCGAGGAGGTCAGCGCGACCGGCACGCAGTTGATCCTGGCGCCCGACAGCGTGTTCGCCGCGGCGCACGCGGCGGCCGAGGGTTTGATCCAGGTCGACCGGCTCGGCGCGGTCCGCTCCGACAAGAGAGACGACAGCATCCGCTCCGACGGCTGAGCATTGGCGAAGCCGGGATTGCCGCCTCGATCGACCGGTCGGCCCGAGCGGCGGGGCTTATAAAACTGTCCCGTAAAAATCAAAAATCATAATCACGTTGCAGCTAGGTTTGGCTTACTATCGGAGGGTCGACTGTATTTACGACATTTTCGATCGGACTGCAATACTAATTGCACGACAAATAATTCTATTGTTCTTAGGGTACGGATATTCCCGATTGCGATATACTGTAGTGTGTAGGACCAAGACTACACGATTGCTGTCGACTTGTTCCGCGATTTCCCGCGCGCCCCAAATTTCCGGACAACGCCTGATGTCCTTCACGGGGTCAACCACACGAAAATCGAATCATGCAGATCATAAATTCTATTACACGCTATTTAACCGGATGGAAGCAATTCGATCCACAATGGCTGGTGGAGTTGGCAAACGAACAGCACCAAGACAAGGAATGGCTGGCAAAGTCCCTGAGCGCGATTACCCATGCGCAACCGGTCGGATCGACGCGCGTCTTCTTTGTGTCGCGCAAGAATTTAAACAAGCCTGGCGCGCCCTGGCAATACGACCACAAGCTCGAACTGCACGACCCAAACAAATACGGCGAGATCGAGGTGTATGTGCTCAAGGACAAACGGGTCGGCGGCCTGCGTTTTTTCGCGTAGGTGCTACGCGCGCGCCACGCAACCGGGACACTTCACGAGCCCCGTGTGGCCTGTCTTCCAGCCTTGTTTCGCGGCCTCGTCCGCGGCCCGCTGCGCCCAGTCGTCCATCGGGTCGTTGGCGACCTCGTCGAACTCGAAATGGGCGCGGCAGTCGTGCGATTCGCATGCGAGGAAGGTCTGGCAGTAGAGCATTTCGTGCAGTAGCTTGTCTATCATTGATGGAGTCCGGTGTCGCTGTCGGCCGCGCTTGCGGTTAGGAAGCTCATTATAATGCGCGCCCAACAGCGGCGCGCTCATCCCACCGCACCCATCAACAGCCCCTCGATCGTGTGCGCCTGCACCACGGGCGTGAGCCGGTCGACCACGCGGCATGCCAGATGGCGCCGCACCGATTCGGGCAAACGCGCGTAAAAATCGGCACTCAGCTGGAGGTCGTGTTTTTCGGCATTGCGGGCGTCGGGTGCATCGACGCCGAGCACGAACACCGGGCGCGCCCGCGACGACAGGTTCGCGCTGCCGCGGTGGATCGTCAGGGCCGAGCGCGCGGAAATGTCGCCCATCTGCGGCAGCTTGCGCTGGCGGCGCGCCTCGTAGCGCGGGGCCAGTTCCGGCGGCGGGAACATCGGGTCGGCGTCGGGCAAAACGTCCCATTGGGTCCCTGGCGCGATCTCGAGCGGGCCCATGTCGTCGGTGACGTCGACCGTGGTCAGATTGAAGGCGAGCGAGTTGAGCCGGCGCCCTGTCAGCGTCGCGGGCGGCGCGGCGAAGTCGCGGTGCCAGGGTTGGCGCAGCGCGCCCGGGCCCGGGATGTCGAAGCCCGCTTCGACGACCTTGTAGTCGGGGCCGAGCACCGCGTTGCACACGGCCACCACCCACGGGTGCGTGACGAGGTCGAGGATGCCGTGCACGCGCTCGGGGTGGATCTCGACATAGTAGCGGTTCGGCCCGCGCGCGAGGACGCCGCCCGGCTGCGCGCGCGCCTCCGCGAACAGCGTGGCGATGTCGGCGCCGAGGCGCTCGACCCAGGCCCGCTCGAAGGCGCCCTTGCATGCAATGAACCCCTCACCGTACAGCCCGCCCATGATGGCGGCGACATCGTACTCCATTCCTGCTCCCCTCAAATTCGTGTGCGTCCGTCTCAGACCGCGGTGCGCCCGGAAAGTGCCGTCAATCAGTAATTATTTCGATGTCGAGGCCGGCGTGCTTGCCGCTGGGATAAGGGGAAACGGCGATTGCAGCCGCGTTTAATGGCTCTGTTAGTGAACGCACGGTGAGCGCGTCGGAAACGCTATATTTTTTGTCTTCGATGCAATCTTATTGCGATCGGTTTCGTGCGCTCGAGGTGCACGGGTTGTACAACGAGGGGCCGGGCCGTTAGCTGTTGCGCGGAGCCGACGGCGGGGCACGATGGCGCCGCTTGGCGATTGACGCGGCGCAGACGGGTTCCGGACCCGCGTTTTGTTTTATCGGGAATCGGGGAACAATGTGTTGACGGTCGAAGACCGCTTCGCGCCGCGTCGATAGTCATTTTCAAGTGGTTTTTACAAGGATACTTATCATGGATAATCAAAAATCGAACGACGGCAACGCCCGCGACATCGGCCGCGAGGGCGCCGGTTCGAGCATGGGCAAAGACACCGGCAAAGAGGCCGGCAAGGACTTCAACAAAGACCTCGGCAAAGACGGCAACAAGCCCGCGTCCGAGCTGTACAAAACGGCCGACACGGTGTCCGACACCGTCGAGCCGGCCATCAGCAGCATGGCGAGCAGCGCGCATGCGGGCGTCGACAAGGTTTCCGACGCGCTCAGCGGCGCCTCGCGCCGCATGGACGAAAAATCCCGCCAGCTCGCCGACGCCTACAGCCACTTCACCGAAACGGGGCGCGACTATGTCCGCTCGAGCCCCGCGACCTCGGTGCTGGTGGCGCTCGCGGCCGGATACACCCTGTCCAAGCTGTTGAGCCGGCGCAACTAAGGGCAGGCTGGGCGCGCCTGCGTTGCCGATCGGGCCGATCGGCGATCGCCTGCGCGCCCCGGATCTGCATGCCGGGCCGTTCGCATCGCCGCCTTACGGCGCACGTGCGTCGTGGTTCACGTCCGCGTTGTAGCGCACGTCCGTCTGGCCACATCCCCGTTGTCACCCGTATGTTTCACCGGCCCCGTCTGCACGCCTATGCGGCGCGCCATGGCCATCACAGAGGATAATTTTCATGGTTACACGTAAGAAAAACGGCCAGGGCGTCGATGGCGCCGGCTCCGTGCTGAGCACCGTGGCGGGGCCCTCGGGCGCGCAGCCGCCCGGCAGCCTCGGCAGCAAGAACGCCGTCGCCGAGCAGTTGCTGGCCAAGACGGTAGGCAGCCAGCAGCTCGCCGCCGAAATGCCGTTCAACCCGAACAAGGCGGGCGAATACGGCGAGGCCGCGCGCACCCCCGCGCAGGGCGCCACGCACGCGCCCGCCGATCCGGCCGCGACCGGCAGCACCAGCACCGAAACCATCGCCTCGGGCAAGCTCGGCAATGGCCAGCCTGTCCCGGGCAGCAACCCGACCAACGACCCGCTCGACCGCGTGCGGGTCGACGCGGCCGGCCAGCGCCTCACGACCAACCAGGGCGTGCCGGTGGCCGACAACCAGCACTCGCTCAAGATCGGCCTGCGCGGGCCGACCGCGATGGAAGACTTCATCCTGCGCGAAAAGCTCACCCATTTCGACCACGAACGCATCCCCGAGCGCGTGGTGCACGCGCGCGGCTCGGCCGCGCATGGCTACTTCGAGTGCTACCGCGAGCTCAGCAGCCTGACGCGCGCCGTGCCGTTCTCGCAGGCCGGCAAGCGCACCCCGCTGTTCACGCGTTTCTCGACCGTGGCCGGCGAGCGCGGCTCGGCCGACACCGTGCGCGACGTGCGCGGCTTCGCGGTCAAGTTCTACACCGAGGAGGGCAACTGGGACCTGGTGGGCAACAACATCCCCGTGTTCTTCATCCAGGACGCGATGAAATTCCCCGACCTCGTGCACGCGGTCAAGCCCGAGCCGCACCACGCGATGCCGCAGGCCTCGAGCGCGCACGACACCTTCTGGGACTTCGCCTCGCTCATGCCCGAGTCGACCCACATGCTGCTGTGGCAGATGTCGGACCGCGCGATCCCGCGCAGCTACCGCACGATGCAAGGCTTCGGCGTGCACACCTTCCGCCTGGTCAACGCGGCGGGCGAATCGCAGTTCTGCAAATTCCACTGGACCCCGATGCAGGGCACCCATTCGCTGGTCTGGGACGAGGCCGCCAAAATCACGGGAGCCGACGCCGACTTCCACCGGCGCGACCTCTGGGAGGCGATCGAGGCCGGCGAGTTCCCCGAGTGGGAGCTGGGCCTGCAGGTGTTCTCCGAGGAACAGGCCGCCGGTTTCGCGTTCGACGTGCTCGACCCGACCAAATTGGTGCCCGAGGAGCTAGTGCCGCTGCTCCCGGTCGGCAAGATGGTCCTCAACCGCAACCCCGACAATTTCTTCGCCGAGACCGAGCAGGTCGCCTTCTGCACGGCGCACATCGTGCCCGGCATCGATTTCAGCAACGACCCATTGCTGCAGGGGCGGATCCACTCCTACCTCGACACGCAGATCAGCCGGCTCGGGGGCGCGAACTTCCACGAGATCCCGATCAATTCGCCGGTCGTGCAGGTGCAAAACAACCAGCGCGACGGCATGCACCGGCAGGCGGTCAACCGCGGGCGCGTCAACTACGAGCCCAATTCGCTCGGCGGCGGCTGCCCGTTCCAGGCCGGCGCCAAAGGGTTCACGAGCTTCCCCGAGCGCGTCGCCGAAGACAAGGTGCGCGGCAACCCCGAGCTGTTCGCCGACCATTATTCGCAGGCGCGCCTGTTCTATAACAGCCAGAGCGCGGTCGAACAAAACCACATCGCGGCGGCGTTCCGCTTCGAGCTCACGCGCGTGCAAACGCCTGCCGTGCGCGCGCGCGTGGTGGCCGCGCTGGCCAATGTCGATGCGGGACTGGCCGGCAGCGTCGCGGCCGGGCTCGGCATAGAGGTGCCGCCGCCGCTGCCGCTGGCGACCGACAAACCGATGCCCGAGTACGCGCCGTCGCCGGCGTTGTCATTGCTGAGCCGTCCGGGCCAGACGGGGATCCGCACGCGCAAGGTGGCGCTGCTGGTGGCCGATGGCGTCGACGGCGCGATGGTGCGCAGCTTGTATGCGGGGCTGCTCGCCGACGGCGCCGTGCCGCGCCTCGTCGGCGCCAAGCTGGGCCGGGTCGAGGGCGTCGATGGCAGCGCGCTCGACGTCGAGATCACGTTCGAGACCGGGCCGTCGGTGCTGTACGACGCGGTGGTGGTGCCCGACGGCGAGTTCGGGGTCGCGGCGCTGGGGCGCGACGCGAATGCGCTCGACTTCGTGCGCCAGCAATACCGGCACTGCAAGCCGATCCTGGTGCTGGGAGCGGGCGCCGGCCTGCTGCACGAGGCGGGCGTGCCGCCGGCCTTGCCCGACGGCGAGGCCGATCCGTCGCTGGTCGGCGCGCACGGCGAGGATCTGGTGCAGGCGCTGGCGGCGTTCAAAGAGGCGCTCGCGGGGCACCGCAGTTTTGGGCGTGAGAGCGATCCGCCGGCGGTGTAAGCAGCGGGTAAAGTTCGGCGTTCGTGCCTTAGAAATCGTGGACGCCGAGAGTGAAAAAACCCAAACCAACATCGTCCTCGCGCGGGGACCCATAGAGCGCTCGCACTGAGCAACTGTTCTATGGGTCTCCGCATGCGAGGGTGTCGCAAAACTTAAAATGAGCTGCGTGATTTGGCAGAAATCGCGACATCACTAGCGTTCAATACCTCTCACCAACATCGTCCTCGCGCATGCGGGGACCCAT
>JAZKIN010000169.1:0-14616 GCA_040384885.1 Pseudomonadota bacterium | reverse complement strand
ATATCCTGACCGAGCAGCACATGCTGGCCATGAAGGACCAGGCCATCGTCTGCAACATCGGCCACTTCGACAACGAGATCGACGTCGCCTCGCTCAAGAAATACGAGTGGGACAACATCAAGCCGCAGGTCGACCATGTGATCTTCCCGTCGGGCAAGCGCATCATCCTGCTCGCCGAAGGCCGCCTGGTCAACCTCGGTTGCGGCACCGGCCATCCGTCGTATGTGATGAGCTCCTCGTTCGCGAACCAGACGATCGCCCAGATCGAATTGTTCGCCAACACCGCCAAGTACCCGGTCGGCGTCTACGTGCTGCCCAAGCACCTCGACGAGAAAGTGGCGCGCCTGCAGCTCAAAAAGCTCAACGCGCAACTGACCGTGCTGACGGACGAGCAAGCCGCGTACATCACGGTGAGCAAGGACGGCCCTTACAAGCCGGACCACTACCGCTATTAATAGACCGTAGTTGGCAAAAGCATCACCCCGGCCCTTGCCGCAGCACGCGACAAGGGCCGTTGCAACACCGGATCCCGACCACCCCATACGACCACCCAACAACGATAAAGAAGACCGCCATGCGCCTGCTACTGACCTGGTTTATCAACGCCGCCGCGCTGTTCGCGCTCCCGTACCTGATGGACTCGGTAACAATCAAGGACATCGGCACGGCCCTGGTCGCCGCCCTCGTGCTCGGCCTCGTCAACGCCCTGATCCGTCCCGTGCTGGTGCTGCTGACGCTGCCGGTGACCTTGATCTCGCTCGGCCTGTTCATCTTCGTCATCAACGGCCTGTTGTTCTGGGGCGTCGCGCAGTTCGTGCCGGGCTTCCAGGTGTCGGGCTTCCTGCCCGCGATCATCGCCGCGATCGTCTACAGCATCATCTCCTGGGCCTTGTCGGCCTTACTCCTGAGTAAAAAATAATGGATACAAGTAATTTCAGCATCGAGTTTTACCCGCCCAAAACGGCCGAGGGCGCCGACAAGCTGCGCGTGGCGCGCGCCAAGCTGGCCCAGCTCAACCCCAAGTATTTTTCGGTCACCTTCGGCGCCGGCGGCAGCACCCAGCAGGGCACGCTCGACACGGTGCGCGAGATCCTGGCCGAGGGCCACGTCGGCGCGCCCCACCTGTCGTGCGTGGGCGGCTCGCGCGAATCGGTGCGCGAGGTATTGAACCAGTTCAAGCTGGCCGGCATCACGCGCATCGTCGCCCTGCGCGGCGACTTGCCCAGCGGTTACGGCGGCGCCGGCGAATTCCGCTACGCGAGCGAACTGGTCGAATTCATCCGCGCCGAGACCGGCGACGCCTTCCACATCGAGGTCGCGGCCTACCCCGAAGTCCATCCGCAGGCGCGCTCGCCCGAGGACGACCTGCAAAACTTCGCGCGCAAGGTGCGGGCCGGCGCCGACGCGGCGATCACCCAGTACTTCTACAACGCCGACGCGTATTTCCAGTTCATGGAGCAAAGCCGCAAGCTCGGCATCGACGTGCCCGTGGTGCCCGGCATCATGCCGATCACCAACTACACCCAGCTGATGCGCTTCTCCGACATGTGCGGCGCCGAGATCCCGCGCTGGGTGCGCCTCAAGCTGGCCAGCTTCGGCGACGACAGCGCCTCGATCAAGGCCTTCGGCCTCGACGTCGTCACGGCCCTGTGCGAACGGCTGCTCGCCGGCGGCGCGCCCGGCCTGCATTTCTACAGCATGAACCAGGCGGTGCCGACGACCGCGCTGTGGCAGCGCCTAAAAGGCTAGTGTCCCGAGTCAGAAATTCGTTGATGATTAAATGTGGCGAAATCGCGTCGAGGCAAGGAGCAAAGCACAGACAGGCCGAGGCCTGGCGAGCATTTGTGACGCGGCATCGGTGCGATTGTCGCCATATTTATTCAACGAATTTCTAACTAGGGACACTATTTACTTGAAGAATCTGGCGCGCAGGAAGGCGACCCCGAGCGCGGCCAGGCCGAGCAGCAGCAGGCCGATCCCGACGATGCCGTGCCATAGCATCTTGCCGTAGCTGAACTCGCGCACGAGGCAGGACACGTGCGGGAAGCGCTTGAGCACCGACACCATCACCCGGTTGCGGTCGAGCGCGTCGATGTAGGCGAGGGTGGGGTCGCGGCCCGACTTGCCGGTATGCGTCTCCTGGTCGGGATAGTGCCATTGGCTGCGCAGCGTGGCGCCGCCATCGGCGTATTCGTAACGGATCGGGCGCCCCTCCTGCCCCTTCATGCCGGGGTGGCTAAAGACGATGCGCGCCTCGCGCAACTCGCTCTCGAACAGCAGGAACATCACCCCGCGCGCGGGCGCCTCCACGATATGCATCCCCATGGCGAAGAAGAACGTGGCCAGCACCAGGAACGTCAACCTATGCTTCAGATACATGCGGGCCCCGCCTCGGTGATGATTAAATCGAGCGCGATGTCGTGCGCGCCATGCTCGAAGCCGGCCTCGAGCTGCGCGTAGGCGATGCCGAGCGCGAACGGCCGCGGCGCCGCCTCGAGCGTGCGGTCGTAATAGCCGCCGCCGTAGCCGAGCCGGAAACGCTGCGCATTGAATCCGACACAGGGCAGCGCGATCGCGCCGGGGCGCGCCAGCAGGCGCAGCGCGGCCGGCACCGCGACCCCCATTTGGTCCCGGTCCATCGCCTCGCCCGGCAACCACTCGGCGAACGCGAGCGGCGCGGCGCGCGCCGTGACCACCGGCAGGGCCAGGCGTACGCCGCGCCGCGCGAGTTCGGCGTAGGCTTCGGTAAGGTCGGGTTCGCCTGAAATCGGCCAGTACACCGCGAGCGCCGGCAGCGCCCGCGCCTGCGACCAGGCCAGCAGGCGCGCGCCGATCTCGCGGTCCCACAAGATCTTGCGCGCCGGGTCGATCGCACGCCGCGCCGCCAGCAGCCGTTTGCGCAACGCCGCCTTGTCCGCACACTGCGCCGGCGCTGGCAGCGCGCCCGCCACGCATGGTATTCTAGGAGAGCCAGTCATATGTTGAATGTAGTATTTATTGAGAGTTGCAAACTGATGTCCCCGTCGAATTTAATTGCCCGCGCGATACTCGGCGGAGCCTGTTTGCTGGCCTTGCCCGCACACGCCCAGGACCCCGCCCCCGGCGCCGCCAGCAGCACCGACCAAACCTTCCTCGAGCTGCGCGACGCCGCGCGCCAAGACAAGCTCGCGCGCGTCCAGATGCTCGCGCCGCTGCTGCCCAACCACGAGTTCGCGGCCTATGTCGATTATTATCTGCTCAAAACGCGCCTCAAAGAAGCCACAAGCGCCGAAATCGCCGATTTCCTCGTCCGCCACGCGGGCAACGCCCTGACCGACCGCATCCGCAACGACTGGCTGCTCGAGCTCGGGCGCCGGCGCGACTTCGCCGCCTTCGACCAGGTGCTGCCGCAGTTCGTGCTCAACGACGACCTGCAGGTCAAGTGCTACGCGCTGCTCTCGCGCGCGGTCAAGGGCGAGCGCGTCGCCGTCGAGGCGCGCGCGCTGCTGCTCGACCCGTCCAATTACGGCGAGGCCTGCGGCACCCTGATCACCACGCTGCACCAGTCGACCCAGTTCGACACCAACGACTTGCTGGCCCAGTTACGCCTCGCCGGCGAGGACCACGCGACGGGTCCGGCGCGCCGCATCGCCGGCCTGCTCGGCGGCTCCGAAACGCGCGCCGCGCAGGCGGTCGACTTCCCCGCGCTGGTGGTCGCGCGCGGGGTCGGCAGCGACCGCGTCGAGCGTGAGCTCTACCTGGTCGCGGTGGGCCGCCTCGCGCGCACCAGCCTCAGTCTCGCCGCGATCTCGCTCAACAAAAACACCGCGCGCCTGAGCGAGCAGGAACGCGCGGTCGGCTGGAGCAACGTGGCGCTGGCGGCCTCGCTCAAGCTCGCGCCCGAGGCCAACGACTACTGGCTGCTGACCTCGGGCGCGCCGCTCACGCGCGAGGCGGCCCAATGGAAAACCCGGATCGCATTGCGCCACGGCCAGTGGGAGCGCGTGCGCGCCACGATCGAGGGCATGCCCGCGCCGCTGCGCGACGAAAGCGCATGGAGCTACTGGCTGGCGCGCTCGCTGCAGGCTTCGGCGGCCCAGCACCCGACGCGCGCGGCCGAGGCGCTGGCGCTGTACCGCCGCATCGCCGACCAGAACTCGTTCTACGGCCAGCTCGCGATGGAGGAGCTGGGCCAGTCGATCTCGATCCCGCCCGCGGCCGCGCCGCCTACCGCGGCCGAAAGCGCGCTCGTCGCCGCCAACCCGGCGCTGCGCCGCGCGATCCGCATGTACGCGCTCGGCATGCGCGCCGAAGGCAACCGCGAGTGGAACTGGGAGACGCGCAAAATGAGCGAGCGCGAGCTGCTC
Source organism: Pseudomonadota bacterium (assembly GCA_040384885.1). Classification (GTDB taxonomy): domain Bacteria; phylum Pseudomonadota; class Gammaproteobacteria; order Burkholderiales; family Burkholderiaceae_D; genus Telluria_A. The sequence goes on along the minus strand of JAZKIN010000169.1, from coordinate 10,270 downwards.
GCGGCCGGCGAATTCGCGCGCCAGAACAATCTGCTCGACCGCATGGTGTACACCTCGGAGCGCACCCGCACCCTGTTCGACTACACCCAGCGCTTCCCGTCGCCGCACAACGAGGTGCTGCACCCGACGGTGCAAAACCTCGGCCTCGACAAGGCCTGGGTATATGGCCTGATCCGCCAGGAGTCGCGCTTCGTGCAGGACGCGCGCTCGCACGTGGGCGCCTCGGGCCTGATGCAGGTGATGCCGGCCACGGGCGACCTGGTCGCGCGCAAGATCGGCCTGGGCGGCTTCGTGCACTCGATGCTCAACGACATGCGCACCAACATCCTGCTCGGCTCGAACTACCTGAACATGGTGCTCAACAACGTGGACGGCTCGCAGCCGCTGGCGACGGCCGGCTACAACGCCGGCCCGGGCCGCGCGCGCACCTGGCGCCGGCTGCTCACCGCGCCCATGGAGGGCGCGGTGTTCATCGAATCGATCCCGTTCCAGGAGACCCGTGTCTACGTCAAGAACGTGATGGCCAACGCGACCAACTACGCGGCCCTGTTCGAAAACAAACCGCAGTCGCTCAAGGCGCGCATCGGCCAGATCAGTCCGCGCGACGGCAGCGCGCCCGACCTGCCCTGATCCGCGGCCCGGCCGCTTCCCTACAACCAGTTTCGCAACCCGCGCGGGCAAGCATGAACGATACAACGGTGGTGGTTTTCGGCGGCTCCGGCTTCATCGGCAGCCACCTCGTGGCGCGCCTGTCGGCGCACGGCGCGCGCGTGATCGTGCCGACCCGGCGCTACGAGCGCGCCAAGCACCTGATCTACCTGCCGCGCGTAGAGGTCGTCGAATCCGACCTCAAAGACGACGCCGCGCTGCGCCGTCTGGTGCACGGCAAGACGGCCGCGGTCAACCTGGTCGGCCTGCTGCACTCGCGCGCCGGCGCCCCGTACGGCCCCGACTTCAGGCACGCCCACGTCGAGCTGCCGCGCCGCATCGTGTCCGCCTGCGCCTTCGAGGGCGTCAAGCGCTACCTGCACATGAGCGCGCTCGGCGCGGCCGCCGACGGCCCCTCGATGTACCTGCGCTCGAAGGCCGACGGCGAACTGGCCGCGCGCGGCGAGGCGTCGGTCGCGGCGACCATCTTCCGCCCCTCGGTCGTGTTCGGCCCCGGCGACAGCTTCCTGGGCATGTTCGCCCGGCTCCAAAAATACCTGCCCGTGGTGCCGCTGGCCTGCACCGAAAGCACCTTCCAGCCGGTCTACGTGGGCGACGTCGCCGACGCCTTTTTGCACGCGCTGGGCGACCCCAAGACGCGCCACCAGCTGTACCACCTGGGCGGCCCCGAGATCTACACCCTGGCCGAACTGGTGCGCCTGGCGGGCCGCTATTCGCACCACGAGCGTCCGATCATCGCGCTGCCCGATTCGCTGGCGCGGCTGCAGGCGCTGTTCTTCGAGCTGCTGCCGGGCACCCCGCTGATCAGCCGCGACAACCTCAACTCGATGCAGGTCGATAACGTGGTCGACCCGGCGATCCAGCAGTGGACCGCGGCCGCGCTCGGCGTGCGCCTTACATCGCTCGAGGCGGTCGCGCCGCGTTACCTGTCGCCGAACGGCCGCTACGACGAGCTGCGCTCGCGCGCGGGCCGGTAGAATACACTCCCCATCCAACCCTTCTGGACTGATATGCACACGACCGAACTTGATCCGACCCTCTCGCAAACCCTCGACAACGCCCGCAAGCCCGGCCTCACGCTGGTCATCGGCAACAAGAATTATTCGTCCTGGTCGATGCGTCCGTGGGTCGCGCTGAGCGCGTTCGGGATCCCGTTCCAGGAGGTGCGCGTGCTGCTCGACCAGCCCGACACGGCGGCCCGCATCGCCGAATTCTCGGCCGCCGGCCGGGTGCCGGTGCTGATCGCCGGCGAGATCACGGTCTGGGACAGCCTCGCGATCTGCGAATACGCGGCCGAGCAGTTCCCCGAAAAGCACATGTGGCCGCAAGACGTGGCCGCGCGCGCGATGGCGCGCGCCGTCAGCGCCGAAATGCACTCCGGCTTCGGCGGGCTGCGCTCGGCCATGTCGATGAACATCCGCGCCAGCCTGCCGGGGCGCGGGCGCACCCCCGAGGCGCAGGGCGACATCGGCCGCATCAGCGAGATCTGGGAAGAATGCCTGTCGCGCTTCGGCCACCACCAGTTCCTGTTCGGCGAGTTCTCGATCGCCGACGCCTTCTTCGCGCCGGTCGTGACGCGCTTTCGCACCTACGGCGTCTCGCTCGCGCCGGCGCTGCAGGCCTACTGCGAACGCGTCGAAGGCCATCCGGCGGTCGCGCGCTGGATCGCCGAAGCCAAGGCCGAAACCGAATTCGCCCCCAAGCACGACGCCGACATGCCGGAATAGGCGCCGATGAAAACCTACATCGTGGGCGGCGCGGTGCGCGACGAATTGCTCGGCCTGCCCGTGCAGGACCGCGACCACGTGGTGGTCGGCGCCACGCCCGAACAAATGCTGGCGCTGGGCTTCCGCCCGGTCGGCAAGGACTTCCCCGTGTTTTTGCACCCCGAGACGCACGAGGAGTACGCGCTCGCGCGCACCGAGCGCAAGACCGCGCCCGGCTACCGCGGCTTCGTGTTCCACACCGCGCCCGAAGTCACGCTCGAGGACGACCTGGTGCGGCGCGACCTGACCATCAACGCGATCGCGCGCGCCGACGACGGCAGCCTGACCGATCCGTTCGGCGGGCGGCGAGACCTTGAAGCACGCGTGTTCCGGCACGTCTCCGATGCCTTCCTCGAAGACCCGGTGCGCATCTTGCGCGTGGCCCGTTTCGCGGCCCGCTACGCCGGCTTCACGGTGGCCCCCGAGACCATGGCGCTGATGCGCAAAATGGTCGACCAGGGCGAGGTCGACGCGCTGGTGGCCGAGCGCGTGTGGCAGGAGCTCTCGCGCGGCCTGATGGAACAGCAGCCCTCGCGCATGCTCAATGTATTGCGCGACTGCGGCGCGCTCGCGCGCATCGTGCCCGAACTCGACGCGCTGTGGGAGCAGGGTGCCGGCGCCACCGGTGCGCGTATCGAACGGGTGCTCGACTACGCGGCGGCCAATGGCTTCGCGCTGCCGGTGCGCTTTGCCGCGCTGGTGCTCGCGCTGGGCACGGGAGGGGGCGGGGGCACGGACGAGGGCGATGGCAAGGGCGATGGCGGCCGGCCACTGATCGACGCGGCCTGCGAACGCCTGAAGGTGCCGACCGACTGCCGCGACCTGGCCGTCATGGCGGCGCGTGAACACGGCAAGGTCAACCGGGCCGCCGGTTTGACGCCCGAGGCCGTGGTCTCCATGCTCGAGCGCTGTGACGGCTTCCGCAAGCCCGAGCGCTTCGCGCAGATGCTGGTCGCGCTCGAATGCGATGTCCGCGGCGGCGCGCCCGACGCGTCGCCCGGGGCGGCGTGGCCGCCGGGCCCCTTGCTGCTCGCCGCGCTTGGCGCCGCGCGCGCGATCAACGCGGGCGAAGTGGCGCTCGGCTGCGGCGACAATAAGGCAGGCATCCCGGGCGCGGTGCACGCTGCGCGGGTGCGCGCGGTAAATATCGCGTTGAACTCGCTCTGATCAACGTCGCCATTGGTCGAGTCTGTCTGCCCCCGAACGCACTTTCGGCGGGCGCACGTTAGAGGATGCGTTCCAAAACCACCGGATGAAATCGCTACAATTATTCAATTGGTGCACTGCAAAAATTTTGCACGTGCACAAGGAGAATAAAATGTTGTCAGATCTATTTCAAAGGCCTTTAAGCCGTTGGCTTGGCCGTCCCGGCGACGGCAAATCGAAGGCCCCGGTGCTCGTCAAGCAACTCGGCGAACGCGACCGGCGCCGCATCCTCAGGCACTTCCTCGCGCTCGACGAGAGTGACCGCTTACTACGATTCGGCAACGTGCTGTCGGACGAGCTGATCGCCGCGTATGTCGCGAAAATCAATTTCTCGAACGACACCGTGTATGGCGTGGTCAACCGCGTGTTCAAGCTGGTCGCGGTCGGGCATCTCGCGTTCGCGCCTAAGGAGAAGCTGGCGCCGGGAAAGTTGTCGACCGAGAAAGAGCGCGTGGCGGAATTCGGGGTGTCGGTGTCGCGTTCGGCGCGCGGCTTGGGAATCGGTTCGAAGATGTTCGAACGGGCGGCGATCCATTGCCGAAATTCGGATGTTGACGCTCTGTACATCCATTGCCTGTCGTCGAACCAGGTGATGATGCATATCGCCAAAAAGGCCGGCATGACGATCGAGCGCGACCGCGGCGAGGCCGACGCCTATCTTCGCCTGCCGCCGCCGAATCCGGCGAGCATGATGCAGGAGGCCATTGAGGAGCAGGTCGCCACGATCGATTACACGTTCAAGGCGAACCGGCGTGCTGCGTCGAAGTGGTTTGCCTTGTCGCGCTGAAGTAGTAGCTGTGCCGCTGCCAAGCCGCAGCGACGGCCTGAATTTTCCAAGTTCGAGTCGCTTGAGGCGCTTGCCTTTGACCTCGGAGTTTTGTATTAGAAGCATGTGAAAAAAGCCAGCGGAACTTGCATCAAGGCCCAGCGCTCGGACTATAAAAGCATGTACAAAACCCCAGTGTTAAAGGAGAATACCGCATGATTAATTTCGCGCACTTTAACGGCAAAGCTTTTGTTGCAGCGCTCTCCCGCGAAGAACAAAAGCGCATGGGTCAATTCATGACCCCTCCTGAAATCGCCACGTTCATGGCACGCAGGCTCGTCAAAAATGTCGACGATCCCATCGTGCGAGTCTTGGAGCCAGCCGCAGGTGCCGGCGTCCTTGCTGCCGCTGTAGTTCACGAACTCTTGGCACGAGATCAGCTGCCGGCAAAAATTGAATTGTTGATGTTCGAGCTCGATGAGAGGCTCATTGCCGGACTCGAGCAACTTGCCCGGGAGATGCACACTGCCTGCGCGGCACGCGAAGTCGAACTTGACTGGCAAGTAAGGCAGGAGGATTTCTTGCTTTCTGAATTGGCAATTGGCGGCGTGTCGACGGCGCGATTGTTGATTATTTCCAACCCACCGTATTTCAAGCTGACGAAAAACGACCCCCGTGCAGTTGCACACAACTATGCGGTCCACGGACAACCAAATATCTATGGTTTGTTCATGGCCGCTTGCGCCCGGCTTGCCACGGCGCGTGGCAAGTGGTGTTTCATTACGCCGCGGTCGTGGATGAGTGGTAACTACTTTGCTGCGGTCCGTAGGACGATGTTCTCCCACATCCATATTGATGCTCTGCATTCATTCGAGAGTCGAAAAGATCACTTTTCCGAAGAGGCAATCTTGCAGGAGGCGGTAATCTCATGGGCAACTGGTCTTGCGGAGCTTGATCTTGACTTGCAGGTGATCGTGACGAGAAGCGTCGGTGTTGCAGATTTGCAAAAGGCGGTTTTATACCCGATGGCTGCGGCGAGACTAATTGGATCCGACGATAGTCGGACGGTCACTTTGCCGATGTCGGGTGATGCTGATCAATTTGCGACGTGGAGTGATTCGCTTGATACTTATGGGCTCAAGGTTTCGACGGGTCCGGTCGTACCGTTCCGCTCGATGGACTATGTTCGAGAATTTCCGTCGGCTGGGACAGTTCCCCTGCTTTGGATGCAGCATGTATCGACAAATGGTGTCACGTGGCCGATTAGTAAAAAACGCGAACACATCTGTGTCGAAGCGGGCTCTGCTTGGATGCTCGTAAAAAATGTGCCCATGGTTCTAATGCGGCGATTTAGTCCCAACGAAAGTGTGAGGCGGATCAATGTCACTGCTTATGCTGGTAACTTGCCCGGAGATCTCATTGGACTTGAAAACCATCTAAATTACATATATCGAGTTGCCGGCGAGATGTCCATCGAGGAAGCGTTGGGTCTTGCTGCATTTTTTGGAAGTTCCATTGCCGACAAGATAATTCGCAGCAGGGCAGGCAGTACCCAAGTTAATGCTGTAGATCTACGTCAAATGAAGTTGCCGCCTCTCGCTCAGATATTGGCCATCGGAAAACGCTTAAATTTCGCAAGCTCGGTAGTGGAGATGGATTTGGCAGTCGAACACGTACTGGGGGAAGCAGTTCCCAGTAGCCTGGCGGCTTGACCCCTTTTCTCGCGCCGACAGCTGGCGGGAAAAATATTAGTTGCAGTTCCTGAGGTGCAGTTATAGTATGGCTTCCTTACTGAGGAGCCTGTATGCCTTCACTTCCCCCACTTCCCGCCCTCCCAACCCTTGAAGAGATCCGGAATCGTCTAACGATCATCTTCCCGGAAAATTTCCCTGACCGAAGCATTCTTATCGGTGAGATGGCGGTTAGGGCAAATTTCGTCGCCTTGTACGGTGGTTTTACGAAAGCACGAGCCCGCTACTTTCGCCCTTCAACGATCATTAGATTTAGCGTTGAACAGGCCGACCTTACGGACGACATCGATAGGCTTACTTGGCTTGCTACCTGTCAAACACCCGGTCACAAACCTTTAGGTAAACAATGGTACGCAGACAATACCCGGGAGCCACTGCGTGACGACCTGATCCGCAATAGGGCGGTTCCCATCGGTCTCATAGTCAAGCTTGAAGGCGTCGCACCAACAAGCCCTGCGCCAATTTATGCGCTTTCCGACGACTTCGCAAACCTTTTGTCACCGGAATTGGAAGGTGCTGGGCTGAACGAAGCGATCCGCCAATGGCAAGAAAAAGCATTGAACCCGATGACACTCAAGCGAATGCGGCTGCTTGCTCGGGGTGTGACGGAAAGACAAGGTCAGGTCAGCGTCAAATTGCCATCAACCAATAAAGTGCTCCGCTTGGCAGCCGGTGAGGCTTCGATAATCACGCGCGATGTGTGTGAAGACTTGGCAATGCGTATCATGAAAATGCCAATTGTTGTCCATGTTAGCGTTTCCGACCAAAAAACGTTTCCGGAACTTATAGACGATGCGGCCGCTTACGGCCTGAAATTTAATCCGTCGTCCGAACTACCCGACGTCGTGATTGTCGATGTGGGAAGTGACGAGGGAAAAGTTGCGTTTATAGAGGTTGTGCATTCCGATGGGCCCATTACCGAGCTTCGGAAGGAGTCCTTGTTGAAAATTGCTAGTGACGCTGGAATTCCTGCCGCGAAAGTGTTACTCATTACGGCGTTCGAGGACCGAAGTAGTCCCGCATTCAAAAAGAGGATCAGCGAACTTGCAATCGGTTCTCAAGTATGGTTTCGCAGCGAACCGGAACTGCTTCTCACTTTCGAACAGTTGCCTAAGCCGGCTTGAATCAGGCCGCTTTTTCTGTGAGATTTAAAGTTGATTTGCACTGATCTTCATCTTGGCTGAACGCGACAAAGCGCGTGCATGACATGATGCCGCGACGGGAGAAAATCATGGCAATGGATGAGATCTTACAAATTTTCGCTCACCGGAAGTGAGGTTTTATTGACAACACTGCGCAGCACAAAGGTCGAGTGCACGCTGGCCACGCCCTCGATCCGAGCGATCTTGTTGAGCAGCAGGTTCTGGTACGTCTCCATATCCGGCACCACCACCTTGAGCTGGTAATCCGCGCCCTGTCCCGTAATCTGCAAACACTCGAGAATCTCCGGCATCGCCATGATGTTGTCCTCGAACGGAGGAAAATGGTGCGGCGCGTGGTTGTTCATCGACACGTTAATCAGCGCCATCAAACTGAGCCCGAGCGCCTTGGCGTCGAGCAGCGCGCGATAACCCAGAATCACCCCCGACTCCTCGAGCGTGCGCAAGCGCCGCAGGCAAGGCGACGGCGACAGGTTGATCCGCTCGGCCAACTCCTGGTTGCTGATCCTGCCGTCCTGCTGCAGGATGTCGAGGATCATGCGGTCGTAGCGGTCGAATTGCAGTTTCTTTTCCATCACGTCGGCATCCAGTCTGGCGAGTCAAATTCCACATTTCTTGCGCCCTGTGCTTGTGGGTGGCAGAAATCTCCAAAAACTGCCACTCCTGCGCAATATTATTGCCCAACTTCGCGCCCGGCGGGGATTTATTGGAATTATATGCCCGCCCCCTGGGTCTATACTGTGCGATACAAAAACGAGGAGATGGACATGCAATTTCAGCCCTGGGACAACCCGATGAAAACCGACGGTTTCGAGTTCGTCGAGTACGCGGCGCCGGACCCGAAAGCGCTTGGCGCGTTGTTCGAACAAATGGGCTTCACGGCCATCGCCCGCCACCGCCATAAAGACGTGACCTTGTACCGCCAGGGCGACATCAACTTCATCATCAACGCCGAGCAGGATTCGTTCGCGCAGCGCTTCGCGCGCCAGCACGGGCAGTCGGTGTGTGCGATCGCGATCCGCGTCGACGACGCCGCCTTCGCCTACCGCCGCGCGCTCGAACTGGGCGCCTGGGGCTTCGACAATAAAAACGGCCCGATGGAGCTCAACATCCCGGCCATCAAAGGCGTGGGCGACTCGCTGATCTACTTCGTCGACCGCTGGACCGGCAAAAACGTCGCCAACGGCGCGGTGCCCGGCTCGATCGGCGACATCAGCATCTACGACGTCGATTTCGTCGCCATTCCCGGCGCGGTCTCGAACCCGGTCGGCCTCGGCCTGACCTACATCGACCACCTGACCCACAATGTGCACCGCGGCCGCATGAAGGAATGGGCCGAGTTCTACGAGAGCCTGTTCAACTTCCGCGAGGTGCGCTACTTCGACATCGAAGGCAAACTGACGGGCCTCAAATCGAAGGCGATGACCTCCCCATGCGGCAAGATCCGCATCCCGATCAACGAGTCCTCCGACGACAAGTCGCAGATCGCCGAATACCTCGACGCCTACCACGGCGAGGGCATCCAGCACATCGCGCTCGGCACCGACAACATCTACAAGTCGGTCGAAGACATGCGCGACAGCGGCATCGTATTCCAGGACACGATCGAGACCTACTACGAGCTCATCAACCGCCGCCTGCCGAACCACGGCGAGAACCTCGACGAGCTGCGCCGCCTGCGCATCCTCGTCGACGGCCATAGCAACGAGACCGAACGCGAACTGCTGCTGCAGATCTTCACGCAGACCGTGATCGGCCCGATCTTCTTCGAAGTCATCCAGCGCAAGGGTGACCAGGGCTTCGGCGAAGGCAATTTCCGCGCGCTGTTCGAGTCCATTGAACTCGACCAGATCAAGCGCGGCGTGCTTGAAGACACCAGCGGGAAAAGCGCCGCGTAAGTGACATATAAAGTGCTACCCTGAGAAGTAGACAGCGCGGGTGATCCCGCCCCCATTCCGGACGGACGGGCCCAAAAGGCCTCTCCGTCCGTGTGCATAACAGGCCACCCCCGCCGCCATGCACTGCACCAGATCAGACCAGATACACGGAGACTCCCAATGAATGCACCCCTAGACCGTACGCAGCTCGATCCCCAGCCGTCGCACGAGATTTCGCTCGACGACAAATGGACGCTAGAGCGCGGCCGCGCCTTCATGACCGGCACCCAGGCCCTGATCCGCCTGCCGATGATGCAGCGCGAACGCGACCTGGCCGCCGGCCTCAACACCGCCGGCTACATCACCGGCTACCGCGGCTCGCCCGTCACCAGCGTCGACATGACGGCCGTCAAAGCCAAGAAATTCCTCGACGCCCACCACGTCAAATTCCATCCGGGCGTGAACGAAGACCTGGCCGCGACGGCCGTCTGGGGCACGCAGCAGACCAATCTGTTCAAGGACGCCAACTACGACGGCGTGTTCGCCATGTGGTACGGCAAAGGCCCGGGCGTGGACCGCTGCGGCGACGTCTTCAAGCACGGTAACAACGCCGGCAGCGCCAAGCACGGCGGCGTGCTGGTGCTGGCCGGCGACGACCACGCGGCGAAATCGTCGTCGACGGCGCACCAGAGCGACCATATCCTCAACGCCTGCGGCATTCCCGTGCTGTACCCGTCGTCGGTGCAGGAATACATCGACTACGGCCTGCACGCCTGGGCCATGAGCCGCTACACCGGCCTGTGGGTGTCGATGAAGTGCGTCACCGACATCATCGAGTCGGGCGCCGTGGTCGACTTCGACCCGGAGCGCGTGCAGATCACGCTGCCGGCGCCGGGCGACTTCGCCATGCCCGAGGGCGGCCTCAATATCCGCTGGCCCGACACCGTGCTCGATATGGAAGTGCGGATGAACAGCTTCAAGTGGTACGCGGCGCTGGCCTATGCGCGCGCCAACAAGCTCAATAAAATCATCTGGGACAGCCCGAAGGCGCGCATCGGCATCATCACCGCCGGCA
>JAZKIN010000168.1:0-3733 GCA_040384885.1 Pseudomonadota bacterium | reverse complement strand
GAAATGTTCGTCGGCGTGGGCGCCTCGCGCGTGCGCGACATGTTCGAGAACGCCAAAAAGCATTCCCCTTGCATCATCTTCATCGACGAGATCGACGCCGTCGGCCGCCACCGCGGCGCCGGCATGGGCGGCGGCAACGACGAGCGCGAACAGACCTTGAACCAGTTGCTCGTCGAAATGGACGGCTTCGAGGCGAGCTCCGGCGTGATCGTCGTGGCCGCGACCAACCGCGCCGACGTGCTCGACAAGGCGCTGCTGCGCCCGGGCCGTTTCGACCGCCAGGTCGTCGTCGGCCTGCCCGACATCCGAGGGCGCGAGCAGATCCTCAACGTGCACATGCGCAAAGTGCCGATCAGCACCGACGTCAAGGCCGACATCATCGCGCGCGGCACGCCGGGCTTCTCGGGCGCCGACCTGGCCAACCTCGTCAACGAGGCGGCACTGTTCGCGGCCCGCCGCAGCAAGCGCCTCGTCGAAATGGTCGACTTCGAAGACGCCAAAGACAAGATCTACATGGGTCCCGAGCGCAAGTCGATGGTCATGCGCGAAGAAGAGCGCACCGCGACCGCCTACCACGAGTCGGGCCACGCGGTCGTCGCCAAGCTGCTGCCCAAAGCCGACCCCGTGCACAAGGTCACGATCATGCCGCGCGGTTCCGCGCTCGGCCTGACGTGGCAGCTGCCCGAGCACGACCGCCTCTCGCTTTACAAAGACAAGATGCTCGAAGAAATCTCGATCCTGTTCGGCGGGCGCATCGCCGAAGAGATTTTCGTCGGACAAATGTCGAGCGGCGCCTCGAGCGACTTCTCGCGCGCCACCAAGGTGGCACGGGCGATGGTCACGCGCTTCGGCATGTCCGACAGCATGGGCGTGATGGTCTACGAAGACAGCGAGAACGAAGGCTTCTTCGGCGGCGCCACCAAGACCATCTCGGAGGCGACCCAGCAAAAGGTCGACGCCGAGATCCGCGACATCCTCGACACGCAGTACCAGCTGGCGCGCCGCCTGCTCGAGGCAAACCGCGACAAGGTCGAAAAAATGACCAAGGCGCTGCTCGACTGGGAAACCATCGACGCCGACCAGGTCAACGACATCATGGCCGGCGGCGATCCACGTCCACCGGCAGTGATTCCGGTGCGCCGCAATCCGCCGCCGAGCGACAAAGGCCCCGGCGATGTCGCATCAAGCGCGACGGCGCCCGTCTGATCCGGCTGCCACGGCAGATGCGCCAAAGCTGCAAGACCAGGAAAGGGTGGGGATTCGTCCCCACCCTTTTTCCGTCTCCGGGCACGCCGTGCGCGCCGCTTCCGCAAGCAGCGGTGGACCGCGTTTGAATCCGGGTTTGGGTTTGCATCCCCCTTTGCCTAGCAGCTTCCAGTGCGGCCGCTACAGCTTCGCTCTCGCGCGCCGGCCGCTCGTCATGGGCGTGCTCAACGTCACCCCCGACTCGTTCTCCGACGGCGGCCACTTCCACGGCCTCGAGTTCGCGCTCGCGCGCGCCGAGGAGATGATCTCCGAGGGCGTCGACCTGATCGACATCGGCGGTGAATCGAGCCGCCCGGGTGCGCCCGCGCTGTCGCTCGACGAGGAGCTCGGCCGCGTGATCCCGGTCGTGTACGCGTTGCGCGACCTCGGCAAGCCGGTCTCGGTCGACACCTACAAGCCGGCCGTGATGCGCGAGGCGATCATCGCCGGCGCCGACCTGATAAACGACATCAACGGCTTCCGCGCCGAGGGCGCGCTCGCGGCGGTCGCCGGCAGCGATTGCGCGCTGTGCGTGATGCATATGCAAAACACGCCTGAATCCATGCAGCACAATCCTGCGTACAAGGATGTGGTGGGCGAGGTCATCGTGTTCTTGCAGGCGCGCGTGGCGGCAATGACGGCCGCGGGAATCGCACGCGAGCGCATTTGCGTCGACCCTGGATTTGGTTTCGGCAAAACGGTAGAGCATAATTACGCTTTACTGCGCGCGATAGGGCGCATCAAACAAGAACTCGGCCTGCCCGTGCTCGCCGGCGTGTCGCGCAAGTCGATGCTCGGCGCGGTCACCGGCAAGCCGGTCGAGCAACGCCTAGCCGGCAGCATTGCAGGCGCGTTGGCTGCGGTAGCGCATGGCGCCACGCTCGTGCGGGTGCATGATGTCGCCGAGACGGTCGATGCCCTCAAGGTTTGGCAAGCTGCTCAATAAATACTTTAATTAACAAAAATTTACAAAAAGAGAGTCACAATGGCACGGAAATATTTTGGCACTGACGGTGTGCGCGGCTTGGTCGGCGTCGCCCCTATCACCCCCGACTTCGTCATGCGTCTGGGCTATGCCGCCGGCAAAGTGCTCGCCAAGACGAACGCCTCGTCGGGCCGGCCGACCGTCATCATCGGCAAGGACACGCGCATCTCGGGCTACATGCTCGAGGCTGCGCTCGAGGCCGGCTTCAATGCCGCCGGCGTCGACGTGATGATGGCCGGCGTCGTGCCGACCCCGGCCGTCGCCTACCTCACGCGTGCGCTGCGCCTGTCGGCCGGCGTCGTCATCTCTGCCTCGCACAACGCGTTCCAGGACAACGGCATCAAGTTCTTCTCCAAGCACGGCACCAAGCTGGCCGACCATGTCGAGCTCGAAATCGAGGCGGCCATCGACATGCCGATGGAATGCGTGGTCCCCGACAAACTCGGACGCGCCAAGCGCCTCGACGACGCCCAGGGCCGCTATATCGAATTTTGCAAAAGCTCGTTTCCGAACGAGCTCGACCTGCGCGGCCTGAAGATCGTCGTCGACTGCGCCCACGGCGCCGCCTACAACATCGCACCGCACGTGTTCCACGAGCTTGGCGCCGAGGTGATCGCGATCGGCGCCGCCCCGAACGGCATGAACATCAACGCCGGCTTCGGCGCGACCGCGACCGCGGCGATGGCGGCCGCCGTGGTCGAGCATAAGGCCGACCTCGGCATCGCGCTCGACGGCGACGCCGACCGCCTCATCATGTGCGACAAGAGCGGCCGCCTCTACAACGGCGACCAGTTGCTGTACGTGATGGTGCGCGACCGCATGGCGACCGGCCCGGTGGCGGGCGCCGTCGGCACCTTGATGACCAATATGGCGCTCGAAGTCGCGTTCAAGGAACTCGGGATCGGCTTCGCCCGCGCCAAGGTCGGCGACCGCTACGTGCTCGAAGTAATGAAGGAAAACGGCTGGATCCTCGGCGGCGAAGGTTCGGGCCACCTGCTGTGCCTCGACAAGCACACGACCGGCGACGGCATCGTCTCCGCGCTGCAAGTGTTGTCGGCGCTGATGCGCAGCGGAAAATCGCTCGACGAATGCTGCAGCGAGCTCGTTCTGTATCCGCAGACATTGATCAACCTGAAGGTGGCCGCCGGTTTCGATTGGACGCGCAACCCGGCCATGGTGGCCGAAAAAGAAGCGGTCGAGCAAGAGCTCGGCGACGCGGGCCGGGTGCTGATCCGGGCCTCCGGCACCGAGCCCTTGATCCGCGTGATGGTCGAAGCCAAGTCGGCCGTGCTGGCGCAAACGATGGCGCAACGCATCGCCGACAAGGTCACGGCTGCGTAAGCGGTTGCTGCTGGCGCCTCGACGGCGCGCCAGCAGCGGCGCGGGCCGCTTCGATCCGCGCTTTATTCACGGCGGGACATTGACGGAAAGTGGTGGCTGCGGTATTATCTTGTCTTCGGAGTGTGGCGCAGCCCGGTAGCGCACCTGGTTTGGGACCAGGGG
>JAZKIN010000167.1:0-3821 GCA_040384885.1 Pseudomonadota bacterium | reverse complement strand
GTCAGGCCGTGGCTGCGGTTGTAGGCAAACTTCGACACCGACTCGTTGCGGTCTGTGACGCCGACCATGTCGCCGGCCCCGTTGTAGGCATAGCGGATCTGCTTGCCCGCCGGGTCGGTGATCGCCGTGATGCGCTTGTTGGCATCTCGCGTGAACGCGACCGACTGGCCGTTGCTGTGCAAGATGCCGTTCTGCCCGTAGGTCAGCGTGTGGCCCGCCGGATCCTTTATCTGGACGATGCCGATGCCTTCGGTCAGGTAGTAGATGTAGTTGTCTTCTGTCGTGAGTTTGAAATGCTTCGGGTTCCACGGTCCGCCGCTGTCGACGTCGTAAATCTGTTCATTTCGCAGTGTCAACAACGGCAGGTTTGTCATCTCCATCCGGCTCGTGGTGCCGGGCAGCGCGTTGAGGACGATGTCGATAGGCGGCAAGTTCACAAGGGCGCACTCCTGCGTGTTGGCCGCGATGAACCGCTCCACCTTACCGTCGGGCAGGGTCACGTTGACCTTGCGCGAGCCGACCGGCATCAGGCAGTTTTGCAATTGCCTGCGTTCGAGCTTCCACTGCTGGCCAAGTACCATGTTCTTGCGCACCTGCACGCTCTGGTAGTCCACGCTCCAGCCGTAACCGAAGTCGAGGTTCTCGCCCTTCCTGCGCGTGTCGTAGGTGCGTGTCACGCGGATCGGGATGCCCGCCGCCTCCACGTTCAAATCCTCGAACGTGATCGCGAACTGCCCGATTTTCATATCGCGGTAGATGTCGACCGTGACCAGTGACGAAGTCTTGGCGCCGTTGGCGTCGACCACGTTGAGCGCAAGCTCGTAGATGCCGTTGTGCAGCTGGGTCGGGTCGAGCTTGCCGAGCACGCCGGCCGTCACGGAAGCGGTGCCGCGGCCAATCTCCTGCCATGCTTCGTCGCCCGCAGGGCGCAGCAGCAGTTGGTAGTAGGCCAGGTTGGCGTCGAAGGCGGTGCCGACGATGTTCACCGGCGCGGTCACTTCAACGTCGTCCGCCGGCGACGTGATGGCGGACAGTGGTGCCGTGATGTCGCCGTCCACGCGCACGCTGTAGAAGCTGGTCTTTTCGATCGTGCCGAGGCTGTCCGTTGCGCGTACCACAATCTGGTGCGCACCCGGGGCGCCGGCCCCAATCACCGCCCGCCCCGC
Source organism: Pseudomonadota bacterium (assembly GCA_040384885.1). Taxonomy (GTDB): domain Bacteria; phylum Pseudomonadota; class Gammaproteobacteria; order Burkholderiales; family Burkholderiaceae_D; genus Telluria_A. The sequence goes on along the minus strand of JAZKIN010000167.1, from coordinate 2,655 downwards.
CCCGTCGAGCGCGACCGGCTGGCCGTCGACCGTCACCGTGGCGGTCGCGCCGCCGCTGCCGCCGTTGGTCAGCATCGTGACCGTGACGGTGTCGCCCGGGTTGACGATGGCCGGCGTAATGGCCAGGCTGATCTCGAGCGGCAGCACCTCGGCGCCCACGCTGACCACATAGCGCTGGTCCGCATAGGCGCGGCCGTTGTCGGCGCGCAGCGTCACGGCGAACATGCCGGCCACCGGTTTGTCCCAAGCCACCAGACCTGCACTATTGACCGTCATGCCGGCCGGCGCGTCCACCAGGCGCCATGTGAGCGGCAGACCGCGCGGGTCGTTGAAGGTGGCCGCGTAACGGTAGGCCTGCCCCGCCGTCGCCGCGCCGACCGGCACGCTCGTGATCACGGGCGCGGCCACGGCGGCGGCGTCGCCATCGGCCTCGTCGTATCCGGTCGCGGTGCCCAGGTTGGCCGCCAGGATGCCGACCACCGTGTCGCAGGCCTGCGCGCCCTGCATCGCTGCCAACCGCGCCAGGAACATTCCGTTGCCCACGTCGGCCTTGCCCGCAAAATAGGACCAGCGCGTCGTCGCCTGGCCCAGCATGCCGGCCAGCGTATCGTCGATGGCCTGGCCGGCGGCCAGCGCGGGCATCAGCGCCGCGCCCGACTGGAACGGCTGCGCCAGCGCGAGCCAGCCCATGCCCAGGGCCGGGAACACGTTCGCCGTGGCCTCGCCGACGTCGTCGAGCAGTTGGTAGGAACCGGCGCCGGTGGCCGGGTCCTCGATCTGCAGCGCGTGGCCCTCCCACGCGCCGACGCCAACCGGCGCCCGGGCCAGCAGCACGCGGTAGCCCGCGCCGACCGCATCGACCAGCGCGGCCTTCGCGTTCGCGCGCAGGGTCAGCAGCGGCAGCACGGCGGCCAGGTTGGCCGGGGTGACCGCGTGGATGGTCTGGCCGTCCTGCGACGCGCGCGCGAGCGCGTTGATCGCCGACACCGTCGTGGCCGGGTGCTGCGCGTCGGTGAACATTTTGGCCAGCACCAGGCGCGCGTAGCCGGCGTCGCGCTGGTTCGACTGGCGCTGGAACGCGGCCGGGGCAAGGCCGCCGGTGCGCGCGGCGACCGCGCTGTCCATGCGGTCGATGTCGAGCGTCACGCCCGGGAAGTCGATTCTGTTGATGATGCCCAGCATCGTGTAGGCCCGCACCGGCGCCACCGCGCGCCCGTACGACGGCAGGCGCTGCGCGACCACGTTGGCGGTGCGCTGGAACACCTCGGCGTTGGCGTCGGCCGTGGCGAAGAACGCCAGCGCCGTTTGGTACAGCACGTCGCCGGCGAGATCGTCACGGCTCAGCGACGCGGCCTGGCCGGCGGCCACCTTGCCCGCCGTGGCGGCCAGGCGCGCCTTGACCTCGAGCAGGCGCGCGCCCGCCACGCCCTGGGCGTCGATCGCGACGGCGTGATAGTCGCCCGCGCGCACGGTGACGGCGCGTTCGCGCCACCCGCCGGTGCCTGGCTCGAAGGCGCCGATGTCGGCCAGCAGCGCGCTGCCGGGCACAAAGCTGCCGCCCGAGGACACCAGAACGCCGTCGGCGCGCAACTCGGCCTTGAGGCGGATCAGGTAGGCGGGCAGCCCGGCCGGGAACTCGGCGGGCGCGATCGCGCTGCCGTCGGCGTGCGCCTGCGGCATGTACGAGGCGAGCGTGGCCGCGTCGGCCTCGCTGGCCGGCGCGAAGCTCAGCGTGATGCGTTTGCCGCCGAGCTCGGCGAAGCTGCCGCGCAGCTCGGCCGTGGCCTGGCCCTGCGCCTGCGCCGCGCCGTCGGCGAACAGTTGGAAGCGGTACTGCCAGCGCAGGGCGTGCGGCAGCGCCTGGACCACGGCGCCGACGGCGATGGTCTTGTACGGCAACGTGCCGAGCAGGATGCTGAAGTTCTCGGCCCCGATCGCGCTGCTGCCGAGCACGTCGCCGACGGACAGGTCCGGGCCCTGCTGCGCCAGGTAGCCGTCCAGGCGGTTCTGGAAGTCGGCGTAGCCGCTTTCCAGCGTGAGCGTGTTGAGGTCGCGCGCCTGGTCCGGCAGGCATGTCGCGCCCGCCTTGACGCCGTCGAGCAGGCCCGGCTCGTTCAGGGCGACGGCGGCGCGCAGGTCGAGCGCGGCCTTGTCCTGCGAGAGCTTGAAGCTCGCGTCCAGCGACACCCAGTCGCCGGCGCTTTTGCCGACCGCGCCGCGGCTGGGCGAAAAATCGGCGTGGGCCCGCACCCACACGTGCTCGAACTGGATCGCGGCGATCTGGCCGCCCGCCACCAGCGACTGGTGCGGAATGCCGGCCGCCAGCAGCAGCGCCTGCACCGCCGCCGCGTCCTGCACGCCGAGCCAGCGCTGCATGCGCGCGAGCGGCACTTCGACCGTGCCGTACACAAAGCGCGACGGGATGCCGGCCGCGCGGTTGAGCGCGATCAGCAGGCTGGCCGTGTCGTAGGCGTTGCCGCGCAAGCCCTGCAGCGTGGCGGCCGAGCCCTGCATGACGCCGTAGCCGGGCGTGTAGCGCACGTTGTTGCGCGCCCAGTTGTAGATCTGCACCGGGTGGTTGCCCAGCTTGGCGGCGAGCGCGCGGATCTCGGGCGTCAGCCGTACCTCGTCCGTCTCGGCCAGGTCGGCCGGCTC
>JAZKIN010000166.1:0-32023 GCA_040384885.1 Pseudomonadota bacterium | reverse complement strand
CTCATAGCAACTGTTCTATGGGTCCCCGCATGCGCGAGGACGATGTTGGTTTGCGCTTTCAGAAGCTAGCAAAGTCGCGATTTTTGACATTTTTAAAACATGAAATGTAGGCAGCCGCGCTACGATGCCTCTACATTCAAAAATGTATCGAGAAGGCTAACGCTATACAATTTTGTATAGCGTCCCCGGGGCCAGGCCCCCAAGCCTCGTTCAGATATTGCGCAGGCGCGCGCCGCGCGGCGGCGAGAAGTCGGCCACCTCGGTGATCAGGCCTGCCGTCTTGGCGTCGCGCGCCGTCAGGTGCAGGTCCGAGTACTGGTGGATGGTCCACTGCTCGGGCGCGAGCTCGACGTGGCGGCGCAGGATCGACTCGGTGCGCGCGTCGTCGGCGCGCAAGCCCTCGACGATGATGTTGAGCGCGTCGGGACGCGCCCCCGGCGAGGCCGTCGCGTGCGACTTGTGCACCATGAAGCGCGCCGTCTCGCTCGCGTAGCGCCGCTCGCCGCCGAGGAACAGGATCACGGCGATCGAGGCGACCGCGCCCGCGTTGTACATGACGAAATCGATCGGCGCGCCCTGCATGAAGTTGTACAGGCACAGGCCGTCGCTGACGTAGCCGCCGTTCGACTGCACCAATATATGGGCCGTGTCGATGCCGCGCTCGGTCATGTCCTGGACCGCCTCGAACACGCGGTGCACCATGTCGCTGTTGACGTCGCCCGAGAGGGTGAACCAGGCGTCGGTTTCTTTTTTGATTGCTTCTTCGCTCATCGTGTAGGCCCGCAAAGTGGATGCACCAGTTTAACAAATAGCAGTGGAGAAAGCGCGCGCGCACGCGCCATTCGTGCGCGCGCGCGCCGCCCCGTTGCGCGCCCGCCGCAACGCGCCGGCGCCGCGCGCGCGGGCGCCGCGGGTTGACAGCGCGGCGCCGCTGGCATATCCTCTGCACTCTTGATCGGGAGAGGGCAGCGCACGGCTGCCGCCGAAGGGGCATCACCCAAAAACTCTCAGGCAAAAGGACCGGTCAGGGGTCGGCGGCGCGAAAGGCGCGGCCGGCTTAACTCTGGAGAGCGGCCGCGGCATCATGCCGGCGGCCCACCGAAGGGGCAGGCGGAACCACTTCCGCTATCTCTCAGGTACCAAGGACAGAGGGGCACGCGCACCGCAGGAACGCCGTCTGGCGCCGCCCCGCCTGCGCGCTGACCCTTTTTGTTTACCTTGCCTGAGGATTTTCCATGACGCTTAAAACGACCCCGCTCAATTCCGCACACCGCGCCGCCGGCGCCAAGATGGTCGATTTCGGCGGCTGGGACATGCCCGTCAACTACGGCTCGCAGATCGAGGAGCACCACGCGGTGCGCACCGACGTCGGCATGTTCGACGTCTCGCACATGTGCGTGGTCGACCTCGAGGGCGACAATGTGCGCCCCTTCCTGCGCGGCCTGCTCGCCAATAACGTCGACAAGCTGCAGGCCGCGGGCAAGGCGCTCTACTCCTGCATGCTTAACGAACAAGGCTTCGTGATCGACGACCTGATCGTCTACTTCTTCGCCGAGAACTGGTTCCGCCTGGTGGTCAACGCCGGCACCGCCGAAAAAGACATCGCCTGGATCCAGGCGCAAAACAGCGCCACCGGCAGCGCCGTCAAGGTCACCCAGCGCCGCGACGGCGAAGGCGCGATGGCCCTGATCGCGGTGCAGGGCCCGAACGCGCGCGCCAAGGTGTGGCAGGTGCTGCCGAGCGCGCAGGCGGCCTCGGAGCCGCTCAAGCCATTCAACGCCGTGATCGTCAAAGACACCGCGTTCGGCGAGGTCATGGTTGCGCGCACCGGCTACACGGGCGAGGACGGCTTCGAGATCGCCTTCCCGGCGACCCAGGCCGACGCCATGTGGAACGCCCTGATGGCCGCCGGCGTCAAGCCGGCCGGCCTCGGCGCGCGCGACACCTTGCGCCTCGAGGCGGGCATGAACCTGTACGGCCAGGACATGGACGAGACGGTCAACCCGCTCGACGCCGGCCTCGCCTGGACCATCGACCTGGTCTCCGAGCGCGACTTCATCGGCAAGGCGGCGCTGCAGGCGATGGGCCAGAACGCCAAATTCGTCGGCCTGATCCTGCGCGACAAGGGCGGCGTGCTGCGCGCCCACCAGAAGGTGGTCGGCGCCGGCGCCGGCTTCGGCGAGATCACCAGCGGCACCTTCAGCCCGAGCATGCAGCTGGCGATCGCGCTCGCGCGCGTGCCGATGGACGTCGCCGTGGGCGACACCGTGCATGTCGAGATCCGCGACAAGAAGCTGGCCGCGAGCGTGGTCAAGCTGCCTTTCGTGCGCAACGGCAAAATCCTGGTTGAGTAAAAACCAAGTCGCCTGAAAAAATTCTTTATACTTACCGCATCAACCACTCTCTGGAGCCACACATGAACATCCCTGCCGACCTGAAATACACCGAATCACACGAGTGGGTGCGCGCCGAAGCCGACGGCAGCGTCACCGTCGGCATCACCGAGTACGCGCAGGACGCGCTCGGCGACATCGTGTTCGTCGAACTGCCGACCGTGGGCAAGTCCTACACCGCCGGCGGCGACGCCGCCGTGGTCGAATCGGTCAAGGCCGCCAGCGACATCTACGCCCCGCTGTCGGGCGTGGTCACGGCCGTCAACGACGCCGTCGCCGACGCCCCCGACTCGATCAACGCCGACGCCTACAGCGCCTGGCTGTTCAAGCTCCAGCCGAACGACCCGGGCGCGATCAACGGCCTGCTCGACGCCGCCGCCTACGGCAAGGCCACCGGCGAATAAGGTCTGTTTGCAGCGGCCGGCGCGCACGCGCCGTCCGCGTTCACGCCAGTCCAGTCCCTCTCTATAAACCGGCCCCCGGCATTTCGCGCCGGCGGCCAGCATCTTTTTGGCCCCTATCATGACCCGCACCAGCCTGACCCAACTCGAAGCACGCGACGCCTTCATCCCACGCCACATCGGCCCCACCGAAACGGAACAGGCGGCCATGCTCGCCACGCTCGGCTACGCCACGCGCGGCGCGCTGATCGACGCCATCGTCCCCGCCAACATCCGCAAAAAGAGCAAGCTCGAACTGGGCCAGTTCTTCGATCCGATGCCGGAACAGGCGGCGCTGGGCAAGCTCAAGGCGCTCGCGGCCAAGAACCGGGTCATGAAGTCGATGATCGGCCAGGGCTACTACAACAGCCACACGCCGGGCGTCATCCTGCGCAACATCTTCGAGAACCCGGCCTGGTACACCGCCTACACCCCCTACCAGCCCGAGATCTCGCAGGGCCGCCTCGAGGCGATCCTCAATTTCCAGCAAATGATCACCGACCTGACCGGCATGGGCATCGCCAACTCGTCGATGCTCGACGAAGGCACCGCCGCCGCCGAAGCCATGACGCTGATCCAGCGCGTGGGCAAGTCGGCCTCGAACGTGTTCTACGTGGCCGACGACGTGCTGCCGCAAACGCTCGAAGTGGTGCAGACGCGCGCCAAGCCGATCGGGGTCGAGGTGCGCACCATCGCCGCCGCCGATGTCGGCACGCTTAACGAGCCATGCTTCGGCGTGCTGCTGCAATACCCTGGCGTCAACGGCGAAGTGCGCGACTACCGCGCCGCCGTCGAAAAACTGCACGCCGCCGGCGCCATGGTGGTCGCCGCCGCCGACCTGCTGGCGCTGACCGTGCTCACGCCTCCCGGCGAATGGGGCGCCGACGTGGTGGTCGGCAACAGCCAGCGCTTCGGCGTGCCGCTCGGTTTCGGCGGCCCGCACGCGGGCTTCCTCGCCACCCGCGACGCCTTCAAGCGCAGCATGGCCGGCCGCCTCGTGGGCGTGACCATCGACGCCCAGGGCAACCCCGCCTACCGCCTCGCGCTGCAGACGCGCGAGCAGCACATCCGGCGCGAAAAAGCGACCTCCAACATCTGCACCGCGCAAGTGCTGCTGGCCGTGATGGCCTCGATGTACGCGGTCTACCACGGCCCGGCCGGGCTCACCAAAATCGCCCAGCGCGTGCACCGCTACACCAATATCCTGGCGGCCAAACTGGGCACGCTCGGCTACGAGATCGTCAACCAGACCTACTTCGACACCCTCACCGTAAAAAGCGCGCGCGCGATCGAGCTGCACGCGAACGCGGTCGAAATGGGCGTCAACCTGCGCCGCGTCGACGACCAGCACGTCGGCATCTCGCTCGACGAGACCACCACGCGCGAAGACATCATGCTGCTGTGGTCGATCTTCTCGGCCGGCGTGGACAACGCGTCCGCGCCCGACTTCGACGCGATCGAGGCCAGCGCCCAGAACGCCTTCCCCGGGCAGCTCGCGCGCAGCAGCGCCTTCCTGACGCACCCGACCTTCCACCGCTACCACGCCGAGCACGAGATGCTGCGCTACCTGCGCAGCCTGGCCGACAAGGACCTCGCGCTCGACCGCACCATGATCCCGCTCGGCTCGTGCACCATGAAGCTCAACGCGACCTCCGAGATGATCCCGGTGACCTGGCCCGAGTTCTCCAACATCCACCCGTTCGCGCCCGACGCGCAGACGGTCGGCTACCGCGAGATGATCGGCCAGCTCGAGGACATGCTGTGCGCGCTGACCGGCTACGCGGCCGTGTCGCTGCAACCGAACGCCGGCTCGCAGGGCGAATACGCGGGCCTGTTGGTGATCCAGGCCTACCACGCCTCGCGCGGCGAGGCGCACCGCAACATCTGCCTGATCCCGTCTTCGGCGCACGGCACCAACCCGGCCTCGGCCAACATGGTCGGCATGCAGGTGGTGGTCACCGCCTGCGACGCCAACGGCAACGTCGACCTCGCCGACCTCAAGGCCAAGGCCGACATCCACGGCAACAACCTGGCCTGCGTGATGGTGACCTACCCGTCGACCCACGGCGTGTTCGAGGAAGGCATCGCCGAACTGTGCGAGATCATCCATTCGCACGGCGGCCAGGTCTACATCGACGGCGCCAACATGAACGCGCTAGTCGGCGTGGCCGCGCCGGGCAGCTTCGGCGGCGACGTCAGCCACCTGAACCTGCACAAGACCTTCTGCATCCCGCACGGCGGCGGCGGCCCCGGCGTGGGCCCGATCGGCGTCGGCGCGCACCTCGCCAAGTTCCTGCCGAACCAGCGCTCGACCGGCTACACGCGCGACGAGGCGGGCATCGGCGCGGTCAGCGCCGCGCCGTTCGGTTCGGCCAGCATCCTGCCGATCTCGTGGATGTACATCGCGATGATGGGCGGCGAAGGCCTGACCGCGGCCACCGAGACCGCCATTTTGGCGGCCAACTACATCGCGCGCCGGCTCGCGCCGCACTACCCGGTGCTGTACACCGGCCACGACGGCCTGGTCGCGCACGAGTGCATCCTCGACCTGCGCCCCCTGACCGACGCCACCGGCATCAGCAACGAGGACGTCGCCAAGCGCCTCATGGACTTCGGCTTCCACGCCCCGACCATGAGCTTTCCGGTGCCCGGCACGCTGATGATCGAGCCGACCGAGAGCGAGTCGAAGGTCGAGATGGACCGTTTCATCGACGCCATGATCGCGATCCACGCCGAGATCGTCAAGGTCGAGCGCGGCGAGTACGACCGCATGGACAACCCGCTCAAGGGCGCGCCGCACACGGCCGAGGTGGTCACGGCCGACGTCTGGGAGCACAAGTACAGCCGCGAAGTGGCGGCCTTCCCTGTGGCTTCGCTGCGCAAGCAGAAGTACTGGCCGCCGGTCGGGCGCGCCGACAATGTCTACGGCGACCGCAACCTGTTCTGCGGCTGCGCGCCGATCGCCGACTACGAGTAAGCCGGGGCGCACGCGCGCGCCGCCGGCGCGCCGTAGGCATATCGATACCAAGGTCGACCCCGACGGGGCTGCGACACCAACCCGGGGGGGCAGCGCGATGAAGGACACCGTCAGGGCGGCGTGGATGAACGCGCTGGCCGGCCCCGGCTTCGGCCACATCATGCTGGGCCGGCGCGCCCGCGGCTGCCTGTTCCTGCTGCCCACGCTGGCCTGCTTCGGCTGGTTCTTCATCGCCCGCCTGCTGCCGCTGATGCTCGACCTGTCCGACCGCCTCAATGCGGGCCTGCTGCCGTTCGATCCGTTCGCCATCGCGCTCCACGTGCGTGTCGAAGTCTACGCCGCGCTGCGCCACATCGGCCTGCCGGGCCTCTTCATCGTGCTGCTCTGGATCGGCGCGATCGCCGACTCCTTCCTGCTCGTCCCCGCCGAAAAACCGGTCGCCTGACCCAGCGCCGCCCGCCCCCGCCGGGCCCGCGCACGCCTTCTTTTTCCTATACAAGCGCGCCGCAAGCTGCCAATATGTTTATGTACAACAATTTTTTGGCGAGATTGAGAACCAGATGCGCGCGCCGCCCCACCCCCACCGAACCGCCCGCGGCGGCCTCGCCGCCGCCCTGACGCTGGCGCTGGCCGCGCCGGCCGCGTTTGCCCCCGGGGCGGCGCAGGCGGCGTCCGCACCCGATCCGGCGCAGGACCTGACCGCGCTGCCGTTCGAGCAATTGCTCACGATGGAGGTCTACAGCGCCTCCAAATTCGTCCAGAAGGCGAACGAGGCGCCCTCCTCGGTCACCGTGATCAGCGCGGCCGACATCCGCAGCCACGGCTGGCGCACGCTGGCCGACGTCGCGCGCAGCGTGCGCGGCCTGTACGTCGGCTACGACCGCAACTACAGCTACCTCGGCGGGCGCGGCTTCTTGCGCCCGGGCGACTACAACACGCGCTTCTTGCTGCAGGTCGACGGCAACCGCATCAACGACGCGGTCTACGACCAGGCCCCGCTCGGCGCCGAGTTCCCGCTCGAGCTCGACCTGATCGAACGGATCGAATTCGTGCCTGGCCCCGGCTCGTCGATCTACGGCTCGAACGCGTTCTTCGGGGTGATCAATGTGATCACCAAAAAAGCGGGGAGCGGCCCGGGGACCGGCGCCGCGCCCGCGACCCGCGTCACGCTCGAGGCCGGCAGCTTCGGCGCACGCCGCGCCGGCGCCAGCACCGGCTGGCGCAGCGCCGGCGGCACCGCCGTGCTGCTCGGCGCCAGCCGCCACAGCAGCGACGGCGCCGACCTCTACTATCCCGAATACGACACCCCGGCCGAGAACAACGGCGTCGCCAGCGGGCGCGACCACGAACGCGGCACGCGCCTGTTCGCCAGCGTCGCGCACGGCGCGTTGCAGGCGATGCTGATCCACGCCGAGCGCGTCAAGGGGGTGCCGACCGGCGCCTTCCTCCAGCCCTTCAACGACCCGCGCTCGCAAACCACCGACCGCCAGAGCTACCTGAGCCTGGCCTGGCGCGGCGCGCCCGGGCGCCACGAGGAGCTCGGCACCCGCCTGTTCTGGGGCAGCTACGATTCGTTCGGCGACTACGTGATCGACGACGCCGCGCGCACCCTGAACCACGACGGCAGCCGCGCGCGCTGGTGGGGCGCCGAACTCAAGCTCGAGAGCACGCGCCTGGCCGGCCACCGCCTGTTGTTCGGGCTCGACTACCAGCGCGACTACCAACTGCGGCAATACAACTACGACCTCGCGCCGCGCTTCGAATACCTCGACCAGCGCCGCAGCGGCGTGCGCGCCGGCCTCTACCTGCAGGACCAGATCGCGCTCGGCGAGCGCGTGCTGCTCAATCTGGGCCTGCGCTACGACCGCAACACGGGCGTCGCCGGCGTGCTCAGCCCGCGCGCGGCGCTGATCGCGCAGCTGTCGCGCTCGACCACGCTCAAGGCGATCTACGGGCGCGCCTACCGCGCCCCCAACAGCTACGAGCAGCATTACGCGTTCCCGGGCGAAGGCGGGCAACTGCCCAACCCCGAGCTGCGCACCGAGCGCATCGGTTCGTCCGAGCTCGCGCTGACCCACCAGTTCGACCCCGCCACGCGCCTGACCGCGACCGCCTTCCGCAACGTCGTCACCGACCTCATCACGCAGCAGTTGTCCGGGCCCGACCAGATGACGCGCTTCGAGAACGCGGGCCGGGTGCGCGCGCGCGGCATGGAGTTCGAACTCGAGCGCCACTGGGGCGGCGCGGCCTCGCTGCGCGCCAGCTACAGCCGGATCCGGGTCGGCACGGGCGGCGCCGGCGGCGCGGCCGACGTCAACGCGCCGGCCCACCTGGCCAAGTTCAACCTCGCGCTGCCGCTCGGGCGCAGCCGCTGGCACGCCGGCCTCGAGGCCCAGTACGTGGCCCGCCGCGGCGCACTCGATGGCGAGGCCGCGCCGTACTGGTTGGCCAACGCCAACCTGTTCACGGCCACCCTGTGGCGCCGGCTCGAGGCCGCCGTCAGCGTGAGCAACCTGTTCGACCGCGCGTATGCCGATCCGGCCGCGATCGAACACCGCCAGCGCGCGATCGCCCAGGACGGGCGCGCCGTGCGCGTCAGGCTCGCGTATGCGTTCTGAGCGCGCGCGCCCGGCCGCCCCGCCGCCGCCGCCGCGGCCGTCGGCGGTGCTGCCGCCCGGGCTGGCGCCGCTGGCGCTGCTGGTGCTGCTGTGCGCGGCCCCGGCGCGCGCCGAACCGGTGCCCGAGCACGACCTCAAGGCCGCGTTCGTGTTCAACTTCGCCGTGTTCACGGCGTGGCCGGCGCAGGCGCTGCCGGGCGCGGCGCCGATCGTCGTCTGCGCCAGCCCCGGCGGCGCGCTGTTCGGCGCGCTCGGCAAGCTCAACGACAAGACGGTCAACGGCCACCGCGTCGCGGTGCTCGGCACGCCGCCGGGCGCGGCCGGCTGCCACCTGCTCGTGCTCGAGCGCGGCGAGCGCGAACGGTCGGCCCAGTCGCGCGCCGAGCTGGCCGCGGCGCACGTGCTGACGGTGTCGGACCGCGCCCCCGGCCCCGGCGACGGCGCCGTGATCGGCCTGTGGTCCGAGAACGCGCGCATCGGCTTCGACGTCGACCTCGGCGCCGCGCGCGCGGCCGGCCTGGTGCTGAGCTCGAAACTGCTGCGCCTGGCCCGGAGCGCCCAATGAGGCCGCCGCCAGTGCAGCCGCGCAAACCCGGCGACCGGCTGGCGCTGGCCAACGCGCTCGCCGCCGGCGCCGCCGTCTGCATCGCCAGCGCGGCCCTGATCGTGTCGCAGTTCCTCGCGCTGCGCGGGACGCTGGCCGACGACCTGCGGGTGCAGGCGCGCATCGTCGGCAACAACAGCGCGGCCGCCCTGATGTTCAACGACGCGCTCGCCGGCGCCGAGACGCTGGGCGGGCTGGCGGCCTCGCCGAGCGTGACCGGGGCCGCGATCTTCGACGCCAAGGGCGCCACGCTGGCGCGCTACCAGCGCAGCAACGCGCCGCAGCTGGCGCCGCCGTCGCCGGAGCTGGCCGCCAGCGGCCACGCCTACCATGCCGACCACCTCGACGTGGCCGAGCCGATCCGGGTCAACGACCAGCGCATCGGCTTCGTGCGCATCCGCGCCTCGCTCGACGGCCTGTTCGCGCGCCTGTTCACCTACGCCGGGCTGACGCTGGCGATCGCCCTATGCTCGCTCGGGTTGGCCTGGGGCCTGGTGGCGTCGATGCGGCGCAAGGTGCGCCGCACCGAGGCGCACCTGCATTTCATGGCGCACGTGGACGCGGTCACGGCGCTGCCGAACCGGCACGAGTTCAACGAGCGGCTCGGCCACGCGCTGCTGCGCGCCGACCGCCAGCAAAGCGCGGTCGGCCTGCTGCTGCTCGACCTCGACAATTTCAAGGTCGTCAACGACACCCTCGGGCACGACTGCGGCGACGCCCTGCTCAAGCTGGTGGCGGCGCGCCTGGTGCAGGCGCTGCGCGGCAGCGACGTGATCTGCCGCATCGGCGGCGACGAATTCGTCGTCATCGTCGACCCGGCCGGCGACGGCGACGCGCTCGAGGGCGAGGCGCGCAAGATCCTGGCGGCGCTGGCGGCGCCGTTCGAGATCGAGGCGCACCAGTTGTATGTGAGCGCGAGCATCGGGGTCTCGCTGTATCCGCGCGACGCGGCCGACGCGCGCACGCTCACGCGCAGCGCCGACACCGCGATGTACCACGCCAAGGCCAAGGGCAAGAACGGGTTCGAGCTGTTCCAGCCCGACATGGAGCGGCGCGCCCAGAAGCGCATGAAGATCGAGGCCAACCTGCGCCGCGCGCTGGCCGGGGGCGAGCTGCGCCTGCACTACCAGCCGCAGATCGAGCTGCGCAGCGGGCGCGTGGTCGGGGTCGAGGCGCTGGCGCGCTGGCACTGCCCGGAGCTCGGCCACGTGTGCCCGTCCGAATTCATCCCGGTGGCCGAGGAGAGCGGCTTCATCGTCGCGCTCGGGCGCTGGGTGCTGCAGACGGCCTGTCGCCAGGCCGCCGCCTGGCGCGAGCTGGGCCTGCTCGACACGATCGAACACGTGGCGGTCAACCTGTCGGCGCGCCAGACGCGCGACGCGGCGCTGATGGACGACATCAGCGCCGCGCTGCGCGAGTCGAAGCTGCCGGCCAGCCTGCTCGAACTCGAGATCACCGAGGGCGTGCTGATGGAGAACGTCAACGCCAACGTCGACCTGATGCAGCGCTTCCAGAACGCCGGGATCCACCTCTCGATCGACGACTTCGGCACCGGCTACTCGTCGATGTCCTACCTCAAGCGCTTCCCGATCGACCAGCTCAAGATCGACCGCAGCTTCGTGCACGACGTGCCCGGCGACGGCGAGGCGATCGCCACGGCGATCATCGCGATGGCGCACAGCCTGGGCTTGACGGTGGTGGCCGAGGGCGTCGAGACGCGCGCCCAGCTCGATTTTTTGCGCGGCGCCGGCTGCGACATCGTGCAGGGATTTTATTTCGCGCGGCCGATGGCGGCGGGAGAGCTGACGGCGCTGCTGCGCGAGCGCCGCGGCGAGTGGCTGGCGGACGCGGAGAGTGAAGCGGTCAAGGACCCGGCGGTTATTGGGATCGCGCAGCCCTAATTTAAATCGCGCAGCCCCAATACCGAAAAAACAAACAAAGATCTTCCTCGGGCTCGGCGCCCCCTTTGAGGCTGTCGCGTAAGGGGGCAATGCGCTCGAATTGGCGCCTGGGACGCTTTAGAAATCGCGTCGGAGAAAGTTAGATATTAAAAACCAACATCGTCCTCGCGCATGCGGGGACCCATAGAACAGTTGCTTTGAGCCGCTGTTCTATGGGGGCGGCGCATGCGCCGCCGCCTCCGCGAGGACGATGTGGTTCTAAATACCGCCCGCCTACGCCAGCTTGACCGCGTGCTCGCGCGTCGCGTGGAAAGTGAGCTTCGGCCAGCGCTCCTCGGTCAATCGCAGGTTGACGTTGGAGGTGGCCAGGTACGCCATGTTGCCGGCCGCGTCGTAGGCCACGTTGTGCCCGAGCGCGGCCTCGAAATCGGCCAGCACCCGCTTGTCGTCGGCGCTGACCCAGCGCGCGCTGCTGATGCTGGTGCCCTCGAACACGGCGTCGACCCCGTACTCGTTGAGCAGCCGGCTCGCGACCACCTCGAACTGCAGCACCCCGACCGCGCCAAGCACCAGCTCGCCCCCCTGCACCGGCTTGAACACCTGCACCGCGCCCTCCTCGCCGAGCTGCTGCAGCCCCTTGTGCAGCTGCTTGATCTTGAGCGGGTTGCGGATGCGCACCGAGCGGAAGAAGTCCGGCGCGAAGTACGGGATGCCCGTGAACTGCAGCATCTCGCCCTCGGAGAAGCTGTCGCCGATCTGCATGTTGCCGTGGTTCGGCAGGCCGATGATGTCGCCGGCAAAGGCCTCCTCGACCTGCTCGCGCGAGGACGCCATGAAGGTCACCACCGACGACACCTTGATCTCGCGCCCGAGCCGCAGGTGCTTGACCTTCATGCCGCGCTCGAAGCGCCCCGAGCACACGCGCAGGAAGGCGATGCGGTCGCGGTGGGCCGGGTCCATGTTCGCCTGGATCTTGAACACGAATCCCGAGAACGGCTGCTCGCCCGGTTCGACCACGCGCACGGTGGCGTCGCGCGCGCGCGGCGCCGGGGCCCAGTCGACCAGCGCCGACAAAATCTCGCGCACGCCGAAGTTGTTGATCGCCGAGCCGAAGAACACCGGGGTCTGGATCCCGGCCAGGAAGCGTTCGAGGTCGAACGGGTGCGAGGCCCCGTGCACCAGCTCGACCTCCATCTTGAGCTGCTCGATCTCGAGCGGGAACATCTCGGACAGGCGCGGGTTGTCGATCCCCTTGACCACCTCGAAGCCCTGGTCGGCCTTTTCGTCGCCGGCCTTGAACAGCATGATCTCGTCGCGCAGCAGGTGGTACACGCCGCGGAAGTTCTTGCCCATGCCGATCGGCCAGGTCACCGGCGCGCATTCGATCTTGAGCACCGATTCGAGCTCGTCGAGCAGCTCGAGCGGATCGCGGCATTCGCGATCTAACTTGTTCATGAAGGTCACGATCGGGGTGTTGCGCATGCGGCACACTGCCAGCAGCTTGATCGTCTGCGCCTCGACCCCCTTGGCCGCGTCGATCACCATCAGGGCCGAGTCGACCGCCGTCAGCACCCGGTAGGTGTCCTCCGAAAAGTCCTGGTGGCCCGGGGTGTCGAGCAGGTTGATCACGTGCTCGCGGTGCTCGAACTGCATGACCGAGCTGGCCACCGAGATGCCGCGCTGCTTTTCGATCTCCATCCAGTCCGACGTCGCGTGGCGCCCGCTCTTGCGCGCCTTGACGGTGCCGGCGAGCTGGATCGCGCCCGAAAACAGCAGCAGTTTTTCGGTCAGCGTGGTCTTGCCCGCGTCCGGATGCGAGATGATGCCGAAGGTGCGCCGGCGCGCGACCTCGCGCGCGATCGCGGCGGCCGGCTTGTGGTCGGCGTTGCCGGCCTGCGTGTCTGGGGTGTCGGACAGGTCCGGCGTGGTCGGTTCGAGGTCGTTTGCCATAGTGGAGCCCGGGAGGGCCCTTGCGGGAAAACCCGTGATTTTAGCAGAACCGGGCCCATTCCCACAGTGCCGATCGGCGCACCCGGCGGCGGCGCCGCGCGGCACCCGGTGTTAATACGATAAATGTTGCAATGTCAGCATTTTGTCAGCAAAGATTCAGGTAAATGCAAGCTAGTATGTTTATACTGGGAAACATATTACCAATCCAACGCCTTCGCGAAAGCCGACCATGAGCCATTCCCGCACCTTGCGCCACTTATCCTCCCCGCAGCCGCGCCAGAACGGCTTCTCGCTGATCGAGCTGTTGGTCACCATGGCCATCATCGGGATCCTCTCGGCCATCGCCTACCCCGCGTACACGCAGCACAAGATCAAGAGCAGCCGCGCCGCCGCCCAGTCCTATATGCTCGAACTGGGCGTGGCCCAGGTCAGCTTCCTCATGGACCGCCGGCGCTACGCGACGAGCACCACCGAACTGTCGCTGGCGGCGCCGTACGAGGTCTCGTCGAAGTACACGGTGCGCATCGACGCCGTCAACACCAGCCGGCCGCAGTCCTTCCTGATCACGGCCGTGCCATTGACCAACAGCATCCAGAGTCCCGACGGCGAGCTCACGCTCAGCAGCACCGGCGCCAAAACGCCGAGCGGAAAATGGTAGCCGCCCGTCGCGCCGGACGGCGCGCCGCCGGCTTCACCCTGATCGAGCTGCTGGTGACGCTGTCGGTGGTGGGCGTGCTGACCTCGGTGGCACTGCCCTCGTTCCGCGAACTGACCGCCAACCGGCGCCTCAAGGACGTCAGCAGCGACATCTACACGTCGATGGTGCGCGCCCGCAGCGAGGCGATCAAGCGCAACACGCCCGTCACGCTGGCGCCGATCGACGCCAACCTCTGGTCGAGCGGCTGGCGCATCATGAACCCGACCCAGGCCGGCGTGGTCCTCGAGCAGCACGACGCGCTCAAGTCGGCCACCGTGACCGCGCCCGGCATGGTGACCTACCTCGCCAACGGCCGCATCAGCGGCTCCAACGCGCCGTCCTTCAACATCGTGGTCGACGGCTCCACCAACGTACGCTGCGTCACGGCCGACCTGAGCGGCCGCCCGCGCATCACCAAACTCGCTTGCTGACACCATGTCCACCCACCGCCCCTCCCGCCAACACGGCACCACCCTGATCGAAGTGCTGGTGACGATGGTCATCCTCGCTTTCGGCCTGCTTGGCCTGGCCGCGTTCCAGTCCAAGGTCCAACTCGGCTCGCTCGAAGCCTACCAGCGCGCCCAGGCAGTGATCCTGCTGGCCGACATGCAGGCGCGCATGAACGGCAACTACGTCAACGCCGGCAGCTATGTCGGCGCCGTGTATGGCGTCGACGACACCGCCACCAGCTGCGCCGGCACGGCCGCGGGCGCCCCGCGCGACATCTGCGAATGGAGCATGGCGCTCAAGGGCAACGCCGAAACGGGCGCGGACGCGAGCAAGCTCGGCGCCATGAAGGACGCGCGTGGCTGCGTGACCCAGATCCAGGCGCGCGTGGTGAACGTCGGCGTGTCCTGCGTGCGCGGCATCTACCTCGTCAGCGTCGCATGGCAGGGCCTGCACGCGACGATCCCGCCTTCGCCGGTGTGCGGCCAAAACCAGTATGGCGAAGAGACGCACCGGCGCGTGATCACCGCGCGCGTGGTCGCCGGCACACCCGAGTGTTATTAAACATGCTATCGAACAGGCCCATTATGCATACCCCTCCGTCGCCCTACCGGCAAGCGCCCCGCGGCGCGCGCGCGCGCGGCTTTTCGCTCGCCGAACTCATGATCGCGATCGCGATCGGCCTGATCATCATGGCCGGCATGACGACCCTGTTCGTCAACAACAGCGCGGCCCAGGCCGAGGTCGAGAAGGTCAACCGCCAGATCGAGAACGGCCGCTTCGCCATCTCGACCCTGACCAACGACGTGCGCAACGCCGGCTTCATGGGCGAGTACGACCCGAGCCCGCTGGCCACGCCGGCCGCGCTGCCCGACCCGTGCGCGGTCAGCCTGGCCGAGGTGGTGAATGCGCTGCCGCTGCACGTGCAGGGCATCGACGGGCTCGCCTCGGCCTCGCTCAGCTGCATCACCGACGCCGTGCCCGGCACCGATGCGATCGTGGTGCGCCATGCGCGCACCTGTGTGCTCGGCGCGGCCAACTGCGGCGCCGTGGACGATCCCGGGCCGTTCTTCCAGGCTTCGCTGTGCAACAGCAAGACCGAGCTCGACAGCGGCACCTTGAGCGACCACTATGCGCTCGGCGTGGCGGCCGCGGCCTTGACGCTCCACACCAAAAATTGCTTGACGCTGGCGCCCGTGCGGCGCTACCTGACCCACATCTATTACGTGTCCAACAACGACGTCGGCACCGACGCCATCCCGACCCTCAAACGCGCCGAGCTCGAAGCGCGCGAGGACGGCTCGATGGGTTTCAACGTGGTGCCGCTGGTGGAGGGCATCGAGAACCTCCAATTGCAATACGGCATCGACAACACGGGCGACGGCGTCGCCGACGCCTACAGCGCCAATCCGGGCGCGGTGCAGAACTGGCGCAACGCGGTCTCGGTCAAGATCAGCCTGCTCGCGCGCAACCTCGAGGTCAGCCCGCGCCACGAAGACTCCAAGTCGTACACGCTGGGCGCCGACGCCGCCGGCAACGATATCGTGATCGGCGCCAGGAACGACGGCTACAAGCGGCACGTGTTCCAGGCCCTCGCCAGCATGTCCAACCCGGTCGGAAGGAAAATGCCATGATTTACCACCAGCGCCGCCGGCGCCCCGGCCGCCAACGCGGCATCACCCTGATCACCGCCCTGATCATGCTCGTGCTGCTGACCATGCTGGCCCTGACCAGCTTCAACCTGGGCAAATCGAACCTGCAGGTGGTGGCCAACATGCAGCAGCGCGACGAGGCCATAGCGGCCGCGCGCGAGACGCTCGAAGAGGTCATCAGCTCGCCCCAGTTCACGATCGACCCGAGCAAGGCGCTCGCGGCCACCTGCGGCGCGCTCAACCAGCGCTGTGTCGACAGCAACGGCGACGGCACGGCCGACGTCACGGTGGTGCTGAGCCCGACGCCGACTTGCGCCAAGGTGCGCCCGATCAAGAACACCGAGCTCGACGTCGCAGTCACGGACGATGAAAAGTGCATCAACGGCGACGGCATGTCCGGCATCCAGGGCGCCAACACGGGCAATTCCGATTGCGTCAACACCACGTGGGACGTCACCGCCGTGGCCACCGACGTGCTGACCGAGGCCAGCGTCACCGTGACGCAGGGCGTGTCGGTGCGCGTTCCCAAAACAACAGTAGAGAACTATTGTCCTTAAAGAGGGTGCCATGAAACTATACAACTCAACACTGACGGCACTCGCCCTGGGTGCCACCATGCTCGCCGCGCCGCTCGCGCTGGCCGACGACATCGACATCTTCACGGGCAGTTCGGCCGGCCTCGCGTCCAAACCGCGCATCCTGATCATCCTCGACAACACCTCGAACTGGTCGCGCGCCGACCAGGCCTTCAACTCCGGCGCGCCCAGTTACAGCAGCATCAAGCAGGGCGAGGCCGAGGTGATGGCGATCATCAACTCGGTGCCCAAGCTTGGCGCCGACGTGCAGGTCGGGGTGATGGAGTTCAACACCAACGGCACCAAATCCGACAACGGCGGCTTCATCCGTTCGGCCGTGCTGCCGATGGGGACCTCGGCCAGCCGCGGCGGCGCCCAGACCAACTACGAGTACCTCAAGGCACAGATGACGACCATTTACGGCGACATCAACGGGCCGAAGGAGAAGGGCCCGTCGGGTATGGGCTACGGCAACCTGCTGTACGACGCGCACAACTACTTCGCCGGCGGCAGCTCGTTCGCCCCGGGCGCGCTCGACGCCGACAGGGCCGACGAATTCGGCTATACATCGCCCTACTCGACCTTCAAATCGCCGCTCACGGCGGGCGAAACCTGTGGCAAGAACTTCATCATCTTCATCGGCAACCCCGACCCGAACGGCCCGACCCCGGACGAGGCGGCCAACCTGGCGGCGCTGACCACGCTCAACGGCGGCGCCGTCACGCCGCTGCTCATGCCCGCCTCGGCGACCGGCACCTCGACCACGCGGCACACGATCGGCACCACCGCCGCCTGCTACGCGAGCAGCACCTTGGCGGCGGCCGGCCTGACCGCCTTCACCACCCAATGCGCCGCCATGTCCGAAGGCTGCGCGATCGGGACCGCGGCCCCGTCCGTGGCCAAGGCCTGCGCGGCCGGCACCAGCAGCTACACGGTGGTGCAGTCGACCAACCACCCGGCCGGCGGCGCCCCGCCGGTGGTGGGCGCGGCCCAAAACACCACGGCGCCGAGCACCGGCTTTTACGCCGGCGCCTCGTCGGTGCCGGCGAGCGACCGCGGCACCCTGGTCTGTCCGGCCAACACCAGCAGCACCGTCGCCGGCGTGACGCTGGTGACGACCTACTCGTGCAGCTACAGCACCGGCGCGGCCGTCGGCAGCAGCAGCGCGACCACCGCGACCGCCACCGCCAGCAGCTGCTACAAGGGCGTCAGCAGCGCGCAAAACAACTGGGATTCGGCCACCACGACCGATTTCGGCGGCCTCAACCTGACCTGCCCGGTAAACAACGTGTGCACCTACTCCGGCGCCACCGGCGCCGCTTGCGGCGGCCAGAAATACTACATCACCGTCACCCGCACCGCGACCCCCAAGACCAAGTTCACGATCACCCAGAGCGCGGTGCCGACCACCACCAGCAGCGCCGCGGTGCCGGCCTACACCTCGACCAAGGTGCTCGGCACGACCGCGGGCTGCTACGCCAGCGCGCCGGCCAGCACCACCGACTTCAGCAGCCAGTGCGTCGGCATCGCCAACGTCAGCTGCACCTACAACAACGCGCCGACCTCGTCGAGCGGCAGCTTTTGCGCGGCCAACACCAGCCAGTACAGCGTGATCGGCACCGACATCGAACTGACGGCCACGATCGAAGACGGCACCATCCCCGACCAGGTGCCCGGGCGCTACGCCGACGAGTGGGCCAAGATGCTGTACCAGAAGGGCGTGCGCATGGCCGGCTCGGCCGCGACGGACTTCCGCCCGAGCGTGACCACCTACACGATCGACGTCTACAACAAGAAGCCGAGCGCCGACCACTCGTCGCTGTTGCTGAGCATGGCCAAGAACGGCGGCGGCAAGTACTTCGTCGCCAAGGACGCCAACGCGATCGTCGACGCGCTGACCAATGTGTTCGCCGAGATCCAGGCCGTCAACAGCAGCTTCGCCTCGACCAGCCTGCCGGTGTCGGCGACCAACCGCTCGCAGAACGCGAACCAGGTGTTCATCGGCATGTTCCGGCCCGACCCCGAAGCCAAACCGCGCTGGTTCGGCAACCTCAAACGCTACCAGTTGATCAACGGCGCCGGCGGCACGATCGAACTCGGCGACGCCAAGGGCAAGGCCGCGGTCAACAACCAGACCGGCTTCGTGACCCCATGCGCCTTCAGCTACTGGACCGTCGACAGCAAACAGACCAACGGCAAGGGTTACTGGGACGGCGTGACCATGAAACCGGACCCGGTCGGCACCTGCGACCTTGCCAGCGTCTCGCTGCTGCCCTACTCGGACGCGCCGGACGGCCAGTTGGTCGAAAAGGGCGGCGCCGCCCAGATGCTGCGCCAGGGCAACGGCGTGGCGGGCGTGGGCCTGCCGGGCGACTGGAACACGCTCAACCGCAATATGTACACCCAGAACGGCAGCAGCGATTTCGTGCCCTTCACGGCCGCCTCGATCGGCCTGGCCGACGCCGACCTGGTCAACTTCACCAAGGGCGCCGACGTCATGGGCGAGAAGGGCACGGTCGGCGCGACGACCACGCGGCCGTCGATCCACGGCGACGTCATCCATTCGCGTCCGCTGCCGATCAACCACAGCGGCAACAGCGTCGACGAGGTGGTCGTGTATTACGGCGCCAACGACGGCGCCTTCCGCGCCGTCGACGCCGACAGCGGCAAGGAACTATGGTCGTTCGTGGCGAGCGAACATGCCAACAAGCTCATGCGTTTGAAGTCCAACACCGAGTTGGTGACTTACGCCAACAGCGCATCGGGCACGACCACCCCCAAGGATTACTTCTTCGACGGCTCGACCGGGGTCTACCAGGACGAGACCAACACCAATATCTGGATCTACCCGACCATGCGCCGCGGCGGACGCATGATCTACGCGGTCAACGCCAAAACCAAGGCCACGCCAAAGTTCATGTGGAAGGCCGGTTGCCGCACCGACGGCATCGAAGACTGCACCGATGCCAGGCTGGCCAACATCGGACAGACCTGGTCGACGCCGGTGGTGGCCTTCATCAAGGGCTATTCGGACACCAAGCCGGTGCTGATCGTGGGCGGCGGCTACGACGACCTGTGCGAGGACCAGGACGCCAAGGTAAGCTCCTGCGCCACCCCCAAAGGCAACGCGGTCTACCTGTTCGACGCCAAGGACGGCACGCTGCTGACCACGGTGCCGACCGACCGCTCGGTGGCCGGCGACGTCGCGCTGGCCGACGTCGACAACGACGGCAAGGCCGACTACGCTTACGCCGCCACCACCGGCGGCGGAATCTACCGGATCGACTTCATCAACGGCCCGACCACCCGCGTGGCGCTGCCGATCGTCGCCGGCGCCACCGTTTTGCCTTCGCGCAAGGTGGCCACGACGGCGTCGGCGGACGGGCGCAAGTTCCTGTTCGCACCGGCCCTGTTCACCTCGAAGTCGATGATCTACGTGGCCATCGGCAGCGGCGACCGCGAACATCCGCTGGCCAAGCACTATGCCTACGCCGGCGTGACCAACCGCATGTACGTGTACATGGACGACCCGAGCCTGCCCGTCGGCACCGCCGCCCAGAACCTGGACGACAAGGCAGCCGGGATGATGGACGTTAAGACCGACCTCGGCTGCGCCGCGCCGAAGGTGATCCCGGGCTCGGGCCGGAACGGCTGGTTCCTCGACATGGCGCCAGGCGAACAGGTCGTCACCTCGGCCCTGATCTCGGGCGGCATGGTCATCTTCAGCACCAACCGCCCGCTGCCGGAGGCGACCGGCACCTGCGCCACCTCGCTGGGCGAGGCGCGCGGCTACTGGGTCAATCTGCTCAACGGAGCGGGCGGGATCGGCGTCGACGGCACCTGCGGCGGGTCGCGCTCGGCGATCTTCGCCGGCGGCGGCCTGCCTCCCTCGCCGGTGCTCGCCTCAAGCGTCAAGGTCGGCGGCAAGGCGGTGTCGGTGATCATCGGCGCGGTCAAGAAGCTTCCCGGGGGGATCGGCAGCGGCGTCCCCCCCGTCATCGGCGACCCGGGCCCCGGCGGCGGCGTCGGCGGCAGCAGTGGGTCTGGCGGCCCCGCCGGCACCGGACCGATCGATGCGCAGTTGAAGGAAACGTCGCTCACGCGCAAGCGCAAACGCACCTACATCTACACCTCGGGCGACTGATGTCCTTGCCCCGGCGCCGCTGCCGGGGCAGGCGCCGTCCCTTAAAACCGCCGCGAGGCGGTTTTTTTTGCGCGCGCGGCGCCTTTCGGGCGTGCGGAAAGCGCGCCGTGACGACCAGCCGGCGGCCTGGCCCTCGCGCCCGATCTGGGCCGGAACCGGAGGATCGATGTCAAACTGAAGGTAACGTCGCTCACGCGCAAGCGCATCCGCATCTACACCCCGGGCGACCGATGCCCCCTTGCCCCGCCCGCCGCTGCCGGGGCCAGCGCTTGTCCTTGGAGCCGCCGCGCGGCGGTTTTATTGCGCGCGCGGCAACTTTCAGGCGCGCGGAAAACGCACCGTGACGACCAGTCCGCCGCCGGCGGCCTGGCCCTCGAGCGCGATCCGGGCCCCGTGCGCGTGCGCGATGTCGCGCACGATCGCCAAGCCGAGCCCGCTGCCGCTGCTCTTCTCGTCGAGCCGCACGTAGCGGTTGAACACGAGCGCGCGCTTGTGCGGCGCGATGCCCGGCCCCGAATCCTCGACCTGCAGCAGGCCGTCCCGGCCCTCGGCACGCACGCGCACCGTGACGGTGCCGGCCGGCGGCGTGTAGCGCACCGCGTTGTCGACCAGGTTGTCGATCAGGTCGCGCAGCAAAAAGCGCTCGCCCTCGACCATCGTCGGCGCCAGGTCGAAGCCGATGTCGATCCCCTTCTTGCCGGCCTCCTCGACGAAATACTGGATCGACTCCTGCACCAGCGCGGCCAGGTCGAGCCGCTCGAGGCGGGCCTTCTCGAAGTGCGCCGGCTCGGCGCGCGCGAGCGCGAGCAGCTGCTTGGTCTGGCGGATCATGCGCTCGCCCGCGAGCAGCATCAGGCGGATCGAATGGACCGACTCCGGGTCGTGCGCGTGGCGCGCGCCGAGCCACTCGAGCTGCAGCGCGAGCCCGGCCAGCGGGGTGCGCAGCTGGTGCGCGACGTCGGCCAAAAAGTCGTGCTGGGCCTGGGCCCCGGCGCGCACCTTGCCGAGCAGGCCGTTGAAGGCGGTGACCACGGGCGCGAGCTCGTAGGGCACCTGGTCGGCCTCGATCGGGGCCAGCTCGTCGCCGCCGCGCGCGTTGAGGTCGGCGCGCAGGCGCCACAGCGGCTTGAGGCCGTTGGTCACCGACAGCCAGATCAGCCCGACGAGGGCGAGCGTGAACATGGCCTCGAGCAGCAGCAGCGCGCGCACGATCGCGGCGCGCACCTGCAGCCGCTTGCGCAGCGTCTTGGCGACCCCGATCTGGACCGTGTGCGGTCCGACCCGCGCCGTCAGGGTGCCGATGCGCACCGGCTCGGTGCGCATCATGCCGTCGTAGGCGGGCGCGCCGGCGGCGCCCGCGAGCGCCGGGAAATCGGCGTCGCCGGCGACGTGCCGGCCGCCGGCGCCGCGCACCACGAAGTAGATGGCGTCGGTGGCGTCGGTGCGCAACACCTGCTCGGCCTGCTCGGGCAGGTCGAGCAGCAAGGGCCCCGGCCCCGGCTTGAGGCGCGCCAGCAGCGCCGAGGCGGTATCGCCGAGGCCCTGGTCGAAGGCGAGCTGGGCCGGTGTCCAGGCCAGCATGTAGGCGAGCGCGGCGCCGGCGATGTTGATCAGCAGGATAGGCCCGATCAGCCACTTGAGCAGGCGCACGCGCAGGCTGTTCATCTCAGGCCAGCTCGAGCATGTAGCCGAAACCGCGGATGGTGCGGATGGTGACGCCGGCCTCGCCGATCTTGAGGCGCAGGCGCGAGATGTAGACCTCGACCGCGTTGAGCGTCAGGTCGTTGCCCCAGGGTAGGATCGCGTCGATGATCTGCTGCTTCGAGACCACCCGCGCCGCGTGGTGCAGCAGGTATTCGAGCACCGCCCATTCGCGCACCGACAATTCGATCGGGCGCGCGCCGACGTGGGCGCGCCGGGTCTCGGTGTCGAGCGTGAGCGCGCCCAGCGCCAGCACGGCCGGCTTGGGCGCGTTGCGCCGCGCCAGCGCGCGGATGCGCGCGACCAGCTCGGCGGTGGCGAACGGCTTGACCAGGTAGTCGTCGGCGCCCATCTCGAGCCCGCGCACGCGGTCCTCGACCGCGTCGCGCGCCGTCAGCAGCAGCACCGGCAGCGCGCTGCCGCGCGCGCGCAGGCGGCGCACCACCTCGAAGCCGTCGATGCCGGGCAGGCCGATGTCGAGCACGACGACGTCGACGTCGCTGCCCTTGAGCCGCTGGTCGGCCAGGCCGCCGTCGCCGACCACCTCGACCGCGATCGCGTGGCCGTGCAGCACGCGCGTGAGCCCGTCGGCCAGGATGGCATCGTCTTCGACCAGTAGTACCCGCATGCGCCCGCCGTGAATGTGCTTGGCGGCGGCCCGCTGCCGCCCCTCCTGTTCCGCATTATGGGGCATTTAATGCCTGTGCCCAAGAGGGCGGCGGGGGCGGTGATGCCGCACAAACATACCTGTTGCCGGATGATTAAGCAGGCTCGCGCAAATCCATCGGAAACCGGGGTTTTTCCCCAGTAGGAGCAAACCTACAAAACAGTATGCCCCAAGCCTACATAGGGGCGACTGCTAATCTTATGTTCGGCAACGGACTATAGATTTAATGTACACACAGCGCGATCGACGGCCCGCGTGTGGCCGAAGGGCCCGGCAAAGCCGCCTTGATCGTCCGATGTGTCGTAGAGATAAATGAGGGAAAACATGAACAATACTCAACTTGATGGTGCCGCGCAAAAGGCGCAATTGCTCAATCAGCTTCCATTAAGTGCCCAAGAGTTAAGAGTTGCGTCCAAACCCGTCGTCAGCTACAGCGGCATCCAGCAAAACGAGTTGCTCGCCGCGCTCCCGCACGCCGACCTCGAAATGCTGTTCGAGCACCTCGAACTCGTGGCCCTGCCGTTCGGCAAAGAATTATTCGAATACGGCAGCAAGCTCGAAAACGTCTACTTCCCCACCACGGCCATTGTCTCGCTGCTGTACGTGATGGAAGACGGCGCCACGACCGAAATCGCCGTGATCGGCCACGAGGGCGTGGTCGGCATGTCGCTGTTCATGGGCGAACGCGCGATGTGCAGCGCCGTCGTCCAGAGCGCCGGCTACGGCTACCGCCTCAAGACCCAGTTCCTGCGCGACGCCTTCAACCAGGGCGGCGCCCTGCCCCAATTGCTCATGCGCTATACCAACGCGCTGTTCGCGCAGATGGCGCAAAACGCCGTCGGCGGGCGCCACAGTTCGATCGAACAAAAACTGTGCCGCTGGCTGCTCGACCGCCTCGACCGCTCGCCGTCGAACGAACTCAAGGTCACGCAGGAGCTCATCTCGATCATGCTCGGCGTGCGCCGCGAAAGCATCACGGCCGCGGCCGGCAAATTGCAGGACGACGGCCTTATCACCTACCGCCGCGGCAACATCACGGTCATCGACCGCCACGGACTCGAGGACTATGCGGGTGAATGCTATAAGGTCGCCAAGACCGAATACGACCGCCTGCTGACCGACGTGGCGCGCTAAAACGGCAAGCGGCGGCGTTTCACTTCGCCGCTCGAGCTGACCGCTCGACCGAGCCGCTTGACTTGAGCGCTCGACCGAGCCGCTTAACTTGACAGCTCGGCAGAGCCGCTTGAATTAGCCACTCTACCGCGGCGCATCACTTCTCCGCTTGGCTGCGTCGCTTAACTCGACCACCCGGCTTGGCCAATTAGTTAAGCCGCTCTGCTGTGCGTATCGGAAATACCGGCGGGGCCGCGGGTTCGACTTGCGGCCCCGTTTCCTGTTCGGGCAGCGGAATGAATGCCTCGACGCAGGTCCCCACGCCGTTCACGCCCCGCCCCACTTTAAAGCGCCCGCCGAGCAGCATCGCGCGCTCGCGCATGCCCAGCAGGCCGTGCGATTTTGGCTTGTTGGCCGCGTCGACATCGATGCCGACGCCGTCGTCGCTGACCTCGAGCGACAGGCCGGCTGGTTCGCGCGCGAGGTGCACGATGACCGTGCTTGCCTGCGCGTACTTCGCAATATTGTTCAGCGCCTCCTGCACGATCCGGAACACCGCGATCGCCTGCATCGGCCCCGCCTCGTCGAGCTCGCCCTCGACGAGCAATTCGCAGTCGAGCCGGGTCACGCTGCCGAAATCGGCGCAATAGCTCGCGAGCGCGGCCTCGAGGCCGAGGTTGTCCAACAGGCTCGGGCGCAAATTCTCGACGATCCGCCGTTTGAGCTCGACCGTGCCGACCAGGGTCGTGCGCGCACGCTCGAGCATCGCCGCGAGCGCCGGCTCGTGCCCGCGCAGGCGGTCGCAGACGGCGTTGAGGTCGATATTGATCGAGGTCAGGTTCGCGCCGAGCTCGTCGTGCAGCTCGCGCGCGAGCCGCGCCTTCTCCTCTTCGCTCACGCTGATCAGGTGGCGCGACAGCACCGACAGCTGTTCGGTGCGCATCACGACCGTCGATTCGAGCGTCTCGTTGGCGTTCACGAGCGCGCGCTGGGTCGCCACGCGCGCGACGAAGCTGCGCCGGATCAGGCGGTAGAACAGCACGATGACGAGGATCGCGGCCACGTTGATGAGCACGCCGAGCATGGCCGCGTTCTGGTAGCGCGCGTAAAAGGCGCCGCTGCGCGCGGCCAGCAGCTCGTTTTGCTCCTGCACCATGATCACCACCTGCAGGCCGATCTCGTCCATCGCGCTGCGGCTGTCGGAGGTCTGGGCGATCTTGACGATGTCGCCGAGGCCGCCTTCACGGTAGACCGCGAGCGCCTGCGCCATATTGGCGAGCTTGCGCTCGACCAGCGTGCGCAGCTGGGCCAGGTTCTTGCGTTGCGAGGGATGCTCGGCGAGCAGGTCGTTGAGTTCGGCGAACAGGGGCGCCACGTCCTTCTCGGCCGTGCGCAGCGGGCCGAGGTAGACCTCCGAGCCGGACAGGAAGAAGCCGCGCAGGCTGCTTTCGGCGTCCATCATGAGCACGTTCAGGTACTGCACCCGGTCGCTCACGCGCGCGGTCCGGCTCTGCAATTCGTTGGCGCTCCTGAGCGAGCCCAGATTGTGCACCAGGCTCACGCCGTTGATGACCAGGATCATCACGCAAATCAGGCATAAAACCGTCTTGTAGAACGGCAGCGTCGGCGTGCCCTTCGGGTCGGTCGTGAAATACATCCGGTGTTTCCTTTTGCGCGCTGCAGAACAAGTCTGAGGGCAATTATAGACCGGACCGGACCAGGATGCCGCTGCGTCGGGGTCTGCGTGCGCGCGCCCGTTGTTGCTTTATAGACGGCGTTGTGCACCGTAAGAACGGTTTTAACAAGACTTGTTAATCAGAAGCAACAAAGCCGGCCTTGCGGGCCGGCTTCGTGGGAGGCGCGGAAAAATGCCCCGAATTCGCTGTCAGTCGAGCAGATTGTTCTTCATCGCGTAATACGTGAGGTCGCTGTTCGACTGCAATCCCATTTTTTCCATGATGCGGGTGCGGTAGGTCGACACCGTCTTGATGCTCAGCGACAGAGCGACGCCGATGTCGGACACGGTCGCGCCCTTCGCAAGGCGCAGGAACACCTGGAACTCGCGGTCGGACAATTCGGTGTGCAGCGCCGTGTTGGGGTCGCGGTCGAAACTTTGCGCGAGCAACTCGCCGACCGTCGAGGACACATACCGGCGCCCCTGGTAGACGGTGCGCACGGCCGTTTTTAGCTCGTCGGCCTCGCACTCCTTGTTGAGGTAGCCGTTGGCGCCCATCTTGAACAGGTTCAGCGCGTACTGCTGCGCCGGGTAGCCCGACAGGATCAGCACGGGCAGATTGGGCTGGCCCTGGCGGATCGTGCGCAAGATGTCGATGCCGCTCTGGTCGGGCATGGCGATGTCGAGCAACAGCACGTCGCAGATCTCGCGGCGCGCGATGTCGAGCGCCTCGCGCCCGGTCGCGCCTTCGGCGACGACGTCGAAGTCGGAGGCCGAGGAGAAAATCTGTTTGAATCCTGCTCGTACAATCTGGTGGTCGTCACAAATGGCAACGCGTATCATCGTCTTTCCTTTAAGTTCCCAAGATGCAGGAAAGCGCACACGGCGTACCGCCTGCCAGCGTGCTGCACATGCGTTGAGTCATTAGCTCTTGATATAAACATGATTAATTCTATCACTCAGGCTTGCCGGTCCACTGTACGTTAGACAACGCATGAGCCCCATGTTCAGTTTACTGGCAAATGCGCGGTAAAAGCGCCGCAAACGCGGCCGCTGAAACGCGGGCGCGGCAGGCCTACTGCGCGCCCTTGAGCAATGCGAGGATTTCGCCAAGCTCGCGCCGCAGCGCGTCGCAATCGAGCGCCGGCTGGGGCGGCATTGGGCGCTCGACGGCCGCCTCCGGCGCCTCGCCGGCCCGGCTGTCGAGCTTGTTGCGGGCGCCGCTGATCGTGAAGCCCTGTTCGTACAGCAGCTCGCGGATGCGGCGGATCAGCAACACCTCGTGGTGCTGGTAATAGCGGCGGTTGCCTCGGCGTTTGACCGGTTTGAGCTGCGTGAATTCCTGTTCCCAGTAACGCAGCACATGCGGTTTGACGCCGCACAATTCGCTGACCTCGCCGATCGTGAAATAGCGTTTGGCCGGAATCGATGGCAACACCACGAGATCGGTCTTGCTGGGGCGGTCGTTCATATCAATTGGACTCCGGTGGAAACCCAGGCCGCGAGGCCCCGCGGCCTGTTGCCAGTACGTGCTTGCTCAATCAGGCGGCGCGCGCGAGCGGGCTGGTTTCTTCGACCATGACCTTGAGCTTCTGGCTCGCATGGAAGGTCACGACGCGGCGCGCCGTGATCGGAATTTCTTCGCCGGTCTTGGGGTTGCGCCCGGGCCGCTGCGGCTTGTCGCGCAAC
Organism: Pseudomonadota bacterium; assembly: GCA_040384885.1. Lineage (GTDB taxonomy): Bacteria > Pseudomonadota > Gammaproteobacteria > Burkholderiales > Burkholderiaceae_D > Telluria_A. The sequence goes on along the minus strand of JAZKIN010000166.1, from coordinate 4,780 downwards.
TGGAAATTGCCGAAACCGGACAGCTTGACGGCCTCGCCGCGCTCGAGCGCGTTGCGGATCTCGTCGAAGAAGGTCTCGACCATGTCCTTCGCCTCGCGCTTGTTCAGGCCGACCTGCTCGAACAGCAGCTCGGCCAGTTCGGCCTTGGTGAGCGTCGGCAGGTCTTTCTCGGCCGCCTGGCGCACCTTGGCCACGAGCATGGCGCGGTGCAGGTCGGCCGCCAGGGCGGACTGGAGTACGGCCGAATCAACGTCGTTGTTATTAATGATGCTGCCCTGCCTTATTTGAAGCGTGGTCTGGGATGGGTCGAGGTCGGTATCAAGCACGCAATCTCGCCTGGTGTTTTTGCACGGCCACTGCGGTCATCGCGCCCAAAACGGCTTCGACCACATCGTCCTGCAAGGTGTTTTGAGTATCTTGCAAGCTAAAGCGGAAAGCAAGGCTTTTTTCATCGTCGGCGAGACCTTTTCCGCGATATTCATCAAATAAAACAATGGCTTGCACAATATTTCCGTTCGGCACTACTTGCAACTCAGCAGCAAATGTGTCGATCAGCGCCTGCACCGCGACGGCCTGCGAAACGACCAGCGACAGGTCGCGCGTGGCACCCGGGAATTTCGAAATCGCGTTGTAGGCCGGCAACGGCTTTTCTTGCAGCGCGGCCGCGTCGACCTCGAACAGGACCGGCGCCTGCGGCAGGTCGTATTTTTGCAGCCAGCGCGGATGGAGCTCGCCGATGAAGCCGATCTCGCGCCCGTCGAGTTCGACCGTGGCCGAACGCCCCGGGTGCAGCGCCGGATGCGCCGTCTTGACGAAGCGTAGCACGCGCGGCGCGAACATCGCCTCGAGGTCGGCCTTGACGTCGAAGTAGTCGACCGCGCGCGCCGGCACCGCCCACTGCTCGTCGAGCGCGGGGCCGTAGGCGATCGCGGCGACGCGCTTGGGCTGGTCGAAACCGGCGACCGACAGCGCGCCGTCGACGGCCGCGCCGTTGCGCTTGAAAACCGCGCCGACTTCGAACACGCGCACCCGGCCCGCCTTGCGGTTCAGGTTGTAGCGCACATTGGCCACGAGCGAGCCGATCAGCGACGAGCGCATCACGTTCATCTGGCTCGCGATCGGGTTTTGCAGCTTGATCTGGTCGAGGTTGGCCGAGAAATCGCTCTCCCAGGCGCTGTCGACAAAACTCATGTTGACCACCTCCTGGTAGCCGAGGTCGGCCAGCTGGTGGCGCACCGCCCAGATCGAACGCGTGTCCTCGGGCGCGATGCGCATGGTGTTGGGCGCGACCGGCGCGTTGGCCGGGATGTACTCGAAGCCGTACACGCGCGCGACCTCCTCGATCAGGTCCTCCTCGATCTCGATATCGAAGCGGTACGACGGCGCGGTCACGGCGAATTGGCCTTCGCTGTGCGCGAACGGCAGGCCGAGGCGGGTGAAGATGTCGGCCACCATGGCGTCGTCGATCTTGACGCCGATGACCTTTTGCGCGCGCGCCGTGCGCATCACGACCGGCTCGCGCCTGGGCAGGTTGACGCTCTGGTCGTCGACCGGGCCGACGCGGGTCGCGGGCGTGCCGCAGATCTCGACGATCAGCGCGGTGATGCGCTCGATGTGCTCGACCGTGGTGGCGAAATCGACGCCGCGCTCGAAGCGGTGCGCCGCGTCGGTCGAGAAATTGAAGCGCCGCGCGCGGCCCTGGATCGCGTTCGGCCACCAGAACGCCGCCTCCAGATAGATGTCTTCGGTCTCGAGCGAGACGGCGGCCGAGTCGCCGCCCATGATGCCGGCCAGCGACTCGAGCTGGGCGCCGGCGGCGATCACGCCGATCCACTCGTCGACTTCGACCGTATTACCGTTGAGCAGCTTGAGCGTCTCGCCCTTGCGGCCCCAGCGCACCTCGAGGCCGCCGTCGATCTTGGCGAGGTCGAACACGTGCGACGGACGGCCCAGTTCGAGCATCACGTAGTTCGAGATGTCGACCAGCGCCGACAGCGGACGCTGGCCGCTGCGCTCGAGGCGCTGGCGCATCCAGTCGGGCGTGGCCGCCTTGGCGTTCAGGCCGCGGATCACGCGCCCCGAAAAACGCCCGCACAGGTCGGGCGCGCTGATCGTCACGGGCAGCACCTCGTCGCTGGTGACGGCGATCGCGCGCGCGGTCGGCACGTGCAGCGCGGTGCCGGTCAGGGCCGACACTTCGCGCGCCACGCCGAGCACCGACAGGCAGTCGGCCTTGTTCGGGGTCAGCTTGATCGTGAATTTGAGGTCGTTGAGCGCGAGGTAGTCGCGGATGTTCTGGCCGACCGGCGCGTCGGCCGGCAGCTCGAGCAGGCCGGACGCCTCGTCCGACAGTTTGAGTTCGCGCGCCGAGCACATCATGCCCTGCGACTCGACCCCGCGCAGTTCGCCGACCTTGATCTCGAACGGCTTGCCGTCCGCGCCCGGCGGCAGGATCGCGCCGGCCATCGCGCACACGGCCTTCATGCCGGCGCGCACATTCGGCGCGCCGCACACGATGTTGAGGTGGGTGCCGCTGCCGACATTGACCTTGCAGACGTTGAGCCGGTCCGCGTTCGGGTGGCGCACCACCTCCATCACCTCGGCCACGACCACGTTCGAGAACGGCGGCGCGACCGCCTCGACCTCCTCGACCTCGAGGCCGGACATCGTGAGCAGGTGGGCCAGTTCGCCCGAAGTCATCTTCGGGTCGACCATGGTGCGGAGCCAGTTTTCGGAAAATTGCATGTTTTTCTCAGCCTTCTACGACGTAATTCACGACGGGTTTTGTTGGGAGGGGCGCCGCGCGGCGCCCGCCGCTGTCAGTTGAACTGCTTGAGGAAACGCAGGTCGCCTTCGTAGAACAGGCGCAGGTCGTTGATCCCGTAACGCAGCATGGTCAGGCGCTCGAGGCCGGAGCCGAACGCGAAACCGATGAATTTCTCGGGGTCGAGCCCGAAATTCTTGACCACCGTCGGATGCACCTGGCCGGCGCCCGACACCTCGAGCCATTTGCCCTTGAGCGGGCCGCTGCCGAAGGCGATGTCGATTTCGGCCGACGGCTCGGTGAACGGGAAGTACGAGGGACGGAAGCGCACCTGCAGGTCGTCGGTCTCGAAGAAGGCCTTGACGAAGTTGAGGTACACGCCCTTGAGGTCGGCGAAGCTGATGTCCTCGGCGATCCACAGGCCCTCGACCTGGTGGAACATCGGCGAGTGGGTGGCGTCGCTGTCGACCCGGTAGGTGCGGCCCGGCGCGATCACCTTGATCGGCGGCGTGTGGGTGCGTGCGTAACGCACCTGCATCGGGCTGGTGTGGGTGCGCAGCAGCAGCGGCTTGCCGGTGGCGTCCTTGTCGTCGATGTAGAAGGTGTCCTGCATCGAGCGCGCCGGATGGTTCTCGGGGCTGTTGAGGGCCGTGAAATTGGTCCAGTCGGTTTCGATCTCGGGGCCGTCGGCGACATCGAAGCCGATCGAGCGGAAGATCTCCTCGACCCGCTCCCAGCTGCGCATGACGGGATGGATCCCGCCCATCGAGCGCCCGCGGCCCGGCAGCGTGACGTCGATCGCCTCGGCGTTCAGGCGCGCCTGCAGCACGATGTCGGCAAGCGCGTCGCGCCGGGCCGTGAGCGCCGCTTCGATCTGCACCTTGGCGCCGTTGATGACGGCGCCCTGGATTTTTTTCTGCTCGGGGTCGAGTTTGCCGAGCCCCTTCATCTGTTCGGTGATCTGGCCGGTCTTGCCCAGGTATTTGGCTTTCGCGTTTTCGAGCGCGGCGGCATCTTCGGCGGCGATAAAATCAGCCTGCGCGGAGGCGACCAGTTGTTCCAGGGAGTCCATGTTATTCCTGTGCTTGATACGAGGGGACTGGCGCACGCGCCACAATCAAAAACGGGGCACAGGTTTAAACCTTTGCCCCGCTCTTTTCGCGCCACCCGAAGGCGGCGCTCGCATTACGAACAATGACCGTGCTTACGCTGCGATCTTTGCCTTTACTGCGGCGACAATAGCGGCGAACGCCGGCTTGTCCATCACAGCCATGTCGGCCAGGACTTTACGGTCCAGTTCGATAGCTGCTTTTTTCAGGCCGTTCATGAACACGCTGTATGTCACGCCATGCTCACGGGAAGCGGCGTTGATACGGGCGATCCACAAGCGACGGAACACACGCTTCTTGTTGCGGCGATCGCGGTAGGCATATTGGCCAGCGCGCATGACTGCTTGCTTGGCGACGCGATATACCTTGCTGCGGCGACCACGGTAGCCTTTAGCTTGAACAAGAATTTTCTTATGACGGGCACGAGCTGTAACCCCACGTTTTACTCTAGGCATAGTAACTCCTTAAATTGAGTGTGAGATTAAGCAGACGGCATCATACGCATGACGGAACGTACATCCGCAGCGTCGACGTTCGTGATTCCGCGCAACTGGCGCTTGCTCTTGGTGGTCTTTTTGGTCAGGATGTGGCGCTTGAAAGCGTGACCCGCTTTGACGGTTCCACCCGGACGCACGCGAAAACGCTTCTTCGCGGAACTTTTGGTCTTCATTTTAGGCATAGTAGTTCTGTCCTTTAGGACAGCTCCATTATTTAACAGGATTGCAGGTGGCAACAAACTGCTGCACTTAGATGCCTGCTTTCACTTGTTTGCGGCGGATGCGAGTCCGCCACATCGTACATTTCCCGCTAAGAAAAACAGGAAGCGCAGATTTTATCACAGTTCACCCAAGCGGCGAACCAGAAAAATGGGGTCAGAGTCAAATTGTTTGCAACAATTGCAAACAAT
>JAZKIN010000165.1:0-6806 GCA_040384885.1 Pseudomonadota bacterium | reverse complement strand
GCCGACAGCGCGCGCATGGCCTGGGCCGAGCCCTTGCCGACGTCGCCATAGCCGGCGATGACGGCAACCTTGCCGGCGATCATGACGTCGGTCGCGCGCTTGATGCCGTCGACCAGCGACTCGCGGCAACCGTACAGGTTGTCGAACTTGGACTTGGTGACCGAGTCGTTGACGTTGATGGCCGGGAAGGCGAGCTTGCCGTCCTTGTGCATCTGGTACAGGCGGTGCACGCCGGTGGTGGTCTCTTCGGTCACGCCGAGGATCGCAGGCAGGCGCTTGGAGTACCAGGTCGCATCCTTGGCCAGGTGCGTCTTGATCGAGTTGAACAGGCAGATCTCTTCTTCGGAGCCGGGGTTGGCCAGCACCGACGGGTCGGTCTCGGCGCGCGTGCCCAGGTGCAGCAGCAGCGTGGCGTCGCCGCCGTCGTCGAGGATCATGTTCGAGTACACGGGCTGGCCCGCTTCGCTCGGCCACTCGAAGATGCGGTGGGTGTAGTCCCAGTATTCGTCGAGCGTCTCGCCCTTGACCGCGAACACCGGGGTGCCGGCGGCGGCGATGGCGGCGGCGGCGTGGTCCTGGGTCGAGTAGATGTTGCACGAGGCCCAACGCACGCGGGCGCCGAGCGCCTCGAGCGTCTGGATCAGCACGGCGGTCTGGATCGTCATGTGCAGCGAACCGGTGATGCGCGCGCCTTTGAGCGGCTGGCTGGCGGCGAATTCCTCGCGGATCGCCATCAGGCCGGGCATTTCGGTTTCGGCGATTTTGATTTCTTTGTTGCCCCATGGAGCCAAGCTGATGTCGGCGATGTGGCAGTCTTGCAGATCTTTGAGTACGGCGTTCATCACGCCCTCCTTTCAGTTAGAAAAAAGTAACGTGAGCGCAGTTGCGGTGGTGATTTCCGAGCCTGGCGAAATGGGTCATTTCGTCGCAACGCTCCTCGGACTGGGGAGTTTAGCATCTTATGGGCGGGCTTGCCAGATTAGAAGATCAGTTGGTGGCTTGATGGGTCGCTGTTCTAAAAATCGTAACGGCTGTTTTCCACACACCCCAAACCAACATCGCCCTCGCGCAGGCGGGGGCCCATAGAACGGTTGCTATGCAATAAGGTTCTATGGGGGCGAGGCATGCCTCGCCGCCTGCGCGAGGGCGACGGTTTTTGGGGTGGGGGCAAAAAAAATGCGTCCTCGGATGGGACGCATTTTTACTGACTCACTTTACACTTACGACAGGCCCGCCTCGGCGCGCAGCAATTGCACCTTGTCGGTCCGCTCCCACGTGAACTCCGGCTCTTCGCGGCCGAAGTGGCCGTAGGCCGCCGTCTTTTGGTAGATCGGGCGCAGCAGGTCGAGCATCTGGACGATGCCCTTCGGGCGCAGGTCGAAATGCTCCAACACCAGCGCGGCGATTTTTTCGTCGGAAATCACGCCCGTGCCTTCGGTGTAGACCGTGATGTTGATCGGCTTGGCCACGCCGATCGCGTAGCTGACCTGCACCTGGCACTGGCGCGCGAGGCCGGCCGCGACGATGTTCTTGGCCACATAGCGCGCGGCATAGGCGGCCGAGCGGTCGACCTTGGACGGATCCTTGCCCGAAAACGCGCCGCCGCCGTGCGGAGCCGCGCCGCCGTAGGTGTCGACGATGATCTTGCGTCCGGTCAGGCCGCAATCGCCTTGCGGGCCGCCGATGACGAAACGACCGGTCGGGTTGACCAGGTAGCGCGTGCCAACCAGCCATTCACGCGGCAGCACCTGCTTGATGATCTCCTCGATCACCGCTTCTTCGATCGTGGCGTGGCTCACGTCCGGATGGTGCTGGGTCGACAACACGACGGTGTCGACGCCGACCGGCTGGCCGTCGACGTAGCGCAGCGTGACCTGCGACTTGGCGTCCGGGCGCAGCCATGGCAGGCGCCCGTCCTTGCGCAATTGCGACTGGCGCTCGACCAGGCGGTGCGCATAATGGATCGCGGCGGGCATCAGCTCGGGCGTCTCGTCGCAGGCGTAGCCGAACATCAGGCCCTGGTCGCCCGCGCCCTGGTCGAGGTCGAGCCCGGCGCCTTCGTCGACGCCCTGCGCGATGTCGGGCGACTGCTTGTCGTAGCAGACCATGACGGCGCAGCCGCGGTAGTCGATGCCGAAATCGGTGTTGTCGTAGCCGATGCGCTTGATCGTCTCGCGCGCGACCTGGATGTAGTCGACGTTGGCGTGGGTCGTGATCTCGCCGGCCAGCACCACGAGGCCGGTGTTGCACAGGGTTTCGGCGGCGACGCGCGCTTTCGGGTCTTGCTCGAGGATGGCGTCGAGGATGGCGTCGGAGATCTGGTCGGCGACCTTGTCGGGGTGGCCTTCGGAGACGGACTCGGAGGTGAAGAGATAGTTGTTTGACACGGCAAGCTCCTGTTACTGTTCGATTTTACTGTCGCAGTACACCATTGCCTGCGACGCTTTAGCGACATTTATATTCCGCTTCGCAAGTTGTCTATTAACTCGGCGGATCCTGCAACGTGGTATTTTACGCTCCTTAAGATTTTTTGGTAAGCAACACCCCTTTTGTTGAATTAGATCAGAATATGCTTGTAGCCCTGTTCCGCCTCCTTTCCGCCCTGCCCCTGCCGGCCCTGCACGCGCTCGGCAGCGCGCTCGGCTGGCTCGTGTACTGGACCTCGCCGTCGTACCGCAAGCGCCTGCGCAGCAACCTCGAGCTGGCCGGCTTCGGCCAGCATCTGTCCGCCGCCGTGTCCGAGTCCGGCAAGGCGATCGTCGAGCTGCCCTTCGTCTGGTGCGCCGCGCCCGAACGCGTCGCCGCCCATGCGACGGACGAGAACTGGGACTACGTGCAGTCGGTGCTCGACAGCGGGCGCGGCATCGTGTTCCTGACCCCGCACCTGGGCTGCTTCGAGATCACGGCCCAGCAGATCGCGCTGCGCACCCCGCTCACGGTCATGTACCGGCCACCCAAAAAGGCCGCGCTCAAGCCGCTCATCGAAGGCGCGCGCGCGCGCCACAACCTGCACCTGGCGCCGGCCAACCTGTCGGGCGTGCGCATCCTGGCCAAGACGCTCAAGCGCGGCGAGCCGATCGGCGTGCTGCCCGACCAGGTGCCGCAGGAGGGCGAAGGCGTGTGGGCGCCGTTTTTCGGGCGGCCCGCCTACAGCATGACGCTGCCGGCCAAGCTGGCGCAAATGGGCAAGGCCGCGATCATCCTCGTGTACGCCGAGCGGCGCGCCGGCGGCAAGGGCTTCATCGTGCGCTTCGTGCCGTTCGAGGGCTCGCTCGAGGGCGGGGCGGCGCAGCAGGCAGCCGAGATCAACCGCGCCATGGAGCAGCTGATCGCGCGCTGCCCGGCCCAGTATTTCTGGAGCTACAACCGGTACAAGCAACCGGACGGCGTCGACGCCCCCGAGCCGGCCGCGCAGGCCGAGCAATGAGGCTGCTCGTTGGTTTGATGTGGCTGCTGCACTGGCTGCCGCTGCCCGTGCTGGGCCGCTTCGGCGACGCCGTCGGCAGCCTGCTGTTCGCCACGCTCAAGTCGCGCCGCCACATCGCGCTGACCAATTTGCGCCTGTGCATGCCGGAGCTCGACGAGGCCGCGCGCGTGGTGCTCGCGCGCCAGCATTTCCAGGCCTACACGCGCAGCGTCTGGGAGCGCGCGATCTTGTGGTGGGCCAGCCCGGCCCGGCTGCGGCGCCTGATCCAGGTCGAGCCGGGCGTGCCGCTGGCGGCGATCGGGGCCGGCCCGACCATCCTGCTGTGCCCCCATTTCGTCTGCCTCGACGTGGCCGGCGTGGCCGTCATGCTCGAGTCCAGCCTGTGTTCGATCTATGTGCGCCAGAAGAACAACGTGTTCGACGAGGTGCTGCGGCGCGGGCGCTCGCGCTTCCGCCCCGTGCAATTGTTCTCGCGCAAGGAGGGGGTCAAGCCGATCATCCGCGCGATGCGCGACGGCCTGCCCTACTTCATGTTGCCGGACATGGACTTCGGCGACAAGGATGCCCAGTTCGTGCCGTTTTTCGGCGTTCCCGCGGCCACGCTGACGGCGCCCGGACGCATCGCGGCGGCCACGGGCGCGGCCGTGATCCCGGTGGTGGCGACCTTTTTGCCCAACTATCAGGGCTGGCGCGTCAAGTTCTATCCGGCCTGGGAGGATTATCCGGGGCCGGACCTGGTCGAATCGGCGCGCCGCATGAACGCCTTCATCGAGGAGCGCGTGCGCGAGGCGCCGGCCGAGTATTTCTGGACCCACAAGCGCTTCAAGACGCGTCCGCCGGGCGAGGGGTCGCTGTATGCGCCGCGTGCGGATGCTGCTGCAATGCCCCCGACGGGTGTGAATTCTGACGTTTCATGAGTTGACTCGGCTGTTGTGGCGCAATAGAAATTGTGTCGATTGAACTTCACTATCAAAAACCAACATCGTCCTCGCGCATGCGGGGACCCATAGAACAGCGGCTCAGAGCAACTGTTCTATGGGTCCCCGCATGCGCGAGGACGATGTGGTGGTTGGCGGGCTTCAGCTTTACCGGCGGCACCAGCGCCTGACGCCGGATCCGTCCCGGCGCTATACTTAGCACCATGAAACTCAAATTTACCAAAATGCATGGCGCCGGCAACGATTTCGTGGTCATCGACGCCATCAACCAGCAGGTCGCGCTGACCCCCGCCCAATGGCAAAAACTGGGCGACCGCCGCTTTGGCGTGGGCGCCGACCAGATCCTCGTGGTGCAAAAGGCGGAGAGCGCCGACTGCGATTTCCGCTACCGCATCTTCAACCAGGATGGCGGCGAGGTCGAGCAGTGCGGCAACGGTTCGCGCGCGTTCGTCAAGTTCGTCACCGAAAAAGGCCTCACCGACAAGCGCAGCATCCGCGTCGAGACCATGGCGGGCATCATCACGCCCCGGCTCGAGGATGACGGCGCGATCACGGTCGAGATGAGCGTGCCGGTCCTCGAACCGGCCCGGGTCCCGTTCGACAGCGCCGGCCTCGCGGGCGTGGCCGAGGGCCGCGACACGCTGTGGCCGCTCGCACCCGGCGGGCAGGCGGTGCTGGTGTCGGTTGTTTCGATGGGCAATCCACATGCGGTGCAAGTGGTGGACGACGTCGAGCGCGCGCCCGTGCTCGAGACCGGGCCGCTGATCGAACACGATCCGCGCTTTCCGAAACGGGTCAATGCCGGTTTTATGCAGGTGCTCGGGCGCGGGCACGTGAAGCTGCGCGTGTTTGAACGGGGCGCCGGCGAAACGCTCGCCTGCGGCACCGGCGCCTGCGCCGCGGTGGTGGCGGGGATCCGGCGCGGCCTGCTCGACTCGCCCGTGCGCGTGAGCGCGCGCGGCGGCGAATTGTCGATCGCCTGGGCCGGCGAAGGCGCGCCGGTCTACCTGAGCGGGCCGGCGGTGACGGTCTACGAAGGCGAGATCACACTGTAGTCAAGCAAGGCCCCGCTCAGGCCGCCATGTCGCACGGCGCGCTCTGGACAAGGGTGGCCGCAACCGGGAAGGCGCCGTCGAGGGCGGCGCTGTCGGCGAGGCCGGCGTTATGCGTACCGGCATCGCCCGCCATGTTGTCGCCCGCCTTGTTGTCGGCCCCATTGTTGGCGGCCCCCATGTTGGCGGCCCCCATGTGATCGGTTGCCCCGTTGTGCGCGGCCCCGTGGTCAACATCCCCGTTGTCGGCGGCCCCGTTGTCGGCGCCCGGCACCACCGTTTTTAGGCGGTACAGGCGCTGGCGGTAGTTGCCCTCGGGCCCGCCCGGGCCGCAATCGACGTATTCGAAGCGGCGCGCGATCTGGTCGAGCGCCTGGCGTTCGGCCGCCGTTTCGATCAGCACGAGGCGGCGCTTGCTGCGCCCGTAGCTGGCGCGGATGTCGATGACCAGGCAGTGCCCGCAATCGGCGCTTTTGACGTCGAGCAGCAAGGCCTCGGCGCGGCTAAGGTTGAACAGCGCGGCCAGCGCGAGCCGGGCGCCGAGCAGGGGATGGCTGGCCGCGACCTCGGCCGAGGCGAGCGCGCCGGTCTCGGTGTAGGCGCGCCCGGTTTCGCGCGGGGCGATGCGCGCGAGCGCGGCGGCGGCCTGCGCACAGCCCTGGACGGCCGCCTTTTGCAGCCAGTAGACGGCGCGCACGTCGTTGGCCTCGTGCTCGCGGCGCGCGCGCCAGGCGCTGTTGCCGCATTCGAGCTGGGCGTCGCGGTAACCCATTTCGGCCGCCCGCTCGAGGTATTTTTGCGCGTCGAGCACGTTGCGCTGGGAGAATTCGGGCTTGATGTAGATGCGCGAGAGCGCGTACCAGGCCGCGGCCAGCCCTTGTTCGCCGGCCAGCGTCAGGGCCCGGATCGCCTTTTTGAAATTGGCCGAACCGGTGCCGACGGCGATGCGCTTGCCGTCGACGCGCATGCGCGCGAACCACAGGCCGACCGCCATTTGCGCGTGCCGGTCGTGTTCGGCCGCGGCCAGCTCGAAGAAGCGGCGCAGCTCGGCCGGGCCGACCGCGTGCGCCGTTCGCAGCGCGTCGCAGCTTGCGGCCGGGTCCGCGGCGTCGGCGTCGGCGTCGGCCGGCCCGTTCAGCCCGTCGAAGCCGTCGAGCACGCGCGCGCAGCGCGACAGCAGCAGCACCTCGTCGGGGCCGATGCGCGGCGCGGCCTTGCCGGCCGCCTCGAGCGAACGCACGAGCGCGCGCGCGCGCGGCAGCGCACGCTCGAGATAAAGCGCGAACTGGCGTGCCTCCCAGGCCTGCTCGAGCAACGCGAGCTGGGCGTCGGCCGCGCCGGCGGCGCCGCCCTGGCGCGGGCGCGCCTCGGGACAGGCGGGCGCTTCGG
>JAZKIN010000164.1:0-15786 GCA_040384885.1 Pseudomonadota bacterium | reverse complement strand
TCTGATGCGTCTTGAACGCCAATTGAGCGCGCTGCTGCCCTTTCGCGACAGCCGCATTCGCGAGGACGATGTTGGCTAGTTTGTGGCTGTTGCTTAGCTTGGTTAGCTCGTGGTTAGATGTTGCTGCGCGATTTTTGTCGGCGTCTTACGTGCGACGTGCTGACTTTTCGCTTTAAGGTGACTTAAGTATTTCGCGCGGGGAGAACGCTGTCAAATAAGGAATTGAGGCGCGCGTACGGCTCACTTAAGGCAGATCAATACGACTGATCAGGCTTTCGGCGTGTTGAGCAGCGCCTTCAGGTTCGCGAGCCGGTCTTTGGGCGACAGGGTCTCGGCCTCGGTCGGCACGGCGGTGCCGACGTCGAGCGCCATCTCCTTGATGAAGCGCGAGGGGTCGCAATGGACCTGCTCGCCCGCGCGCTTGCGCTTCTTGCACCACGTGATATGCAAGGTGCGCTGGGCGCGCGTGATGCCCACGTACATCAGGCGCCGCTCCTCCTGGATGCGCGCGCCGATCGTCTCGACCGAGGCGTCCGGGTCGCCCTTGTGCGGCAGGATGCCCTCCTCGACCCCGACCAGGAACACGTGCGGGAACTCGAGCCCCTTCGACGCGTGCAGGGTCGACATGCGGACCGCGTCCTGCTCTTCGTCCTTGCCTTCGAGCATCGACATCAGGGCCACCATCTGGGTCAGCTCGAGCAGGTTCTTCTCCTCGCCCGACTTGTCCTTGCCGCCGCAGCCGCGCTCCTTGAGCCAATTGACGAATTCGAGCACGTTCTGCCACTTGGCCTGCGCCGCGCGGTCGTCGAAGGTGTCGTACAGATAGCCCTCGTAGGCGATCTCTTTCATCATGTCGTCGAGCACGGCGGCCGCGTTCTCGCCGCTGCCCGACGGGCCCGGGCGGCTCGCGCGCGACTCGAGCTGGTTGATGAAGGTGCAAAAACTGCGCAGCGGCAGCAACTGGCGGTCGGGCAGCTTGGCCTCGAGGCCGCCCTTGAAGGTGGCCTCGAACAGGGAGCAGTTCCACTGCTTCGAGAACGCGCCGAGCACCTCGAGCGTGGCCATGCCGACCCCGCGCTTGGGCACGGTCACGGCGCGGATGAAGGCCGGGTCGTCGCCGTCGTTGGCGATCAGGCGCAGGTAGCTGATGATGTCCTTGATCTCGGCCTTGTCGAAAAAACTCTGGCCGCCCGAGATCGTGTACGGGATGCGCTCCTTGCGCAGGCACTGCTCGATCACGCGCGCCTGGTGGTTGCCGCGGTACAGGATCGCGTAATCGGACCACTTGTTCTTGCGCTGGAAGCGGTCGCCCGAAATCATGATCGCGACCTGCTCGGCCTCCTGGTCGTCGGTCTGCATGCCGAGCACCTTGATCGGCTCGCCCAGGCCGTGCTCGGACCACAGCTTTTTATCGAAGATCTTCGGGTTGTTGCCGATGACGGCGTTGGCCGCCTGCAGGATGCGCGTGGTCGAGCGGTAGTTCTGTTCAAGCTTGATCACGCGCAGGTCGGGGAAGTCGTCGCCGAGCGTCTTGAGGTTTTCGACCGAGGCGCCGCGCCACGCGTAGATCGCCTGGTCGTCGTCGCCCACCGCCGTGAACATCGGCTTTTTGCCGATGCCCGTGACGAGCAGCTTGACCAGCTCGTACTGGCAGGTGTTGGTGTCCTGGTATTCGTCCATGAGCAGGTAGCGCAGGCGCCGCTGCCATTTGTCGCGGATCGGGTCGTTGTTGCGGAACAGCTCCACGGGCAGGCGGATCAAGTCGTCGAAATCGACCGCCTGGTAGGCCGCCAGCGTCGCCACGTAGCTGCGGAACACGCGCGCGGCCGTGGCCTCGTCCTCGTCCCGGGCGTCGCGGATCGCGTCCTCCGGGTCGACCAGGCCGTTCTTCCACAAGGAGATCGAATTCTGGATGCTGCGGATCAGCTGCTTGTCGGTCGTGATCGCGAGGTCTTGCACCAGGCCGTAGCAATCGTCGCTGTCCATGATCGAAAAGCGGTCCTTGAGCCCGACCCCGGCCGCCTCCTGGCGCAGGATTTTCACGCCGAGCGAATGGAAGGTCGACACCGTGAGCTGCTTGGCCTGGCGCGGCTGCTTGAGCAGCTTGGCGATCCGCTCCTGCATCTCGAGCGCGGCCTTGTTGGTGAAGGTCAGCGCGGCGATGGTGCGCGGATCGTAGCCGCGGTCCTCGATCAGGTGCGCGATCTTCTGGGTGATCACGCGCGTCTTGCCCGAACCGGCGCCCGCCAACACCAGGCAGGGGCCGTCGAGGTACATCACCGCTTCGCTTTGCGGTACGTTCAGGCCGAACTTGGGGGCGTTGGACATCGGGGAGGCACTTCTCATCGGATACAGCCGGCCATTGTAACGTACCGCGGGCACGCCCGAGCCCGCGCGGACCCCGCCACCACGGGGCGCAAAAGCGCAATTGCGACGCCGCGCACCTGCGCGATCGTGCCGCTGGCGATTTCATTCGCGTCATGGGCGCGGGCGCGCTGGCCGGCGCGGGCATCGGCGGCACCTGGACCTGGCGGCGAGCCAGGTTGCGGTTGGCTAAACCCGCGGTTTTTTGAGCAGCGCGAGCAGCTCGTCGATGCGGGCGCCCTGGGCGTCCATTTTTTCGTGCAGCGCCATGATCTCGAGTTCGGCCTTGAGGTTGACCTCGTAGTCGTTTTCCATGCGCTCGCGGTCGATCTGGCCCTGGCGGTTCTGCGACATCAGGATCACCGGCGCCTGGATCGAGGCCAGCATCGACAGGAACAGGTTCAGCAAAATGTAGGGGAAGGGGTCGAACGGCTTGCTGCCGGCCTTGGCCAGCAGGACCGAGTTGAGCACGACCCAGGCCAGCAGCACCAGCGCGAACAGCATGATGAAGGTCCACGAGCCGCCGAAGCGCGCCACCGCGTCGGCCGCGCGCTGGCCGAAGGTGGAGTCGTCGGCCTCCTCCATCTGGCTGCGCGTGATCGAACTGCGCTTGGCCATGTGCTTGGCCACCTCGTCGTAACTGCGCTTGTAGGCGGCCTTTGGTGGCACGAGCTGGATCGGGACAGGATTTTTTGGCGGCTTCATGGTGGCGCTTGTTTTTGCTGTGGGGCGGGGGATGCCGCAAGTATAGCCGGGGTGAAAGATCAAGACCGCACAAAGGGCGCGCCGACGGCGAGGGCGGGCATCGGTTACCATCTTGGCTCACGGCGCCGCCGGGCCACCAAGCAGAGTAAAAGCCATGAAATTCGAACATCTAGTTGAAATCAACGACCCACTCAACCCGCTGATCGACACGCTCACGCGCGAGCAGTTGTGGCGCGGCCTGGTGCTGCACGCCGAATCGCCGATGCTGTTCGTGCCGCACCTCGACGAATGCACGCTGGGCGAGCGCGGCGAGCCGGGCACCTTCACCCGCCGGCGCCGCTTCGGCGAACTGGTGATCGACGACCGAGTGGTGTTGACGCCGCTGCAGCAGGTGCGCTACGAAGTGCATGCGCAGGGCGAGATCAGCGCCTCGAGCCTGACGGTGACGATCGAATCGCCGTCGGCAGACACGCTGTTCGTGCGCTTCAAGTACGACGACGGGCACGACGCGGCGACCGACGCGGCCAACGCCATGTACGACGACTTCAAGCGCTCGGCCTACCAGGAGGCCGACATCGACACCATCCGCATCGTGCGCGAGATGGCCGCGCAGGGACGCTTTGACACGAGCTACTTGAACTAGGCTGGCAGGCTTGCGACAGTGTTCAGCATGACAGAAATCGCAAAGCTGTTACCTTCGGAAAACCACAACCAACATCGTCCCCGCGCATGCGGTGGCGCATGCGCGAGGACGATGTGGGTTTTTAATATCTTCGTTTTCCTCGACACGATTTCTGAAGCGTCCCAGGCGCCAGTTCGGCGGATGCCCCAGTGCTAGACCCCGGGCGGGCAGTCCTCGCAGTCCTCTTGGGGCTGGGCCTTATCGAGTTCGGCCGCGAGGTCGCGCAGCGCGGTGCGCACGCCCTCCTCGATGACCGGATGGTAGAACGGCATATCGAGCATCTGGTCCACGGAGAGGCGCGCCTGGCAGGCCCACGACAGCAGGTGGCCGATGTTTTCGGCGCGCGGCCCGATCATTTCGGCGCCGAGGAAGCGGCGGGTGCCGTATTCGGCGTACACGCGCAGCATGCCGCGGTTTTGCAGCATCACGCGGCTGCGCCCCTGGTTCACGAACGACACCTTCCCGACCGCGAATTTCGGCCTGCCGCTTTCGCACAGCTCGCGGTAGCTGGCGCCGAGCGTGGCGATTTGCGGCTCGGTGAAGGCGATCGCCAGCGGCGTGCGGCGCAGGCCGGGGCGCACATCGGGATAGCGGCCCGCGTTGTCGCCGGCGATGCGGCCCTGGTCGGACGCCTCGGGCAGCACCGGGCGCTCGTTGTCGGCGTCGCCGGCGATAAAAATATGGCTCGCGCCGCATTGCATGGTGCGGGTGTCGAACACGGGGATGCCCTTGGCATCGAGCGCTATGCCGGTGGTCTCGATGCCGATCCGGTCGACGTTAGGGGTGCGGCCGGCGGCCACCAGCACGAACTGGAAGCGCTCTTCGCGCGCGGCGGCGCCGGCGGCGCGCGTGGTCAGTACCACCTCGGCGCCGTCCTGGCGCGCGGCCACGATCTCGGTCTGGAAGTGCAGGTCGAGTTCTTCGGCCAGGGTTTTGGCGGCGACGTGCAGCACGTCGGGGTCGCTGATCTGGGCCACGCTGCCGCCGCGCGCGAACACGCTCACGCGCACGCCGAGCCGGCTCAGGGCCTGGCCCAGTTCGAGTCCGATCACGCCGGTGCCGACCACCGCGACCGAGCTTGGCAGGTCGGTCCAGTCGAACACGTCGTCGCTGACGATGACGCCCGGCCCGACATCGGCAAGCACGGGCGGGATGCTGGGGCGCGAACCGCTGGCGATGACGACGCGCGCGGCGGTGACGAGCGTGTGCTCGTCGACCTGCAAGGTATTGGGACCGGTGAAGCGCGCGTGGCCGCGCAGCTTGTCGGCTGCGGGAAAACCGTCGACGCTTTCGAGCACGAAACCGACGAAGCGGTCGCGTTCGGAGCGCACGCGCGCCATGACGGCCTGGCCGTCGATGCGCACCGGGCCCGGATGCACGCCGAAGCCGGGGGCGGCGGCGACCATATGCGCCGCCTCGGCGGCGGCGATCAGCAGCTTGCTGGGCATGCAGCCGACCCTGGCGCAGGTGGTGCCGTAAGGCCCGCTCTCGATGAGCAGCACGCGCTTGCCATGGGCATGCGCGGCGCGGTAAGCCGACATGCCGGCAGTGCCGGTGCCGATGACGGCCACGTCGACGTTGAGTTCTTTCATATTGTTGCCCCAGTTTCGAAATGAATTTATCGCAAACGATACGCTTTTTTTCGCCTAACCGTTTCGCTTCACGGAAATCGTTCCTATTCAACAATGAATAGCCAAGGCACCGGCAATACATTCCTGAATAGCCTTTTTCGCTTGATCCAGCGCAAATTGGGGACAGACCGGGGACAGACCGGGGTCAGACCCGGGTCTGACCCCGGTCTGATTCGAAGGAAATCATTGCTTCAGATATCGAGGGGGTCGACCTCGAGCGACCATTTGACGCGGCTTTTCATTTGGCGGATCGCGGCCAGCCATTGTTTCAGGAATGCCTGCAGCGCCGGGCGCGAGGGGCATTCGACCAGCAATTGGGCGCGGTCGACGTTGTGCACCCGCGTCATCGTCATCGGGATCGGGTCGTTGACCGTGATCCCTTCGTGGCCGATGCAGTCGCGCGCCCTCTCCAAAAATTCGATCGCCAGCGCCAGCTCGGGTGCCTCGGCGCGCAGCAAGGCCTGGTACAGGTAGGGCGGCAGCGCCGCCTGGCGCCGCTCTTCGAGCAAACTGGTCGCGAAGCGGTCGTAGTCGTGGCTCACCACCGCCGAATACAGGGGATGGGCCACGTAGCGCGACTGCACCAGCACTTCGCTGACGCTGCCGCCCTCCGCCCGCGCCGCCCGCCCGGCCCGCCCCGCCACCTGCATCAGCTGCGCGAACAGCCGTTCGCTGGCGCGGTAGTCCTGCGAAAACAGGGCCGTGTCGGGATTGAGGATTCCCACCAGCGTGAGCTTTTTGAAGTCGTGGCCCTTGGCCACCATCTGGGTGCCGATCAAAATGTCGACCTCGCCCCGGTGCACGCTGTCGAAGGCTTCCTGCGCGCTGCCCTTGCGCCGCGTCGAGTCGGCGTCGATGCGCAGGATGCGCGCCTCCGGGAACAGCGCCTGCAGCCCCTCTTCGACGCGCTGGGTGCCGCGCCCGAGCGGCTGCAGGTCGACGTTGCCGCAGTCGGGGCAGGCGCGCGGGATGCGCAACTCGAGGCTGCAGTGGTGGCAGCGCAGCCGGTGCTCGGGCTTGTGCAGCACCATGAACGAGGTGCAGCGCGTGCAGTTGCTGATCCAGCCGCACGCCTCGCAGCAGATCACGGGCGCGTAGCCGCGCCGGTTCAGGAACAACAGCGACTGCTCGCCGCGCTCGAGCCGCTGGCGCAGCGCCGCCACCAGCGCGTCGGTCAGCCCGTCCTTGGGCCGGTCCTTCTCCATATCGAGCAGTTTGACGCGCGGCAGCACGGCGTCGCGCACCGCCCGCTCGCGCAGTTCGAGCTTGCGGTAGCGCCCCGATCCCGCGTGGTGCCAGCTCTCGAGCGAGGGCGTGGCCGAGCCGAGCACGATCGGGATGCCGAGCTGGCGCGCGCGCCACACGGCCAGGTCGCGCGCCGAGTAGCGCAGCCCCTCCTGCTGTTTGTACGAGGGGTCGTGCTCCTCGTCGATGACGATCAGTTTGAGGTTCGGCAGCGAGGCCAGGATCGCGAGCCGGGTGCCGAGGATGATGCGCGCGCGCCCCTCGTGCGCGGCGAGCCAGTGCAGCATGCGCTCGCCCTCCGACAGGCTGCTGTGCAGCGTGGCCAGCATCACGCCCGGGAAGCGCGCGCGGATGTTGCCCTCCAACTGGGGCGTGAGGTTGATCTCGGGGACCAGCACCAGGATCTGCGCCCCGGCGTCGCGCGCCAGCACCTGGGCGCAGGCCTGCAGGTAGACCTCGGTCTTGCCGCTTCCCGTCACGCCGTACAACAGCAGCGGCGTGAAGCCGAGCGCGCCGCCGATGGCGTCGGCCGCCTCCTGCTGCGCCGGGTTCAGCGCGGGCATGTCGCGCGGGGTGGCGTCGTGCGCGGTGTCGCCTTTGGCCAGTTTTTTGATCGCGCGGTCGAGCGCGACCGTGGTCAGCACGCGCAGGTTTTTCGGCAGCCCGGGCAGCGCCACCTCGCCCAGCGGGCGTTGGTAATAGTCGGCCGCGAAGGCCACCAGCGCCAGCCACTCCGGCGACAGCGGCGCGAGCTGGCTGCGCACGGCCAGCGCGTCTTTGAGCTTGTCGGCAGGCACATCCGTCTGTTGGCCCACGCCAACGATGAGTCCGACTACGTCGCGGCGCCCAAACGACACCTGCGCCAGTTGCCCCACGCACGGCGCCCCCTCCGGCCCGTACTGCCAGCGGTAGTCGAAGCAGCTTGTCAGCGGCGTGTCGAGCGCGATTGTGAGGATGCAGCTGTCCATCGGTGCCGTTCGGGTGGGGTCAATGCGGGTCCGGGACGGTGTTCAGGGGCACCGGCCCAGCTTGTGGACAACTTTGTGGACAAGACGTTTCTGTTTTACCAAAACATTTGTCCGAACGCAACACTCTCCGTGCTTCGTCCAATTGTCACTTTAAATAGTCTTTAAAAATCAATTACTTGGATCGGCGCTCCCAGTGGGGATAATTATTCACCTTCGCGCTGCCCATTGTGCATAAGTGAGCACGGCGAGGTAGTTTTTGTCGTCGAATTATGCGCTTTTTTCAGGCCCGGCTTGCCTGAATGCCAATCAGCGGAGCCCGCGCCAGATATAAGCTTGAACGTCGGTCGAAACGTCGGATATTCGATATAAAAATATCATGCGACGCAGCGCCAACCTCATGTGAAACCTTCACACTTCGCCTAAGTCACGGTAAACGCAGCACTTTTCATTTTTATCCACAATTCCTGTTGATAACTTTGTGGACAAGATTCTCAAAACAGTGTTTTCGCTCTACGCGGGCAGCGCCCGCCCGGGGAAACAAGCGCACACGCCGAAATTAAATTCATTTGAAATCAATTACTTACGGAAATATAAAAAATCCGGCGCACAAACGTCCACAATCGCGTTGCCTTGCGGAAAAATGTGTATAACTGTGGTTTTTAGCTACTGAGAAGGGGCCGCCGGCGGCCGGGTATTTGGCCTTGGCGGCCGCGCGGCTTTACCCAGACTACATCACTGGCCGCGCTGTTTGCGGCTGTGGCTGTGCACGGCCTCGACCATCGCCGTGACCGACTCCGGCGGCGTGAACTGTGAAATCCCGTGCCCGAGGTTGAACACGTGGCCCGAGCCGGCGCCCGGCACGCCGTAGGCGTCGAGCGTGCGTTCGACTTCGGCGCGGATCTGCTCCGGGCTCGCGAACAGGATGGCCGGGTCGAGGTTGCCCTGCAACGCCACCTTGTGCCCGACCAGGGCGCGCGCGCGCGCAAGGTCGACCGTCCAGTCGAGTCCGACCGCGTCGGCGCCGATGTCGGCGATCTGGTCGAGCCACAGGCCGCCGCCCTTGGTGAACACGACCGCCGGAATGCGCACCCCGTCTTTGTCGCGTTTGAGCTGGCTGACCACCTGGCGCATATAGTCGAGCGAGAATTTTTGGTAGGCGCCGTCGGCCAGCGCGCCGCCCCACGAGTCGAAGATCATGACCGCCTGCGCGCCGGCGTCGATCTGCGCGTTGAGGTATTCGGCCACCGCGGCCGCGTTGGTCGCGAGGATGTGGTGCATCAGGTCCGGGCGGCTGTACAGCATCTTTTTGATGGTGTGGAACTCCTTGGAGCCGCCGCCCTCGACCATATAACAGGCCAGCGTCCACGGGCTGCCAGAAAAACCGATCAGCGGCACCCGGCCATCGAGCTCGGTGCGGATCTGGGTCACGGCCTTGAACACGTAGTCGAGCGAGTCGAGGTCGGGCGCGCGCAGCGCCATGACCTCGGCCTCGGTGCGCAGCGGACGCTCGAACTTGGGGCCTTCGCCATCGGCGAAGTACAGGCCCAGGCCCATCGCGTCGGGCACCGTCAAAATATCCGAGAACAGGATCGAGGCGTCGAGCGGGAAGCGCGCGAGCGGCTGCAGCGTCACTTCGGTCGCGTAATCGGGGTTTTTCGCCAGCCCCAGGAAGGACCCGGCGCGCTCGCGCGTGGCGCGGTACTCGGGCAGGTAGCGCCCGGCCTGGCGCATCAGCCACACGGGGGTGTAATCGGTGGGCTGGCGCAGCAGCGCGCGCAGGAAGGTGTCGTTCTTGAGGGGGGCGAATTGTGGCATGTCTGACAATGAGGAGCTTGTAGAAAGCGGCTATTATCGCATCCTATGCCCGCGCCACCCACGCGAAGAATTGCGCGCCCCCCGCAGATTAACTATGATGCGGTACCTTGTCCAATCAGAGCCCCCTCCCATGACCGCTTCCCCCGCTAAACAGCCCGCCCAGTGCGGCATCTGGCCCTCCCCGATCAGCGCGGGCGTGGTGGCGGCCGGCGCCACGGCGCTGTCGCAAGCGATGCTCGACGGCGCCGACAGCTATTGGCTCGAGGGGCGCGCGAGCGAGGGCGGGCGCACCACCCTGATGCGCCAGCGCGGCGGCGACACCACCGAGATGACGCCGGCGCCGTTCAATGTGCGCACCCGCGTGCATGAATACGGCGGCGCGGCCTGCCTGGTGCAGGGCGGCGTGGTGTATTTTTCGCACTTCGCCGACAACCGTGTGTACACCATCACCGACGACGGCGCGCCGGTCGCGCTGAGCGCGGGCGGCACGCGCCGCTACGCCGACTTCTCCCTCGACAGCGTGCGCCGGCGCCTGATCGCCGTGTGCGAGGACCATAGCCAAAGCAGCCTGCAGCCGGCCAACACCCTGTGCGCGATCGGCCTCGATGGCAGCGAGACGGTGCTGGTCGAGGGCGCCGATTTTTACGCCGCCCCGCGCCTGTCGCCGGACGGGCGCCAGCTCGCATGGCTGAGCTGGAACCACCCGCAGATGCCGTGGGAAGGCACCGAACTGTGGGTGGCCAACGTCGCCGACGACGGCAGCCTGTCCGACGCGCGCGTGATCGACGGCGACACCGACGTCTCGGTGTGCCAGCCCGAATGGTCGCCCGAAGGCGTGCTCCATTTCGTCTCCGACCGCAGCGGCTACTGGAACTTGTACCTGATGGCCGGCTCGGCGCCGCAGCCGCTGTGCCCGCGCGCGGCCGAATTCGCGACCCCGATGTGGACCTTCGGCGGCAGCATGTACGGCTTCCGCAGCGAGTTCGAGATCATCTGCAGCTATATAGAGGACGGCGTGAGCCGGCTGGCGCAGCTGTCGACGGTCAGCGGCGAACTGCGCCCGATCGAGCATCCGTACCAGGACATCCGCGAGCTGCGCGTGTGCGGCGGCGTGATCGCCTTCCTGGGCGGCGCGCCGACCATCGCGCTCGAGCTGGCCCGCATCGACCTGTATGCGAAGCGCCGCGAAATCCTGGCGCGCTCGATCGCCCAACTGCCGCCGGTGGCCATGTTGTCGGTCCCCGAGAGCGTCAGCTACCCGAGCGCCGACGGGCGCAGCTCGCACGCCTTTTACTACCCGCCCTGCAACGCCGATTTCGAGGCGGCGCCCGGCAGCCTGCCGCCGCTGATGGTGATCGGCCACGGCGGCCCGACCAGCATGGCCAGCAACACGCTCAAGCTCGCGACCCAGTACTGGACCAGCCGCGGCTTCGCCGTGCTCGACGTGAATTACGGCGGCAGCAGCGGCTTCGGCCGCGCCTACCGCGATTCGCTCAAGGGCCAGTGGGGCGTGATCGACGTCGAGGACTGCGTCGCGGGCGCGCAATACCTGGCCGCGCGCGGCCTGGTCGACCCCGAGCGGCTGGTCATCCGCGGCGGCAGCGCGGGCGGCCTGACCACCCTGTGCGCGCTGACCTTCCACGACGTGTTCAAGGCCGGCGCCAGCTACTACGGCGTGTCCGACCTGAAGGGGCTCGACACCGATTCGCACAAGTTCGAGTCGCACTACACCCAGTACCTGATCGCCCCGCCGCCCGCGGCCGACGCCCTGTACCAGCAGCGCTCCCCGATCAACCACGCCGATCGCCTCAAGCGGCCGATGATCTTCTTCCAGGGTCTCGACGACAAGGTGGTGCCGCCGCAGCAATCGGAGGTCATGGTCGACGCGCTGCGCAAGAGCGGGGTGCCGGTGGCCTACATGACGCTCGAGGGCGAGGGCCACGGCTTCCGCAAGGCCGACAGCATCATCGCCACGCTCGAGGCGGAGCTGTATTTTTACCTGCGCATTTTCGGCCTGGCGAGCGGCGCCGGCGCCGCGATCACGATCGAGAACTTAACCGAGTGATGAGCGCGCAATGAGCGAACCGGATCTGCTGACGCGCTTCGAGCACGCCGGCGAGCACGAAAAACTGATCGTCGCGATGCTCGCGATCGCCGGCGAGCCGATGGGCAAGATGCGCCTGCTCGAACACCTGGCCGCCGCCCATGTCTTTGACAAGGAAACCACGCTGACCGCCGTGCTGGCGCAGATGCGCAAGGACGGCATGGTCGGCGACATCACCGGGCGCGGTTTCGTGCACACGCCGGAACTGGGCTGGCCGGGCATGCGCTACGCGCTCGACAAAGGCAAGCTCCATGCACTAAGCAGCGCGTACATTAGCGTGACCCCGTTGCGCAAGAATTGGGAAGGCTTCATCGTGCTGCGCAGCTATCGCCAGGGCATGGCGCTGCTGCGCATGGCGCTGGTCGGCGGCGACGAGCAAAAGGTCGTGATGCCGCTGCTGGCGGCCTGCCTGAACTGCCACGAGGCCGGCTACCTGCACCCGCTGGTCGACATCTGCGGGCGCCCGTTCGACCAGGGCATGTTCGCCCGCATCCACCCGTCGATGCGCGACGAGGTGCTCACGGTGCTGCTCACCAACGCGCAGTACGAGCCAATCGACGCGCCGCGCCTGCGCGACTTCGCCACCAACCATGTCCGGCAGGGCGCGGCATCGATGGTGCTGCGGGTCGTGCTGGCCGAGCACCTGATCCTGTGCGGCCGGCTCGACGACGCGACCGCGCTGCTGCAAGATCTCGACGACTCACTGGCGCTGTTCTTCCGCAGCGTGATCATGCTGCTGCGCGACCAGCACCCCGAGGCGCTGGCCGGCTTCGAGCAGTCGCTCAAACTGATGCGCCGCGAGACCGGCAAGCGCAAGATGTGCTTTCCGGGCATCGGCGGCCACCTGTACGTGCTCGCACTCATGCGCAGCAGCGACTCAAAACACCACAAGGCGGCCGAGGCCTATCTCGAGCAGGCCACGCGCGCCGTGCAGGGCCACGACACGGCGGTCTACCAGCAACTGAGCATGCTGCGCCAGATCCGCGGCGGCACCGTCGACGCGGCGGTGCTCCCCTCGCGCAACTGGGAGGCGGCGATGCAGCCGTTCATGTTCCGCGCGCTGCTGCACTACTGGCTCGGGATCGCGCAGTTGCACGACAAGCGCTCCCAGATTGAACAGATGCTTGAGGCGTCCGAACGGGCAGGCTTCGACCTGATCTCGGCGCAGCTGGCCGCGGTGCTGGGCCGGATGGACGGCGTCGGCCACGACATGCGCGCGATCGCGCTGCGCCAGCGCCACCGCTTCTCGGACATGTGCGGCTGGTTCGAGCGCGAGGAGGCGTGGCAGCGCCAGCTGAACGCCCTGATCAACCTGCAGCCGGCGGTCAACCTCGAGGCGGCGGTCAAGGAGACGCGCTTGATCTGGCTGATCAAGTTCGATCCGAACTACGGGGTGCAGGACCTCGAGCCGCGCGAGCAAAAGCGCGACGCCCAGGGCGGCTGGAGCAAGGGCCGCGCGATGGGCCTCAAGCGATTGTCGGAGGACGCGGCCGAACTCGATTTTTTGAGCGCGCAGGACGTCGCCGTGGCCGCCACGCTCAAGGCCTGGAAGTACTACAGCAGCAGCGGCGCGCGCTACGAATTCGACGTCGACAAGGCGGTCGCCACGCTGATCGGCCATCCGCTGCTGTTCTGGGCCGACGCCCCCGGCACCCGGGTCGAGCTGCTGCCCGGCGAGCCCGAACTGCTGGTCAAGGCGCGCGCCGGCCAGGTCACGATCAGCATGCAGCCGCCCGTGACCGAGGACACCGACGACACCTGCGTCACGCGCGAGACCCCGACCCGGCTGCGGGTGGTGCAGATCCGCGAGGAGCACCGCCGCATCGGCGCCATCGTCGGCAACGGGCTGGTGGTGCCGCTGCACGCCGAAAAACAGGTGCTCAAGGCGATCAGCGCGATCTCGTCGATCGTGACGGTGCAGTCGGACATCGGCGGCAGCGCGGTCGACATCGCGCAGGTCGAGGCCGACGCGCGCCTGCACGTGCATCTGCTGCCCTACCAGCAGGGCCTCAAGATGCAGGTGCTGGTGCGTCCGCTGCCCGACGCCGGCGCCTACTACCCGCCCGGCAGCGGCGCCGAATCGGTGATCGCCGATGTCGGCGGCGCGCGCATCGAGGCGCGCCGCAGCCTGAACGCCGAGCGCGAGGCCGAGCGCGCGCTGGTGGCCGCCTGCCACGCGCTCGAACAGGCCGAGGCCGAGCATGGCGAATGGCTGCTCGGGCACCCGGTGCAGTGCCTCGAGCTGCTGGCCGAACTGCAGGAGCTCGACCCGGCCAAGGTGCTGGTCGCGTGGCCCGAGGGCGAGTCGTTCCGGGTCAGCAAGCGGGTGGACAGCAAATCGGTGCGCCTCAAGATCAAGCGTGACAAGGACTGGTTCGCCGCCAGCGGCGAGGTGCAGATCGACGAAGAGAAGGTGATGGACCTGCGCCACCTGCTCGACGCGATCAAGGACAGCAAGGGACGCTTCGTGGCGCTCGGCGACAACCAGTTCCTGGCCCTGAGCTCGGAGCTGCACAAGCGCCTGATGGACCTGTCGGCGTTCGGCGACGCCCATGCCGACGGCGTGCGCGTGCACCATCTGGCCAGTTTCGCGCTCGAGGAGCTGGCCGCCGATGTTGGCGGCGTCAAGGCCGACAAGGTATGGAAGGAGCACCTCGCGCGGCTGGCCGACACCGCCGCGTTCACGCCGCAATTGCCAAGCACGCTGCAGGCCGAATTGCGCGACTACCAGGTCGACGGCTTCGCCTGGCTGGCGCGGCTGGCCCACTGGGGCGTGGGCGCCTGCCTGGCCGACGACATGGGCCTCGGTAAAACGCTGCAGGCGCTGGCCCTGATCTTGTCGCGCGCGCCGCAGGGCCCGACCCTGGTGGTCGCGCCGACCTCGGTGTGCATGAACTGGGTCAGCGAGACGGCGCGCTTTGCGCCCACGCTCAACGTCAAGCTGTTCGGTCCCGGCGACCGCGTCCAGATGCTCGAAGATGTGCAGCCGTTCGACCTTGTCATTTGCAGCTACGGGCTGCTGCAGCTCGAGGCGGCGCAGTTTGCCAAAGTCAACTGGAACGTGATCGTGCTCGACGAGGCGCAGGCGATCAAGAACAACCTGACCAAACGCTCGCAGGCCGTGATGGCGCTGCAGGGGCGCTTCCGCATGGTGGCCACCGGCACCCCGCTCGAGAACCACCTGGGCGAGCTGTGGAACCTGTTCCGCTTCATTAATCCGGGACTGCTCGGCACCAGCGACCAGTTCAACCTGCGTTTCGCGGGACCGATCGAACGGGCCCAGGACAAGCTGGCCGAAGCTGGTGCGCGGGCCCGCCTGCGGCGCCTGATCCAGCCGTTCATCCTGCGCCGCACCAAGCGCCAGGTGCTGTCCGAGCTGCCCTCGCGCACCGAGATCGTGCTGCCGGTCGAACTGACGGCCGAGGAGACCGCGCTGTACGAGTCGCTGCGCCGCGACGCGCTCGACAAACTGGCCTCTCTCGAGGCGCCGGCAAGCCAGAAGTCGATCCAGATCCTGGCCGAGATGATGAAGCTGCGGCGCGCCTGCTGCAACCCAAACCTGGTCGCGCCCGAACTGGGCCTGCAAAGCAGCAAACTGACGGTGTTCGCGCGCCTGCTCGACGACCTGCTCGAGAACCGCCACAAGGTGCTCGTGTTCAGCCAGTTCGTCGACCATCTGAGCCTGATCCGCAAGCATCTCGACGCGCGCGGCATCGCATACCAGTACCTCGACGGCTCGACCCCGATGCAGGAGCGTAAAAAGCGGGTGGACGCGTTCCAGGCGGGCCAGGGCGACGTGTTCCTGATCAGCCTCAAGGCGGGCGGCGTGGGCATCAACCTGACCGCGGCCGACTATGTGATCCATATGGACCCGTGGTGGAATCCGGCGGTCGAGGACCAGGCCTCGGACCGCGCGCACCGCATGGGGCAATTGCGGCCGGTGACCATCTACCGGCTGGTGTCGCGCCACACGATCGAGGAGGGCATCGTCGACCTGCACAAGCACAAGCGCGATCTGGCGGACAGCCTGCTCGAGGGTAGCGACATGGCGGCGAGGATGTCGCCGCAGGATATGCTCAAGATGCTGGTAGAGGGGCGAGCAGGGAATTCGTAATGCGCAGCATTGCGCCTGCGAGCCGGTCTGCGCATACTTGCGCAGACTCCCTCCCTATAGGGACACAGGGAAGAGCAGGGAATTCGTAATGCACCCACCACATCGTCCTCGCGCAGGCGGGGACCCATAGAACGTCAGCTCATAGCAACCGTTCTATG
>JAZKIN010000163.1:0-30523 GCA_040384885.1 Pseudomonadota bacterium | reverse complement strand
TAGAACGCTGGCACTGAGCAACTGTTCTATGGGTCCCCGCCTTCGCGAGGACGATTGTTAGTTTTGGATATTGAAGTTTTTATCGACACGATTCCTGAAGCTGCGCCGACTATTCCCCTACACCTTCTGCACCTCTGCCGTAACCATCAAGCGCTTGCCCTCGCGCTGCATCTGCGCGAAATCGCTGGCCAGCGCCGCCGGGCTGAACAAATACCCCTGCAACTGATCGCACCCAAGCTCGCGCAAAAACGTCATCTGCTCGCGCGTCTCGACCCCTTCGGCCACGATCTCCTGCCGCAACTGGCGCGCCATCGTCACGATCGCCCTCGCGATCGCGCAGTCGTGCTCGTCGAACGGCAACCCCGTCACGAATGAACGGTCGATCTTGAGCACGCTGATCGGGAATTTCTTCAGGTACGCCAGGCTCGAATACCCGGTCCCGAAATCGTCGAGCGCCAGCGCCATCCCCATCGCGACCAGTTGGTTCATGATCGTGATGACCAGGTCGGCCCCGCGCACCAGCAGGCTCTCGGTAATTTCGAGCATGATCTGCCCGGGCAGCACGCCATGCCGCTCGAGCACCGCCTGCACCCGCGCCGGCAGCCCGGTGTCGAACTGGCGCGCCGACAGGTTGACCGCGATCGGCGGCATCGCCAGACCCTCGTCCATCCATTGGCGCACCTGGCGGCAGGCCTCCTCGAGCACCCAGTTGCCGATCTCGACGATCAGCCCGGACTCCTCGGCCAGCGGAATGAACACGTCGGGCCGGATCATGCCGCGCTCCGGATGGCGCCAGCGGATCAGCGCCTCGGCGCCGACGATGCGCCCGCTGCGCAGGCTCACCTTGGGCTGGTAGTGCAGCTCGAGCTGGTTCCCCGCGAGCGCCTGGCGCAGCTCGGTCTCGAGCAGCATGTTCTCGCGCGCCGACAGGTCCATCTCTTCGCGGTAAAACAAGATGCCGGCCCCGCTCTCGCTCGCCCTCGCGAGCGCCATCTCGGCGCAGTGCATCAGCGTCGCGGTGTCGGCGCTGTCCTCGGGATAGGTGGCGATGCCGACGTCGGCGTTCACCTTCAGGCTGTGGCCGCCGACCGTGATCGGGGCCGCGAGCAGGTCGAGCAATTTGCGCGCGACCAGGCCGGCCTGCTCGCGCGTGCCCACCGCTTGCAGGCCGATCGCGTATTTGCAGCCGTCGATGCGGGCCAGGATATCGGCGTCGCGCAGCGCCATGCGCAGCATCACGCCGATCGTGCCGATCAACTCGTTCGCGAGCTCGTGCCCGAGCGTGTCGCTGATGGCGCCGATGCGGCTGACGTCGAGCACCAGCAAGGCGCCGCGGTCGTTGTTGCGGCGCGAGGCCGCGAGCACCTGGCCGAACAAGTGGTTCAGCAGCGAGCGGTTGGGCAGCCCGGTCAGGCTGTCGTAGTTGGCCATGCGCTGCATGCGCGCCTCGGCGTCCTTGTGCACGCTGATGTCCGAGAACAGCGAGAAGGTGTTGGTGATCTCGCCGTTGGGGTCGCGCACCACGCTCACCGTCACCGATTGCGGAAACAGCTCGCCGTTCTTGCGCCGGCCGATGATCTCGCCGCGCCAGGTGCCGTGCCCGCGCATCGCGGCGCGCACCCGGCCGCGAAATTCGGCGTCGTGCGTGCCCGAACGCAGCAGGTCGGGCGTGCGGCCGATCGATTCGGACTGCGAATAGCCTGTGATGCGCGTGAACGCGCTGTTGACCGAGACGATGCGCTCGAGGTGGTCGGTGATCAGCACGCCCTGCTCAGAGTCTTCGATGATGCGCGCGTGCAGGCGCTGCTTGGCATCGCCGTCGAGCAAGCCCGCGGGCGACATCTGCACCAGCATGCCGCGCGGCTGGCCGGCCGCGTCGTGGGCCGGGGTGAGCACCAGCTGCAGCCAGATCACGTCGCCGTTCTTTTTGCGCCGCCGCACCTCGGTCAGGCCGCCCAGCTGGCTCGGGAACAGCTCGGCGATGTCGGCGTCCTCGTCGTCGGCACAGTACAAAAACAGGACGTGCTGGCCGATCGCCTCGGCCGGGCTGTAGCCGAACATGGCCTCCGCGCCAGGGTTCCAGCCGATCAGGTAGCCGCCCTGGTCGATCTCGACGAGCACGTCGTCGGCCTTGTCGGCGCCATGCCCGCTCTGGCCGCGCGCGGCGGCACGGTCCTCCTCGAGGGCGGCCTCGAGGTTCGCCAGCGCATGCGCCTGCGCTTCGCCGTCGAGTTTACGCGCCGCGCGCAGCAGCGTGAGCGCGCGTTCGAGTGCCGTCTCAAGCATGGCCGCCCGCCTGGTTGTCGCGCAGCGTGTCGAGCATCCAGTCGGCCGCCTCCACCATCACGTCGTTGAATTCGGTGGCCGACAACTGCATCTGCTCCAGCATTTGCGCGAGCGCGGCCATGTCGCCGCGCTCGGCCGTCTCGACCAGCGCGAGCATGGCGCCGAGCTCGCCCTCGCGCCGCAGCAGCGCGCCGCTGAGCGCGGGGCTCAGCGCGAGCGGCGCGAGCACCTCGGCCAGCGGCATGCCGAACAGCGCGCCGATCAGCGAGAACATCCCGGCCATGAAGCTTTGCTCCTGGGTCGCCTTGTCGAGTCCGCCGATGCGGGCCAGCAGCTCGAGCGTGCGGGCGCGCATGGTCACGCGCGCGAGCAGCATGACGCTGCGCGCGTCGCCGGCGCGGGCGCTAAACAGCATCAAGTTGAGCCAGCGCCGCAATTGCTGGCGCCCGAGGATCATGATCGCCTGCGAAAAGCTCGTGATGCGCCGCCCCATGACGCCGACGCCGAGCGAATTGACGAGCCGCAGCAGGTTGTAGGACAGGGTCGGGTCGCGCCGCAGCAGCGCTTCGATCTCGTGGTTGTCGGCGTCGGCGGCGACCAGTTGCACCAGTTGCAGCGCGAGCGCGCGCGAGGCCGATTGCCCCGCCGGCTGCTGGGGCGGCGGCGCGAGGCACCAGTCGCCGCCGATCCACAGGGCAGCGGCCGGCAGCGCCGCGGCGAAATTGGCGTCGCCGGCGCGGTACAGGCTCTGCGGCGCCATCGGCTTCCAGCCCGCTTGTTCGAGCGCGGCGGCGAGCGCGCCGTCGATATCGGCGTGGAACAGGCCCGTGATGCGTTGGCCGAGCGCGACGAAGGCCGGCTCGCCGACCTGCTCGCGCAGCGCGGGCGCGCAGCCGGCGCCGTCAACGTCGATCAGCAAGGCGCGCGGCTTGCCGCGCCGGTCGGCAAGCAGGTGGAAGAAAAATGGCGGGACTGCGCTCGATTGGGACATCGCGACTGACTCCGTTGGAAACCTCGCCCGGGGGCGCGCCCTCCCATGGTACTCCGAAAATCTTTGTTGCGAAGCAAGTCAATGCTGCCAAAAAACAGATTTTTAGGCGGTGGCGACGGCGGGCAGGCTCTCGAGCAGGCGCGCGAACAGGCCCTCTTGCTGCATGCGCGCGGCCCACCACTTGAGCGCCTCGCCCTGCTCGCCGCTGCGCCAGGCGAGGTAAAAGGATTCGGGCGCGCGCCCCTGTTCGACCTGTTTTTCGACCAGTTCGCCGCGCGCGATGCCGGCGCGCGCGCACGGCGCGGGCAAAAAGCCGAAACCGAAGCCGTCGACCTGGAGCTTGTATTTGAGCGCCATGGTCGGCACCGTGAGCGCGTCCTGGCCCAGCAGCAGCCCGACCGTGCGCGGCGCCGTGTTGCGCGCCGAGTCGGCCACCACGATCGCGCGGTGCGCCTGCAGGTCGGCGCGGGTCAGCGGCTCGGGCGCCGCCGCGAGCGCGTGGCCGGGCGCGAGCGCGAACACGAACGGCATCTGCCCGATCGGGCGCGCGACATAGCCGCCGCCGGCCGGGCCCTCGCCGGCCACGCCGACCAGCAGGTCGACGCGGCGTTCGAGCAGCGCCTCCCAGCCGCCCGAGAGCGTCTCGTGCACGAGGCGAAGGCTGGTTTGCTCGGCGACGGCGTAGAACGCGGCGATGTCGGCGCCGAGCGCGCCGGCCGAGAACATCGAGTCCGTGCACACCACGAGCTCGGTCTCCCAGCCCGAGGCGACGCGCCGCACCCGGTGTTCGAGCTCTTGCGCGGCCTTGAGCAGGTAGCGTCCCTCGCGCAGCAGCTCGCGTCCGGCCGGCGTGAGCACGATGCGCGGGCCGTGGCGCTCGAACACGATGACGTCGAGCGCCTCCTCGACCTGGCCTACCATGTAGGAGATCGTCGACGGCACCCGGTGCAGCTCGAGCGCGGCCTTCGCGAACGAGCCGCGGCGGTCGATCGCGTCGACGATCTGGAGCGCTTCGAGGCTGATTTTTAACATTCGGATTTTTCGATCATAGCGTGCGAAATTTTGCGTTATTCAATTCAATTGTGCAAGGATATACTAGGACACATCGCAGGAAAACAATAATCGAAATTTTTGAACTTAACCTTCAGAACGGAGCACACCATGCTGCAATTACGTAAAAGCGAAGACCGGGGCGACGCCAACCATGGTTGGCTGCAATCGAAGCACAGCTTTTCTTTCGGCGACTACCACGACCCGCTGCACACCGGTTTCGGCCCGCTGCTCGTGATCAACGAAGACAAGGTCGCGCCGGGCCAGGGTTTCGGCACCCACGGGCACCGCGACATGGAGATCATCTCGTATGTTCTGTCGGGCGCGCTCGAGCACAAGGACAGCATGGGCACCGGCTCGGTGCTGCACTACGGCGACGTCCAGCGCATGACGGCCGGCAACGGGGTGCGCCACAGCGAGTTCAACGGATCGAGCAGCGAGATGGTGCATTTCCTGCAGATCTGGATCGCGCCGAATGTGAGCGGGATCCCCCCGAGCTACGAGGAGAAGCACTTCGCGCCCGAGACCAAGCTCGGCCGGCTGCGCCTGATCGCCTCCGGCGACGGCCGCGACGGTTCGGTGCTGATCCACCAGGACGCGGCGATCTACGCCGGCCTGCTCGGCGCGGGCGACAACGTCGAGCACCTGCTCGCAAACGGGCGCAAGGGCTATGTGCACGTGGTGCGCGGCACGGTGCTGGTCAACGGCAACACGCTGAACGGCGGCGATGCGGTCAAACTCAGCGACGAAGAGCGCATTTCGATCAGCCAGGCCGACAATGCCGAGGTGCTGGTGTTCGACTTGCCGTAAATACCGTGCGGCGCCAGCGTTAAAATTAGAGGAAAACCCCGGTTTCGGGGCCAATCCGCCCCGGCCAGCCACGGCTGAGCGGGTTTTCCGCTACACTTGAGGGTACAGCAATAGATTCCGGGAACACCCCCATGCATGACCTCGTCAACGAAGAACTGTTGGATTACGCAACCTCGTGCGCACTGCCGACCCCGTGGGCGCAATTCCGGCTGCACGCGTTCGTCGAGCACGCCACGGGCAAGGAACACCTGGCCATGACGCTCGGCGAGATCGGCAACGGCCAGCCGGTGCTCGCGCGCGTGCACTCCGAATGCCTGACCGGCGACGTCCTGTTTTCGCAGCGCTGCGACTGCGGCGCCCAGCTCGAGGGCGCGCTGCGCAAGATCGCCGCCGAGGGCCGCGGCATCTTGCTGTACCTGCGCCAGGAGGGCCGCGGCATCGGCCTGGTCAACAAGATGCGCGCCTACAGCCTGCAAGAGGGCGGCGCCGACACGGTCGAAGCGAACCTGCAGCTCGGCTTCCATGCCGACGCCCGCAACTACGCGCTGTGCCAGCCGATGCTGGCCCAGTTCGGCATCACCCAGGTGCGCCTGATGACCAACAATCCGCGCAAGATCGAAGCGATGGAAAAACTGGGCGTGCGCGTGACCGAGCGCGTGCCCCTGCTGGTGACCCGAAATGCGTTCAACAGCGTCTATCTCGACACCAAAGAGGCCAAAATGGGCCACATGATGACGCCGATGGCCGAAGCGGTCGCGCAGGACGGCGAACTCTGAAACGTGCAAAAAAGCCAAGCTGTGGCAAGATGATGGACAAGCCATCAACGCCACCGGGGGAATGCATGAATTTCATTAAGTGCTGCCTGCTGCTTTGTTGCCTGGCTGGTCATGCGCTTGCCGCCGCGCCGGCCGCAAGCACGTCCGCGCCGGACAAAACAGACAAAACAAGCACAAGGGCCAAACCAGCCACAACGGCAAAACCACCAGCCATGGCGGCCAGGGCGACCACAACGGCCCCACCGGCCACGCCATCCGCGACACCCGCCCCGGCCCCAACGCCCACGGGCGCCGACCCGGTGATCCCCGGCGCCGCCGATCCCGTGCCCGACATCCAGGCCGACGCCAGCACCACCCTGCCGCCGCCCTCCTCGGCCGCGCAAAAACTGTACTCGACGGCGCGCGCCGACCTGCTCCAGATCCGCATGTTGCTGCGCAACGGGCGCACCCAGTCGACGGTCGGCTCGGGCTTTTTGGTCGGCACCGGCAACCTCGTATTGACCAACTACCATGTGGTGTCGCAAATGGCGCTCGACCCCGACGTCTACGTCGGCCAATACGTCGACACCGACGGCAAAAGCGGCCCGATCGAGCTGCTCGCCGTCGACGTGCTGCACGACCTGGCCGTGGTGCGTATCAACCGCAAGGGCACGGGCGTGTTCAACATCCCCGAAAAACTCGCCACGCTGACCCAGGGCCAGTACCTGTACTCGCTCGGCAACCCGCTCGACCTCGGATTCGCGATCTCCGAGGGCGCCTACAACGGCGTCGTCACGCGCAGCTTCTACGACCAGCTCATGTTCACCGGCCCGATCAACTCGGGCATGAGCGGCGGCCCCAGCGTGACCGTCAGCGGCGAGGTCGCGGGCGTCAACGTGTCGAAGCGGCGCGACGGCGAGCTCGTCAGCTTCCTGGTGCCGGTGCGCTACGCCCAGCAATTGCTGGCCCGGGTCGCGGCCGAGCGCGCGCCGCCCAAGGACTTCAATCCCCTGATCGGCCAGCAACTGCTGGCCCACCAGCGCGGCATGATCGACCGCCTGCTCGACTCGCCGCTCACGCTCAAGCCGATGGGGCCCTACCTCGCGCCGGTGCGCGAATCGGAGCAGATGCGCTGCTGGGGGCGCTCCAACGTCAAGGCCGAGGCGACCTTCACGGCCGACACCATGAGCTGCTCGATGGAGTCGGCGATCTACGTCTCCGACACCCAGCAGACCGGCCAGCTCTCGATCACCCACCACTACGTGCACTCCGACAGCCTCGACACGCTGCGCTTCGCGGCGCTGTCGAGCAAAATATTCAGGGACTGGAACGTCGGCACCGCCAAGGGCTCGCGCCTGACCGCGCCCTCGTGCACCGAGCGCTTCATCAAGACCAACACGCTGCCGCTGCGCGCGGTCATGTGCGTGCGCGCCTACCGCAAGTTCGCCGGCTTGTACAACTTCGTGCTGATCAGCGCGAGCACCGACAACGCCAAGGCGACCTTCCAGAGCCGGCTCGACGTCTCCGGCGTCTCGTTCGAAAACGGCATGCGCACCACGCGCGCCTTCCTCGACGCGATGGCGCGCGGGACCGGGAAATGAGCGGCCCGTATTTCATCGAAACGCTCGCGCGCAACGGCGACGTGCTGCACCGCCACCAGGTCGGCGCGCTGCCGATCCGGATCGGGCGCGGCTACGACAACGACGTCATCGTCGACGACGCCCACACCGCGCCGCGCCATGCGCTCGTCGAACTCAACGACAAGGGCGAGCTCGAGTTGCGCGACCTCGGCAGCCGCAACGGCGTGGTCCACCGCGGCAAGCGGCTCGCGCGCATCGTGCTGGGCGGCGACACCGTGGTGCGCCTCGGGCACACCAGCTTGCGCGTGCGCGGGGCCGATTTCCCGGTGCCGGCCGAATTGGTCGACCGCACCATGCACAACTGGGAGGGTTTCTATCCCGGGCTCGCCGGTTTGATCATCATCGCGATCGTCGCGGTGCTCACGATCTGGCTCGGCGACACCGAGACCTTCAAGGTGCAGCG
The DNA here is from genome assembly GCA_040384885.1 of Pseudomonadota bacterium. Lineage (GTDB taxonomy): Bacteria > Pseudomonadota > Gammaproteobacteria > Burkholderiales > Burkholderiaceae_D > Telluria_A. The sequence goes on along the minus strand of JAZKIN010000163.1, from coordinate 22,588 downwards.
CTACGTGCAGACCATCGCGTTCGGCGTCGGCCTCGGCCTCGTGTGGGGCGGCGCGTGGGCGCTGGCCAACCGCCTGTTCGGGCAGCACGCGCGCATGGGCCGCCACCTGTTTATCCTTGGCTGCGGACTGGCCGTGATCACGGCGTATAAATTCGTCTCGAGCATGGCGGCGTACGCATTCTCGCTCGAATCGATCACCCGTTTCGGCTCGATCGTGGCGATCGCGCTCGGCGCCGGCATGGTGTTTTTCCACCTGCGCACGGTCAAGCCACACCACCCGCGCCGCTTCGCCAGCGTGTGCCTGCTGTTTGCGATCCTCGGCGCCGGACTGACCCTGATCGGCAACGAGCAGCGCCGCGGCCAGTTCGGCGACAACCTGTATATGTCCGTGTTGCTGCCGCCAGCGCTGCGCGTGAGCCCCGACCATAGCGTCGACGAGTTCATGGCCGGCGCCGCCGGCATCAAGGCCAAGCTCGACACCGAACGCGCCGAAAAGGTCAGCGAAGACGCCGACACCGACGAATAATGCAGCCGCCACGGGACGCCGCATGAATCCAAGCAAGCGCACCGCGCTCGTGTTCGGCCTGTCCTGGCTCCTGTTCTGGACCCTGATGGTCGGCGTCGCGATCCAGGACTACCTGCGCGACGGCGGCCGTCACCTGTGGCAGCCCGTGTTGTGGGAGACCTCGTCGCTGGTCACCGGCACCGCCCTGCTGCTGTTGCAGAGTCACTTCACGCGCTCCTACGACGCGCTGCTCGCCACGCCGTGGCGCTGGTTCGCGCGCCAGGCGCTCTGGCTGCCGATGTACTGGATCGCGTTCGTGCCGCTCGCCTTCGGCATGCGCCACGCGGCCTACGCGCTGGCCGGCCAGGTCTACCGGCACGAAGCCTGGCTCGACACCTTCCTGTACGAGTCGCTTAAAATTTCGGTGTTCGTGGGACTGCTGATCGTGATCCGTTTCGGCGTCATGTCGTACCGCGAACTGCTCGAAGAAAAACTGCGCGTCGAGCAATCGAACTCGCTGCTGCGCCAGGCCCAGTTGCAGCGCCTGACGCAGCAGATGCAGCCGCATTTCCTGTTCAACGCGCTCAACACGATTTCGTCGCTGATGCACACCGATGTCGAGCGCGCCGACGCCACCCTGATCCAGCTGGCCGACGTGCTGCGCACCACGCTCGAACTGGGCGAGCTGCACGAGGCGCCGCTGGCGACCGAGATCCGGCTCGCGCGTGCCTATGCGCGCGTGATGGAAGAGCGTTATCGCGACCGGGTGGCGATCGAGTGGCACATCGACGACGCCGCCCTGGCCTGCCCGGTACCGGTGATCAGCGTGCAGCCGCTGCTCGAGAACATCTTCAAGCACACCGTGGAACAGCGCAGCGCGCGCACCAACATCGTCGTTTCGGCCAGCTGCGAAGCGGGCGCGCTGCTGGTGCGGCTCGACGACGACAGCGGCGTGCTGGCCGGCGACAAGGCGCCCGGCATCGGCCTGCGCAACGTGCGCGCGCGGCTCGCGTTTTTGCACGGCGCCGGCGCCACGCTCGAACTGACCCAACTTGACCCTGCCGGCGTGCGCGCCGAGATGCGGCTGCCATGCGCGTGCTGATCGTCGACGACGAAGCCCCCGCGCGCGACAAGCTGCGCCGCCTGCTCACGTTCGAGGCCGACGTCACCGAAGTGGCCGAGGCGCGCGACGGCATCGACGCCCTGGCGCAGATCGGCGCCAGCGCCCCCGACGTGGTGTTCCTCGACATCCAGATGCCGGGCGTGAGCGGCATCGAGCTGGCCGCCTCGCTGCCGGCGCCGGTGCCGCTGATCGTGTTTGTGACCGCGTTCGACCAGTACGCGATCAGCGCCTTCGACGCCAACGCGATCGACTACCTGCTCAAGCCTTACGACCGCGAACGGCTCGGACGCGCGCTGGCGCGGGTGCGCGCGCGCCTGCTTACCGGGGCGGCGGCGCAGCCCCAGGGCACGGCGCCGGCGACCGGCCAACCGGTACGCCAGTTGCTCGTGACCGAACGCGGCGTGACGCGGATCGTGCGGGTCGACCAAATCGGGTGGATCGAGACGGCCGACAATTACGTGGTCCTGCATTGTGCGAACGAGCAGCCGCTGTTGCGCCAGACGCTCGCCGGCCTGCTCGAAAAACTCGGCCCCGGCTTCGTGCGTTGCCACCGACGCGCGGCGGTGCGGCTCGCGTGCATCGAACGCGTCGTCGCGCTCGACAAAGGCGACTGCGAGTTGCTGCTCAAGGGCGGTGCGCTGGTTCCGTGCAGCCGCCAGTACCGGGCCGCGCTGATGGCGAGCCTGTAGCCGGGCCCGCGCATCCGGTCCGCCCCACGGCAAGCCCGTCCTGCCACATTGGGCTCGATCGTGGCGCGGCGCGGCCGTACTCTGGACGCTGTTCCCACTTCCAGAGCGCCCGCCATGCAAGCACAAGCCCACCCGACCCGTCTGTACTTCCTCGACTGGGTCCGCATCATCGCCTTCTTCGTCCTGATCGTGTACCACATCGGCATGTACTACGTCGGCTGGGACTGGCACGTCAAGAGTCCCGCCAAAAGCGACGCCATCGAACCGTTGATGTTGCTGTCCTCGCCCTGGCGCCTCGGCCTGCTGTTTTTGATCTCGGGCGTCGCCTCGCGCTTCATGCTGGTCAAACTGGACGCCGGGCGCTTCATGCGCGAACGCAGCCTGCGCCTGCTGGTGCCTCTGCTGTTCGGCATGCTCGTGATCGTGCCGCCGCAATCGTACTTCGAGGTCGTCGAGAAGCTCGCCTACACCGGTTCCTACGCCGACTTCATGCGCCTCTACCTGAGCGCCTACAGCGGCTTTTGCAGCGAACCGACCGAATGCCTGATCCTGCCGACCTGGAACCACCTGTGGTTCGTCGCCTACCTCTGGGCCTATACCTTGTTGCTGGGCGCGCTGATGTGGTCGCTCGGCGCGCGCTTCGACAAGCTCTCGGACGGCCTGGCCCGGCGCCTCGTGGGCTGGCGCATCTTTGTGCTGCCGCTCGCCGTGCTCGGCGCCGTCCGCGTCCTGATGCACCCGCACTTTCCGACCACCCACGCCCTGATCGACGACTGGTACAACAACGCCAATTATTTTCTGCTGTTTTTGCTGGGCGCGATGCTCGCGCGGCAGGCCGCGTTCTGGGCCCGCGTCGACGCGCTGCGCTGGACCGGCCTGGCCACGGCGCTCAGTTGCTGGGCCGCGATGACGATCTACTATTCGCTGCCGGAACCGATGCGCGCCTACGACGGCCTCGAGGGCGCCGTGCAACGCCTGGTCTACGCCTTGTGCCAGTGGAGTGCGATCATCGCGGTATGCGGCTTCGCCCACCGCCACCTCACCAGCGACAGCGCCGCGCGGCGCTACCTGACGCAGGCCGCGTTTCCGGTCTACATCGCGCACCAGACGCTGATCGTGGGGATCGCGCACCTGATCAAGCCGGCCGAACTCGCCCCCGTGATCGAGGCGTTCGTGTTGCTGGTGTTGACGCTGTCGATCAGTTTCGCACTGTTCGAAGTGGCGCGCCGCAGCCGGCTGTTGCGGCCCTTGTTCGGGCTGTCCGAGAAGGCGCTGCCTGCGGCGCGCGCACCCGCGCTGCCCGCGCCGGCTGCACCGGGGGCAGTCGCGTTGACGTGAAGCCGCACTGGCGTCGGTCCATGAAGCATGAAGCGATGTAGCCATGAATCCGTGGCCGAGAAGCGGCGACGCGTAAATGAAAAAGCCCGCCATGTTTTGCATGACGGGCTTCGACTACATGTCGCCTGGCGCCGAAGCGGCCAGGCCACACATTACTCCTTGCGTGGGCTGGTGCCTGGCTTGCCGGCTTGGCCAGCTTGGCCGCTCATGGAACCTTGCATGCTGCCTTGCATATCGCTTTGGCTGCTGCCGGCGCTACCTTGGCCGGAGCTTTGCATGCTCGCGCCTGCCGAACCGTTGCCGCTACGACGTTGCGAAGCATCGGTTTGGAAAGGATCGCTGAACTTGCGCATGGTTTCTTGCTGCGAACGCATGCTGCGCTCGGTCTCTTCGGTGGCGACGCGCGCCACTTCGTCGGCCAGTGCGCGGGCGGTGCGGCTCGTTTCTTGAACATGCTGCTCGGTCACGCGGGCCAGTTCGACTTGCGCATCAGCTGCGACGCGCGAGATGTGCTGCTGGTAAGCGCGCAGCTTTTCCGTTGCTGGCTGGGCGCGCGATGCGGCGGCACCAATCACATCGGTCTGGCGGTCGGCGGTCAGCACTTGCTGGGTGGCCAGGGTCGACTCTTCGAGCATGGTCTGGGTCAACTGAATATTCAGGTCGCACAGTTGTTGAAACGAGCGGAACAGCGATTTGGACATGTCGTTGATAAACGACATCTGCGCGTCCATGTGCGTACGGACGGCCGGGGTAACAGACTGGGAAAATGGATACATGGAATTAGCCTCAAAAAATTTAAAACGAAGAAAGAAATTGCGAACCGGAACAAGCGGGGCGGTCGTACCGTTGCCGTTTGTCGCGTTGCCGCAGCGCGTGCGTGTGAAAAACGATTTGCTCGCTGTTTTGTCTAAAAGTCAGCATCGCTTCAGCACGGTCTTCAAGGCTAAGGTAGTGGGCTTATCGGTCCATGACATGGATCAATCGTGCCCGCCCCAAGCCCAAACGAGGGACGATCCGCCCCACGTTTCGTCTTATATCCGCTCGTATCTATACGGAGGCAATTCCGCTCCACAATCTTTGCAAAAGCGTGCCTCGGAATCATGCCCTTCGCTCAGACATTCCTGACAGGTGCGCGTGGTCGGCGGGCGCCGTCCCATGCGCTGCGAGGTCATCTCGGCGGTCACGATTCCGGTCGGAACTGCAAGCACGCCCCAGCCGAGCAGCATCATGAACGAGGCGATCGCCTTGCCCAAGCCGGTGCTCGGCACGATGTCGCCATAGCCGACCGTGGTCATGGTCACGACGGCCCAATACATGGCGATCGGGATGCTCGTGAAACCGCTCTTGGGGCCTTCGACCACGTACATGACGGTGCCCAGGATCAGCACCGCCATCAGCACCACCGACAGGAAGATCAGTATCTTGCGCCCGCTCGCGCGCAGGGCCTCGCCGAGCATCGTGTACTCGTCGAGATACAAGGTCAGCTTGAAGATGCGGAAGATGCGCAGCAGGCGCAGGATGCGCACGTCGAGCAGCGCGCCAGCCTCGGGCACGAACAGCGAAAAGTACGTCGGCAGGATCGACAGCAGGTCGATGATGCCGAAAAAACTGGTGGCGTAGCGCAAGGGGTGGCGCACGCAGACCAGGCGCGCGATGTATTCGGCCGTGAACAACAGCGTGAAGCCCCATTCGAGCAGGTACATCGTCGGCCCGAAGCGCGCGTCGATACGCGGCACGCTGTCGGCCAGCACCACCGAAATGCTCAACAGGATCGCGACGACGACGGCGATGTCGAAGCGCCGCCCGGCCTTGGTGTCGGCCTCGAAAATGATCGTGTATAGCTGGAGCCGCAAGCCGGCATCGGGCCTGCCGAATTCTTTCGCTTTTTGCTCTAGCGTGCTCGGATTCGCGCTGGTTCTGGGCATGGTGGACGGGTCGGGATTGCGGCACAGCCGGACGTTTGCACAATACCATGCTGCATCGTTTGAGCGACGTCCCCTTGCCCGGCGGGCGGCCCAGCCGGACGGGCGCCCATTTCCCAGGTTTCGATGGCTCAATTCGGCAGTCCGTCGCACGCCGCTCGCCGGGTCCGTCTTACGATGCTAATCTATAAACATTAAAAATCACCCATATTCCCCATGAACGATCCCGTCATCCAGATGCACGGCGTGTCCAAGGCCTTCGGCAAGCAGCAGGTCATCCGCGACCTCGCGCTGTCGGTGCCCGCCCACAGCATCTTCGCCTTTCTTGGCAATAACGGCGAAGGCAAGTCGACCACGATCCGCCTGCTCACGGGCCTGTTGCGCGCCGATAGCGGGCAGATCGCCGTGCTCGGCCTCGACATCGCGCGCGAACGCAAGGCGATCCTGCGCCAGATCGGCGTGATCGTCGATGCGCCGTGCTACTACCCGAACCTGAGCGCGGCCGAATTCCTGCGCATCGGCTGCACCATCAAGGAGTTGCCGCGCACCGAGATCGACAGGGTGCTCGAACTGGTCGACCTGGCCGGCGCGCGCGACCGCCTGATCGGAAAATTCTCGCTCGGCATGAAGCAGCGCCTCGCGATCGCCCACGCCCTGCTCGGCGAACCGAAGCTGCTCGTGCTCGACGAACCGACCAACGGCCTCGACCCAGAGGGCGTGCGCGACATCCGCGCCTTGCTGCTGTCGCTGCCAAAAATGGGGGCCAGCAGCGTCTTCGTGTCTAGCCACAACCTCGACGAGGTCGAGAAAATCGCGACCCATGTGGCGGTCCTCAAGGGCGGCGCGATCCGCTACCAGGCGCCGATGGTCGAACTGCTCGCGGCCCAGCACGGCGCGCTCGCGCTCGACGTCGGCGACGCCGAGCATGCGCTGCGCGTGCTGCTCGCGGCGCAATACCAGGTCGAGCGCAGCGCCGCGGCCCAGGTCAGGGTATCGGGCCTCGAGCTGCAGCACGCCGACCGCGTGCACGCGCTGCTGGTGCAGGCGGGCGTGCGCTTGTTCCAGTCCGTCTATCAGCGTCCGTCGCTGGAGCAATGGTTTTTGGAGGAGCAACATGTTTAAGCTGTTATCGGTCGAACTGCTCAAGATCCGGCGCTCGCTGGCGCTGTTCATGATGGTCGGCATTCCGCTGCTCGTGGTGGCCTTCAATGTGCTGATCGTGGTCAAACGCTACGACCTGCCCGCCCTGAACGTCAAGCAATGGGCTGAGTTCCGCATGAATGTGAGCGGCCTGTGGTGCTACTTCATGATGCCGCTCTACATCGCGCTGGTCACGGGCCTGCTCAACGGCCTCGAGCACAAGAACCAGACCTGGCGCCTGATGTTCACGCTGCCGGTCGCGCCGTGGGCGCTGTACGCGGTCAAGGCGCTGCTGGCGTGGTTGTTCGTGGTCGGTGCCTGCGTGGTGTTGGTCGCCGGCTATGTGGCCGCGGCGTTGCTGCTGGGACTGGCCGGCGCGGGCAATATGCAGGCCGCCTTCGACCCGGCGCCGTTCAAGCTGCTCGCGACCGTTTCGCTGGCCAGCCTGCCGATCGTGGTGATCCAGCACGCGGTCAGCTGGCGCTTCCAGAACCTGGTGCTGCCGCTCGCGCTCGGCGTGATCGCGACCATGGGCATCTTGCAGATCGGCAGCTCCAAGTACTGGATCTATTACCCGTGGTCGTACGCAATGATGGCGGCGCACGGCAGCGACGGCGCGATGCAACAGAAGGCCCTGCTGCTATCGCTCGGCGTGGCGGCGCTGCTGTTCGCCGTGAGCACGTTTGTGCTGGGCCGGCGCGAGACCGAGGTCTGAGCGCGGCGTTGACGCGGCATGAACGAGCTTTAAACGCGCCTCGAGGCCTAAGGTGGCTCGCGGCCTGAACGAGGCTCGAGGCGTGAACGAGGTTTAAAAATTCAGTCGGCGTGGCGCTCGACCCAGGTCGCGAACGCGTCGATGTATTTTTGCAGGTGGGCGCGGGTCGCCTCGTCGACCAGCTCCGTGCCCTCGAACAGCTTGCCGGCATTGCTGACGTAGGCCTCGGGCTGCTGCATGGCCGGCACGTTGACCGCCATCAGCGACTGGCGCAGGTGGTGGTTGGCGCCAAAACCGCCGAGCGCACCCGGCGACACGCTCACGATGCCGCCCGGCTTGCCGTTCCAGACGCTTTTGCCGTACGGGCGCGAACCGACATCGACCGCGTTCTTGAGCACGGCGGGCACGGAACGGTTGTACTCGGGTGTGCAGAACAAAACGCCGTCGAACTGGCTGATTTTTTCGCGGAATTCGACGTAGGTCGGCGGCGGCGACGGGTCGTCATCCTGGTTGTACATCTCGAGCTGGCCGATCTCGACGATCTCGAGTTCGAGCGTTGATGGCGCGAGCAACACCAATGCCTTGGCCACTTTGCGCGTGAACGACTCCTTGCGCAAACTGCCTACCAATACCGCGATTTTTCTCGTTGCCATGTCAGTCCTTTCAGGAGGAAGGACTTCATAGTAACCATTTTTGCATCATCAGGTGCGCACGCCCGCCGTCAGATCCGTCCGCGCCGGAACTCGGCGAGGAATTTTTTCGCCTGTGCCGGCGTCAGCACGTGCACCGGGTCGCCATGGAAGGCGTACAGGAACGGCGTGCCGCCCAGACGGTCGGTCAGCTTGGCCGACAACAAGAACTTGGTGCCCGCCGGGTACAGCGCCGGATCGACCAGGCTGCGCGAACAATGCACCGCCAGGCTCGGCGCGAACGCCTGCCCGGGAATGGGACGGATGCACAGGGTGCCGCTGCGCGAGTCGATTACCGATTCGACCGCCACTTCGCGGTATGCGTAGATATCGCGTGCCATCGTTTATGCCTTCACTGCGGCGGCCGGCACCGCGCGCACCACATGCGCCTCGCGGATCGGCAGGTTGACCAAGGCGGCTGCGATGGCCAGCACGATGTCGGCGTACCACATCCAATTGTAATTGCCGAAGTTGACGAACGCGAGGCCGCCGAGCCAGGCGCCGAAGAAGCCGCCGATCTGGTGCGACAGCAGCGTCAGGCCGAACAGCGTCGACAGGTAGCGCATGCCGAACAATTTTCCGACCAGCCCGGCCGTCGGCGGCACCGTGGCCAGCCACGTGAAGCCGAGTGCCGCCGCGAACACATAAAAGGTCAGCGCGGTCTTGGGCGCAAGCAGGTAGATCACGATCATCACCGCGCGGCTGCCGTACATCAGCGCCAGCAAGGACTTCATGCGGTAGCGCGTGCCGAGCGCGCCGGCGGTCAGGCTGCCCGCGATGTTAAACAAGCCGATCAAGGCCAGCGCGCTCGCCGACACGCTCGCCGACAGGTCGCACAGCGCGACCTCGCCCGGCAGATGGGTCACCAGAAAGGCAATATGGAAGCCGCAGGTGAAAAAACCCGCGTGCAGGCACAGGTAGCTGCGGTCGCGCATCGCGATTTTTATCTGCGCGCCAAGCCCGATGCCGGGCGGCTCGGCCGGCTTGGGCGCGGCCGCGCCCGTCACTTTCGGCAGGCCCGCGTTGCGGCGCAGCGGCCACGCGAGCGGAATGGTGAGCAGCGTCGTCGCGGCCATGGTCAGCATGGCGACGATCCAGCCGGCGCTGCTGATGATCGCCTGCATCAGCGGCGCGAACACGAACTGGCCGAACGAGCCGCCCGCGTTGATGAAGCCCGCCGCGAACGGCCTCCGCGCCGCGGGCAGGCGCTGCGCGGTGGCGCCGATCAGGATCGAGAAGCTGCCCGCGCCCGCGCCGGCGGCCGAGAGCACGCCCATGGTCATGATCAGGCCCCATTGCGAATCGGCGAACGGGGTCAGCGCCATGCCCAGCGCCAGCAGCACGGCGCCGAGGATGATCACATGCACCGCGCCGTATTTGTCGGCCACCGCGCCGGCGATCGGTTGCACCGCGCCCCATACGAACTGGCCGATCGCGAGCGCGAAGCTGATCGAGGCGATGCCCAGGCCGGTCGAGGTGTTAATAGGGGACATGAACAAGCCCGTCGTCAGGCGCGCCCCCATCGTGATCATCAGGATCGCGGAGGCCGCGAGGATCAGGAGCCACGCGGCGCGCGGCGTCATTTCAGGCTGGTTTTGCATGGTGGGGGCCGTCGAGTAGGGGGAGCAGTTGGGTCAGGGTGGTGTCGAGTTGCCGGTGCAAGGCGCGCACCGCATCGCGCCCGAGGAGTTGTTCGGTTTCGTCCTGGGCCGCGCGCCAAGCGGGCTGCGCATGCTTGACCTTGGCCAGTCCGGCCGGCGTGATCGTGACGATGCGTTGGCGCCCGTCGGCGCCCGGCGCGAGCCGCACCCAGTCGGCCTCGATGAGCGGCTTGAGGTTGCGCGTGAGCGTGGTGCGTTCGGTCGCGAGCAGGTCGGCCAGCTCGGCCACCGGCAAGGCCGCGCGCGCCACGTTGGCCAGCAGCGAGTATTGGGTGGTCTTGAGGCCGACCGTGGCGAGGTGCTGGTCGTACACGCGCGACATGGTGCGCGTGAGTTTGCGCAGCTTGAAGCAGGTGCAGCCGAGCGGGGTTTCGGGCGTGTCGTTCATGGGGCGATAACGGGATAGGTGTAATTGCACGGGATGATCATGGCGAATTATAGTGCAATTACACGCATTGGCAAGGAAGCGGTTTTTTGGCGCCCGATTTATTGATATTTAGGCATTGCTGGTCGGTTATACTCGAAACGCCGGGTCCGCCCCCAACCGCCCTTCTCTCCCATACCGACTATGTCCAACCGCGTTCGCAACTGTTGTGCCCTCCTCCTCTGCGTTCTCTGGGCCGCCGCGGCCAACGCCGCAACGGTGCAAGCGTTTTCCCCGCGCGGGACGGTGCACGATGTCGAGCAGGTGCGCGCAACCTTCAGCGAGCCGATGGTGCGCATCGGCGACAAGGGCGCCGCAACGCCGTTCGAGGTCGTCTGCGCCCTCGACGGCAAGGGGCGCTGGATCGACGAGCGCAACTGGGTGTGGGATGTGTTGGAGCCCGAAGCCGCCGAGGTCCGCCGCGACGCCTCGCACTGCAGCTTCAAGCTCGGTAAACAATTGACGACCCTGGCCGGTATACCGTTGCAGGGCGAGCGCGAATTCGGCTTCGCGCTGGCCGCGATCGACGAGGCGGCCACGCTGGCGATCGCCGACCATTTCCCACATCATTTCATGCGGGTCCCCATCGGCGAGAACCAGGTATTCGCCATCGCGTTCAACCGTCCTACAAATGCGGCGCCCGCGATGTTTTGCACGGTCGGCGGCGGTCCGCGCGAGCCCGCTGTAGTACTCGGCAAGGCGCAAGCGCCCGCGCTGCTCCCCGAACATTGGGACAAATACGACGCCAAAACCGTGGTGTTCGTGCGCTGCCCGCGGCAGTTGCCGGCGGCGGCGCAAATCCAGCTCGGCGTGGACCGCGGCAAGCTCAAGCCGACGCTGTTGGCATACACCGTGCGCCCCGATTTTGCCGGCAGGATCAGCTGCCAAACAGCGCCGCCCGCCAACGACTGCGTTCCCGGCGAGCCGATCAGATTGATATTCAACGCCGCCGTGCCCGCACAGGCGCTCGCGGCCGTCCGCTTGCGTTCGGCCACCGGCGAGGCGTCGGGGCTTGCCAGCGCGGACACCGCCCATCCGTATGTGGTAGTGAGAAGCACGCTGACATTTGCGGGGCCACACGCGGCCTCGTCCACGTTCAGCTTCAGCTACCCGGCCGGCTTCGCCGATGCCGACGGCCGGCTGCCGGCTGCCGGCGCGCTGCCCGCGCAGGTAAGTACCAGCGCCAATATCCCGGTCGCGATCTTCACGGGGACCCCGTTCCGCTTCGCGCGTCCCGGCGCCAGCGCCAACTTGCTGCTTACCCACAAGGCAGCTCCGGCGGCGATCCACGAACTGCTCGTCGGCACGGGCGACGATGCGGTAAAAGCCGACAGGGACATCATGCAATGGCTGCGCCGCTTCGAAGACGCGGAAAACGGCTATCGCCGGTTCGGGCTGAATCAGGCACAGGCGCGCGGCGCGCCCTTGGAGCGCGAGCCGGCCGCCGCGCTGCGCGCCCTGCCCGCCGGCGGCGCGGCGGCGCTGTCCGGCCCAGCCTGGAAACCGGCGCTGGCGCTCAGCGGCAAAGGCTTGCACCTGCTCGAAATGACGGTTGCGCCCGCATCGATGCCGGGCAAGCTCTTGACCGAACGCAGCGCCGTTTTCATCACGGACATGGCCGTCCATCTGAAGCTCGGGCGCGACAGCAGCGCGGTCTGGGTCACCACGCTCGACACGGCAAGTCCGGTCGCCGGCGCCGAGCTGCGCCTCTATGATTGCAAGGGCAAGATGCTGTGGAGCGGCAAGAGCGGCGGCGACGGCGTCGCGCGCATCGGCGCGCCTTTGGCAACCCCGGAATGTTCGCGCGAACCCTATCTCGACGGCATCACCGCGATCGCGCGCCATCGCGACGCGAACGGCAATGAGGATGTGTCGATCGCGCGCAGCACATGGGACGACGCCACCGATGCGCGCTCGCAAAACGTCCAGCGCAGCTATCGCCCGCGCGAGACCTACCGCGCCAACACGGTGCTCGACCGCAGCCTGTTCCGCCCCGGCGAAACCGTGTCGATGCGCCATGTGATACGGCGCGAAAGCAGCGATGGCCTCGAGCTGCTTGCGCAGGCAAAGTTACCCGCGTTCGCCGTCATCGAAGCCGATGGCACCGACAAGCAGTGGAAGCTGCCGCTGGTGTGGCGCGGCGCCGATGCCGTGTCGACCTTCCAGATCCCGGCCGATGCCACGCTCGGCGCCTACACGATCACGCTCGGGGCCACGGACGACAACGGACGCGGCGGCGGCGACGATGTTAGCGAGCCCAGCGGTTCATTCACCGTCGCGGCTTTCCGCCAACCGCTGATGGCGGGACAAATACAGGCCGGCACGGCCGCCGCGCCGCTGATGTTCGGCGAGCCGGCGTCGATCGGCGTGTCGCTGCGCTACGCCAACGGCGGCGCGGCCAAGGGCTGGCCGGTCGCGCTGCGCATCACGGCCAACCAGGGCTCGGCGCCGTACCAGAGCGAATCCGGTTACAGCTTCGCCAAGGCGGCGCCGAAAGGCAGCCCGGACGACTGGAGCGGCGAGGATGGCACGCTGCTCGCGGCAAGCGCCATCGAGCTCGAGGCCGACGGCGCGGCCCGCCTTGCGCTGCCGCCCCTGCCCGTCAAGCGCGATCCTTACCGCCTGAACGTCGAGTTGACGTATGCCGATCCGAGCGGCGAACAGCAAACGATTTCCGAGCGCTTCATGGTGTGGCCGGCGGCGCTGCGGGTCGGCATCGCCGCGCTGGGCAGGCCGCGGGCGGGCCGGCAACTATTGCTCAGCGTGATCGGCACCGATACCGAAGGCAAGCGCCTGCCGGGCCAGGCGCTGCAGGTGACGGCGCGCCATCTGCCGGGCGATGGCAAGGTCGGCTACTACCGCGTGCTCGAGGAGCAGGCATCGATCGTGCAGCTTGGCGTCGTCTGCGATGGCAGGAGCGACGCGGCCGGCATTTTGCCTTGCCGCTATCTGCCAACCCAGAGCGGCCATTACGAGTTCACCGCGACCGGGCGCGACGGCGCGGGCCGCACGACCAGCGCGACCAGGGTGGTCAATGTGCCGGTGGACGCGGTTGGCGCCGAAGACCTGTTCGTGCAGTCCGACCGTGGCAGCTACGAGGCCGGGCAGAGCGCGCGCCTGACGCTCGATGTGCCATTCGCCAAGGCCAACGCGCTGATCGCCATCGAACGCGAAGGCGTGATGGAAACCCGGGTCGTGCCCGTGCACGGGCCGCGCAGCGAGATCGCGTTGCAGGTCCAGCCCTCGTGGTCGCCCAATGTGTTCGTCACCTTGCTCGCGCTCGCGCCGGCGCAGGGGGCCGGCACCATGCCCAGACTGGCGACGGGCGCGCTAAGGCTCAAGGTCGGCAACGGCCACCGCAGCTTGCGTGTGGCGGTAACAAGCGACAAGGCAAGCTATGGCCCGCGCGAGCGCGCGAAGGTCCGCATCCGCGTGACCATGCCGGACGGGACACCGGTGCCGGCGGGAACCACCGTGGCGTTCGCGGCGGTCGACGAGGCGCTGCTGGCCTTGCAGGACAATACGAGCTGGCAGTTGCTTGCGAATTTGACCTTGCCGCGCTTCTACCTCGGCACCAGCCATTCACCACTGACCTTGCCGGCGCCGCCGCCGCTCGACACCCAGGAACGGCAGGCGATCGGGCGCATGATCGAGGCGATGGGCGGCGGCCAGCGCGCCATGGTCGATGAATTGCAAGGGCCGATCGGGCTTCGCCGCGCGCGCGGGTATGAGGATGGGTCTGGATCCGCCTCGTTGCGGGTCGAAGTGACGGGCTCGCGCATCGACCCGAGTGCGACCGCCTCGCCCGAACTGGCCGCAGCGCCCAAAAACCAGGGGCCGGCCCTGCGCGCCATGCTCGACAATCTGCTGATGTGGCGGCCCGCATTGGCGCTCGACAAGAACGGCCGCGCCGAGATCGCGCTGCCGCTCAACGACGCGCTGACGCGCTTCCGGCTGGTGGCGGTGGCCAGCGTGGGCAGCAATTACTTCGGCGACGGCAGCGCCAACATCGACGTGACGCAGGACGTGCAACTGAGTTCTGGCTTGCCGCCGGTGGCGCGCGAGGGCGACCACTTCGACGCCATGGTTACGGTTCGCAACGCCGGCAAACGCGCGCTCACGCTGGCCGTCAGCGCCAAGGCCGACGGCGTGCCCGCGCTGGTGCCACGCACCGTCAAACTCGGGCCGGGCGAGGCGCAACTGGTGCGCTGGCGGGTGCGGGTCCCGGGCGCCATCAAGAAGCTCTCATGGCGGCTGGACGCGATCGAGACCGGCGCCGGCAAACAGACCAATGGCGACCGGCTCGCGGTCGAGCAGGTGATCGAGCCGGCAGTCCCGCCCACGGTGCAGGCGGCCAGCCTGCGCCAGCTCGACGCCGAACTCGCGATCCCGATCGCGCTGCCTGGCGACGCCGTGGCCGGCAGCGGCGCCGTCAGCGTGAGCCTGCAGGCCAGCCTTGGCGGCGGCCTGCCGGGCGTGCGCGAATGGTTCGAACGCTATCCGTACCGCTGCCTCGAGCAGCGCGCCGCGCGCGCCTTCGGCATGCAGGACAAGGCCGCGTGGGCCGCGCTGATGGCCGAGCTGCCGACGTATCTGGACCAGGACGGGCTCGCGTCGTACTTCCCGCTGGCGCCGGATAACCGCGATGGCGGCAGCGACACCCTGACCGCGCACCTGCTGGCGCTGTCGCACGAAACGGGTTGGGAGATTCCGCCCGACGCGCGCCAGAACATGCTCAACGGCCTGTCCGGATTCGCCACATCGACGGTCAAGCGCAGCAACTGGGCCCCGCGCGACGATGGCAGCGCGCGCAAGCTGGCCGCGCTGGCGGCACTGGCGCGCCACCAACGTGCGAGCGCGGCGATGGTCAAGGGGATCAGGATCGACGCCGACGAATGGACCGTGGCGATGCTGATCGACTGGATCGGCGTGCTGCGCCGCGTGCCAAACATCCCCGACGCGGCGGCGCTGCAGGCGCAGGCCGAGAACCATCTGCGCGCGCGCCTGAGTTTCTCGGGCACGCGCATGGTGTTCTCGACGGAGAAGCGCGACGCCTGGAGCTGGCTGATGAACAACGGCGATGTCGACGCCGCCCGCCTGCTGCTGACCGTGCGCGAGCTGCCCGCGTGGCGCGCCGACATGCCGCGCATCGCGAGCGGGCTGCTGGCGCGCCAGGAACGCGGCGCGTGGTCCAGCACCGTGGCCAATGTGTGGGGCATGCTCGCGGTCGAGCGTTTCTCAGGCCAATTTGAAGCGGGCGCCGTCACGGGCCGGACCGACATCGCGCTCGGCGCCGGGCGCAAAACGGTGGCGTGGAGCGCGAACCGGGCGGCCCCCGTGACGCTGCCGCTGGCGCCCGGCGAATCGATGCTGCGGCTCGTACAAACGGGGAGCGGCAAGCCCTGGGCCACGGTGCAGGTGGTGGGCGCGGTGCCGCTGGCGGCGCCGCAGCATGCGGGCTACCGCATCGAAAAATCGATGACGGCGGTGCGGCAGAAGGTGGCGGGCCGCGTCAGCGTGGGCGACATCTGGCGCATCAAGCTCGCGGTCGACGCGCAGGCCGACATGGCCTGGGTCGTGCTCGACGACGCGGTGCCGGCGGGCGCGAGCATTCTGGGCACGGGGCTGGGGCGCGACGCGGCGAGCGCGACGCAGGGCGAACAGCGCACCGGCAATGTGTGGCCGGCCTACGAGGAACGCGGCTTCACGCGCTACCGCAGCTATTACAACTACGTGCCACGCGGACGCTTCAGCCAGGAGTACACGATCCGTATCAACAACGCCGGCACGTTCGTGATGCCGCCCACGCGCGTCGAGGCGATGTACGCGCCCGACGTGTTCGGGGCGGTCCCGAACGCGCCGCTGGAAATCGACGAATAGTCCCATAGCAGGCGCGCCAAACAAACGCAAAGCAAGCTTCCCCCGCGCCGCAATTGTAAAAAGTTCCGATATCGGGGTCAGACCCCGATATCGGAATATTGCGAATATCCAACGGCGAAAACGCGCCGGCTTTGGGCGCGTCCTCGCAATCAGTGGAATTTGCTGTGAACATGTCGTAAGCGGGGTCTGACCCGGGTCTGACCCCAATGTGAATTTCTTGCGACGTCTGGGAAATGTTGCAGGAGCGGATAGCCGAACCGTGCCGCACATTTTTGCCCTATCCTGCCGACCACAAGATATTGCAGTGCAATATAAATAATGTTACGAGTTCGTGTCCCCGGGGTGTGATTTTTGCTATGCTTGCGCCGCACATTACCTTACCAAGGGGAAGCCACATGAGCCAGAGTAAGCCTCTGACACTGCACGTCCCGGAGCCTACAGGCAGACCCGGTTGCAAGACTGATTTCACCTACCTTCAATTAAGCGACGCCGGCAAAGTACGCCGGCCGCCGATCGATGTGTTGCCATCGGAAACCGCGGACATCGCCTCGAGCCTGATCCGCGTGCTCGACGATGAAGGCAACGCCGTCGGCCCGTGGGCCGAGGAGGTCGACAGCGAACTGCTGCGCTTCGGCATGCGCACGATGATGAAAACGCGGATCTTCGATGCGCGTATGGTCATCGCCCAGCGCCAGAAGAAAATGTCCTTCTATATGACCAGCCTCGGCGAGGAAGCGATCGGCACTGCCCATTCGCTCGCGCTGGTCGACGGCGACATGTGCTTCCCGACCTACCGCCAGCAAACCCTGCTGTTCGCGCGCGAAGCGCCGATGGTCGAGATGATCTGCCAGCTGCTCTCGAACGAGGCCGACCCGCTCAAGGGCCGCCAGCTGCCGGTCATGTACTCGGTGCGCCGGCTCGGCTTCTTCACGATCTCGGGCAACCTCGCGACCCAGTTCGTGCAGGCCGTCGGCTGGGCCATGGCCTCGGCCATCAAGGGCGACACGAAAATCGCCTCGGCCTGGATCGGCGACGGCGCCACCGCCGAATCGGACTTCAACACCGCCCTCACCTTCGCCCACGTGTACCAGGCGCCGGTGATCCTCAACGTGGTCAACAACCAGTGGGCCATCTCGAGCTTCCAGGGCCTGGCCGGCGGCGAGAGCGTCACCTTCGCCGCGCGCGGCGTCGGCAGCGGCATCGCCGCGCTGCGCGTCGACGGCAACGACTTTTTGGCCGTGCACGCGGCCTCGAAGTGGGCCGCCGAACGCGCCCGCGGAAACCTCGGACCGACCCTGATCGAATGGGTGACCTACCGCGCCGGCCCCCACTCGACCTCGGACGATCCGGGCAAATACCGCCCGACCGACGACTGGTCGTACTTCCCGCTGGGCGACCCGATCGCGCGCCTGCGCAAGCACCTCACGCTCAAGGGCCTGTGGTCCGACGAAGAGCACGAGGCCACGCACAAGGAGCTCGAGGCCGAGATCATCGCCGCCCAAAAAGAGGCCGAGAGCTTCGGCACGCTGGCCAACAACCGCATTCCAAGCGCGGCGTCGATGTTCGAGGATGTCTATAAAGAGATGCCCGAGCACCTGCGCCAGCAACGTCAACAATTGGGAGTGTGACCGTGGAACGAATGAAAAATGCGGTAACCGCGCCGATGACCATGATCCAGGCCCTGCGTTCGGCCATGGACGTCATGCTCGAGCGCGACAACAACGTGGTCGTGTTCGGCCAGGACGTGGGCTATTTCGGCGGCGTGTTCCGCTGCACCGACGGCCTGCAAGCCAAGTACGGGCGCTCGCGCGTGTTCGACGCGCCGATCTCCGAAGGCGGCATCGTCGGCACCGCGGTCGGCATGGCCGCCTACGGCCTGCGCCCGGTCGTCGAGATCCAGTTTGCCGATTACTTCTATCCGGCCTCGGACCAGATCGTGTCGGAGGCGGCGCGCCTGCGCTACCGCTCGGCCGGCGAATTCACCGCCTCGATGGTGATCCGCATGCCTTGCGGCGGCGGCATCTACGGCGGACAGACCCACAGCCAGAGCCCGGAGGCGATGTTCACCCACGTGTGCGGCCTGCGCACGGTGATGCCATCGAACCCGTACGACGCCAAGGGATTGCTGATCGCCTCGATCGAGAACGACGACCCGGTCATCTTCCTCGAGCCCAAGCGCCTGTACAACGGCCCGTTCGACGGCCACCACGACCAGCCGGTGGTGCCGTGGTCGAAGCACCCGATGGGCGAAGTGCCCGAGGGTTATTACACCGTCCCGCTGGACAAGGCATCGGTGTTCCGTCCCGGGACCGAACTGACCGTGATCACCTACGGCACCATGGTGTTCGTGTCGGAGGCGGCAGCCAAGGAGACCGGCATCGATTGCGAGATCATCGACCTGCGCACGCTCTGGCCGCTCGACCTCGACACCATCGTCGCCTCGGTCAAAAAGACCGGGCGCTGCGTGGTGGTGCATGAGGCGACCCGCACCAGCGGTTTTGGCGCCGAACTTGCGGCGCTCGTGCAGGAACACTGTTTTTATGAACTGGAAGCGCCGATCGAGCGCGTGACCGGTTGGGATACCCCTTACCCGCATGCGCAGGAATGGGCTTACTTCCCCGGCCCCGACCGCGTCGGTGCCGCATTCAAACGTGCGATGGAGGCGTGATATGGGCGTTCATGTAATTAAGATGCCCGATCTGGGCGAAGGCATTGCAGAAGTTGAAGTCGTGGCCTGGCATGTCAAGCCGGGCGACGTGGTGGTCGAAGACCAGGTGCTGGCCGATGTCATGACCGACAAGGCGACGGTAGAAATCCCGTCCGCCGTGGCCGGCACCGTGATCGAACTCGGTGGCCAGCTGGGCCAGGCGCTTGCCGTTGGCGCTGCGCTGATCCTGATCGAAGTCGAGGGCGAAGGCAACCAGACGGCCGCCAGGCAGAACTCGCGCTCGATGCCGGCGGCAGCGGCGCCGGTTGTGGCGCCGGTTGTGGCGCCGGTTGTGGCTCCCGTGGCTGCGGCCGCGGTAATCGAAGCCGCGCCTGTCGCGGTGGCCGCCGCGGCGGCACCCGTGGCCAAGCCGGCAGCGCCCAAGAGCGCCGCCACGCAAGCGAGCCGCGCGGCCGGCGAAAAGCCGCTGGCCGCTCCGGCCGTGCGCCAGCGCGCCTGGGACCTCGGGATTGAGCTGCAGTTCGTGTTCGGCAGCGGCCCGGCCGGACGTATCACGCACGCCGACCTTGACGACTATGTCGCGCGTGGCGCGGGCGGGGCCGGCGCCGGCAATGGCGCGGCCGACAACCGCTACGCGACGCTTGACGGCGAAACCGCGGTGCCGGTGATCGGCATGCGGCGCAAGATCGCGCAAAAGATGCAGGACGCGAAACGGCGCATCCCGCACTTCACGTATGTCGAGGAAATCGACGTCACCGAACTCGAAGCGCTGCGCACGCAACTGAACGCGCGCTACGGCAAGGAACGCGGCCGCCTGACGATCCTGCCGCTGCTGATGCGCGCCGTGGTGCTCAGCGTGCGCGCCTTCCCGCAGATGAACGCGCGCTTCGACGACGAGGCCAACATCAACACGCTGTACAGCGCGGTCCACATCGGCATCGCCGCCCAGACCGACGCGGGACTGATCGTGCCGGTGGTGCGCAATGCGGAGGCACGCGATCCATGGTCGAGCGCGGCCGAAGTGGCGCGCCTGGCCGAGGCGGCCCGCGTCGGCAAGGCGCTGCGCGAGGAGTTGTCGGGTTCGACGATCACCATCACGAGCCTTGGCGCGCTTGGAGGCATCGTCACCACGCCGATCATCAACCATCCCGAGGTGGCCATCGTGGGAGTGAACCGCATGGTCGAACGGCCGATGGTGCGCGACGGCGCGATCGTCATCCGCAAGATGATGAACCTGTCGTCCTCGTTCGACCATCGGGTCGTCGACGGCATGCACGCGGCGCAGTTTGTGCAAATGATCCGCGGCTATCTCGAATGCCCGGCCACCCTGTTTGTGGAGTAGCCAATGAAATCGGTAACAACAAAACTGCTCGTCATCGGCGGCGGCCCAGGCGGCTATGTGGCCGCGATCCGCGCCGGCCAGCTCGGCATCGAGACCATGCTGGTCGAAGGCGAACGCCTCGGCGGCACCTGCCTGAACATCGGCTGCATTCCCTCCAAGGCGCTGATCCACGCGGCCGAGGAATACGACAAGGTGTGCCACTACGCCGACGGTTCGCCCCTCGGCATATCGGTCGACAAGGCGCGCATCGACCTCGAACGCACCGTGCAATGGAAGGATGGCATCGTCAAGCGCCTGACCGGCGGAGTCGGCGCGCTGCTCAAGAAAAACGGCGTGAAGGTCGTCGCGGGCTGGGCGCGCATTGTCGATGGCAAGACCGTCGAGGTCAGCGAAACCGGCAGCGACGAAGTCACGCGCATCAGCTGCGAACACCTGCTGCTGGCCACAGGCTCGCAAGCGGTGGAGCTGCCGTTCATGAAGTTCGGCGGCGCCGTGATGTCGGCGACCGAGGCGCTCTCGCCGGCCACGCTGCCCAAACGGCTGGTGGTGGTGGGCGCGGGTTACATCGGCCTCGAGCTGGGCATCGCCTACCGCAAGCTGGGCGCCGAAGTGGCCGTGGTCGAGGCCATGGACCGCATCTTGCCGGCGTACGACGACGAACTGGCCAAGCCGGTGGCGAGCTCGCTCAAGCGGCTGGGCGTGCAGATGCACCTTGGCTGCAGTGTGCTGGGCATGAACGAAGCGGGCGACGCGGTGCGCGTGCGCGACGCCGCCGGCAACGAATCGGAACTGGCCGCCGACCGCGTGCTGGTCGCGGTGGGACGCCGTCCGCGCACCGAAGGCTGGGGCCTCGAGGGCCTGCTGCTCGACATGAACGGACGCGCGGTCAAGATCAACGACCAGTGCCAGACCTCGATGCGCGGCGTGTGGGCGATCGGCGACATCACGGGCGAGCCGATGCTCGCGCACCGCGCGATGGCGCAAGGCGAAATGGTGGCCGACATCATCGGCGGCAAACGGCGCCACTTCACGCCGGTGGCGATTCCGGCGGTGTGCTTTACCGATCCCGAGATCGTCGTGGTCGGCCTGACGCCGCAAGAGGCCAAGCAGGCCGGCATCGAGTGCATCACGTCGAACTTCCCGTTTGCGGCCAACGGCCGGGCGATGACGATCGAAGGCACTGATGGATTTGTGCGGGTCGTCGCGCGCAGCGACAACCACCTGATCCTAGGCTGGCAGGCGGTCGGGCGCGGCGTGTCGGAACTTAGCACCGCGTTCTCGCACTCGATCGAACTCGGTGCGCGGCTCGAAGACGTGGCCGGGACGATCCACGCGCATCCGACCCTGGGCGAAGCGGTGCAGGAAGCGGCTTTGCGGGCACTGGGCCACGCTTTGCATATATAGTGTGATTAACCACCACCTCATCCCCGGCCCCGCCAAGGGGGACGTGGTGGGTTTTACTCACCGCACCGGACCCCTTATGACCCGCAGCATCCTCGACGAAGCCCAGATCCACCCCGCGATTCGCCAACAAATCACCGACAAGCACGC
Source organism: Pseudomonadota bacterium (assembly GCA_040384885.1). Classification (GTDB taxonomy): domain Bacteria; phylum Pseudomonadota; class Gammaproteobacteria; order Burkholderiales; family Burkholderiaceae_D; genus Telluria_A. The sequence goes on along the minus strand of JAZKIN010000163.1, from coordinate 941 downwards.
CGACACCGTCAAGGAAGTGCAGGCAGCGGTGGCCCGCAACGCGATCGTGGTGGTGGGCATGCGCCAGAACCCCTTCCCGCGCAAGGCGCGCAAGGCGCTCGACGCGCTTAATACGCCCTACGAATACCTCGAATACGGCGGCTACCTGAGCCAGTGGCGCCCGCGCCTGGCGCTCAAGATGTGGACCGGCTGGCAGACTTTCCCGATGATTTTCGTGAAGGGCACCCTGATCGGCGGATACAGCGAACTGCAAGCCCTGATCGACAGCGGCGAGCTCGCGCGCCCAATTTCCTAAAATGCATGTGAATCCGTTCGCTAACGTACAGATAGATTAGCGGTGCTTGGTTATCCTTTCTGTCTGGAATTTTATTTTAGCAACCAAGGAGATAACCATGTTTCGATCGAATATCAGCACTGCCGGCAACGAAATGAAGTCGATGATCAATGAAGCGGAACGCACGCTGAACGAAGCCAAGACGACGACCGGCGAAAAAGCCGAAGAACTGCGCAAGAAGGGTCTGGAACTGCTGTCGACCAGCATCTGCAAGGCACAAGAACTCGAGAAAATGGCGATCAGCTCGGCTAAAGAAGCTGCGGCCACGACCGACAACTACGTGCACCAAAACCCGTGGTCGTCGATTGCCGTTTCGGGCGTCGTCGGGGCCGGCATCGGCATGGTTTTGGGCATGGCCATCGCCAACCGCCGCTAACCGACCCGCTTGCGCGGCGCGTCCGCCGCAAGCCGCTCCGCACCAAAAAGCGCGCCCTCCCGGGCGCGCTTTGCTATTCCCCCGGGCGCTTTCGCAACCGGGGTCAGACCCGGGTCTGACCCCGGTCTGTCCCCGGTCTGTCCCCGGTCTGTCCCCAAATGTGAACATGTCACGATCGGGGTCTGACCCTGAGCCTTCCCCTCAAATAGTGCTTGTAAACAAATTTACTAT
>JAZKIN010000162.1:0-16628 GCA_040384885.1 Pseudomonadota bacterium | reverse complement strand
ATCTACTGGGACGACGCGTCGCAGGGCATGAAGTTCGACTACCGCGATATCCCTGCCGAGCTGGCCGACCAAGCCGCCGAATGGCGCGAGAAGATGGTCGAAGCGGCCGCCGAAGCGTCGGAAGAGCTGATGAACAAGTACCTCGACGAAGGCGACCTGACGGAAGCCGAAATCAAGGCCGCGCTGCGCCAGCGTACCATCGCTTCGGAAATCGTTCCGATGATGTGCGGCACCGCGTTCAAGAACAAGGGCGTGCAAGCGATGCTTGACGGCGTCATCGAGTACCTGCCATCGCCAGTGGACATTCCACCGGTCAAGGGCCTGGACGAAGATGAACAGCCAACGACGCGTAAAGCCGAAGACAACGAGAAATTCTCGGCGCTGGCATTCAAGATCATGACCGACCCGTTCGTCGGCCAGCTGATCTTCTTCCGCGTCTACTCGGGCACGATCAAGTCGGGCGACACCGTCTTCAATCCGATCAAGAACAAGAAAGAGCGTCTTGGCCGTATTCTGCAGATGCACGCGAACCAGCGCGAAGAGATCAAGGAAGTCCACGCCGGCGACATCGCCGCCGCGGTCGGCCTGAAAGATGCGACCACGGGCGAAACCCTGTGCGATCCATCGTCGATCATCACGCTGGAAAAGATGGTCTTCCCTGAGCCGGTGATCCAGCAGGCTGTCGAGCCTAAGACCAAGGCCGACCAGGAAAAAATGGGCCTGGCGCTGAACCGCCTGGCACAGGAAGATCCTTCGTTCCGCGTCAAGACCGACGAAGAGTCGGGCCAGACCATCATCGGTGGTATGGGCGAGTTGCACCTGGAAATTATCGTCGACCGCATGAAGCGCGAATTCGGCGTCGAAGCGACCGTCGGCAAGCCACAGGTGGCTTACCGCGAGACGATCCGCAAGGTCTGCGAAGAGTCCGAAGGCAAGTTCGTCAAGCAGTCCGGTGGTCGTGGTCAATACGGTCACGTGGTTCTGAAGATCGAGCCGCAAGAGCCGGGCAAGGGCTTCGAATTCGTTGACGCCATCAAGGGCGGCACCGTTCCACGCGAATACATCCCTGCAGTTGAAAAGGGTGTGCGCGGTACCTTGAACTCGGGCGTTATGGCTGGCTATCCAGTCGTCGACGTCAAGGTCACGCTGTTCTTCGGTTCGTACCATGACGTCGACTCGAACGAAAACGCGTTCCAGATGGCCGCTTCGATGGCCTTCAAAGACGGCTGCCGTAAAGCATCGCCAGTCATCCTCGAGCCGATGATGTCGGTCGAAGTCGAAACGCCGGAAGACTACGCCGGTTCCGTGATGGGCGATCTGTCGTCGCGTCGCGGTATGGTGCAGGGCATGGACGAAATCCCAGGCGGCGGCGGCAAGATCATCAAAGCCGAAGTGCCACTGTCCGAAATGTTCGGTTACTCGACCTCGCTGCGTTCCGCAACGCAAGGCCGTGCGACCTACACGATGGAATTCAAGCACTATTCGGAAGCGCCTAAGCATGTAACCGATGCAATCGTTACTGCCAAGGCCAAATAACTGATTGGGCGACAGTGCTGGACATCGCGCAGCGATGTTCTGCCCTGTTGCCAACTGACTAAAATAATTGGGCGACAATGCTGGACATCGCATAGCGATGTTCTGCCCTGTTGCCAACTGACTAAAAAACTTAAGGAAGATCAAAATGGCAAAAGGTAAATTCGAACGGACCAAGCCGCACGTCAACGTCGGCACCATCGGTCACGTCGACCACGGTAAAACGACCCTGACGGCTGCTATCGCAACCGTTCTGTCGAAGAAATTCGGCGGCGAAGCAAAAGCATACGACCAGATCGATGCAGCACCAGAAGAAAAAGCGCGCGGCATCACGATCAACACGGCCCACGTCGAGTACGAGACGGCTAACCGTCACTACGCACACGTCGACTGCCCAGGCCACGCCGACTACATCAAAAACATGATCACCGGCGCAGCACAGATGGACGGCGCGATCCTGGTTTGCTCGGCAGCCGACGGCCCGATGCCACAGACCCGCGAGCACATCCTGCTGGCCCGCCAAGTTGGCGTTCCATACATCATCGTGTTCCTGAACAAGTGCGACCTGGTCGACGACGCAGAACTGCTGGAACTGGTCGAAATGGAAGTGCGCGAGCTGTTGTCGAAGTACGAATTCCCAGGCGACGACCTGCCAATCATCAAGGGTTCGGCACGTATGGCCCTCGAAGGCGACACCGGCCCGATGGGCGAGCAGGCAATCATGCAACTGGCTGAAGCTCTCGACACCTACATCCCTACGCCAGAGCGCGCAGTCGATGGCGCGTTCCTGATGCCAGTCGAAGACGTGTTCTCGATCTCGGGTCGCGGCACCGTTGTGACCGGTCGTATCGAGCGCGGTATCGTCAAAGTCGGCGAAGAGATCGAAATCGTCGGCATCAAAGACACCGTCAAGACCACCTGCACCGGCGTTGAAATGTTCCGTAAGTTGCTCGACCAAGGTATGGCCGGCGACAACGTTGGTCTGCTGCTGCGCGGCACCAAGCGTGAAGACGTCGAGCGCGGTCAAGTTCTGGCCAAGCCAAACTCGATCAAGCCGCACAACCACTTCACCGGCGAGATCTATGTCCTGTCGAAAGACGAAGGCGGCCGTCACACCCCGTTCTTCAACAACTATCGTCCACAGTTCTACTTCCGTACCACGGACGTGACTGGTTCGATCGAGTTGCCAGCGGACAAAGAAATGGTCATGCCAGGCGATAACGTGTCGATCACCGTCAAGCTGATCAACCCGATCGCGATGGAAGAAGGCCTGCGTTTCGCTATCCGTGAAGGCGGTCGTACCGTCGGCGCCGGCGTCGTAGCCAAGATCCTGAGCGAAGCTTCGAAGTAATTCGAAACTAGTTTGGTTCTAACTGGGAGGGGGCAGAAATGTCCCTTTCCAGTAATTCCGTAGTACAATGCTGCTCCCCATATATTGCCGTGTGCTTCAAAGCCCGGTTCGCTCTTTAGAGGAAATATCATGTCCGCACCAAACCAGAAAATCCGCATTCGCCTCAAAGCATTCGATTACAAGCTGATCGACCAGTCCGCACTGGAAATCGTTGAAACCGCGAAGCGCACCGGCGCCGTGGTCAAGGGTCCGGTCCCACTGCCAACGCGCATCCAGCGTTTCGACGTCCTGCGTTCGCCGCACGTCAACAAGACTTCGCGCGACCAGTTCGAGATCCGTACCCACCAGCGTCTGATGGACATCGTTGATCCTACCGACAAGACTGTCGACGCACTGATGAAGCTCGACCTGCCAGCTGGCGTCGACGTCGAAATCAAACTGCAATAATCGCTACATGACGGCGGGCTCGGCCCGCCGCCAAATCGGGGTGGTCCATCTGCGCATTGGCGCATATGCACCGCCCCTTTTTTTCGCGTGCGTATTCGCGTGCGCTCCGTGTGCGCTTCGCGTCTCTATTTGCACTGAACAACACGTCAGGATAGTGGATGGCACCAGACCTTCGCGAACACGGGACCCGGACACGAGCGCAGCAGTCGGCCTACGTGGTCGGCGCGGCCTTGTACTTGCTCGCGATCTTCTTTTCGCTCTGGCTCAGCTTTTTCTACGGCGTCGGCCCGGCCGGCATACCGGTTCTTGGCGCCATTGCGATGCCCTTGTTCGCCGTGGTGCTCGCCGTTACGTTGCCAACCCTGTATAGCGTGGTGCCAAAGCCCGCCAACGCGAATCATTCGCGCGTGGGTTGGGTGTTCGTGGTCCCCGGCTACTCCCTGAGCTCGACCGCAGCGGAGCAGCTCGAGCTCGTGTTCTGGCCAGTGCTGCTTGTGCCCGCAATCGCCGGTGGACTGGTACTCGCCTTTGTCATCTGCCGGCGCCTCAAGACGGCGTTCTTTGTCGTCGCCTTGCTGACGAGCTCGTACGTCGCCGGCGCGCTCGCGTTCATCAACTGCATGTACGATCATTCGCCGCCACTGGACGTCATCGCCATCGAAGAGCCGGAGCAAAAAACGGGCAAGCGCAATCACACCAGCTCGCTTGTGGTGGAGCTCGGGGCCGCGCGGCCGCATGGCATGGACAAGGTGCGGCTGGGCTCCGACTACAACAGCGGCTACCGCGCCGGCATCTGCTTCAGGATGTATCGCGGCGCTTTGTTCCTCGCCTGGTACACGGTCGATCAATACAGCGATTGCCCGGTTTCGAAAAAATCTTCCTACCGCCCCGGGGTTGACCAGCGCCTGGACGATGTCATGGCCACGATGTCGAAAGCGTGCACGATGAAAATCGCGTCCGCGTGCCTGATTGTCGCCAGGATCAAGGCGGGCACGTACACGGCGGACGAGCTCGTAACGGAGTGGGCCGATATGGCCTGCGCCCGCGGGGACCGGTCGCAGTGCGAAATACTCTGCTCACGCGACAAAAAGCGCATCCACTGCATCCATCGGGATGCCTCCGCGTCGGCCGGGCCGCACTGGAGCGTCTCGCACGCAACGACCGGGGTCGGCCCGGATGGGCGCTACCAGGGGCATGTGGTCATATTCTGCGCGGCGCCGCAGCAGCCGGGCCTAACGCCGAAGCCGACGCCACAGACGCTCGTCTTCGACGGCGAACATTATCGCGACCCCGTCGCCAAGCGCCTGCACAAGACGGTTGGCGAGGCGGCCAATGCGGTGTGCGGAGAGCCGCCCGCCGCGCCCGCGTATTCCGGCGTGCGTCCGCACGTGGAACAGCCTCCCGCCGCGCCCGCGCATCCGAGCGTGCGTCCGTACGTGGAGCAGCCTACGACCGAAGAGCGTGCGGCGCCGACGGCGGCCGGGAACGCGGTCTACAAGTGCAAAGGTGAGGACGGCAAAACGACCCTGACCGATACGCCGTGCCCCTGACCGACAGGCGGCGCCAGCCGCTAAACCGGGCGTGATTCATACGCGCGTTGGCGCGAATCGAGGTTCTTCTCTTTGAGGATGGATGCGGGTTCGATGGCGTCGGCCGCCTTGCATCAAAATAGCTCGGCGGCGTGGCAAGCGGCGGCGCGCACAGCGCAGCCGCGACCAGCGCGGCGGCCGCGCCGCACTGCACACCGCGCAAGGCCGGCTCAGTCCTTGCTGCCCGTGGTCCAGCGCAGGCCGAAGCCGAAGCGGCGATCCATCAGTTCGTGCGCGCTCGAGTTGCCCTGCTGCGCGTAGTACTCGGCCAGCTTGGTCACCTGCAGGTTGCCGCCCTTGTTCTCGATCATCGCGATCGCGCACATCATCTGGTTGCCGCCCTGGTCGAGCCGCACTTCGATCGGCGCCTGGTCCGGCATCTTGATCGTGACGACGCCGTCGGTTGCCGCCCAGTTCGGCGCGCCCTCGTAGATGAACGCAAAAATGAGCGCGCGCTTGATGTCGTTGAACTGGTCGCCGTTGATGGTGATGTTCTCGCCGTCCTTGTTCTGGCCCGAGCGGTCGTCGGCCTCGAGCTTGATGAACGGGCGGCGCTCGAACGAGCCCCAGGCGTTGCCGAGCGCCTGCACCAGGCCCGGCGTGCCGTCGGCCATTTCGTACATGCAACCGAGGTCGAGGTCGATGCCTTTCGGGCCGCCGCCGAGGTTGGCGAGGCGCGACAGGAAACCGGTCTTGGCCGGTGGCGGCGTGCCCGTGTTCCAGTTCAGGTTGACGTGGATGCGGCCGTAGCCTTTGCTGCCGCTGGCCTTGTCGAGCGAGACCTTGTCGCCGCGCTTTTCGAGCGTGACCTTGGACAGCGACACTTTTTTCTCGGGCGGCGCGGCCGGCGGCGGCGGGGCCGCTGGCACGGCGGCGGGCGCCGCCTTCTGTGCGGGGCTGCCGGCCTCGCTGCCGCCGAAGTGAGAGAGCAGCGACGAGAGTCCGCCGTTGAAGCCCTGGCCGACGGCGCCAAAACGCCAGACGCCGTCCTTGCGGTAGATTTCGCCGACGATGACGGCTTTTTCGTCCTGGAAGTCGGCGCCCGACCACTGGAACTGGACCCCGCCGCCGAGCGTCATCGAACTGGCGCCGACCGTGCGCATGGTGCCGTTGCCGTCGATCGCGGCGACGAACACGAGCTTGCAGATCGAGGCGGGCAGGGCGTCGAGATTGAGCGCGAACTCGGCCTTGTTGCCGCCCAGCGAGAGCTTGACCTCGCCGCCGGGGCTCGCGAGCTGGTTGAAGAACACCATGTAGCGGTCGTCGGAGAGCTTGTCGGCGCTGTCGAGGCCGAAGCACGAGACGTCGAGCGAGAGGCCGTTGGCGGCGATATCGAGGGTGACTGGGAAGGCGGACTGGCAGCCGAGGTCGGCGAGTTTGCCCTTTTGACCGCGCGAAAATGAAATCACGTTAAATTCCTTCAGGGTGGTTGGCGCAGGTGTTCATCGGAATGCTTGACCGGCGAAAGCGCGGATACTGGACGGGGCTGCCGATCGGCTGGCGCTGGAACTGCGATCCCCCGCGCCGCGCGTGGCGCGCCGGCGGGGGATTCTTGAAACAAAAAGACGCTGGAACAAATGACGCTAGAACGATCAGGCGTTGACGCCGAACGAGCGGGCCAGTGGCCCGAGGCCGCCTTTGAAGCCCTGGCCGATCGCCTTGAACTTCCATTCGGCTCCGGCACGATACAGTTCGCCGAAGATCATCGCCGTTTCGGTCGAGCCGTCTTCGGACAGGTCGTAGCGCGCCAGCTCGGCGTTGCCGTTGCCGTTGAGGCAGCGGATGTAGGCCTTGGCGACCATGCCGAAGTTCTGCTTGCGCGCCTCGGCGTCGTGGATGGTCACGCAGAACGAGACCTTGTCGACTTCGGCCGGCACCTTGGCCAGGTCGATCGTCAGGCTTTCGTCGTCGCCGTCGCCGCCGCCGGTCGTGTTGTCGCCCGCGTGCACGACCGAGCCGTCGGTCGATTTGAGGTTGTTGTAAAAAATAAAGTCGCTGTCGCCGCGCACTTTGGCGTCGGCCTTGAGCATGAAGGCGCTGCCGTCGAGGTCGAACGAGGCGCCGTCGGTCGCGCGTGGGTCCCAACCGAGGCCGATGACGACCTTGCTCAATCCGGGCGCTTCTTTGCTAAGGTTGACGTTGCCGCCTTTTGTCAGACTGATTGCCATACACGACTCCTTGGTTGGATGAAGAAAATGGCGTGGCCTCGTGGCCGCGCCGGTAAGGTTTACCATTATGCACGTTTGAGCCGTGCGTTCAAGATCAGCTCAGGTTCAGGCCGCGATGTCGGGTCAAAATCAGGCCACTATCAGGCCACGATCAGGCGACATCGACCCCGTACTGGATCGCGAGCGCGGCCAGGCCGCCCGCGTAGCCCTGGCCGACGGCTTTGAATTTCCACTCGCCGTTATGGCGGTAGAGCTCGGCGAAGATCATCGCCGTTTCGGTCGAATAATCTTCGGACAGGTCGAAGCGGGCGATCTCGGTGTCGGTCTCGAGGTTGACGACGCGCACGAACGCGTCCTGCACCATGCCGAAGTTCTGGCGCCGCTCGGTCGCGTCGTGGATCGTGACGGCGATGACCATGCGCTTGATCGCGTCGGGCACGCCGGCCAGTGTGATCTTGAGCGCCTCGTCGTCGCCCTCGCCGGCGCCGGTCTTGTTGTCGCCCGTGTGTTCAACCGCGCCGCACGTCGATTTAAGCTGGTTATAAAATATAAAATCGTGGTCGCCGCGGACCTTGCCGTTTTCCTGGACCATGAACAGGCTCGCGTCGAGGTCGAAATCGTGGCCCTGGGTCGCGCGCGCTTCCCAGCCGAGGCCGATCAAGACCTGGGTCAGGTTAGGGTCGGTCTTCGACAGGTTGACGTTGCCGCCTTTTTGCAGGGAGATCGCCATGCGCTTGCCTTTAAAATGTGTCAGGATTGATTGGAATTACGGTTGGAACATATTTGCAGAGCATTAATTTTTGGTAGTAATATAGTACCTAAAGAATTTTCTGTACATAGGGGATTTCGAAATTCATCGTGCTTGATTTTTGCCGGGACCGCAAGCGGGGCGCGAATATGCGGGCCGCATAAGCGGCGCGCGCAAACGGCCCCGGCGGCGGCAAACGCCCCGGGCCGTCAAGAACCCTCGACAAGCTGTTTTTTTTGAATGGAAAAACCATGAGAAGACTCCCCGTCTATTTGTTGATCGACTGCTCGGGCTCGATGCTCGGCGAGCCGATCGAGGCGGTGCGCAACGGCATCCAGACGCTCCTGTCGGCGCTGCGGCAAGACCCGCACGCGCTCGAGTCGGCCTACCTGTCGGTCATCACCTTCAACGACAAGGCGCAGCAGGTGGTGCCGCTGACCGAGCTGGGACAGTTCCAGATCCCCGAGTTCAAGGCCAGCAGCACGACCTCGATGGGCGCCGCGCTGGCCCTGCTCGCCGAGCGCATCGGGCACGAGGTCGCCAAGACCACGGCCGACCAGAAGGGCGACTGGAAGCCGATCGTGTTCATGATGACCGACGGCGTCTCCACCGACGAGCTGGCAAGCGGCATCGCCGCGATCAAGGCGGCCAAGATCGGCGCCTTCGTCGCCTGCGCCGCGGGCCCGGCCGCCAAGACCGAAGAGTTGAAGCGCGTCACCGACTCCGTGGTCCGGCTCGACACCGCCGACAGCAGCACCATCACCGCCTTCTTCAAGTGGGTCAGCGCGTCGATCGCGACGACCAGCCAGAAGATCGACCTGACCAAGAAGGACGCGACGGGGCTTAACGATCTGCCGCCGCCGCCGCCCGAAGTCAACGTGGTGCTCTGATCGGCGCTTCGACCGTCCTGCCAGGCCTTCCCGTGCGCGCCGCCGGCGCGCGCGGCATTCCCGCATCTTTCACTTTGATTTCACTTTGAGGCCCTCATGAGCGCTCGCCGACTTCCCGTTTACCTTGCTTTAGACACTTCCGGTTCCATGCGTGGCGAGCCGATCCAGGCCGTCAACGTCGGCCTGCAATCGTTCCTCGGATCGCTGCGGCAAAACCCGTTCGCGCTCGAAAGCGTGCACCTGTCGATCATCACCTTCGACGGCAAAGTGGTCGAGGTGCTGCCGATGACCCCGCTCGAAGCCGTGGTGCTGCCCGAGATCACCTGCCCCGAGTCGGGCCCGACCTTCCTGGGCGAGGCGCTGCACTACATCTGCGACAAGGTCGCGAGCGAGGTGCGCACCTCGAGCGCCGAGCAGAAGGGCGACTGGCGGCCGCTGCTGTTCGTGATGACCGACGGCAAACCTTCCGACACCCAGGCCTACAACGAGGCCGCCGTGCGCGCCAAGCAGGCGCACTTCGGGTCGATCATCGCCTGCGCGGCCGGCCCCAAGAGCGTGCCCGACCAGCTCAAGCAACTGACCGACAATGTCGTCAGCCTCGACACCATGGACAGCAGCAGCTTCTCGAGCTTTTTCCAGTGGGTCACGGTCGCCGTGACGACCAGCACCACCAACGCCGGCTCGGGCGCCTCCGGCGAGAACAGCGACCTGCCGCCGCCGCCGCCCGAAGTCCAGGTCGTCCTGTAAGCCCCCGCCACCCACTTAATCCGCCAGGAAAACCACCATGCGCCGTTTGCCCATTTACATGATGTTGGATGTGTCCGAATCGATGGCGGGCGACAACCTGCGCCAGCTCCAGCAGGGGCTCGACCAACTCGTCTCGAGCCTGCGCACCGACCCGCACGCGCTCGAGACGGTGTTCCTGTCGACCATCGTGTTCGCGGGCAAGGCGCGCACGCTCTCGCCGCTGACCGAGCTGGCCACCTACTACCCGCCGCGGCTGCCGGTCGGCTCGGGCACCTCGCTCGGCGCCGCGCTGATCCACCTTATGGACGAGATCGAACGCTCGGTGGTCAAGACCACGACCGAGCAAAAGGGCGACTGGCGCCCCGTGGTCTACCTGATGACCGACGGCAAGCCGACCGACGACATCGAGCCGGCCCTCAAGCGCTGGAACGAGGACTTCGCCAAGCGCGTCACGCTGGTCGCGATCGGCGTGGGCAAGTACGCCGCGCTCGAGACGCTGACCCGTTTCACCGAGAACGTGATCCTGCTCGACGCCGCCAACGACGAGGATTTCAAGCGCTTCGTCGATTGGGTCTCGAAGTCGGTCGTGGCGCAAAGCCGCAGCGTGGCGATGGCCCCGGTCGCGGGCGTGAACCTCGCCAAGCTCGACGAATCTATCCTCAAGCGCATCAACGAGATGGAGACGGCGATCAATGTCGACGAGGACCTCGTGGTGCTGACGGGCAAATGCACCAACAACAAGCTGCCCTACCTGATGAAGTACGAGAAGATGGCACCGCTGGTCAACCGGCCCGGCATCCAGCTCAATGTGGCGGTCTACAACCTCAGCGGCGTGTACGCGCTCGAAGGCGATTACTACGCGCTGTCGGACGAGCGCGCGATGATCCGCACGGTGCACACCGATTCGCTGATCGGTTCGCCCGGCTGTCCGCACTGCGGCAACCCGATCGGCTTCGCCATGTGCAGCTGCGGCCAGGTCATGTGCATCCGCGGCGAAGGTCCCGCGACCTGCCCGACCTGTGCCAAGGAATGCAATTTTGTCAGCGGCGGCGACGACGACGGCTTCGATGTCGCCCGTTCGCGCGGCTAGGAAACGCGATGGCTGTTGTCGATGACCGTTTAAGATTGTATGCGCGCGCGCACCTGTTGCGCGCCGACCCCGACGCCGACGAGCAGATGGTCGACCGCTTCGTGCACAGCCGCGAGTTCGTCCACCTGATCCATGTGTTCGACCAGAACCTGGACAAGCAGATGGCCAGGTACAAATCCGACAATACGCCGGAAGAAAGTGTTCTCGAGCCCATGAAATTCAAGATCGCCACGCCGGCCGCAACGGCGGCGCCGGCGCCCGCCCCGATTGAAGCGGCCGCGCCGCCGGCGCCCGTCGCCGCGATTTCGGGTGCCGAGGCTCCCATTGCCGATGTTCCCGTTGCCGATGTTCCCGTTGCCGAGGATTCCGTTGCCGAGGTGCCCGTCGCCGAGGTTCCCGTTGCCGGCGAGCCGGTAGCCAGTGTGCCCGCGCCGGCACCCTCGATCGCCGTTGCCCCCGCACCCGCACCCGCACCAGCACCAGCACCAGCACCAGCACCAGCACCCGTGCCGGTAGCCTTGCCGGCGCTCGTATTCCGCCTGCGCAACGGCCGCGCCGGCGACGCCTATGCGTACGCGCTCGAGCCGCAGTTGGCGCCGGGCAAGGCGATCACGCTGTGCGGCATCACGCTGCCCGACGGGCTCGGCCTCGCCGCCGATCTCGCCACGGGAATGTTGTCGGGCACGCCCGAGGTCGCAGGCGAATTCGACATCGCCATCAGCTACCAGTTGCAAGGCCAGCCGGACGGGCCGCCGCGCGAATCAACGGCGAAACTGGTCATCAACCCCGACCCGAAAAAAATGTGGCAAAACCTGCCCTCCGACCAGAACGACAAATACTGGAAGCCCGACGAGGAGGGCGCGAGCGCGGGCAGCGCCGATTTCCAACTACTCGCCGCGAGCAAGCGCGGGCGTTCGCACGCGCACGTGGGCAGCTTCCGCGACGACGACGTGCGCCTAGGCGTGCTCGACCAGTCGGGCTGGCATGTGGCGGTGGTCGCCGACGGCGCCGGCAGCGCGCGCTTTTCGCGGCGCGGATCGCAGATCATTTGCGACGAGGCCATGAAGCACCTGCGCGCCACGCTCGACGGGGCCGAGGGCGCGGCCATCGACGAGGCCGCGCAAGCCTGGAGCGAGAAACGCTTCGACGCCGACCCGCTCGTGGTCGAGGCCGCGCGCCAGGGCCTGCATTACAAATTGTTCGGCACCGTCGGCCACGCGGCCTATTACGGCAACCAGGAAATCGCGCGCGAGGCGGCCGCCAATGCCGACGCCGGGACCGAGGCGAACGTCCGGGATTTCGCCAGCACGGCCCTGATCGCCGCGTGCAAGCGCTATCCGTTCGGCACCTTGTGCGTGGCCTACTGGGTCGGCGACGGCGCCATCGGGGTCTACAGCAAGGGCAAGGAGATCATTCTGCTCGGCGACGTCGACAGCGGCGAGTTCTCGGGCCAGACCCGGTTCCTCGAGGCCGCCGAGGTGTCGCAGGAGGCGCTCGTCAAGCGCACCCGCTTCGCGCTGGTCGAGGCGCCGACCGCGCTCATCCTCATGAGCGACGGCGTCTCGGACCCCAAGTTCGAAACCGACGCCAAGCTCGCGCGCGTAGCGATCTGGGACGCGCTGTGGGACGATATCGGGCAGGCCGTCGACTTCTCGGGCACCGCCGAGGGCGAGCAGCAAAAACTGTTGTCATGGCTCGATTTCTGGTCGCCAGGCAATCACGATGACCGCACCATCGCGATCATTTACCCCGACCACACACAGGAAGCCAGCTAATGCCGAAGATCGTCACCGTCACCGCCGCCGATGGCTCCACTGTCGAGTTTGTCGACGAGATGAAAGCCTCGGGCGGCATGAAGGACGTGTATTTCTCGCCGAACCGCGATTACGTGGTCGCCTTCTTCCGCGGCAAGGCCGACGCCGCGCTGCGCGAGCGGCTCGCGGTGATCACCGGCACCTACCGCGAACGGATCATGAACCAGCCGGGCGGCGAGTACTGGAAAAAACTGTTTTGCTGGCCCACCACCACGGTCGAGTACAACGGCCGCGTGGGCGTGGTCGCGCCGTTCTACGAGAGCGACTTCTTTTTTAAGTTCGGCTCGCGCAACAACGACATGCTCGGCATCCAGGGCCGCGAAAAAGAGGGCAAGTGGTTCTCGTCTCCATCGAACCGCAACAAATTCCTCGATCCGCGCGAGCTCGGCGACTGGATGATGCAGATCAAGCTGTGCCTCATGATCGCGCGCGCCGTGCGCCGCATGCACGCGGCCGGCCTGGCGCACTCCGACCTGAGCTACAAGAACGTGCTGATCGACCCGACCACGGGGCGCGCCTGCCTGATCGACATCGACGGCCTGGTGGTGCCGGGCAAGTTTCCGCCCGACGTCGTCGGCACCCCGGACTTCATCGCGCCCGAGTGCGTGATGACGGCCCACCTGCCGCGCGAGGACCCCGCGCGCAAGCTGCCCTCGATCAGCACCGACCGCCACGCGCTCGCCGTGCTGATCTATATGTACCTGCTGTTCCGCCACCCGCTGCGCGGCGACAAGATCCATGACATGAACGACCCGCACAAGGATGAGGAACTGGCGATGGGCGCCAAGGCGCTGTTCATCGAGGACCCGCACGACGCCTCGAACCGGATCAAGCTCGCGCATGTCAAACCGTACGAGCTGCCGTGGAAGGACACCGAGCGCCTGCCGTACCAGGTGACCGGGCCGTACCTGAGCGAGCTGTTCGCGCGCGCCTTCGGCACCGGCTTGCAAGACCCGGCCAGCCGCCCCTCGTCGGACGACTGGGAGCGCGCGCTGGTCAAGACGGTCGACTTGCTGCAGCCCTGCGCCAACAAGGCGTGCGAGCAAAAGTGGTTTGTGTTCGACAACAAGACCAAGCCCGTGTGCCCGTTCTGCCGCACCCAGTTCGTCGGGCCGCTGCCCGTGCTCAACCTGTACTCGTCGCGCTCGGAGGGTGCCTTCCGGCCCGACAACCACCGGCTCATGGTCTACACCAACCAGTCGCTGTTCCAGTGGCACATCGACCGCGACGTCTCGCCGAACGAACGGCTCACGCCCGAGCAGAAGAAGCGGGTCGGCTATTTCATCTACCACCTCGGGGCCTGGTACCTGATCAACGAAGGCATGCCCGACCTCACCGTGGTCGCCAGCAAGGCCGTGATCCCGATCGGCGGCAAGGTGGTGATCGAGGACGGCACGCAATTGCTGACATCCAAGAAGCCCGGCGGGCGCCTGTTCGTGGTGCAGATGGTCAACCAGTAAAGTATCAAAAGGTCGTCATGCCGCAAGAATCGACGCTGTACCCGCTGCTCGCCGATGGCGTGCTGATGCTGCATACGGGCGTTGTGCTGTTCGTCGTGCTGGGCCTGCCATTGATTTTGGTCGGCGGCGCCCGCCGCTGGGCCTGGGTGCGCAATTTCCCGCTGCGCGTGTTGCACCTGGCGACCATCGGCTATGTCGCCTTCCAGTCGTGGTTCGGCATCATGTGCCCGCTCACCACGCTCGAATACTGGCTGCGCGAACGCGGCGGCCAGGTCGTGGCCGAGGGCGACTTCATCGCCTACTGGCTCGGCAAGTCGCTGTTCTTCACAGCGCCGCCCTGGGTGTTCGTGTTTGTCTATTCCGCGTTCGGCGCCCTGGTCGTGCTGAGCTGGGTGCTGGTGCCGCCCACGCGGCGCGGCGCCGGCGCCGCGCCCCACCACGCCTAGGATGGACCGATGCCACAAAACATTCTGATTGTTGAAGACGAGCTCGCGATTGCCGACAGCATCGCGTATGCCTTGCGCACCGACGGCTTCACGCCGCGCCACCTGACTCTCGGCAAGGAGGCGCTCGAGGCGATGCGCGCGCCGGCCGCGCAACTGCCCGACCTGATCGTGCTCGATGTCGGCCTGCCGGACATGAACGGCTTCGAGGTGTGCCGCCAGCTGCGCCAGTTCTGCAACGTGCCCGTGATTTTCCTGACCGCGCGCAGCGACGAGATCGACCGCATCGTCGGGCTCGAGATCGGCGCCGACGACTATGTGACCAAGCCGTTTTCGCCGCGCGAACTGGTGGCCCGGATCCGCGTCGTGCTGCGCCGGCTCGGGCCGCAGCCAGTGCCCGCTGCCGCGGCGGCGCCCGAACGCTTCGACGTGCGGCGCCAGGAGGCGCGCATCATTTACTGCGGGCAGGCGCTGGAGCTGACGCGCTACGAATACCTGTTGCTGCTCGCGCTGGCCGAGCACCCGGGGCATGTGCTGTCGCGCGCGCAACTGATGGACCGGGTCTGGGCCGACGCCGCCGACACGCTCGACCGCACGGTCGACGCCCACGTCAAGTCTCTGCGCGCCAAGCTGCGCGCGGTCGACCCCGGGTTCGACCCGATCCACACCCACCGCGGCATGGGATACAGCCTGGCCAACGCATGAAGATCGGCCTGCGCATCCTGCTCGGTTATTTCGCGATCGTCGGGGTGGCTGCGTGGTTCCTGCTCAATGTGTTCGTCGAGCAGGTCAAGCCGGGCGTGCGCGCGACGATGGAGGACACGCTGGTCGACACCGCCTACCTGCTGGCGCTGCTCGTGGCCGACGACGTCAAGGCCGGCAGGGTCGGCGAATCGCCGATGCTGGCGCGCATTCAGTCGTATCAGCAACGCAAGATCGACGTGCGCATCTCGGGCTACGCCAAGCGCGCGCTCAATTACCGCGTGACCATCACCGACGCCCAAGGCATCGTGCGCTTCGATTCGTTCGGCAAGGATGTGGGCCAGGACTATTCGCGCTGGAACGACGTCAAGCGCACCCTGCGCGGCGAGTACGGCGCGCGCAGCACGCGCGCCAACCCGCTCGACGACAGCAGCACCGTGATGCACGTGGCCGCGCCGATCATGGACGGCCCGCGGATCATCGGCGTGCTGACGGTCGCCAAGCCGAACGCGACGGTCCAACCCTTCGTCGAGCGCAGCCGCCAGATCATCTTGCAGCGCGGCGCGCTGCTGCTCGGTTTGTCGCTCGTGATCGGCTGCGCGTTCGCGTTCTGGCTCACGCACGCGCTGCGCAAGCTGATGCGCTATATCGCCGCGGTCGAGGCCGGCGAGAAGGCCACGCTGCCGCCGCTCGGCAACAACGAGATCGGCACGCTCGGGCGCGCGCTCGAGGCGATGCGCCACCGGCTCGAAGGCAAGGAGTATGTCGAAGAGCTGATGCACACGCTCGCGCACGAGCTGAAGAGCCCGATCGCGGCGATCCAGGGTTCGGCCGAGTTGATGCAGGAAGACATGCCGGAGGCCGAGCGCAAGCACTTCCTCGGCAACATCCTGAACCAGAACGCGCGCCAGAAGCAACTCATCGACAAGCTGCTGGCGCTGGTGCGCGTGGAAAAGCAGCAGCGCCTCGGCGCGCCCGAGGCTGTGTCCTTGGGCAAGCTCGTGGGCTTGGTGCAGACCGACCTGTCGCTGACGCTGGCGGCGCGGGGTTTGACGCTCGAGGTGGAGGGGCAGGATTTGACGGTGCAGGGCGACGAGTTGCTGCTAAGGCAGGCGCTGGGCAACCTGCTCGACAACGCGGCCGACTTCGCGCCCAAGGGCAGCAGCATCGGGCTGGGCGTCGAACGGCTGGCGGGGCAGGCCGTGATTGTCGTGCGCGACCGGGGCGCTGGCATTCCGGCGTATGCGCAGGCACGTTTGTTCGAGCGCTTTTATTCTCTTCAACGGCCGGACGGCGCCAAGAGCACGGGGCTGGGCCTGCCTTTTGTGCGCGAGGTTATGGCGCTGCATGGCGGGACTGTCGAGGTCGGCAACCATGCCGATGGCGGGGCGGTCGCACGGCTGCAGCTTCCGCTACTGAATTAGCGCTTAAAACGCTCCAGAAATCGTATCGAGGAAACGTAAAAACTTTAAACCAACATCGTCCTCGCGAATGGCTCGGCGCCCCCGCGTTGATCCATAGAACAGTTGCTTTGAGCTGAAGTTCTATGGGCCCCAGCCTACGAGGCTGTCGCGAAAGGGGGGCAAAGTCTTAAATTGGTGCCTGAGACGCTACAGAAATCGCATCGAAGAAAATTAAATATCAAA
>JAZKIN010000161.1:0-5915 GCA_040384885.1 Pseudomonadota bacterium | reverse complement strand
ATTTCGCGATTTCTGCTAAATCAAGCGGCTCAATTTGCGTTTTGCGACAGCCTCGTATGCGGGAATGTAATGGACGCCCCCCACCTACAAGTCAAACGGTGCGGGGGTTGATAATGATTAAGGCAGCGGAAGCAGAGGGAGGTGGATCCTCAGGTGGCGGCGGCATCGAAGTGCCTATAGTGGAATTTACGAAGTTTCACTAAAGCCAACCGGAGGATCCATCATGAATGCTACTACTAAAACGGCTGTTGGAGTTGACGTTGCGAAGCAGGTCTTTCAGGTTCACATGGTCGATCAGGAGACCGGCGAGGTGATTAGCAAGCAAATAAAGCGGGCGAAGTTTCTTGAGTTTTTTTCGAACCGTGCACCGTGTTTAATCGGGATGGAGGCTTGCGGTGGCTCACAGCACTGGGCCCGGCGTTTGACGGCGATGGGTCACGAGGTAAAACTGATGGCCGGCAAGAAGGTCAAGGCTTTCGTCTGTGGCAATAAAAATGATGTTGCTGATGCTCGCGCAATCTGGCTTGCTGTCCAGCAGGATTCGATCCGCTCGGTGGCGATCAAGACGGAAGAACAGCAGGCAGTGCTGGCTTTGCATCGGCTGCGCAGCCAGCTCGTCAAATTTCGAACCGCGCAGATCAACGGTTTGCGCGGGCTGATGGGTGAATATGGTGAAGTGATGGGGGTGGGGCGAAAGCAGTTCGATGAGGGTATGGTTGGCGCACTGGCCAGATTGGCGGAACGGCTGCCCGCGGCGTTGATTGATACGCTACGCGAACAATGGAGTATGTTGGCCAAATTGGATGCGCAAATCCAGCAAATCGAGCACAGGCTCCTTGCTTGGATGAAGCAAGATCAGGCGAGCAAGGCGATAGCTGCAATTCCAGGCGTCGGGATATTGACCGCAACGGCTGCAGTTGCAACCATGGGCGATCCAAAGGCGTTCCGGAACGGGCGCGAGTTCGCAGCCTGGCTCGGGCTGGTCCCGGCCCAAGTGGGGACAGGTGGGAAGGTGAGGCTACTGGGTATCAGCAAGCGGGGCGACACTTACTTGCGCACCTTGCTGATACACGGTGCACGTGCGGTGCTCTATCACGCCAAGGAGCCCGGCAAGTGGGTGGAGGAGCTTGGCAAACGTCGGCCTAGCAATGTAGTCATCGTTGCGCTGGC
Organism: Pseudomonadota bacterium; assembly: GCA_040384885.1. GTDB lineage: Bacteria > Pseudomonadota > Gammaproteobacteria > Burkholderiales > Burkholderiaceae_D > Telluria_A. The sequence goes on along the minus strand of JAZKIN010000161.1, from coordinate 4,745 downwards.
GAACAAGATGGCGCGCACAATATGGGCAATGCTGGCGCACGGCCGCGCATACGAGCCGAACCACGCAAAGTAATATTTTTGGCGCGCAGTAGCAAGTGCAGGGTCCTAGGTAGCAACCAGTTTGTGTAAGGTACGAAGTGTCGATGACAACAGGTAAGACCGGGATTTGCTAAACCTGAATGGGTCCCCTGGGCTTTGAGCCCGCTGCGGGAATGAGGAGCAAGTCAGCGGATTACATCGGGGCCATGCAGCGATTCGTCGCATGCAACACAGGCCGGATATAGAAATGCACCTTATCCTGTCGAATCGCAAAGAAATACCTTGGCAAAAGGGGGGCGTCCATATAGGACCCATAGAACAGTTGCTATTCGCCGACGTTCTATGGGTCAACGCGGGGGGCCGAGCCATTCGCGAGGACGATGTTGGTTTGTGGTATTGAGTTCGGGTGGCACGATTTCTGACGCGCTTTAGCACCAAAACTGCAGGCAGACATGATGTTGGTTTTTGCGTGATATATTCGGTTCACGAATTCTGTGAACGATGCTTGAACAACAATTACTTGGCCGCCGGTGCCGTCGCTGGCGTGCTCACCTTCGGTTTGTCGCCGAGGATCTGCACAAAGATTTCGTTCTGCTTGATCATGCCGAGCTCATAGCGGGCCCGTTCCTCGACCGCGCCCGTGCCGTCCTTGAGGTCGCGCACTTCGGACTCGAGCTTGGCGTTGCGCTCTCTGAGCATAACCGTCTTTTGCTGCGCCGTCTGCACCTTGGCCTCCAGGTCCACCACGCGCAACTTGCCGCCCTTCCCCAACCAAAGCGGAAACTGTATCAGCAGCAGCAAGGCTGCGAGGGCGAGCGTGATGATGCGCATGCGGACAATACCGGCCAGCGCGGCTGGCCGGTCCTGTGTCTTACTTCAGGTTGTAGAACGCGCCACGACCGGGATAGCTGGCGATGTCGCCCAGGTCTTCCTCGATGCGCAGCAGCTGGTTGTACTTGGCCATGCGATCCGAACGCGACATCGAGCCGGTCTTGATCTGCAAGGCGTTGGTACCAACGGCGATGTCGGCGATCGTCGAGTCTTCGGTCTCGCCCGAACGGTGCGAAATGACGGCCGTGTAACCGGCGCGCTTGGCCATTTCGATCGCGGCGAAAGTCTCGGTCAGGGTGCCGATCTGGTTGATCTTGATCAGGATCGAATTTGCGATGCCCTTGTCGATGCCTTCTTTGAGGATCTTGGTGTTGGTCACATACAGGTCGTCGCCGACCAGTTGCACCTTCTTGCCCAGCGCGTCCGTCAGGATCTTCCAGCCGTCCCAGTCGTTCTCGGCCATCGCGTCCTCGATCGAGATGATCGGGTACTTGTCGCACCAGGTCTCGAGCATGTGCGTGAATTCGGTCGCGGTCAGCTGCATGCCTTCGCCTTCAAGGTGGTACTTGCCATCCTTGTAGAACTCGCTCGCGGCGCAGTCGAGGCCGAGGCAGATCTGGGTGCCCGGCTCGTAGCCGGCCTGCTCGATCGCCTGCATGATCAGCTTGATCGCTTCTTCGTGGTTGGCCACCGACGGCGCGAAACCGCCTTCGTCGCCCACGGAGGTGGTCAGGCCCTTGTCGTGCAGGATCTTTTTGAGCGTGTGGAAAATCTCGGCGCCGTAGCGGATGGCTTCCTTGAACGAAGGCGCGCCAACCGGGATGATCATGAATTCCTGGATGTCGAGGTTGTTGTCGGCGTGCGCGCCGCCGTTGATGACGTTCATCATCGGCACCGGCATCTGCATCGCGCCCGATCCGCCGAAGTAGCGGTACAACGGCAGGCCGGCTTCTTCGGCGGCGGCCTTGGCCACGGCCATCGACACGGCCAGCATCGCGTTGGCGCCCAGGCGGCCCTTGTTTTCGGTGCCGTCGAGGTCGATCAGCGTGCGGTCGAGGAATGCTTGCTCGTTGGCGTCGAGGCCCATGATGGCTTCGGCGATTTCGGTGTTGATGTTCTCGCAGGCCTGCAACACGCCCTTGCCGAAATAGCGCTTCATATCACCGTCGCGCAGTTCGATCGCTTCGCGCGAACCGGTCGAGGCACCCGACGGCACGGCCGCGCGGCCCATCACGCCGGACTCGAGCAACACGTCGCATTCGACAGTCGGATTGCCGCGCGAATCAATAATTTCACGGCCGATAATATCAACGATAGCACTCATGGTTCACTCTTTCGATAAGGTAGGAAAGGGATCGGCGGACCCGCACGGGGTCCGCCTGCGAGGACGGCGCGCCGGAAGGCGCGCGCGTCAGGCGAAGCTGGTTTCGATGAAGCCGGCGCGCTTGACCACGCGGTCGAGCTCGACGAGCGTCGTCAGCAATTCTTTCATGCGGTCGAGCGGCATCGCGTTCGGGCCGTCGGACATCGCCTGCGCCGGGTTCGGATGGGTCTCCATGAACAGGCCGGCGATGCCGGCCGCCACGGCCGCGCGCGCCAGCACGGGGATGTGCTCGCGCTGGCCGCCCGAGGACGTGCCCTGCCCGCCGGGCAACTGCACCGAGTGGGTGCCGTCGAACACGACCGGGCAATTCGATTCGCGCATGATGGCCAGCGAACGCATGTCCGAGACCAGGTTGTTGTAGCCGAAGGAAACACCGCGCTCGCATGCCATGAAGTTGTCTTCGTTCAGGCCGGCGGCCTTGGCGGCGGCGCGCGCCTTGTCGATCACGTTCTTCATGTCGCCGGGCGCGAGGAACTGGCCCTTCTTGATGTTGACCGGCAGGCCGGACTGGGCGCAGGCGATGATGAAATCGGTCTGGCGGCACAGGAAGGCCGGGGTCTGCAAGACGTCGACGACGGCTGATACCGCCGGGATTTCCTCGATCGTGTGGATGTCGGTGAGCACCGGCACGCCGATCGTCTTTTTAACGTCGGCCAAAATCTCGAGGCCCTTGTCCATGCCGGGGCCGCGGAAGGTCGTGCCCGACGAACGGTTGGCCTTGTCGAACGAGGACTTGTAGATGAAAGGAATGCCCAGCGCCGCGGTGATTTCCTTGAGCGTGCCGGCGGTGTCCATCGCCATCTGACGCGATTCGATCACGCAGGTTCCGGCGATCAAAAAGATCGGCTGGTCGAGGCCGACGTCGAATCCACAAAGCTTCATGCTACTTCTCCTTGCGTGGCTGGCTCGGCGTGCAGGGCGTGCTGCGCGAGCGCGGCCTTGATGAACGAGATGAACAAAGGATGACCCGTGCGCGGGGTCGATTTGAACTCGGGATGGTACTGCACGCCCATATACCAAGGGTGCGCGTTGTCACCGGTGCGGGACAATTCCATGATCTCGCACAGGTCTTCGGTCGGGGTGCGCGCCGACACGATGAGCCCGGCCGCCTCGACGCGCGACAGGTAGTGGTTGTTCGCTTCGTAACGGTGGCGGTGGCGCTCGGTCACGACGGAGCCGTAGATCTCGGCGGCCAGGGTGCCCGGATTGACGGCGCAGGTTTGCGCGCCGAGGCGCATGGTGCCGCCCATGTCGGAGTTGACGTCGCGTTTTTCAACCTTGCCGTCGTGGTTCTGCCACTCGTTGATCAGGGCCACGACCGGCTGGTCGGTGTCCGGGTCGAACTCGGTCGAATTCGCGTTGGTCAGGCCGGCCATGTGGCGCGCGTATTCGATCAACGCGACCTGCATGCCGAGGCAGATGCCGAGGTAGGGAATCTTGTTTTCGCGGGCATAGCGCGCGGCCATGATCTTGCCTTCCACGCCGCGCTTGCCGAAGCCGCCCGGCACCAAAATGGCGTCGTACTGGGCCAGCTCGTCGCAACCGCGCGTTTCGATCTCTTCCGAGTCGATGTACTCGATGTTGACGCGGCTTTCGGTGTGGATGCCGGCGTGGCGCAGCGCCTCGGTCAGCGACTTGTAGGATTCGGTCAGGTCGACGTACTTGCCGACCATGCCGACCTTGACGGTCACCTTGGGGTGCTCGAGCGCGTGGATCAGTTTGCTCCACATGCCCAGGTCGGCCGGGGCCGCCTCGATGCCGAGCGCCTCGCAGATGATCGCGTCGAGGCCCTGGTCGTGCAGCATCTGCGGCACTTTGTAGATCGTGTCGACGTCCCACACGGAAATGACGGCCGCTTCTTCGACGTTCGAGAACAGCGAGATCTTGGCGCGTTCGTCGTTCGGGATCGGGCGGTCGGCGCGGCACAGCAGCGCGTTCGGCGAGATGCCGATCTCGCGCAGCTTTTGCACGCTGTGCTGGGTAGGCTTGGTCTTGAGTTCGCCGGCCGAGGCGATGTACGGCACCAGCGTCAGGTGCACGAAGGCGGCCGACTTACGGCCCGCGCGCAGGCTCAGCTGGCGGGCCGCCTCGAGGAAGGGCAGCGACTCGATGTCGCCGACGGTGCCGCCGATTTCGACCAGCGCCACGTCGGCACCTTCGGCGCCGCGGTAGATGTAGTCCTGGATTTCGTTGGTGATGTGCGGGATGACCTGCACCGTCTTGCCGAGGTACTCGCCGCGGCGTTCCTTGCGGATCACCGATTCGTAGATCTGGCCGGTGGTGAAGTTGTTCACCTTTTTCATGCGGGTGCTGATGAAGCGCTCGTAGTGGCCGAGGTCGAGGTCGGTTTCGGCCCCGTCGTCGGTGACGAACACTTCGCCATGTTGCAAAGGACTCATGGTGCCCGGATCGACATTAATGTACGGATCGAGCTTAAGCATGGTGACTTTAAGGCCGCGCGATTCGAGGATCGCGGCGAGAGAGGCGGCGG
>JAZKIN010000160.1:0-5266 GCA_040384885.1 Pseudomonadota bacterium | reverse complement strand
AGCATGGTGACTTTAAGGCCGCGCGATTCGAGGATCGCGGCGAGAGAGGCGGCGGCTATCCCTTTTCCAAGGGAAGACACAACGCCACCGGTGACGAAGACAAATTTGGTCATTGCAGGAGGTGCCGAACGGCACGTGCGGGAAATTGAAATTATACCTTAAACGCGGCAATACTTCACCAAAACAAGGCAAAAATGCATAACGTGGGGCTAAGGCGAGCCCTGAAAACGGGCCTTTAGACGCCCGTGAAAACCCCGCCCCAACCCCATCCCGCACCTCAAACCCATCGTCCTCGCGGAGGCGGGGACCCATAGAACATTAGATATGAGGTATTGCCGCCGATAACATTGCACCAAACGGTTGCACAAATCTACCGATCTATGGGTCCCCGCCTCCGCGAGGACGATGTACCTTACTTTTTGTTGATCACATTGGTTCGCAACCAGCTCTCCATCCGCGAAAAATACCCCGGCACCATCTTGGTAGCCAACACGAAATCATCGGCATTGCCCGTCTTCGACTGCACAAAACTATGCCCCGTCTCCTTCAAATTGACCACCGTGAAATTCTTGTTACCCGAGGCCGTGCGCGCCTCGTCGAGCCGTTTAACCGAGTCGGCGCTCGGCACATTGTGGTCGAATTCCCCCAGGAACCACAACACCGGCACCTTGACCTTGGCCAGCGTCGCGGCCGGATCGTACGGCGCATTCATGGCGGTCCACGCACGGCCCCAGCCCTTCTCGGACTGGCCCAGCGGCCAGACGAACTTGGCCCAAGGCTTGACCTTGTGCACGGCCACGGCCGCGCTGAACTTGTCCCAGCTCGCCGGCGCCAGTTCGAACAACTGCATCGACGCCGCGTAAGCCTCGTTGGCATCGCCCTCGGACAGGCCGCCCTCGCGCACCGTCCAGGCGATCTCGTGCGCCATGGTCTCGGCCACCCGCACCGCCGAACCGGCCCGCACGATAACAAAGCTGACATCGTCCGAACGCGAGGCCATCAGCGGCGCGGTCCAGCCGCCCTGGCTGCTGCCGTGCACGCCGATGCGGCGCGCGTCGATGTCGGCACGCCCCTTGAGCATGGCGACCCCGGCCAGCCAGTCGCCGGCGATATCGTCCATGCCGGACTTCATCCAGTCGCCCGTGGACGCGCCCGCGCCGCGCTTGTCGAGCGAGAGCACGGCGAATCCCTGGCGCACGAAGAAGCTGGTCCAGATCCCGAGGTTGCGGGTGACCGGACCCGAGCCGTGCGCGAACACGACCGCCGGATGCGGCCCTTTGCCCAAGGGCAGCGTCAGCACGCCCTTGAGCGTGACCTCGCCATTGACGACCGTGACCTCCTCGACCCGGTGCGGGGCGATTTTCTTGGCCGTCATCTGCTTGTCGCCGTCGCGCCAGCGCATGCCGGTGATGGCACCCTTGGCGTCCTTGATGAACTCGGCGCCGATCGCGAACGGGTACGGCACGCCGATGCTCGGGCCCGACACGTACCTGGTCGACGAGAGCGGGTACAGCGGGCCTTCGCGCAGGGTCTTCTGGTCGATAAAGATGAGCATGCCGCCCATCTCGTCCATCGGGCCCAGGTCGATCACATGCCCCGGCGCGACCTGGTAGCTGCCCGCGGCCTTGAAGTTGTCGGCCACGTTGTTCGGCGCGGCCTGCACCAGCGTGAACTCGCCCGGGGTCTGGCCTTGCATGACCTTGCCGGTCAGCTTGCCGTCGCGGCGCACACCCTCGAACTTGAGCAGCTCCGGGCCGCCCTGGAGTTCGAATTTGCCCGCCGCCGGCGTCATCGAGAAATTGCTCATCGGGATATTGCGCGCGTTCATCGACGGCACGTCGACCACGGACGGCGCGTCCTTGTGCTCGGAGCGGTCGTGCACGATGATGCCGGTGCTCTTGCCGGCGACGGTGAATTCACCGAGCCACATTTTGCCGGGTGGGGGTCCATCCTGCGCGATGGCCGGCGCGCAAGCGAGGCCGAGCGCCCACAGGGTGGCGATGGCGGTTTTTGGGTTCATGATTTTTTCCGTTCGAGTGATTGGTTTATTTTTCGGTGCGGCGGACGATGTCGCCGCTGTCGACCTGGCCATGCTTGACCTTGGTCCAGTCGGCGCCGCTGAGGCGCTCGAAGTCCTTGAACGGCGACGGCAATCCGTCCGCCGCGAAGCCGGGTCCGCTCTTGAGGTCGTAGTGCAGATGGACCAGGAAGGCGTCGCCCGAAAAACCCATCTCGCCGACCTGCTGGCCACGCTTGACGAGGTCGCCGGCCTTGAGCGTGACGCTGCCCGACTTGAGGTGCGCCAGCAGGCTGACCTCGCCGTTGCCGTGCTCGATCTCGACATGGTTGCCCCACATCAGCGACGGGTCGGCGATGAATTGCTCGCGCGAAAACGGCGGGCGTTTGCCCTTGGCGTTGTCGGGCAGGTTCGACACCGCCCGGATCACCTTGCCAGCGGCCGGCGCCGCGACCGGCATGCCCCAGCCGTACCAGTCCTCGTTCTTTAGGCCGTCGCCCTTGTACATGCGGCCCTGCTCGTCGGTCTTGACGAAGTCGTAGCTGTAACGCATGAAGTTGCTCTTCCAGCCCAGCGCCTGCGCCATGCCGTCGAGCAAAGGCAGGCGCCGGTGGTGGCCGTAGAAATCGTGGCCGTCGTGCACGAGCACGGGACCGGCCAGCGGCAGCATCAGTTGCGCCTTGGGCGTGAATGGCTTGGGCTGGACCAGCGCCTCGACCTTGTATTTGGTGACGTCGCCGACGTCGAACTGGAAGTCGAAACGCAGCCGCGACAGGTCCATCCCGGCCGGAAAGGTGTACAGGGGGTTGAACACGAGGCCGCTCTTGCCGGCCTCGATGAAGCGGTTCGGCACCACCAGCACGCTCATGCCGTTGGCGCCCACGCGGTACTGGGCGACCAGCTTGTCGGCGCTGCCGAGCACGCTGACCTCGATGCCGCTCAGTTCGATCTTGTCGGCGCTCTGGTTGTCGATTTTAAAGTCGAAATTGAGCAGCTGTTGGCCCTTTCCCTGTTCGATCAGGGGCTGGCCCGGTTGCACCGTGATTGTGACCGGCATGGCCGGCGCGGCCCAGGCGCCGGCGCTGGCGCCCAGCAGCACGAGGATCTTAAGTGCTTGTTTTAATGTAGTAATTTGTGCGTTCATGATGTCTTCTCCTTTAAGTATTTACAACGGAACGGATTCTATCCAAACGTCACTAATGGTCGAAGGAGTTGGCGACAGAACGCGCAAATGTGGGAATGAGCTGCAAAAACGCCATGCATAGTCTGCGTGTGACAACGAACAGACTTGAGGCAGCTCAAAGGCCATGCTCGCACTTTTACACAGGAGGTCCACTATGTCTTACGAAGAACGCGATGCCTATGGCATGTATGTGAACACCGGCGACAAAGGCCCCGGCCCTGAACTGATGGGTGCCAACACCCTGATCGGCAACCATGTGCACAACCTGCGCAACGATCACCTCGGCGAGATCAAGGAAATCATGTTGGACATGCGCACCGGCAAGGTCGCCTACGCGGTCATGTCCTTCGGCGGCGTGCTCACGATCGGCGAAAAGCTGTTCGCGGTGCCTTGGTCGGCACTCACGCTCGACACCGTCAACAAGCGCTTCACGCTCAACCTCGAGAAAGAGAAGATCGAGAACGCGCCGGGCTTTGACACCGACGCCTGGCCCGATATGGCAGATCAGCAATGGGCGAGCCAGATCCACGGTTACTACGGCACCAACGCGCACTAAGCGGCGCACAAAACGGCGCATAAAACGGCGCGCAAAAGAAAGCGCGTGGCCCGGCGAAACCGCCGAGGCCACGCGCTTTTTTTATGCCCGGCGCAATCAGCGCGCGATGGTCAAACTTGCCGGCGCGTAACTGATGCGCCGCGTCTCGGACAGGCGTTCGCCGCTGACCTTGCCCTCGACCAGCTCGTAGCCCATCAGGGCAAACACCCGGCCCTGCAGGAACAAGGGGCGCGCGTTGCCGTACCAATCGACGCAGGAGGCGCGGCAACCGTCGTCGCCCTGCTTGGCCGGCTGCGACAGCAGCGAGCCGAGTTCGTCGAGCTTGAGCTTGCTGTTACGCAGGTACATCACCGAAGCGGCCGCACCGTGTCCGTGGGCATTTCCCGACTGGCCGTCGTGGGTGATCGGCAAGCCGACGATGCCCTTGTCGGCCCGCTCGTCCTTATAAAAGAAGCCGTGGCTGCGCGACTCGCTCTGCGCCGCGTTGCCGCGCACATAGCGGTAGGCGAGCTCGGCCTTGGGTCCCAGCTTGATGCTGGAAAAATGCAGATCGCCGGTGCGCGAACCGATCACGACCGCATCGGCGCCCATCGCCTCGATCCGCTCGACCCCGTGCGACATCGACAGGCTTTGCGCCGCGCCCGCGCCGTCCCAGCGCACGGCGTTGAGCACGTGGCGCGGCGCATGCGGGAGCGAATTGATTTGCCGTTGGGCACTGCCATAGAGCAGGTATGCACCGACGTAGCGGTTCTGCACCCCGTACTGGCCGGCCTCGGGCAGCGCCCGGTAGCTTTGGGCGGGCGCGCTGTCGCGGCCATCGGAAAAAGAGGCGAGCGGCACCCGCAGCAGGGCCACATCGCCACTGCCGCGTTCGGCGCGCCACATGCCCTCGCCCCGGCCCTGGGCGCGCACCATCACGTTGAGGTGGCCGTCGCCGCTTTCGAGGAACGAGAACTGGTCGATCGGCGCGCCGGCCACCTTGAGGGCGCTGGGCGCGCCGCCGTCGAGCGGAATCCGGAACAGTCCCGACGGACTGGCGTCGCCCTTGACCTGGCGCCCGGACGTGACCCACACATACACCGACTGGCCCGACACGTAGAACACCCGGCCCGGCGGCCCGAGCACGGCGGTGGCCTCGCACTTCATCTCGCGCACGGCGAGGTCGCACACCGTGACGGTGTGCAAGGCCAGGCGGGTGTGGGGCGCGATCGGGTCGTCCGTGCGGTAGATGCGGGTGGCCGGCGCGATGCGCTCGAAGTCGGCCGCGGTGGCGTCGGGGCGCCATTTGCGCACGCCCGGAAACTTGGACAGGGGGTCGCGCTGGCCCGCGCTGAGGTAGAGCGGCGTGTAGAAGATCAGCTTGCTGCCGATCTGGCGGCTCGCGTAGTTGCGCGACGAATAATAATCGTTCGAGCGCATGTGGTAGGTCGCGCGGTAGCTGAGCTGACCGGCCTGGTCGATGTCGAACAGGCCGATCTCGGTGCCGCCGCGGCTGTAGCTGTAGCCGATC
>JAZKIN010000159.1:0-8626 GCA_040384885.1 Pseudomonadota bacterium | reverse complement strand
CGCGCTGCAGGTCGGCCTGGTCGCGGCTGCCGCGGCGCAGCACCTGGGCCCAGCCGAGGATGGCCGAGAGCGGGGTGCGCAGCTCGTGCGACAGGGTGGCCAGGAACTCGTCCTTCATCTGGCTGGTGCGCTCGGCCTCGGCGCGCGCGAGCCGTTCGCTCTCGAGCAGCACCTTGCGCTCCTCGGCGGCCTGCTGGGCCGCCTCGTACAGGCGCGTGTTGTCGATCGCCACGGCGGCCTGGGCCGCGATGCCGCCGACGATGCGCTCGGTGCGCTCGGTGAAGATGGCGGCCTCGGGGTGGCCGAAGAACAGGCTGCCGAGCACTTCGCCCGAGCGCGCGATGACGGGCACGGCGAGGTAGCTGCGCACCGCCGGATGGCCCTCGGGCATGCCGAAATGTGGGCCGCTCTGGCCGTAGCGCGGCTCGCGCGTGATGTCGTCCGAGCGCAGCACGCCTTCGCCGCGCAGGCTCGGGCCGAACAGCGCGGTGGCGCGCGGAAAGCCGAAGCGCTCGAACTCGTCGGGCGAGGCGCCCGCCAGCGTGTACAGCGTGAACAGGTCGCCTTCGCTGTCTTTGCCGTGGTAGAAAAAGGCGCCGAAGCGCGCGCCGCTGACATTGGTGGCGGCGTCGGTGACGACCTGCAGCAGCGAGCGCAGGTCGCGCTGGGTCGCCAGCGCGCTGCCCGTGCTGTTGAGCAGCTCGAGCACGTTCGACTCGTCGCGCAGTGCCTGCTGGGCGCGCTTGACCTGGTCGACGTCGGTGTTGGTGCCGAACCAGCGCACCACGTGCCCGTGGCGGTCGCGCACGGCGTTGACGCGCGTGAGGAACCAGCGGTACTGGCCGTCGACGCCGCGGATCGGGTATTCCATCTCGAACGGGGCGCCGGTGCGGATCGACTCGTGCCAGCGCTGCAGCATGTGGGGCAGGGAGGTCGGGTCGAGCGTGTTCTGCCAGCCCCAGTTGACGACCTGGTCGGGCGTGCTGCCCGTGTATTCGTACCAGCGCTTGTTGAACCAGACGATGCTGCCGTCGGCCTGCGCCATCCAGGCCAGTTGCGGGATCGCGTTGGCGAGCGCGCGCAAGACCTCCTCGCTCTGGCGCAGGGTGTCCTCGGCGCTCTTGCGGGTCGAAATGTCCTGCAGCACGCCGGTCATGCCGAGCACGGTGTTGTTGCTGTCGTAGTCGCCGCGTCCGACCAGCGCGACCCACACCTGGCCGCTGTCGGGGCGTTCGATGCGGCATTCGAGGTCGAGGTCGCCGTGCTCGACGAAGGCTTGCAGGAATTCGTTGCGGACCATCTCGCGGTCGCCCTCGGCGATGCGCTCGCGCAATTGCGGCCAGGCCAGCGGCAGCTCGGCGGGCAGGCCGAAAATATCGGCCGCGCGCGCGCCCAGCGTGATCCGGTCGGACAGCGCGTCCCAGCGCCAGTCGCCGAGGCGGCCGGCCGCGAGCGCGACCTGCAGGCGTTTGTTGCCGGCCAGTACCGCCGCCTCGTCGGCCTTGCGTGCGCTGATGTCGCGCACCGCGCAACTCACGCCGCCGGCCGACGGGTAGGCGCGCAAACCGTACCAGCGCCCCTGCTGCACATGGTAGAACTCGAAGCTGGCGGCCTGGCCGAGCGCGCGCGCGCGGCGCAGCCCGCTTTCCATCGCGCTCGCTCGCAGTTCGGGAAACGCGTCCCACAGGCACTGGCCGCGCGCGTCGGCGTGCGCGCCGTCCTGGCGCGCCAGCAACTGCAGCGCGCGCCGGTTGATGTAGCTGATGCGCCACTCGCCGTCGAGCGTGAGGAAGCCGTCGGCGAGTTCGTCGATCGTGTGGGCGAGGCTGTTCAAGGGCGCTCCCGGAATGCCGGGCCGGCGCTGGCGTGCCGGGCCGCCGCAGCGGCGCGCCACACGGAACTGCCGCGGGTCGGTGTCGGGGTCATCGTCGATGTCGTTCGTGGAGGCGGCGCGGGAGCGGCCCGGGGTGGTCCCTAGTTTGCTCCGGCAAGCCTGACATCAAATTCTAGCGCAGCGACGCGCGCCGCCGCCACACGCTTGGCCTCTCAGCCGGCCGGGCCGAACGCGGCCAGCGCCGCCTGCAGTTGCTCGATCTCATAAGGTTTTTGCAGGGAAACGAAAGGGAACTCGACATGGCGCAGCAGCGCGCCGCCGTAACCGGATGCGAACACCACGTGCAGGGCCGGCTGCGCGGCGATGGCCTTGCGCGCCAGGTCGACCCCGGACATGCCGGGCAGGCTGACGTCGGTGAACAGCACGTCGTAGGCGGCGCCCGACAGCAGCGGCAGCGCCAGTTCGGCGCTGCCGACGCCGTCGGCGTTGTGGCCGAAGGCCTTGAGCATTTCGCAGACCAGGTATTGGGAGTCGAGGTTGTCCTCGACCACGAGCACGCGCAGGGCGGCGCAGGCGGGCGCGGTGTCGGCGGCGGCGGACGCCGGCGCGAACGAGCACAGCACGCCCGAGACCGTGTCGGCCTCGCACAATGGCGTCAGGTACAGCGCGAAGGCGCCGGCCGCGGCGCTCTGCGGCTGGCCCTGCCAGGCGGCGGCCAGCAGCGCCGGCGGCGTGTCCGGCAGGACGCGGTCGGCGGCCAGGGCGGCGTGGGCGTCGTTGGCGAGCGCAAGCCGCTGGGGGCCCCACAGCAACAGCATCGGCAGCGGCGAATGGCGCACGATGTCGGCCGCGACCCGCAATGCGGGCGGCCAGCCGGCGCGTGCGTCCGGTGCGGCGTTGCTGAGGTAGTTGGCGGCGGGGGCGGTCGGGTGTCCGGCAGGGGGCATAAGGTATAAGGATATTGTTGTGGGTTGCTGGCTGGCTGGCGGCGCGGCGCCGCGCTCTTGCCGGGATCGTACACTAAATGGGCCTGGGCAAGCGCCATGCAAGCCCGGCACGCGGCTGCCGGCGCGCCGCAACCGCGTGCTGGCGGCGCCCCCCCCGGTCGCGCGACCCGGCGCAACCGGACCGGCAAGCCACCCAAGCCGGACAAGCGGCAATATTCCTATAGCGGGGTCAGACCCCGATATAGGAATGTTCAAGGCGGACTTGCATGCTAATTTCGCATCGCTACCGGTGGCTACATTGCCTTCCACTATACCGTGCAAGGAAAGTAATTTTTAAAGCGTAGGTTTGGCGCTGACAAGGAAGAAGGTCGCACATTTGGTCCGAGTTATGATGAGCGTCGGCCGTTCGCTGTCGTGGTGCGGCTCCTTGCAAAGCATGCATAGGGAGGACGAGCTGCTGACTAAAGGCGCGCGGGCAGCGCCAGGTCGAGGAAAACAAGTCGGCGCGAAACCGAAGATTTTTGAGCTGAGGCGCCTGCACTAAGTCAAAAATTGTAGCACTATTTGCTATAATAAAGGGGCGAAATGGGAAAGAAACGAGTGTTCAAAACAAAGACTTTCGCGAGATGGGCCAAGAAGGTCCTTCCGGACGACTTACTTTGCCTGGCTGCACGTGAAATTGAGCGAGGCGAGTTTGAAGCCGACTTAGGACAAGGAGTGTGCAAGAAACGAATTGCATTGCCTGGTCAAGGAAAAAGCGGTTCCACGCGTTCTCTAGTGGCGAAGCAGCATAAATTAGCAATCTTCTTCCTTGCTGGTCGCGAAAAAAATGACCCAGGAACCGACTTCTCCTCGAAGGAGGAGGAAGCTGCGAAATTGGTAGGAAGGGTGCTTCACGCAGCCACTATCGAAAAGATTGGCACAATGAAAACTGACGGCGTTTTAAAGGAGATATGCCATGAACAAGAAAACAAATGCGAATAGCCGTGTTCTACGCGAGCTGCTGGAAACTGCGGCAGACTTGAGCGCATATGGACTTGTTTCCAAGGCCGACATGGCGCAAATGAACGCGCTTTGTTCAGTTCCGCCTGAGTATTCCCCGCAACGTGTGGTCGCAATTCGAACCGGTGTCGCGAGGATGAGTCAGCAGGTCTTCGCGTCAGTGCTTAATGTGAGCGTTTCCACGGTTCAAAAATGGGAATCGCCCTCAGCCGAAAAGCATCCAAGCGGGGCTGCCGCAAAGTTGCTGCAGATTGTAGAGACCAAGGGAATCGAAGCGGTCATGGCATAAATTTTTCCAGCAATCGAACACTCCAAACTGGCGCAGGTTTACTGGGCCGGTAATTCGTTGCAGCCCAACGTTATCGGTCTTGCAGTTTCGCCATATACAGCTGGATTCCGCGGCGCGTCCGCTTAGCGCGCGTAGTCACTGGCTCTTCAATTGGTAGCCCCGGCTCGAACTGCCGAATCGTTGTTGCCACGGCGTCCCGGTTCGCCAACACTGTCAACACCCCACCGACAAAAAAAAGCCCGCTGGTGAGAGCGGGCTAAATCTATTTTCTTGGAAGAAGATAGAGGAGACAGAGCAATGATGGCGCATCGTCAGCCATAAATCAAATTGTCATTTGTGATGACGGTCATTAATATTACTTATAAGCCTGTCGGGCCGGGGTAGGCGGACCTGCCTTTGTGCGCATATTGCAAAAATCTTGCAATTTTCCGCGCGGGGGATCGTGCGCGCCTTTGTTCATTCGAGAAAGTGTTCTAGGATAGCAAGTTATGCAATCGCCACCACTTCCGAACCCGCCCCCACGCCGCGCGCCGCCAGGGCGGTCCATGGGCGCGCGCCGCCGCTGGTGCCGTTGCCTGTTGGCCGGCATGGCCGCGTGGGCCGCGCTCGGTGCGCCGCCGGCGCTCGCCCAGACGGTCTCGGTCAACGCCAACCTCGAACGCAGCGTCAAGGCGGCCTTTTTGTATAAATTCCTCAGCTACACAGAGTTTCCGGCCGGCGCTTTCGACGACGCCGGCGCGCCCGTGACCATCGGCGTGGTCGGCTCCGACGAGATCGCCGCCGAGCTGGCCCGGATCGTGGCCGGACGCACGGTCGGCCAGCGCCGCGTCGCCGTCAAGACGCTGCGCGAGAACGAGGCGGCCACCGGCGTGCACCTGTTGTTCGTGCCCGGCTGGGACCAGCAGCGCGTGGTGCGCCTGCTCAAGGGCGCCGCGCAGGCCCAGCTGCTGGCCGTGACCGAGTGCGAGAACTGCCTCCAGCACGGCAGCGTCATCAATTTCAAGATCGTCGGCCAGCGGGTGCGTTTCGACGTCTCGCTCGAGGCGGCCGAACGCCACAACATCAAACTCAGCTCGCGCCTGTTGACGGTGGCCAACCAGGTCCACAAGGGGGCGCCATGATGCCCGTGCACGACAGCGGCACGGTCCGCAGCAAACTGATCATCATGGCGGTCTCGACGACCTTCGTGGCGCTCCTGTCGGCCTCGCTGGCGATGCTGCTGTACGACCTGCGCACCTTCCAGCGCTACTGGATCGACGACCTCACCACCCAGGCCGACATCATCGCCAGCGTGACCGCGCCGGCGCTCGTGTTCAACGACGCCCCCACCGCCCAGCAAAGCCTGGCCTTGCTGCGGGTGCGCCCGCAGATCCAGGCCGCCGCCTTGTACGGCGCCTCGGGCACGCGCTTCGCCTCTTACCTGCAGGGCGGCGCCGGCGGCGCCGCCCTGCCGCTGACGCCGGGCACGCACGGGCACCGGGTCGAGGGCGGCGAGCTCGAGGTCTGGCACAAGGTCATGGACCAGGGCGAGCTGGTCGGCACGGTGTACCTGCGCGCGCGCCTCGGCGTGGTCGAGCGGCTCGTCACTTATGCGACCATCCTGGGCGCGGTGCTGCTGGCCTCGCTCGGGATCGCGGCGCTGGTGGCCACGCGCCTGCAGCGCGCGATCACCCGTCCGCTCGAGGCGGTCACGCTGGTGGCGCTCGAGGTCATGCAGCGGCGCGATTTCAGCCTGCGCGTGCCGGGCAACGACCGCGGCGAGATCGGGGTGCTGGTAACGGCGTTCAACGACATGCTCGCCGAGCTCGGCCGGCGCGCGCACGCCTTGCAGGAGGCCAACCTCACGCTCGAGCACGAAATGCAGGTGCGCCAGGGCGCCGAGCAGGCGCTGCTGCTGGCCGACCGCCGCAAGGACGAGTTCCTCGCGACCCTCGCGCACGAGCTGCGCAACCCGCTGGCGCCGATCCGCACCGGGCTCGACATCCTGCGCATCCGCAGCGGCGACGCCAACGCGACCCAGCGCGCCACCGACATCATGGAGCGCCAGCTGCGCCAGATGGTGCGGCTGGTCGACGACCTGCTCGACGTCTCGCGCATCAACACGGGCAAGTTCGCCATCAAGATGGGCCGGGTCGAACTGAAGGCGGTCGTCAACGACGCGCTCGAGGTGGTGCGCTCGACCATCGAGCTGCACGGCCACGAGCTCGCCATCGCGCTGCCGGACCGCCCCGTGTTCCTGCACGGCGACGCGACCCGGCTCGCGCAGATCTTGTCGAACCTGCTCAACAATGCGGCCAAGTACACCAACCGCGGCGGCCATGTGAGCCTGTCGGCGCGGGTCGAGGGCAACGCGCTGCTGATCGAGGTCGCCGACGACGGCATCGGCATCGCGCCCGACATGCTCGCGCACGTGTTCGAGATGTTCGTGCAGGTCGATTCGACGCTCGAGCGCAGCAACGCCGGCCTCGGCGTGGGCCTGTCGCTGGCGCGCAAACTGGTCGAGCTGCACGGCGGCGGCATCGAGGCCCACAGCGAAGGCGTGGGCAAGGGCAGCCGCTTCAAGGTGCGCCTGCCGATCGTGGTCGCGCCCGAGTTGCCGGCCAAGACCATCCCGGCCGCGCTGATCAGCGCCGAGGCGTTCCGCATCCTGCTCGCCGACGACAACGTCGACTTCGTCAACAGCATCGGCGCGCTGCTCTCGGCGATGGGCCACAGCGTGGTGATCACCCACAACGGCACCGACGCGCTGACGGCGGCGGGGCGCTTCTTCCCCGACTACGCCTTCCTCGACATCGGCCTGCCCGGCATGTCGGGCTACGACCTCGCGCGCGGCATCCGGCGCCTGCCGAGCGGCGAACAGACGGTGCTCACGGCGGTGACCGGCTGGGGCCAGGAAAAGGACCGCCAGCTCGCCTTCGAGGCCGGCTTCGACCACCACATGGTCAAACCGGTGCGTTTCGAGCAGATCGAGGAAATACTGGCCAACCGCGGCAGCATGAAAAAAGTCCGGGGCTAGCAGCCTGCCGGACTTCGGGAGGCGCCCATCGCCGGGCGCTGTGGCCTGCGCGCCTGGCGGCCTTCGCCGCCGGCGCCCGGGCGTCGGGGCTTACTTGCCGCCCTTGCGCCGGCGCGCCATGAAGCCGAGCAGGCCGAGCCCGCCGAGCAGCATGCCGTAGGTGGCCGGTTCGGGTACCGGCGCGAGCATCATCGCGCCGCCGAAGCTGCCGCCCGTGTCACCGGCCATATTGCCCGACACGGCCAGGTAGTAGCTGCCGCGCGTGAGGTTGTCGGTGCTCACGGTCCAGACGTCGGTGGCACCCGTTTGCGACGCGGTGCCCGTCGCCACCAGCGCACCGTTGTCCCGGTACAGGTTCAGTCCCGTGATGTCGAGCCCCATGTCGGCGGCGCGGCTGATCGAGGAGACGATCGCATCGAGGTTGGCCGGCCGGTTCTCGATTTCGAACACGAAGCGGTCCGAGAACGTTTGCCCCTCGTTGTCCATCGCGAAGGTCGAGCCGAAGTGGGCGCTGTTGTCGAGCACGTCGAGCTCGAAGATGTCGGCCGCCGAAGCGAACGACGACGCCATCGATGCGCCCGCGACCACCACGGCAGCAAGTAGAGATTTCGAATTTTTCATATTAACCTCACAAAAATGAGCCGCGCTGTGCGGCCTTGGTTGAACAAGCATCGGGGAACTTCATGCTAGCAAAGGCCCGTTCAAAATCCGCCGTTTGATAGCGCGCGCGCGGCATCTCTGCAATCAATTCCGGCCGCAAATTGCTTGTCGCTGAGCCATGCGAAAAAGGCCGCCTCCATAGGGGAGGGCGCGTTTTTTTTGCTGTTGGGCGGAAAATGCGGGGTGAGATTTTGGTCGAACGTAGGGCCGATCCTACGAAAATGCAGGTGGCAATCCTCTGAGGCGGCCGCTTGCCTTCAAGGCCAGTCGGCGCGCCTGTGCACGCTGCGCTCGTTCAAGGGCGGGCGTTTTTTCTCGAACACGAAATGGTCGATCCGTGCCGGCGCCGGCGGCGGGCAGCGCGAGCAGCAGGGCGGGCGCGTCCGCCGCCCATGGAAATGAAAGGCTGGGCAGTCTGCGCGCCCATCACCGTCGATTTTCATAAATTCATTGGCGCTGATTAATCCCGCCCAAGAAAAAAGGACCCGGAGATCGCTCTCGGGGCCCTTTAGATCTTACGAATTTTGGTGCGGCTGGCAGGAATTGAACCCACGACCCCTTGGTTCGTAGCCAAGTACTCTATCCAACTGAGCTACAGCCGCGAAAACAAGATCATAACAGCTGCGCGGCCAAGCTCCAAGTGCCGGGCGTAAAAATTTGCCGCGCCGCCGGCACGCGCGGGGGAAATTTTGACAGGGCGGGTGCGACGACCGCGCGCTTGAAGCGCCACGCCTCATGCGCGCCGTCCTTCGGGAGCGCGTTACAAGCGCGCACAAAGAAAAAGGGCCTGGAGATCGCTCTCCAAGCCCTTTTTCCGTACGAATTTTTGGTGCGGCTGGCAGGAATTGAACCCACGACCCCTTGGTTCGTAGCCAAGT
>JAZKIN010000158.1:5801-46646 GCA_040384885.1 Pseudomonadota bacterium | reverse complement strand
GGTTGCTGGTGTCGGTGACGTTCGCGTTTGGCGTGAACGTCGCCGTCCAGGTGATACCGCCGTTCGCAGTGCTGACCGCGCCGAGAGTGCCGTTGGCAATGGTCAGGTCCGTGTTGTCGAAGCCGGTTACGGCCTCCGAGAACGTGAAGGTGACCAGTGTCGTTTCGCCGACCGACAGCGCGCTGTCCGTAACCACGATGGAAACGGTCGGTGGCGTCACGTCGCCCAATTCGGACGTGAAATTCAAGGTGGTCGCGTTGCTGATGCCGGCGTAGGTGTTGCCGGCGCTGTCGATCACTGCGGTGGTGCCGACATTGACGTAGTAGCCCGTATTATTGGCCAGATTGGCGAACGGATTGAGGGTGACGCCGGTCGTGCCGTTGAACGTGATCGTGCCGCCGGCGTCGCCCATGCCGGTCGCCACGTCGAAGCTTTCGACCAGCGTGCCGTTGGCCAGGTACAGGCTGATGGCGCCCGCGCCGGCCTGGATCGTTTTGCTGAACGTGAGCGTCAGGTTCGCCCCCGCCAAAATCCCGGTCGCGTTGTCGACCGGGGTGCTCGCCGTCAGTGTCGGCGCGACCGCGTCGACGATCGTCATCGCCTTGGTGACGGTGGTGCCGCCCACGGTCGCCTGGATCGTGTAGTTGCCCACCGCCAGCGCGGCGGTGTCGGTCGAACTCCAGGTGCCGGCCGCGCTCGCCGTCAGGTTGAACGTGGCGACCGTGGTGCCGCCGCTGTTTTTGACCAGCACCAGCACCGCCGCGTTGGCCGTGGCGCTGCCGCTGATGCTCACCGTGCTGTCCTTGGTGATGAAGTCGCCCGTCGCGCCCGTGTCGAGGCTGATGCTGTCGATCGCCACCGTCGCCGACTTGTCGTGCAGGAAGCTGGTGTTGGTGTAGTAGATGTCGTCGATCGGATCGGTGACCGCGGCGCTCACGCTGATGGTGCCGTTGGCCATCGCGCTCAGGTTCAGGCCCGACAGCGCCCAGGTGCCGTCGGCCAGCACCGTCGCGGTGTCGCCGATGGTCAGGCTGCCGTCGCTGATGGTGACGCTGACGCGGCTGCCGGCGGCGATGTTGGTGGTGGTGCCGACCAGCACGATGTTGTCGTCCTCGCTGAAGCTGGCGATGCCGTCGCCGCCCAGGCTCGCAATCGGGGTCGTGATCACGATCGACGGCGCGACCAGCTGGATCTGCAGCGGCTTGGTCACGCTGGTGCTGTTGCCTGCCAGGTCGGTGCCGCGCGCGCGCAGCGCGACCGTGGACTCGGCCAGCGGCGTGGTCGCTTCGACCGACCAGGTGCCGGTGGCGCTGACCGTGGTGGTGTAGGTGACCGCGTCGGTCCAGTCGCCATCCTTGTTGGCGTCGACGTCGACGTAGATGGTCGAACCGGCCGGCAGGTCGGTCGTGCCGGTGATGACCGGCGTGGTGTCGGCCGTCTTGGCGTTGATCGTGAAGGTGATGGCGGGGCCGGTCACGTCGAACGTGAAGACCTGGGTGTCGCTGGCGGCGTTGCCGGCCGCGTCGCTGCCGTTGATGCGCACCGGCACCGTGCCGCTGAAGCCGCCGGTGGGGACGGTGCCGCTGTTCGGGATCGCGGTCGCGGTGTTGACCGACCAGGCGCCGGCCGTCACCACCGTCTGGTACGTCAGCTCGTAGCTGCCGTTGTTGTCGGTGTCGAAGCCGAGCGTGAGCACGGTGCCGTCGGCGATCCCGCTCACGGTGCCGCCGATGACCGGGGTGGTGCCGTTGGTGAGCACGGTGGCGGCGCCGCCGTTGGTGGTGATGTCGATGCTCGCGAGCGTGTCGATGGTCAGCTCGGCCGTGGTCGGGTCTTCCGCAGTGGCGAGGGCGCGCGTGGTGGTGGCGGTGACGTTGTATGGGCCGTCGGCCAGCACCGCGCTCGTGAGCGACCACGTGGTCGCGCCGACCGTCAGGTTGCCGTTGGCGACCGAATAGTTGACGCCGTTGACGACCACCACCAGCGTGTCGCCGGCGATCTGGGTCCAGTTGCCGCTGATGAACGGGGTGTTGTCGTTGGTGCTCAGGGTGGTCACGGACGGCCTGTTCAGGCCGGTCGCCGAGACGCTGGTGCCGATCGAGTTGGTGGCGGTGACGGTGACCTTGGCGTACGAGTTCAGGCCGGCCGCGGGCAGGGTGCCCGAGCTCGGCGTGGCGCTGCCGATGTCGAGGCTCCAGGTGGTGTTTGCCTGCACGGTCGCCGAGTAGCTCAGTTCGGCGACGCCGTCGTTGTCGTTGTCGATCGAAATGACGACCGCCGCGCCCGCGCTCAGATTTGCGGTACCTCCGATCAGGGGCGTGCTGTCGGTGGCCAGCTGGGTGGTCTGGATCGACACGGTCGGCGTGTTCGCGGCGGCGGTGCGGTCGAAGGCCTGGGTTTCGCTGTCGCCGATGTTGTTGCGGTTGGTGAGGTTGCTGAGGGCGACGCCGCTCGCTACGCTGACCGTCATGGTCCCCGAGCTGCCCGCCGTCGGAAGCACCTCCAAGGTGTACACAGAGGCGCTGACCTGGGTGAAGGTGCCCTTGGTGCCGTTGACGACGGTGACGTCGTCGATGGTGAAGGTGGGGGCGGGGACGATGACGAGGGCCTCGCTGAACGTGAACGTGTACAACACCGTGCCGCTGGCGGTGCCGGGCACGTTGTCGGTGATGGTCACGACCGGACTGACCAGCGACAGCGTCGTCAGGAAGACGTCATTGGCGCTATCGTCCTGGGCCGAGGCTTTCAAAATGATGGTGCCGTTGGTCAACAGCTTGATCTGGGCCTGGCTCAGTGTCGCGGTCCAGTTGCCGCCGACGATGGTGTTCGAGTTCCATGTCGTCAGCGTCGTGCCGTTCGAATCGGTGGCGATCAGTTTCAGCGTACCCGTGAGCGAGGTGGTGCCGGTGATCGTCACGCCTGCGGCCACTTCGCTGTTCTCGATGGCGGCGCCGGAACTTAGCGAGGTGATTGAAACTGTCGAGTTGGATTCGCTGGACAAGGCCTGGGTCCAGCTCACAAGCTGGACAATGTTGCCGGCGGCGTCGGTCGTGGCCGCGGTCGGACGAACACTGATTGTTCCCGTCGTTGACGGACCGTTAATATTGCCCATGGTGAATGACCAATCACCATTCGCGGCGGTCGTCACGGTGCCCGTCTGCGTGGTGGCGCCCACGGCCGTTAATGTCCACGTTAAGCTGGTATTGGGCAATTCACTGCCGCCGTACACGAACCCTGCGGTTTTCTTGACCGTGCTGGGTGTGGTCTGGAAGATCAGCGGCGCGGTCTTGTCGTGCGAGACCGAGACGTTGGTGGCGGTGGCGGTGGTGCCGTTGAGCGTGGCGGTGACCGTCAGCGTGCCGGCGTCGAGCGCCGAGAGGTTGATCGCGGTGCCGGCCGTGGTCCACACGCCGCCAGTGACGGTGATCCCGCTGACGGTGCGCACGTTGCCGTTGGCGTCGGTGATGGTCAGGTCGACCGTGGTGCCGCCGGCGGCCGTGCCATTGAGGACGACGCTGTCGTCTTCGACCGCATTCAACAGCGTGTTGGTGTTGTCGACGGCGCCGAAGGTGACCGACGAGCTCGCGTTGCTGGTGAAGCCGGCGATCGCGATGGTCGGCGTGACCACGGTCAAGAGCTGGGTGTCGAACACGGCGCCGGTGCTGTCGCTGGCGCGGATGCCGACCGCACCGGTGTAGCCGCCGGTCGGGCGGGTGCCCGAGATCGGGCTCGCGGTTGCCGTGTCCAGGGTCCATGTGCCATCGCCGGCCGGCACCACCGAGTACGTCACGGCGTCGCCCAGGACGCCGTCGTTGCCCGGGTCGAGCCGCACGATGACGAAGCCGCCCGCGTTGGCGGAGCTGCCGTTGATGATCGGCAGCGTCGTGGTGCCGCTGGCACTGCCGTTGCTGGTCGGGTCGCCCGCGCTGTCACCCTTGATATCGATCGCCACGACCGGCGTGTTGGTGACCTGCACCTCGAGCAAGCTGGTGTCGCTGACGGAGACGGCGCCGCTGCGGTTGGCCGTGGCCACCACCTGGTATGAGCTGCCGGTGGCCAGCGCGGTCGTCACCTGCACGCTCCAGACGTTCGAGCCGACGCTCGTGCTCGGCGTGTACGACACGCCGTTGACGGTCACCGTCAGCGTGTCGCCCGGGATGTTGGCCCAGGTCCCGGTCACGACCGGCGTGGTGTCGTTGGTGACGAGCGCGGTCACGGTCGGGCGGTTCAGCGCGACGGCGCTGCCGACGTTGCCGGCGCTGTCGGTGGCGGCGACGGTGATTTTGCTGTAGCTGTTCAGGCCGGCCGTGGGCATGGTGCCCGAGACCGGCGCCACGGTCGCCGTGTTGAGCGTCCAGGCGCCGCTCGAGACCATGACCTGGTAGACCAGGTTGGCGGTGGCGGCGACGTTGTCGGTGTCGATCGTGACGGTCAACAGCGAACCGTCGGGCATGTTGGTCAGGCCCGAGAGGCTCGGCTTGCCCGACACCGCGTCGGCCAGCTGGCCGATGCTCACGGTCGGCACGTCCTTGTCGTGCAGCACGGACGCGCCGTCGGAGGCGCTGCCGGCGGTGGCCGTGAAGCTGATGGTGCCGTTGCCCAGCGCCGACAAGTTGAGCCCGCTCGCGCTCCAGGCGCCGCCGCTGACGGTGGCCGCGTCGACGAAGGTCAGGGTGCTGCTGCCGTCGGTGGCGGTGATGGTGACCTTGACGCCGTCGGCGATCGAGATCGTGGTGCCCGACAGGGTGGCCGAATTGTCCTCGGCGTCGTTGAGGTAGCCGCCGCTGATCGGTTCGGTGATGGTGATGCCGGGGCCGGCGCTGATCGGGTTGGCCGGCGTCATCGGCAGCGAGAACGCGGGGCCGAAGCCGACGTTCGGGTCGTAGCTGCCGTCGACCCCGTTCAAGTCGCCGTTGATCGAGCTGGTCTGGGTCATCGTGAACGACAGGTACTGCACCGTGGTGTCCTTGGTGAACACGATGCCGGTCGCGCCGCGCGGCCCGTACAGGCCGGTCTTGGCGTCGACCGTCGACGGCTTGGCCATGACCGTGATCAGGTCGGCCAGCGGCAGGCGCCAGCTGACGAAGGCGTCGGCCTTGCCGTCGCCGGAGATGTCGGTCGCGGGGGCTCCGGGCGTCATCGACGACACGCCGTAGTGCGGGTCGGAGGCGGCCGAGACCGCCACGACCGAGTAATTGGTCGAATTGAACGAATAGACGCCGCCGTTTGCCAGCCAGCCAGCCGGCACCGGCGCCGCGGTGGTGGTGTTGGGCGAGACGTTCAGGCCGTTGCCCGGGTCGTACAGTTTGACGGCCTGGCCGTTGTTGCGGCCGTCGACGGCCATGAACAGGTCGACCTTGCCGTCGAGGTTGGCGTCCATGCCGACCATCGCCACGCCCGAGAAGTTGGTGGTGCTGGTCGGGTTGTCGATGCGCAGGCGGAACACGATCGAATCGTCGGCGGTCGTGGCGGTGCCGTTGTCGTCGTAGGCGGTGTAGAGCGAGCCGTGGGTGGCGTCGCCGATGATGTCGGTGTCGGCCGCGCCGGCCTGGCTGTCGCCGTTCGGGTCCTTGCCGGCGCCGTACATGATCGCGACCCAGCCGCTGCTGGTCGACAGGTTGACCACGGCCAGCTTGCCCTCGAAGCCGGCGAGCGCGTCGGCCGTCGCGAACAGGGCCGCCTCGATCGCGCCGGTGCTCGCCTCGAGCGCCCAGTCGCCGCCCCAGGGCAGGGCGGCGCCGGTGGCGTCGGTGCTGGCGGCGACGTCGGCGCCGCTGCCCTCGGCGAGCGCGCCGAGCAGGGCCGCGCCGGCGCTGCCGGCGCCGATGTCGCAGCCGTACAGCAGCAGGTCGCCGTTGGCGCCGAGCGCGCGCCCGATCGCGGCCAGGTCGGTGCCGCGCTGGGCCAGTTCGGCGCCGCCGAAGCTCTGGCCGCCGATCATGATCGCGCCTTCGCTGCCGTGGGTGATCAGGTGGATCGCGTCGAGCCCCTGGCGGCCCTGCAGGTGCTCGGCCATCTGGGTGAAGGCGTCGCGCGTGGGGTCGAGCATGACGAGCTCGACGCCGCTGCGGATCGCCGCGGCCAGCGTCTGCCAGCCGGGGATCGTGGTGTCGATGAAGGCGACCTCGTTGCGCGGCGCCGGCGCGGCGGCAGCGCCGTCCTCGGCCAGCCTGGCCGCCCGCTCGTCGAACTGGGCCGGGCCCTGGGCCCGGCCCTGCAGGGCGCCATGGTCGACCTCGCGCTGCGCCGGCGGCGCCGGCTCGTGCGCCTGGCCGGCGTCGAGCATGCTGGCGGCCGCGGCCCCGTCGAACATCAGCCGTGCCTCGAGCGCCAGGGGCCGCGGCTTGCGGCGCGTGATGGCGCGCCCGGCTGGGTTCGATGCGGACGGTTTTGGCGGGTTCTTTTTCATGTTGATTTCCGGGCTGTTCTGGCGACGATGGGGCTGCTGCGTTGTTCTTGTTTGTTCTGGTGCTGCGTATTTCGGTGCGGCGTAACGCGGTGCTGCGTATTTCGGTGCTGGCGTGCGGGCTTGCGTCCGCTACCGCGTTTTACGGCGCGGGCGGCGCGATCTGGACGCGCCCGCTCATGCCGGTGAGCAGTTCGGGGAAGCGGCCGTCGATCGCGGCGACCAGCTTGACCGACTGGCTGACCGGGTCGACCCGGGCGCCGATGCGCTGCAGCTTGGCCGGATAGGTCTTGCCGGTCTCGTCGATGCCGATCGAGAAGCGGTAGCCCGGCTTGAGCCAGGCCAGCCATTTGCTCGGCACGAGGAATTCGATCTCGAGCACGCTGTCGTCGAGGATCTCCATGATCGCCTGGCCGGGCTGGGCGTATTGCTGTTCGCGGATCTTGCGCTCGGCCACGCGCCCCTGGAACGGCGCGACGATCGTGCACTTGCTGAACATGGTGCTCATCACCGACAGCTCGGAGCGGTTTTTGGCGACCTCGGCGGCGGAGATGTCGAGTTCGACGCGGCCGATCGAATTGAGCTCGTTGAGGCGGGTGTTGGCCTTGAACGTGTGCTCGGCGCCGGTCAGGGCGGCGCGCGCCTTGGCCATCTGCGCCTGCTGCAGCGAACAGTCGAAAGTGACGAGCGCCTGGCCGGCCTTGAAGCGGGCGCCCTCCTGCACCGGCAGGCGCTGGACGCGCGCGCCGATCTCGGCGGCGAGGGTGGTGTAGCGGTGCGGGGCGAGCTGGGCGCGGATCTCGCGCGACTCGAGCCCGGCGCTGGCCGGGCGCGACGGCGCGCTGGCGGTCGCGGCGGCGGGACGGGCGAGCACGGCGGCGGCGCGCGCGGCCGGGGCGGCGGCCGCGACCTGGGGCAGCACGGGCGCGGGCGTGCGTTGGCCGGCGCCGAGGGCGCCCTGGCTGAACAGGAACAGGGCGAGCAGGGCGGGGCGGGCGCGCATCACGGCACCGGGGTGGCGGGTGCGGCGGCCGGCGCGGGCTCGGGAACGGCCGGCGGCGGCGTGCCGAACTGGCTTTCGTGGTGCATCGCGGCGCCGATCGCGGCGGTCAGGCGCTCGAGCGGCAGCCCGACCTGGTGGGCGACCGCCGGCTCCATGCCGAGCACGGCCTGCAGCTTGCTCGCGCCCGCGTGCGCCAGCGCCAGCGCCTGGTAACGGCGCAACAGGCTAAGGATCGCGGTGGTGTTGTTCGACACTTTCTCGAGCTTGCTTTGGGTCTGGGCCTGGGCCTTGTTGGCGCCGTGCTGGTTGATGCGGTCGTCGACGGTCCAGATCGCGTCGGCGCGGCGGAACTGCTGCAGCGCGTTGCCGTAATGCAGGCGGGCGAGGTGGACCTGGGCCAGGATCGCCATCTGCGCCGTCACGCGGCGCTGGTCGGACAGGGCGACGCCCGATTCGGCGAGCCGCTTCTGGGCCGGCATGCTCAGCAGGTTGAACAGGTTGTACGAGATCTGCGCGCCGGCCTCGCTCCACTGGTTGTTGACGAGGTATTTGTCGGTGTCGTATTTGGCGCCGAGGTTGAGGTTCAGGTTCGGGAACATGCGCAGCATCACCTTGCGCGTTTCGGCGTGCGCGATGCGGGTGTTGTAGTGCTGCTCGCGCAGGTCGGCGTTGTTGGCGATGGCCATCAGTTCGAGCTCGTCGACCGGGCGCTCGAGGATCGCGCTGCTCAGTTGCTCGGTCGGCTCGACCACGACCAGGTCGTGCGACAGCGGCGCGTTGATGAGGTTGGCCAGTTCGATGCGCGAGCTCGCGAGCTCCTGGTCGATGCCCTCGAGCAGGCGCAGGTTCTCGAGCAACTGGCGTTGGTAGCGCAGCGAATCGATCGGCGAGCGCAGCCGCTCCTGCTCGGCCTTGCGGGCGTCGTCCAGCGCGTCCTCGGCCATGACGATCGAGCTGCGGATGGTGGCGCGCAGTTTCTGGGCGCTGGCGGTGCGCCAGAACGCGGTGCGCACGTCCTGCATCAGCAGGTGCATGGCCTTGCGGCGGCGCTCGGCGGCGATCAGGCGGCGGTCGGCGTTCTGTTTGGCGGCCACGTACGACAGGCCGAAGTCGAGCAGGTTCCAGCTCAGGCCGATGTCCGACACGATGTGCTCGCGCTCGGTCGAGATGAAGGGGTTGGCCAGCGAGGGCTTGCCCGTGACCGAGTCGACCGCGCGCGTGGTGGCGTCGGAATCGCGGTTGCGGTAGCCGGCCGCGGCGATCAGCTTGGGCAGCATGTCGTACTTGCTGGTCTCGAGCAGGTTCATCGCGACGGCCTCCTCCATCATGCGCCCGCGCCGGTCGAGGTTGTACTTGAGGGCGCGCGCCATCGCCTCGTTGAGGCTGACGGGGCCGCCGATCGGGGCCACCTCGAGCGCGGCATAGGCACGGTCGAGCTTGGATTGAATGACCAGCTCGGGCTCGTTCAACGGCTCCGGCGTCACCATCGCGCATCCCGACAACAGCATCAGCGCCGCCAACAGTGGCACGCCGAGGGTGGATCGCAGATCAGCGCGCAGGGGCGGGCGTTCGGTCTGGACGGAAGGGCTAGCGGGCATGTTGACTCCAATCATTATGTGCCCCCAAATTCTATCGTGAAAGTA
This sequence comes from Pseudomonadota bacterium, assembly GCA_040384885.1. Lineage (GTDB taxonomy): Bacteria > Pseudomonadota > Gammaproteobacteria > Burkholderiales > Burkholderiaceae_D > Telluria_A. The sequence continues at coordinate 37,594 of JAZKIN010000158.1, read as the reverse complement.
ACTTAAAAGGGTATTTTCTGACGGAAATATATTGATATCATGGAAATAGAGTTGTGATTTGATAAATCAGGAAAATCGGGGTGCGAGAATGAAAGCACCGAGCTCATCGTGAAGCTTTGTCGAAAAATGGTGCGGCGGTAAGAGATTACCAAAAATTCACAAAAACTAACCACAAATGGTGGTTCTCGCGGCGGCGAGAAAAGTCAGCGGAATCAGGGGCTTGGAGCAGTGGGTGTGGCGTTTTGACAAGCGGCGGGATAGTTGGTATCAAAGTTGCAATGCGAATTAATAGATTTGAACTATGGGTCCGATAGGAATATGTTAATTTGACAAGCCCCTGCATCGTGCTCGTCAACTATTTCCTTGAGATTTACGCTCTGTTCCGGATTCGCTACATTTAATTTCAACAAAAATAACGGGCGTGATCCTTGTTTATGCGCTGCGGCGGCGCCGTGTCAAGCGCCGCCCGCGATCAAGGCCGCGTATCCGGCGAGCGCGGCGGAAAGGGAGAATCGCGCTGCGACCGTGTCGGCCGCCTGTTGCCTGATCCGTGCGGTCGCGATGGCCCCGGTGAGCACGCCGTGGATCGTTTCGGCGATGGCGTCGCCGTCGAAAAAGTCGACCAACAGGCCGTTCTCGCCGTCGGTGATGACCTCGGTCACCGGGGCCGTGCGCGAGCCGATCACCACGCAGCCGCAGGCCATCGCCTCCAGCATCGACCACGACAGGACGAACGGATAGGTCAGATAAACGTGGGCGGCCGACACCTGCAGCAATGCGCGGTATTTCGCATGTGCGATCTTGCCCAGGAAATGGACGCGTCCGGGGGGGGGCGGATTTTCACGCAGGAGCTTCTCGCGCCAGCTGGCGGCCCCTTTGACCGCCGCGCCGTAGCTCACTTCGTCGCCGCCGACGATGACGACCGTGCAGCCCGGATTGCGCGCCAGGATCGCGGGCAGGGCGCGCATGAACACGTGGAAGCCGCGGTAGGGCTCGAGATTGCGCGCCACATAGGTGACGACCTGGTCGCCGGGCTTCAGAACAGTCCCGTCCGGCAGGGTGAAGCGCGCCTGCGGATCGGGACGCATGTGGTCGGTGTCGATGCCTTCGTGCAGCACGCGGATCTTGTCGCGGTACGCGGCCGGGTGCAGGCTCTTTTGCCATTGCGTCGGCGCCAGCGCGATGTCGCAGTTTTCGAGGTTGAGCAGCGGCAGGGCGTTCTTGGCGCGGATGCGCGCCGCGTCGTCGAGCGTGCGCGTAAACTCGGGGTCGAAGCCGACGTCGGCGCCCCTGGCATGGTAGTAGAATTCGCAAAAATGGATCAGCTTCGCGTGTGGAAACGCCTCCCTCAGGAACAAGGTTTCGCCCCATCCCGGATGCGCGAGCACGACGTCGGGCGTGAAGCCCCCGGTCTTGAGCGCGAGCAGCGTGCGCAGCGCGGCCTGGCCGTGCAGCACCCCCGCCTCGAACGGCTTCACGTAATGGTGGGTCGCCGGCACCGGCGCGCGGTGCAGTTTGTAGGTGACGGTTTTTACTCCCGGCACGGCGGCCGGGCAGCCCTCCTTGCCGATGGCGAGCACCTGGAAGGCGTCGTCGCGCGCGAGGTGGGCTGCGATGCGTTTGAATTGCCCCGGGAAGTTCTGATGGATGAACAGTATTTTCAGCGGGGGCTTGCGCAAATTCATCGTGGCAACTTGAAGGGAGGGGCGGGCAATCGGCGCGGTGGGCAGGCATCCGGCGCCGCTGTGTTGCCGCAACTATAAGTCAGAAAGCTGCGCCCGGCAAGGCCGGCCCGGAGCGGGCGCCTGTGCTGCGCGCGGTCTCGGGAACCGGCGCGCTGCGCTGCCTTGCTCTTTGGTTGATCGGTCTGGCCGCACGCCGTAACGGATATGAAGTCCAGTATGGCAGTCGAAAAAAAGCCGCCACCACTCTTTCCATTCTATCGCTGGCGCGCGACTGGTTGAATGAATTCAGTTCAGAAGCACCACGACGACGCCAACTCAACGAAGCACTGATCGAGCTGGCGTCCATGCTGATGATTTATGAAATTTGAGGGGAAGGCTCAGGGGCAGACCCCGATTGCGGAAGATTGCCGCGGGTGCGGGGACAGACCGGGGACAGACCGGGGTCAGACCCGGGTCTGACCCCGGTTTCGGTTTGCAGGGGTGATGCTATTTTGGTTCGGATTTGGCGCCGTAGCGCTTGCTCCATTCGGCGAGGATGCGCTCGCGGTTTTTTGCGGCCCAGTTGAAATCGTTCTTTTTGATCAGCAGGCTCTCGTAGTTCGCGGGGATGCCGTCCATCTTGCGCACCTGCCCGGGGTAGGCGACGATCGCATAGAAGTTGCCGTAGATTGCGTTCGCTTCCTTGCTGGCCATCCAGTCGACGAGCTTCTTCGCGCCCTCGATGTTCGAACTGTTCTTCGGGATCGCGTTCGCGCCGACGTCCCAGCCCAAGCCCTCGACCGGGAAGATCGCCGTGATCGGCTTGCCGCTGCGGATCTCCAGGCCCGCGCGGAAGTCGAAGGAAATGCCGACCGCGACCTTGCCTTCGCCCGCCAGCTTGCACGGGGCCGAGCCGGAATGGGTGTAGTAGGCGACGTTCTCGTGCAGCGCGTCCATGTATTTCCAGCCCTCGGTCTCGCCCCACAATTGCAGCCATGCGCTGACGTCGAGGAAGCCCGTGCCGCTCGAGCCCGGATGCGGCATCACGATCTGGCCCTTGTACGCGGGCTTGAGCAAGTCCTTCCAACTCTTCGGCTTGGGCAGCTTGAGGGCGCCCGCGCGCTCGTGGTTGAAGCACACGGTCGAGCCCCAGACGTTGTTGCCGGTCCAGGTCGGCGGCCTGCCCTGGTCGGAATATGCCTTGTTGAGCTCCTTGAAACCCTTCGGCTCGTAGGCCAGCAGCATATTCCTTTGCGCCAGCAGCGACAGGCTGGTCGCAGCCAGCCCGGCAACCACGTCGGCCCCGCCCTTTTCGGCCAGCAGGCGGCTCGTGATCACGCCCGCCGATTCACGCACCCATTTGATTTCGATGTCCGGATTGGCTTTCTCGAAACCGGTCTTGTAGAACTTCATGACCTCCGGCTCGATCGTCGTGAAGACGGTCAGCGTCGATTTGGCTTGGGCCACGCCCGCGCCGGCGACGAACAGGGCCGCGCCGAGCATGCCAATCTTGCCTATACTAAAACGTGTTCGATTCGTCATCGCAGTCTCCAGGGGCCCACAGCCGACATTAATAAAAGCAGCGCTTGCCCGGCCAAAGGTCGCGGCGGTTCCGCGGCCCGGTCGCACAACGGCCAACCAAGGCCTTGATCGCCGCAATCCAAATTACGGGCGTTGATTCATACTAGAATAAATATTTCCCAGCGTTTATTTAAATTGTGCAGTGCACGACATTTAGGCGTCGCTTGTTGTTAGGCGAACACAAAGGCAAGGGCAGGCGGCCGTGCTGTGTTTACGCTCGAGCGCCAAGTATGCGGCGCGGCCGCCTGGTTTTTTTTCATTGCGCTTTCCGAAGCGTGGCAAGCGCCTGATTCGGCGACTTCCCCCGGCGCACGCTCAATCCTTGAAGTTCGGTTCGCGCTTTCCCATCCTGGCCATCATGGCCTCCTGCAGGTCGTTCGACATCAGCATCGCCGCATTCCACGTGGCGACGTAATTGAGCCCGTCGGCAACGCTGTGGTCGCGCGCGTAGGTGATCATCTCCTTGACGCCGCGGATCGACAAGGGCGACTTCGCGGCGATGCCCGCGGCGATCTCGCGCACCCCCGCGCCCAGGGCCTCGCGCGACGCGAACACGCGGTTGACCAGCCTAATCTCGCGCGCCTCGGCCGCGTCCACCTTGCGCCCGGTATAGGCCAACTCGCGCGCCATGCCTTCGCCGATCAGCCTGGGCAGGCGCTGCAGCGTGCCGACGTCGGCCGTCATGCCGATGTCGATCTCCATGATGCTGAACCAGGCATCGGCCGAGCAATAGCGCATGTCGGCGCAGGTGATCAGATCGATGCCGCCGCCCACGCAGGCGCCGTGCACGGCCGCGAGCACCGGCTTGCGGCAGCGTTCGAGGCTGGTCAGCGTGTCTTGCAGGTCGAGGATCAAGCGGCGCAAGGCTTCGCGCGTGCGGCCGTCGCAGTCGTTGTGGATCTGCGCGCCGAGCCCCATCATCATGGTCAGGTCGATGCCCGAGGTGAACTGATTGCCCTCGCCCTCGAGCACGGCGACGCGCGCCTCGGGCGTGTTGTCGACCCATTGGAATGCGGTGCGCAGCTCTTGCCACATCTGCATGTTCATCGCGTTGGCCTTGTCGGGCCGGTTCAGGCGGATCACGGCGACGTGCTGTTCGAGCGTCACGCTCAGGGTCTGGTAGGGCATGGCGGGGCTTTCGAGGTGGTGATGCCCGAGTATAAACAAGCGCGGCGCCGGCCCCGCGAACTATGCATTTTTGTATCAAGCAAGCAACGTTAATACGAAAACGCATAGCCGGGCAGGGCCGGCGGGCGCTTCAGGCCTTGTTTGGCACGGGCGCGCCGCCACCGGCGCCGCGCCGCAGCACCAGCATGCCGAACGCGACCGCCGTGAGGTACATGCTGATCGAATACAGGGCCGCCGGCAGCGCGAGCTGGAAGTTGTTGAGCACGCTGAGCGCGATGAACATCGCCAAGGTCGAGTTGTGGATCCCGATCTCGTAGCTGATCGCGGTCGCCATCGGTTTGTCGAGCCCGGCCATGCGCGAAAAATAGTAGCCCGACAGCAAGCTGATGACATTGAATGCGAGCACCGCCGGGCCGATGACCATGAAGGAACTTTGCAGCGCGTTCCATTCCTTGACGATCGCGATCAGCGCGAACGCGGCCAGCACGAGCGCGCTGAAGAGCTTCATCGGCCCCTCGGCGCGCTCGGCGAAGCGGCGCGCCTTGGCACGCACCAGCATGCCGATGGCCACCGGGATCAGCACGATGCCGATGACTTCGACAACCTTGCCGAACTGCAGCGGCACGACCTCGCCGGTGCCGGCGAAAGTCGCGATGGCCCAGGTGCCGATCAGCGGCAGGCTGATGATCGAGAGCACGGTGTTGATCGCGGTGAGCGAGATGTTCATCGCCACGTTGCCGCCGAACAGGTGGCTGAACAGGTTGGCCGAGACCCCGCCCGGCGAGGCCGCCAGCAGCATCAGGCCGACCGCGTACACGGGCGGCACCGACAGGCCGACGATCAGGCCGTAGCACGCGGCCGGCAACACCAGCACCTGCAGCGCGAGCGCGATGGCGAGCGCCTTCGGATGGCCGAGCACGCGCTTGAAGTCGGCCGGCGCGAGCGCGAGCCCGAGCCCGAACATGACCAGCGCCAATGCCAGCACGAGCAACTGGGGGATCCAGGCGTGCGCGCTCATGTCGCGTAGCCCGGGTCGACGCGGTCGAGCTTGCGCAGCAGCGCGGGCCAGGCGAAGGCGCCGCCGAGGCCGCCCGTCTGCACGCGCATCGCTTCGGCCACGCCCTTGACGATGCGCGGATCGACCTCGGTCAGCGCGCCGCCGGCCTGGGCCGCGATCTGGATCTGGCATGCCATCTCGAAGGTGTACATCGCGAGGAAGGCGTCGGGGATGCTGGCGCCGGCCACGAGCAGGCCGTGGTTGCGCAGCACCATGAAGTTGGCGGCGCCGAGGTCGGCCTGCAGGCGCGGCTTCTCCTCGTCGCGGAAGGCGACGCCCTCGTAGGCGTGGTAGGCCAGCGAGGCGAGCACGAACGTCGCTTGCTGGGATATCGGCAACACGCCGCATTGCTGCGCGCTGAGCGCGACGCCGGCGCGGGTGTGCGTGTGCAGCACGCACCTGGCGTCGTCGCGCACCTCGTGGATCGCGCTGTGGATCACGAAGCCGGCCGGGTTGACCGGGAACGGCGAGTCCGTCAGCTTGTTGCAATGCTGGTCGACCTTGATCAGCGAGGAGGCCGTGATCTCGTCGAACATCAGGCCGTAGGGGTTGATCAGGAAATGGTGCTCGGGGCCGGGCAGGCGGGCGCTGATGTGGGTGAACACGAGGTCGCTCCAGCCGTGCATGCCGACCAGCCGGTAGCAGGCCGCGAGGTCGACCCGGGTTTGCCATTCTTCGGCGCTGACCTCGGTTTTGAGCGATTTGATCTGCATGCATGTCTCCAGTTCGTGATTGTTGTCGTCCGCGGCTTGCGGCTTTGTCAAACAGTACAGGCGCGCTACAATCGCAACTGTCAAATTATTTACAATCGAGGAAATATGCCCAACGCCGGCCGAGGCGCGTTGCTCGCGGCATTGTCGAGGAACCACTGGTTCGGGGGCTTGCCGCTGGCCGAGCGCGAGCTGATGGTGGCGCAGGCCGAGTCGCTGCGCCTGCGGCCGGGCGAGATGCTGTTCCGCCAGGGCGACCCGCCCTCGTATTTCTATGTCGTGGTCAAGGGCACGCTCAAGATGTCGTCGCTGCGCGAGGATGGCAGGGAGGCGATCCTGGCCGTGATCGAGGCCGGGATCTGGTTCGGCGAGATTTCGCTGATCGACCACCAGCCGCGCACGCATGACGCGACGGCGGTCGCGACGGTCGAGGTGCTGCAGTTGCCGCAGGCCAGTTTCGAGGCGCTCATGACGCGGGCCGTGTTCGCGCAGGCGATCGCGGCCTTGCTGGCGGCCCGGATCCGCCTGCTCTACAGCGTGGTCGAGGACGCCACTTTGCGCTCGACGCGCGCGCGCGTGGCGCGGCGCCTGCTGCTGCTCGCGGGCGGCGACGTCAATTTGTCGCCCGAGCGGCGCCCGCGCGTGCCGGTCTCGCAGGAAGGGCTCGCAATGATGCTCGGCATCACGCGCCAGACCTTGTCGAAGGAATTGCGCAAAATGGCCGCCGCCGGCGTCGTGGAACTGGGTTACGGCTACATCGAGGTCAGGTCGGAGGAAGGGCTCAAGGCGCTGACGGCGACCGCCTGACGTGGCCGGAAAACTTTCCACGCGTCTTTATTGTGCCATTGGCGGAACAGTGATGCCCGATTTGATGTCTTCCTAACTGTTTTTGGAACCGCTATAGTGTGTTCATCGCCACCTGACGGCGTCAACTAGAAGAGGAAAAACACCATGAACAAGCAAATCACCGATCTCACCCACGTCGCCGGTCGCATCATGCTGGCGCTTATTTTCGTGCTGTCCGGTTTCGGCAAGCTCACGAGCGCCGCCGCCACGATGGGGTATATGCAGGCGATGGGCGTGCCGACCTTGCTGTTCTGGCCGACCGTCGCGCTCGAACTGCTGGGCGGGCTGGCCATCATCGTCGGCTTTCAGACGCGCCTGGCGGCGTTGGCCTTGGCGGGGTTTTGCGTGGTGTCGGGCGCGCTGTTCCATAGCAATGTCGCGGACCAGATGCAGATGATCATGCTCCTGAAGAACATCGCGATGGCCGGCGGCCTGCTGCTGCTCGTCAGCTCGGGTTCGACCGCGCTGGCGCTCGACACGGCCCGCGCAAAGCACCGGGATTGAAACGGTTTGACGTGGTTTGACGTGTGATCGCGGCGGCCGGCGGGAATCCGGCTGCCGCTTTAGAATTTGGTGCCGATATTCCTGAGATTGACGAACGCATTCGCGGCAAAATAACGCCACTTCGCGCCAAAGCGCTGCATCCCCAGCCGAAACCCCTGTTCCCGCACATTGCGCGCATCGTGCCCGATGATCGACTCGGCGTGGGTCGGATACACCACTTGCGGGATCAGCGCGTGCATCAGCTGTTTATGGACCGAGGTGTATTTGAGGAACAGGTCGATCGGATAGCGAATCGCGGTCGCCGTTTCCAAAAACTTGCGCGCGCCCTGCGGCGTGATCACATAACCGGTCGCGCACATGCCGACCTTGACCTGTTTGACCAGCGAGAAGTGCTCGCCCTTGACCGAGCGGACGAAAAACCTCGACTCCATCGGTTCGAGCCGCACGAAAGAAACCCGGTCGACATAGGGCTCGATAAACCGCAAGCCGGCGGCGAATTGCTCGGTGATTTCGAAATCGTCCTCGAGCACGACGACCGCCTCGTTGGCCAGCACGCATTTTTCCCATGCCAGCACGTGGCTCACATAGCATCCGAGCTCGCCCGGCGCGGCCCTGCGCCGGCGGTTGATCAGGAATGCCTGTTCGTCGTAGTTGGAGAGGTAGGGATGCTGGCCGGTGCGGCCATCGACGGCGTCGATGAATTCGAACGGAATGCCTTTACTCGCCAGTTTTGCACTTGCTTTGGAACGACGCTCGGTGCTCGATGGCAGGCTCAGTACAAAAATACGCATTTATGACCGTTAGTTTGTGCAAACGTTGATTCCCCGCTTGTGGCGGGCTGCGCTGCACTATACCTGAGTTGCCGATTACAATTCAATACATGTATGTATATTGGTGCGAAGAAACTAACATTTCGCATACTTCCAGTTGCGCGTCTTGGCTTCGGCGATCCATTCGACCGCCTGTTCGAGGCGGCGCAGGCGCGTCGCCTCGGTCTTTGCTTCGGCCAGCCATTCGACATATTCGCGCTTTTGGCCGGTCGTGAAGGCGTTGAAATTGGCCAGGGCCGGTTCGGCCGCAGCGAGGGCGGCGGCAAGATAATCGGGCACATCGAGCGCACGCGAAGTGGCCGGCTTTTCGCGCGCGGGCGCTTTGACGCCGTCGTCGTTGAGCTTCATCGCGGCCTTGATATATTTGACCAGGGTGGCCTTTGGCGGCAGGTCCGCGATCGAGGTAATGCGCCCGAATTGCCCCATAGCCGACTGCGTGGTCGGATCGGCCTGGGCCACGATCAATTCGCCCTTCCAGAAACCGAAGGCGCAATGTGCCTTGAATGCCGCCATGTGGCACAGCAAGCCGTTATAGGTGAAATGCGGGGTGCTCCATTTCATGGTCTCTTCAAGTGTGGGACAGGCCGCATGCGCGACCGCGCGTAGGTGTTCCAGAATGGGCCGGGCGAAGTCGGCCGATTTGGCGATATAGGCGTCGATGCGGGGATCGGTGGCGGCCATGGTCATTCCCTTTATTGATGGTGGAACCAATATACCGAGACGGCCGCTTACAGTCCAGCATTGCGGCGGCGCGCGCGAAAGGCCGCGGCGCGCGAACATGCTGTATCCTTGCGGGCGTCACGCATACCCGAATCGGCCGGATTGACGCCGCGCGGCGCGTATTTTAGAAAATCTATGAAAACACCCAAAAGACTCGAGCCCTTGATACAGGAGGGCTTGATCGACGAAGTCAAGCGTCAGCTAATGAGCGGCAAGGAAGCGACCGTCTACGTGGTTCGCTGCGGCACCGAAATCCGCTGCGCCAAGGTATATAAGGAAGCGAACCAGCGCAGTTTCCACCAGGCCGTCGCGTATCAGGAAGGGCGCCGCGTCAAGAACAGCCGGCAGGCCCGTGCGATGGAGAAAGGCAGCCGTTACGGCCGCAAGATGGCCGAAGAGGTCTGGCAGAACGCCGAGGTCGACGCCTTGCACCGGCTGGCCGCGGCGGGCGTGCGGGTACCGACGCCGTACCAGTGCTTCGAGGGCGTATTGGTGATGGAACTGGTGACCGACGCCGACGGCAACGCGGCGCCGCGCCTGAGCAGCGTGCCGTTGACGCCCGAATTGGCGCTGGCCTACCACGCAGCCTTGCTGCACCAGGTGGTGCTGATGCTGTGCGCCGGCGTGATCCACGGCGACCTGTCCGAATACAATATCCTGGTCGACGCGCAGGGGCCGGTCATCATCGACCTGCCGCAGGCGATCGACGCGGCCAGCAGCAGCGTGGCCTCGAGCATGCTCGACCGCGACGTGACGAACCTGGCGACCTTCTTCGGCACCATCGTCCCCGAGCTGCTCGCGAGCCAGTATGGCAAGGAGATTTGGGGCCTGTACGAGGCCGGCTTGCTGACGCCGGAGACGCCGTTGACGGGCAAGGTCGCGGCGCCGACCGCGGCGGTCGATGTCGACGCCGTCATTCGCGAAATCGCGTTGGCGCGCGAAGAGGCCGAAGAGATCGAGCGGCACAAGGCCGAGATGCTCAATTAATCCATCGGGAATCAGAGACCACCTTGTCAAAAGCCGTCCGTAAGATTGTCCTGGCCGTCCTGCTGATCGCCTTGTTCGTGCTGGCGCTGCCTTGGCTGGGCAGCGCGTGGTATGCGATGCGCTTGACGTCGATGCCCGCACCCACGCAATTGGCGATGCCGGTGGCCAACACCAAACGCACGGCGATACGCGACACATGGCATGCGCCGCGCGCGCCGGGGCGCCGCCACGAAGGCATCGATATTTTCGCCAAACGTGGCACGCCGGTGCTCGCCTCGACCGAAGGGATCGTGTACAGCCGCGGCGAAAATTCCCTGGGAGGCAATGTGGTGTGGGTGCTCGGACCGGGCGGGCAGCGGCATTACTACGCCCATCTCGACCAGCCGTCGATTGTCGGCGCGCGCGAGCGGGTCCAGGCGGGCACGCTGCTCGGCTATGTTGGCAATACCGGCAATGCGAAGACGACGCCGCCGCACCTGCACTACGGCGTCTACACGAGTGGCGGCGCGATCAATCCGTATCCGCTGCTGGCAAAACCGCAAACCGCGAAGTAGCGTTTGCGCTGAAACGTGGAGGCGCAGAATATTGCGATCTAAACGGCTGCCGTCCGTCCGCCCGAGCAAACAACACCTGACCGGGGACAGACCGGGGACAGACCGGGGTCAGACCGGGGTCAGACCGGGGTCAGACCGGGGTCAGACCCGGGTCTGACCCCGATTGGGCGATTGTCGAAGCAGTTGCACTTAGACGTGGGCTATTTCTTCTTTTTTTGCGTGCAGGCTGACCGCCCAGACCACGCCCGCGATCAGGAGGCCGATCGCCCATATCTCGAGCATGCGCGGGAACTGTTGCTTGTAGATGAAGCCGTAAAGCAGGGCGAACAGGGTTTCGAACAGGATCAACTGGCCCGACAAAGTCAGCGGCACGCGCCGGCTCGCGATGTTCCACAGGTGGTTGCCGATCACCGAGGCGCCGAGCGCGAGCGCGGTGTTCATCATCGCGAAGTGGATCCAGTTGCGCCCGCTAGTGGCGGCCGCCGCGCCGCCCACTTGTTCGTGCCAGAGGCCAAATGCGAGTGCCCCGATCACGGCCGCGATCAGGCCGCTCGTGAGCCCGTACAGGGCCGACCACTCGGCACTGCTGAAATGGGGGTTGCGTTTGAGGTAGCGCGCGTTGTCGATCGCGTACCAGCTCCAGCACAGCAATGCGCCACTTGCGCACAGCAAACCCAGTACCGTCTTGCCGATGTCGCCGCCGACGGCCTGGGCGTGCATGAAGACGTCGACGTTGATGCAGGCGATTCCGGCCGCGACGAGCATCAACGGGCGCACGAGCGTGCGCAGGGGCACCGCGCCGTGGTCGTTCTGTCCGAGCAAAGTGATGGCGATCGGCAGCAGGCCGATGATCAGCGAGGTCGGCGCGACGCCGGCCAGTTTGACGCCGAGCGCGAGCAACATGTAATAGACGATGTTGCCGGCCAGCGCGTGCCGCACGAGCGCGACGCAGTCGCTGCGCTCAAGCCGCCCGAGCAGGCGGGGCAGGCGCGGGAGCATCAGCAAGAACGCGATCACGCCATACGCGATGTAGCGCCCGACCGCCAGTTCCAGCGGCGTGAACGCGGACAGCAGTTCGGGCACGATGAACACCATTCCCCACATCGCCCCCGCCAGCAGGCCGCACAGTACGCCTATCCACATCGCATGCATTCCATCTTGAAAGGCCACTAGTTTCGCACATCCGATGCGTGGCTTGGGGCTAAGCCCCGGTTCTTGATCTGACTGCCGCGTTCGCTTGAGCCGGCTGTTTTGCAGCGCCTCGCCGTTCGGCCTACAATCAGGCCTCGTTGAACCGGCGCCGCGGGCCGTTTTGGGCGTGGCCGACGGTCGTACTTTTGGATATGCAAGGAGCACATGATGAGCAAGTCTTATGACACGGTTCAACCTGAGCGCGGCGCGGTCGCGGCTTGGCCCGGCGTGGTCGCGCTCGAGTTTGGCGTCGACTGGTGCGGTTATTGCCAAGCGGCCAAGCCGGTGATCGAGTCGGCCCTGGCCGGGCGCGCCCAGGTGCGGCACATGAAGGTCGAGGACGGCAGCGGGCGGCCGCTCGGGCGCGCGTTCCGGGTCAAGCTGTGGCCGACCGTGGTGGTCCTCAAGGACGGCGAGGAGGTCGCACGCGTGGTGCGGCCGGGGACCGCCGACGAGGTGCGCGCGGCGCTGCGCGAGGCCGGCGCCACCTGACACGGCTACCGCGGCGGCGGCCGGATCGTGTCGCCCAGCATGTCCTGCACGTAGAGCATGCTCACGAGGACGGCCAGCACGGCCGTGAGCGGTGTCGCGAGCGCGACGCCGGCGAGGCCGAACAGGGCGCCGAACAGCAGTTGCATGAGGATCGTCAGCGCCGGCGGCAAGGAGACGGTTTTCTTTTCGATCAGCGGCGTGATCAGGTAGCTCTCGGCGGTCTGCACCGCCAGGAACAGCAGGAAGGTATAGAGCGCCAGCGCCGGGCTGACCGAGTAGGCGATCAGCGCCGCCGGCACGCCGGCCATCAGCGGCCCGAGATAGGGGATGAACTCGAGCAAGCCGGCGATGATGCCGAGTATCAGCGCGAGCGGGACGCCGAGCATCGTCAGTCCGACCGCGGAGAGCGTGCCCACCAGAACCATCGAACATGCTTTGCCGATCAGCCACTTGGCCAGCGTGCGGCCGGTGGCGGCGAGCACCGCGCGGGCGCGCTCGCGCCGCGCCTTGGGCACGAGTTTGATCATGCCTTCGATATACAGCGCCGGTTGGAGCGCGAAATAGATGCCGACGAAGATGATGATGACGATATTGCCGAGGCCGCCCAGCAGGCCCGAGAACAGCGGTCCCGCGCTGGGCACGAGCGCGGCGAGCTGGGCGCGGATCTGTGGCGTCGGCGGCAATTCGGCGATGATCCATGCGAGCAATTTCTGGCGTGCGAGCGCCGCGCGCAGTGCCTCGAGCGAATTGGGCATGAGGTCGGCGAGGCGCGCGGCCTGCTCGGCGATTTGCGGCGCCATGAGCCAGCCGGCGATGCCCAACAAGCCGAACAGGAGCACCACGACGAGGCCCAGTGCGCTGCGGCGCGACAGCGGCAGGTGCCGCGCCACGTGCAGGCTCAGGTCGTAGAGCAGGATCGCAAACAGGACGCACGCGAAGATGAGCAGCAGCACGTGGGCGGCGTACCAGATGGCCGCGAGCGTGAACAGGAACAGCAGGCCGATCGCGTCGACCAGGACGACCTTGTGCAAAAATGTGCGTTTATCGTCACTCATGGCGCGATGATTGCGCACTTTTCGCGATGGTGGCGCACGCGGCGCTCTGATTGGCGCTTCGCTCGCTTTCGATCTAGCCCAGTTCGAGCAGGACGGGCTGGTGCGCCGATCCGTTGGCGCCGCCGTCGATGTCGAGGCCGCGCACCTGCGGCGCCAGGTCGGCACTCACATAGATGTAGTCGAAGGTGAACGGGCGGCCCGCTCCGGCCGAGCCGTCGTGCAGGCCGACCGTCGGCGCATGCGCCTCGCCCGGGTGCGCCAGGGTCCAGGCGTCGAGGTAGGCGGGAATGCTGGCGTCGTCGAACGGCGCGAGCAAGCGTCCGCGGTCGCGCGATTCGGGTAAGAAATTGCAATCGCCGGTCAGCACGGCCGCGGCGGCGCGCGGGACGAAGCCGAACGGACCGACCGCGATCAGCGCCGGCGGCTTGGCGCGGGCGTGCATGATGGCTTCGCTGTGGAGTTCGCGCAAGCGCTCCACTTGCGCCGCGCGCTGCAGCGCAGAAAAATATTCGAGGTGGGTGGTGCAAACACGCAGGTGCCCGAGCGGCGTGTCGATCGTGGCCTCGAGCGCGCCGCGCTGCATGCTCGTGACGCCGTCGTCGGCCGGCCAGGGCAGGGTGTGCCGGCAGGCTTGCAGCACAGGATAGCGCGAGAACATCATGTTGCCGAAAGCGCGGGGCGGATGCGTGTTGATGTCGTCGGTCTTGCCGTTGAGGGCAGTGTATCCGGGCAGCAGGGCGACGAGCTCGGCGAACTGGTCGCTGCCGTCATAGCCGTCGAGGTCGGTGTAGCCGCAGGCGACTTCTTGCAGGCACAGAATATCGAAATCGGAGAACGCGCGCAGCATGGCGAGCGCGCGTTTGAGGTCGGCGATGCCGTCGGTTCCACGGCCGCGTTGCATATTCCAGGTGATGATTTTCATCGTACGCTTTGCCTCGGATTGGTGCCGCGCGCGGGCTGCGCACGCCTGCGTGCAGCGTAGCGGAGCCGGTCGCGGCGCACCGTGAGGTGGATCAGCGGCGCGCCTCGATCAGCGAGAACAGCGCCATGCCGGCGAGCATCGCGGCGGTGAAGATCAGCGGCTCGCGCGCGCCGGTGGCGAGCACGGCCAACGCGGGTCCGGGGCAGAATCCCGCAAGACCCCAGCCGGCGCCGAAGGTGAGCGCGCCGACGACCAGCCGTTTGTCGATGGTGCCCGCGCCGGCCAGGTGCAACTGGCCGCCGAGCAGGGTGGTGCCGCGCCGACGGGCCAGCCAAAACGCGACCGCGGCGAGCGCGACCGCGCCGGCCATCACGAACATCAGCGAGGGGTCGAAGCTGCCGGCAAGGTCGAGGAAACCGAGCACCTTGGCCGGATTGCTCATGCCCGAGACCAGCAGGCCGAGCCCGAAGACGAGGCCGCAGAGCAGTGCGATTGTGAGTTTTTTCATGGTGGTATCCCGCTTCAGAGCGCGTGGCGCACAAGGAAAACCGTGGCGAAACCGGCCAGCATGAAGATGCCCGTTGCCGCCAGCGAGCGCGGCGACAGGCGGGCGACGCCGCATACGCCGTGGCCGCTGGTGCAGCCGCCGGCGTAGCGCGTGCCGATGCCGACCAGCAGTCCGGCCAGCGCCAGCACCGTCGTCGATGCCTCCACCCGCATCGCGGGCAGCGGGGCGAACAGGCGGTAGACGAGCGGCGAAACGACCAGTCCGGCGACGAAGGCGAGGCGCCAGCCGAACTCGCCCGCAGGGGCGCGCAGCATGCCGCCGAGGATGCCGCTGATGCCCGCCACGCGGCCGTTCAACAGCAACAGCAGCGCGCTGGCGAGGCCGATCAGCAGGCCGCCGACGAGCGCGCTCCACGGTGAAAAATTAGTCCAGTCAATCTGCATGCGGGGCTTTCTGTCAGCGGTACACGATCTATCGGCAAGCGGGGGTGCAAAGGCCGCAATCGTCGCCGGTCACTTAAGCAAGGGCCTGCCGGCCAAGGCAGAGTATTACCTGTTTAAATGTTTTTGCTTATTCGATATTATATGACGCACAATATCGACGTGGCGTGCGCCGGCCGGGGCATGCGCACGCGGAGGAGCTTTATGATTTTCAGGCAATTGTACGAACCGCTGTCGAGCACCTACACCTATCTGCTCGGCTGCGAGCGGAGCCGGCAGGCATTGCTGATCGATCCGGTGATCTCGTCGATGCGGCGCGACCTGGCCGAGCTCGACCGGTTGGGCCTGACGCTGGCCTATAGCGTCGAGACGCATATCCACGCCGACCATATCACCGCCGCGCGCGAACTTCAACGCGCGGTCGGCAGCAAGATCGCCGCGCCGGCGCACGACCGCTTGCCCTGCGTCGATGTTGGCATCGAGGAGGGCACGCCGCTGCTTGTCGGCGATATCGTGCTCGAGCCCTTGCACACGCCCGGCCATACCGACGGCCACTTCGCCTACGTGTGCGGGCAGCGCGTGTTCACGGGCGACGTGCTGCTGATCGATGGCTGTGGCCGCACGGACTTCCAGAGCGGCGACGCCGACGCCTTGTTCCGCAGCGTGAACGATAAACTTTTCACCCTGCCGGACGACTTTCTTGTGTATCCGGGACACGACTACAATGGGCGCCGCGTGTCGAGCATCGGCCAGGAAAAGGCGCGCAACCCGCGCCTGGGCGGCCAGCGCAGCATCGATGAATTCAGGCGCATCATGGCCAATCTCGACCTGCCCTATCCGAAGTTTATCGACTACGCCGTGCCCGGCAATATGCAATGCGGCGTCGTCCCGCCGGATGTGCCTGCAGAGCTCGAAAAATACTGCCGCCAGTAGTGCACGCGCGCTAGGCCGGCGGCTTTGGCGCGCCCGGCGGCGGCTCCCTGGCCGGCTCGGGCGGCAGCTCGAGCGAGATGGTGTGGTCGGCGCGGTCGCCGACGATCGGTTCGCCGTGCCACTGCAACCACCAGAAACACAGCACCGCGGCCAGCAGCAGCAGCGCCAGGCTGCGCCAGGTGCGCGCGATGCTTTCGTCGGGCGAGGCGCGCTTGCGCCCGTGCAGCATGGCCGCGAGCAGTTTTTGCCGGTGCATCCAGCCGGTCAGGAACACCGACGCGAGGTGGGCGAGGCCGACGATGAGCATGAGGTTGGCGAGCCCCTGGTGCAATTGCGCGGTGAATTCGCCGGCGCGCCCGGTGTCGAGCATCCAGCCGGTCGCGGCGATGGCGAGCGCGAGGACGAGCATCGCGAGAATCGCCAGCGCGCCCGTCGGCGTATGGCCGGTGTGGCGTTCGGGCCGCCCGGCCAGCAGCTTGCGCAGGTGGCGCAGCACCGCGCCCGGCCCGCGCACGAAACTGGAAAAGCGCGCATGGCGCGTGCCGACCAGCCCCCACAAAATGCGGAACGCCACCAGCCCGGCGAGGGTGTAGCCAAAGGTCAGGTGGACCAGTTCCCAGTCGGCGTGCCCGGCGCTTAAATAGGCGCCCGCGAAGCAGAGCGTCATGAGCCAGTTGGCCATGCGCAGCGGGGCGTCCCAGATCAGGACGGTGCCGTCGGCGCGCTGCCGCCTGCGCCGTTTGGCAAGGTTGGCCCGGGGCGCCGGGTCGACAATCCCGGCGTCGTCGATTGGTGTGCTCATCGGCTTTCCTTGGTTGTTGTGAGGTTGGGTGATGGGGGTGCGGGGAGGGCACCTGTGTTGGAGGCGGTTCGCGCTCGCTCGTGCGCAGCGGGCGCGCCATTCGCTGAGATGGCTCAAGGACGCGGCGCGATCGGAGGAAAGTCGCGTCAGGCGGGTGAACTTGGTGTTGGCGTGGTTGACCAACCTTGTGCGGCGTGCGCTTCGGGCGTTCTTCACGAATGTTCCCACTCTGCGCGGGACAGGAAACATCGTAAGCAAAGTTCACATGAGGTGCTCGATGAAAACACCATTCATATGCTGTGGGGCAGTGGCCACCGGCGTGCTTGCCATGACCGTTTTGCTGCTGATGACGCCACCCAAAAAAAGCGCCGACCTCGCGCTCGTCGACCAAGTCGAGCAAGTGGCCGATCAGGCACACGAGCGCGCATGGATGCAGGCGCTGCCAACCGTGACCGCGCACGAACTGGCGCTCGCCTACCGCACGAATGCGGCGACGGCCGACAAAGATTTCCGCGGCCGCCCGTTCATGGTCTCGGGCATGGTGGTCAGCATCAGCGCCGATGCCATGGGCGACCCTTTCATCACGCTGCGCGGGGGCACGAGCGAGTTCCTGCAACCGCAGTTCGGCTTCGACCGCTCGGCACGCCAGGCGCTCAGCAAGCTCAAGACCGGGGTCGAGGTCTCGCTCAAGTGCACCGGCAAGGGCGACGTGGCCAAGGTGCCGGTGGCCGACTCGTGCACCCTGCTCGCGGCGCGCGAGCAGGTGCCCGACATCACGCGGCTGAGTTCAGCAAGCCGCGACGAGCGCGAGGATTGAGCCGGGCGGACGGGGTGGCCGGGCCGCGCAGGCCGTGCCCGCGCGCGTGGTGCAAAGTGACGGCGCGCGCACCTGGCGCAAACAGGCGGCCTATAATGGGCCTTCCCGTCCAGCCGTACGCGGCCAACAGCGATCCAGCCATGACCAAGATCACCGTCCTGCCCCATCCGGAATGCGCGCCCGAAGGCGCCACCATCGAAGTCGATGCCGGCAGCACCATCTGCGATGCGCTGCTCGACCACGGTGTCGACATCGAGCACGCCTGCGGTAAAGTCGGCGCCTGCACGACCTGCCATGTGTTCGTCACCGCGGGATTTTCTTCGCTTAACGAGCTCGACGAGAACGAGGAAGACATGCTCGACCGCGCCTGGGGCTTGCAGGCGAACTCGCGGCTGTCGTGCCAGGCGCGCGTGGCCGACACCGACCTGCAGGTCGAGATTCCCCGCTACTCGCTCAACCTGGCCAAGGAATCGATGTAAGCCTGCGCGGTCGAGGCGTCACCACTCATCACGCGACGTCGCAGCGCGTCGCAGGGCGGCGCAAGAGTCGCGGCACGTCACAGCGCGTCAAGTTTCGCGGGGAGTTCGCGCAAAAAGGCTTCCTTGACGCGCTGCCCGGCGTTGCCGGGTTCCTCTTTTTGATCCTGCACCAAACGCGCGAACACGATCGTGCGCCCGCCCTTGCTCGCCCAGCCGACGAACCAGCCGTAGGCGTGGGCGTAGTCGCTCTTGCCGTCGCCAAGCAGCGGATGGCCGGTGCCCGTCTTGCCATGGATTTCCCAGCCATTGGGCAAGGTCTCGAGCTTCAGCAGGCGCTGCGTCATGTCATACGCCTTGGCCTTGACCGGGAGCTTGCGGTTGACCACCTTGCTCAGGAAGGCCACTTGCTCGATCGGCGAAATCTTCAGCGATGCGTTGAGCCAGGCCCGCGTGAGGCCATCGTTCCTGTGCGAGGTGCCCGACAGGTCGCGGTTGCCGTAGTCGAAGCCGTTCACATAGCGCTGGAATCGCACGTGGCCGAGTTTTGTCGTGAGCTTTTGCGAATACCACACGACCGAATCGCGCATCCAGCTGGTGGGGTCGGTGTCGGTGCGCCAGGCCGGGTTCCAGTCGGTGTAGCCCTGCCGGAAGGCCAGCTTCGGCGTATGTTCGTCGACCAGGTAGCCGCGGTCGTAGCCCATCAGGCTGAGCGCGATCTTGAAGGTCGACGCGGCCGTCACGCGCACATTGCACTGGCCCTCGTGGACGAGGCGCTTGCCGCCTTTGGCGTCGGCCATTTCGGTGCAGGCCAGAGGGATCGGCGCCGCGCCGGCCCCGCTTGCGAGGCCGGCCACGAACAAAGCCATCAAGAGTGCTTTTGCATTCATTTGCATGCCTTGTTTTTTTAACGAAGGTTCTGTAATTAAAGCGCGAGGATGGTCGCGTGCTTGCTCAGCGCGACCGCGACGATATACGCAAACAGCGCGAGCGCACCGGCGAAAGCCCAGGCGCGGATGGTTTTGGTGCGGCCACTTTTAAGCGCCACCGTGCCAAGCACGATGTACAGGAACAGCGCGATCACCTTGGCGGTCAGCCAGGACTGGACGAACGGGTATTGGGCGCTCTTATGCGCAAGCAGCACGGCGCTGAGCAGCAGCGACGAATCGACGATGTGCGGCGCGATGCGCACCCAGCGTTGTTGCAGCAGCGGCGATGAAAGCAGCATCCACACGCCGCGAAGCAGGAACAGCGCGCCGCTGAGGGCGACAAAACCGACGTGGACGTGTTTGAGTGCGAGGTATTCCATCAGCGAGGTTTCCATATAGGGCGGGTTGGCCGGGCGCGCGTCTGTACGTCCCGGGGCGGTGCCCATGGTAATACTCATCACCAATAAGCGCAATGCGCGGGGCTTTCCGCCGCCGTGTCAAAAATACTTGACATGGCCGGGGCGTCTCGCTAAGCTCTTTGATGTCAATTAATTTTTACATGAAGTAAATCATACATTACATTGCAGAGGGAGAAAAAATGACGATGTCCTTCCACGAGAAGAGCCTGTGGCTGATGTCCGTGAGCCTTTTCGGCTTTGCCCTATTCTATTTCGGCACCACCTTGCCGACCGCGACCGACGACGTGTTACCGCGGCACATCGCCAAATTGGTGTTGGCCATTGTGGTCATGGTGCTCATCCAGATCGCCGGCCACATCGCGATCGCGCTCGTGGACCGCCGCACCGAGACCGATGAGCGCGACCGCCTGATCGGGCTCATGGGAACCCGCAACGGCGCCTACGTGCTTGCGACCGGCGTGTTTATGGCGCTCTGCGCGGCGCTTGTGACGAAGGGTAATTTCACCTTCACCCACGTGCTGCTGGGCGCCTGGGTGCTGGCGCAGTTGGTCGAGTTCGGCACGCAGTTGCTGCTGCAGCGGCGGGGTGTCTAGGCGATGGGGAAACATGGCGGCTTCATCACGAACGACATCCGCAGCCTGCGCTTCCACCGCGACGAGATGACCCAACAGGCGCTCGCCGACCTCGTGGGCATCACGCGCCAGACCGTCAACGCGATCGAAGGCAATAAGTATTCGCCTTCGCTCGAGGTCGCGTTCCGCATTGCGCGCGTGTTCGGGGTGTCGCTCGAAACCGTGTTCCAGTATGGCCAGGACGATTAATCGCCGTTGGCCGACCCGGCGCCGCGTTTGGCCGGCAGCAGGGCGTCCGCGCCCGTGAACGGGAACAGCACGACACGGTTGCGGCCCTGGTTCTTGGCCTGGTACAAGGCGGTGTCGGCCGCGTGCAGCAGTTCCGGACCCGACTGGCCGGCCGAGGGGCGCATCAGGGCGATGCCGACGCTGACGCTGAGTTTGCCGTCGGGATTGTCGAGGTGCTCGATCGCCAGCGCCGTCACGGCCGCCGTGATCTGCGCGCCCATGTTCTCGAGCTCCTCGGGCGCGGGGTTGTACCAGACCGCGGCGAACTCCTCGCCGCCGTAGCGCGCGGCCAGGTCGAGCGGGCGCCGGGCCTGCTTCTCGACCACGTCGGCGACCGCCTTCAGGGCGGCATCGCCCTGCACATGGCCGTAGCGGTCGTTGTAGAGCTTGAAGTGGTCGATGTCGATCATCGCGATCGCGACGAGGTCGCGTTTGCCGCGGTTGGCCTGGCGCCACACGCGTTCGAGGTGGGTGTTCAGGGTGCGCCGGTTGAACAAGCCGGTCAGGCCGTCGCGCTCGGCCAGCTCGTTGAGCAGGGCGTGCGCGAGAAAGGTCGTGCGCGTGCTGTATTCGAGAAAATAGCCGCCGTACGCGCCCACCGCGTTGGCCGCGATCATGAACACGATCTCGTACAGGCGCGCCTGCGCATCGTGCTGGTGCAGCATCTCGACGACGATGAAGACGGCCAGCGTCAGCAGGTTGGCCGCGAGCGCGCGGCGCCACTGCAGGCACACGATCAGGTAGATGAATAGCGGCACGAGCAGCATGCCCTCGTAGCGGATCGGGAAACCCTGTTCGAGGCCGATGCCGACCACGGCCACCGTGCCCAGGCCGGTGATCAGCGAGGCGATGTACACCGCCAGCCGCACATGGTGGCGCCAGGCCCGGATATAGCTGATAACCAGGGTGATCACGAAGGTCGGCAGGACCAGGCCGACGCGGATGGCGACCGTGCGCTCCCATACGTGCAAGGGCAGGGTCGAGATGTCGATCACCACGAACAAGCCGTACAGCATGATCGCCAGAAAGCCGGCCATGCGCAGGCGCACCAAATGCGCCTTGGTGTAGAACGCTTCGAACTGCTGCTCGAGCGCGCCGTCGAAGCGCAGCGCGCGGTAGCCGTGCTCGACGGCGCTGCGGTAGGCGGATTGGCGCGAATTGCGTAATAGCTCAGGATCGATGAAAAACATCGCTGGCCTTATGGTGGTTGCTGCGGGCAGCTCGAGGGTGCCGATTGTAGCATCGGCGGCGATGCTTGATATTACTCCTAAGCAATTGTGTGGCGTAAACTTTCGCTTGGCACGCCGGCAATCGGCGTCGGCGCGGCGCGGGCGCGCTGTTTTTGCCTGTGCTAAAGTATATGAATTATTGACTAAAGAAAATGGTTTTCAATCATGCATTTCCTGCTGTTTTACGATCTTGCCGACGACTATCTTGCGCGCCGCGCGCAGTTCCGCAACGAACACCTGAGACTGGCATGGGAGGCGCAGGAGCGTGGCGAGATCGTCATCGCCGGCGCCCTGTCCGAGCCGGCCGATTGCGCGGTGCTGTTGTTCGACTGCGCGTCGAAAGAGATCCCGGAGCGCTTCGCCGCCGCCGATCCGTATGTGAGCAACGGTTTGGTCACCGCCTGGCGCGTGCGGCCATGGACCACCGTGGTCGGCGACGCGGCGACCACCCAGGTCAAGCCTGATTGAGCGGCGCGCCCGACGCCCATGTTGAGCATTGAGCGGTCCGATCCCGCCGCGCCCGACGCCGTCGCCTTGCTCGACGCGCTCTCGGAGGCGTTGGCCGCGATCAGCGGCGACAGCGGGCGCGCCTCGTTCGACGCCGACGACGTGCGCGGCGCGCGCGCTTGCTTCGTGGTCGCGCGCGGGCACGGCGGCCGCGCGCTCGGCTGTGGCGCGCTGCGCCCGTTGCAGGACGACATCGCCGAAATCAAGCGCATGTATGCGGCGCCGGGCAGCGCCGGGGTCGGCAGCGCGCTGCTGGACTGGCTCGAGGCCGAGGCCGCATCGCTCGGCTACGGCGCCGTCTGGCTCGAGACGCGGCTGGTCAACGCGCGCGCGCTGCGCTTCTATCAAAGCCGGGGTTACGCGCGCATCGCCAACTACGGCAAATATGCGGGCAGGGCGGATGCCGTGTGCCTGGGCAAGCGGCTAGGCTGAGAGGCTCAGGGCTTGTGCTGCTGCAGGAACCATTCGAACAGGCCGGCCTTGTCGTAGGCGTGGACCCAGGCGTCGATATGGCCGCCTTCGGGCAGCACGGTGTACTTAGGCTCGCCCCCGGCGGCCTTGAGCGCGGCGACCATGTCGGCCGACTCCTTTTCGGGCACCGCGTCGTCTTTGGCGCCGTGGAACACCCAGGTCGGAATGTCCTTGATGCGCCCGGCAAAGCGCGCCGAGCCGCCGCCGCAGATCGGGGCGATCGCCGCGAAATACCCGGGGTAGCGCATCGCCAACTCCCAAGCGCCATAACCGCCCATGCTGATGCCGGTCAGATAGACGCGGCGCTTGTCGACGTTGTATCTGGCGAGCACGTCGTCGAGCATGCTCTTGAGAAGGAATGGATTCCACGATTCCCCCTCAGGCGCCTGGGGCGAAACCACCATGAACGGGAAATTGGGGTCTTTCTCGACGATCGCCGGCGGGCCCCAGGCCTTGACCTTGTCGAGGTCGCTGCCGCGTTCGCCCGAGCCGTGCAGGAAGACGATCAGGGGCACCGGCGCGCCTTTGGCCTTGTACGTTTTCGGCAAAAAGGTCAGGTAGTTCACCTTTACCTTGACGGTGCTGAACTTCGCCACTTGGGGCGAGGCGGCAGTCGCCATGGCGGCCATGCACAGGGCGGGCAGGGCGAACAGGATGCGGCGAAAGAGTCCGTGGGTCATGGTTGTAGTCTCGTGTGGTGGGCTGGCGGCGGGCGCAATCAATTCTAGTGGATCGGCCGGGCATTGCGAAAATATTTCCTAAAGGTAGGCCAAACGGCGTGGCCGAAGCGAAAATACGGGCTGACATGGCTGCGCCGGGGGCGCGCACGGTTGCCGTTTGGCGCGGCGCCGGACAGCGGTTATGATGGCGCTGTCGATGCCTGAGGCCATCCTTTTTCGCACGCACCATACGCACCGTACACACCATACGCCATCCACATGCCCGCCTCTCACCCCGCCGCCCCGGCACCGCGTCCGCGCCGCTAGCCCAGTATGCGGATCAGGGCCTATCTCTTCCTTATGTCGGCCGGCATCCTGGTGCCGGTCGTGTTGTTTGCCGGCATGGCGCTAAATATGCTGCAGGAAGCGCAGAAGGATAGCGCCCTGCGTGGGCTCTCCGAAACGGCGCACGCGGTGGCCCTGCTGGTCGACCGCGAACTCTACAGCGCCGAAGCGGCGCTGCGCGTGCTCGGCGCCTCGCCTTCGCTGGCGACGGGCAGCTTGAGCGCATTCCACAACGAAGCGAAGATGGCCAGCCGCAGGCCGAACGGCTGGACCCTGCTGCTCGACGCGCAAGGCCGGCAATTGGTCAACACGGCCATGCCGTGGGGGACGGCGCTGCCGGCGACCGCGTTTCCCTCGGCCCCGCGGCAAGGATCGGGCAAGCGCCAGACGACGGTCTCGGACGTGGTCCACAGCAGCGCCAGGAAGCGCCTGGTCACGAGCGTCAACGTGCCGGTGGCGGCCAGCGACAGCGGCGGCAACTATACCCTGGTCGAGGTTTTCGACAGCGACTTTTTCACCGAACTGATCGCCAGCGCGCGCGTGCCCGAGGGCTGGGTGGTGGCCATCATCGACCGCCAAGGGCGCTTTGTCGGCCGCAATTTGAATGCGCCGCAGTTGATCGGCAAAGCGGCGCGGCCCGAACTGGTGGCCGCGGCCCGCAAGGCGCGCGAAGGGCGCTTGCGCCACCGCACGCTCGAAGGCACCGAATCGTTCGACGTGTTCACGCATTCTTCGCTGTCGGGCTGGGCGATCGCGGTGGCCGCGCCGGTCGAGATGATCGAGCGCTCGGCGCGGCGCGCGTCGCAAGTGGCCGCCCTCGGCCTGATGGCGGCGATGCTGTGCGCCAGCGTTTTGGCCGCGTTTTTTGCGCGCGAGCACGTCAACGCGATCGCGCGCGCGGTGCGTGCCGCGATCGACCTCGGCAACGGGATCCCGCCGCAGCCGCAGCGCTCGCGCGTGACCGAGGTCCGCGAGTTGCATACCGCCCTGCATCTGGCCGGCGAGCGCCTGGTGCAGGCGCAGCAATACCGGCGCGACGCCGAGGCCGAGCGCCAGGCCCTGCTCGAGGGCGAAAAGAAGGCGCGCCGCATGGCCGAGGAGCAGAACAAGGCGAAGGACCAGTTCCTCGCGATGCTCGGGCACGAGTTGCGCAATCCGCTAGCGCCGATCAGCACGGCCGCGCAATTACTCAAGATGCCGCAACTGGACCAGGCGCGGGTGCGCTACGCGAGCGAGGTCATCGGGCGCCAGGTCGAGCATATGAACCGCTTGCTGTCCGATATGCTCGACGTCTCGCGCGTCACGCGCGGCCTGGTGTCGCTGCAGCTCGATCGGCTCGACCTCAACGTGGCGATCGGACGCGCGCTCGAGCAGACCGCATCCGTGCTCGAATCGAAGCAACACAGCCTCATGCTCGCGCTGCCGGAGCAGCCGGTTTGGATGCAGGGCGATAAGACACGGCTGGTGCAGGTGTTCGCCAACCTGATCGACAACGCCGCCAAGTACACGGCGCCGCGCGGGCAGCTCCATGTCGGGCTCGAGCGCGACGCGGCGCATGTCGTGGTGTCCGTGCGCGACGATGGTGAAGGCGTCGCGCCCGATCTGCTGCCACGCATTTTCGATCTGTTCTCGCAAGGCGAGCGCGCGCCCGACCGCGCGCAGGGCGGACTCGGACTCGGACTGGCGCTGGTCAAAAGCCTGGTCCAACTGCACGGGGGAAGCGTCGCCGTGCACCCGAATGCGCCCGAAGCGGGCAGCACCTTTGTGGTCCACCTGCCGCTCCGGGACGATGGCGAAGCTGCCCGTCAAGCGGAGCCGGCGCCGGTGCGGGCGGGCGCGGGGCCGTTGCGCGTGATGATCGTGGACGACAATATCGATGCCGCGATCAGCCTCGCGCTGCTGCTCAAACAGGTGGGCGGGCACCAGGTGGGCACCCATTACGATGGCAAGGCGGCGCTTGAATGGGCCAGTTCGGAGCGGCCCGATGTGTTCATCCTCGATATAGGCCTGCCCGATATGTCGGGCTATGAACTGGCGCGCCGCCTGCGCGCGATGCCCATGTTTGCAGATGCCACGATGATCGCGCTGACCGGGTATGGGCAGGCGGCGGACCAGGCCAATGCGCGGGCGGCGGGATTCGATCACCACCTGGCCAAGCCGGCCTTGCCCGAACAGATTTTGGGTTTGATCGCTTGAGCCAGGCGGCCGTGAATTAGTCTTTAATCGCCCACACCCACGATAAGCGCATCCACGCCTTGCGCCGCGAACTGCCCGAGTCGCTGATCTTGAATGCGCATTGGCGCAGTGCGACCACCGCGGCGACATCGAGTGCGGGGAAACCGCTCGATTGGATAATCCGGTCGCCCAGCAGCGAGCCATCGACGTCGATCAGGAATTCAAGCGTGACCGTTCCTTGTTCCTCCTTGCGGATCGACGCTTCTGGATACTCGGGCTTTTTGCAATTCGGGTCGCCCGGCCCGATACGGGTGTAGGCCGGCACATAGGCCTCGGCTTTAAAAGCCTGTGCCGAAGCCGGTCCGTGCATTCCAATGAAGACAGCGGCCAGGCAAAACATGGTCGCGGCGCCACGCGCAGTCATTGCAATGTTATTAAAGCATTTTAGATATTTTGGCAGAGATAACATTATGACTTTCTGGTGTGGAGGCGGCGTATTTCGGGGGCGGGCAGAATGTTCGCATGAGTGAAAAGACAAATCAACTCAATATCGCCGAATTGCCAGCCTTGCCAGTTCGATTCGCAGTTTCACAACGGTAATTCCTTTTTGTGTGTCTGTTTCGGCAATCCTGCGTGCCGCGAATTTTTGCTTGACTCGCTGTCATGTGTCAGATATTGTTGACAGGTGAAAGAAAACAATCGACTCCTCGACGGTGACCGGCTGCTGGCAATGCTGGCCGCGCTCGCCAATCCGCACCGCCTGCGCATCATTGCCGCGCTCGAAAGCGGGGGGCGCAACTATGTCAGCCAGCTTGCCCGCGAGATCGGCATCAGCCGTCCCTTGTTGCATCTGCACCTGAAAAAGCTCGAGGACGCGGGCCTTGTCACCAGCCGGCTCGAGTTGTCGCACGACGGCAAGGCGCTCAATTACTTTGAAGTAAGCAGTTTTGGCATCGAACTTTCGGCGGCCGCCATTGCCGAGGCCGTGAAAACCCTTAACACACACACTGACCAGTAGAGCTTGCCATGTCTGAAACCGTCTATTTCGCGACCTTGATCCTGCCGCTCGCGACGCTCCTGATTATCTTCGGCCTCAAGTATTTTTCGTCCGTGGTCGCCGCACGTTCGCAGCTGGCCGGGGATGGGGCGTATCGCGCGCTGGCCGCAAAGGCTGTTGACGCGCAACGCGAGAACCAAGCCTCGCTCGCCATTATCGAAGCCGAGCTCGCGCGCGCCAGTGTGCGTCTCGCAACGGTCGAGGCAATCCTCAAGCAAGTCGACAAATAAACCACCGCGAATAAACGACCGCGAATAAACCATCACCTTACCAACAGGGAGTCTTAAATCATGAGCAGCGTATCGACGTTTCGCCTGTATTTGTTGAGAGCCATGTATCTGTTTATTGTGGTCGGCCTCGGCACCTTTGTTTGGCCCGGCATTATCCAGCAAGCCAAGCCGTGGGAACTGATGGAGGGGATCGTCGTCTGCATGCTCGCCGCCTTCTCGGTGCTGTCGGCACTCGGGCTGCGCTATCCGCTGCAGATGCTGCCGATCCTGCTGTGGGAGCTCGTGTGGAAAGTGCTTTGGTTGCTCATCGTCGCGTTGCCGCTGTGGCGCAGCGACCGCATGGATGCGGCGACCATGGCGAACACGGTCGCCTGCATCTTCGTCGTGCTGGTGCCGTTCGTGATTCCCTGGCGTTACGTGTTCGAAAACTACCTCAAAAAGGCCGGGGATCCGTGGGCGCGGCGCGCCGCGCAGCAGGCGCCCGCAGCTTCCAATTAACAATCTGAAGAAGAAACCATCATGTCGGAATTTGTTTATTTTTTTACGATCTGTCTCCCGCTTGGAACGGTCTTGATCATTTTTGGCATGAAGTATTTTTCGGCCATGCAGCAGGCAAAAGCGCGGCTTGCCAACGACGAGGCCTACCGCCAGATCGCGGCGCAAGCGGGGGCGGTGCAGGCCCAGACCGCGGCCACGCTCGTTGCGATCGAAGCGGCGCTCGCGGACCTTAAAACACGCGTCGCCGCGATGGAAAAAATCCTTAAAGACGTCGAATAGCACAACCGGGACAAAACCGCCATGGCAGAACAAAATTACCAGCGCGTCGACAGCCGCAGCGTCGATGCCAACAACATCGCGCGGTATGCGCGCATCGCCGGACTGCTTTACCTGGTCATCATCGTCATCGGTCTGGTCGGCGAGACGGTGATCAGAAACAGCCTGGTCGTCTCGGGCGACGCCGCCGCGACCGCGCAGCGCATCCTCGCTTCGCAAATGCTATGGCGTGTGGGCGTGGCCGCACAGCTCGTGTTGCTGCTGTGTGCGGTCCCGCTGAGCGTGAT
Source organism: Pseudomonadota bacterium (assembly GCA_040384885.1). GTDB lineage: Bacteria > Pseudomonadota > Gammaproteobacteria > Burkholderiales > Burkholderiaceae_D > Telluria_A. The sequence continues at coordinate 9,435 of JAZKIN010000158.1, read as the reverse complement.
CTGGTATGTCTTGCTGCGGCCAGTGCATAAACATCTCGCCTTGCTGTTCTTGTGTTTCGGATTGGTTTCGCTGGCGGTCGAAAGCGTCAGCGCGCTGTACCTGCAGGCGACACTGGCGCCGCTATCGGCCGCCGAACATCTTAAGGTGGTCGACCTGCCGCAGCTTTATACCCTGGTCTACCTGTCGGTCGTCTCGCATACCTACGCGTTCGCCGTGGCCTTGATCTTTTTCGGCGTGGAGTGCCTGATCGTCGGTCACCTCATGATCAAGTCGGGGTTTTTCCCGAAGGCGCTCGGGGTGATGATGCAGATTGCGGGGCTGTGCTATCTGGTTTACTGTTTCAGCCTGATTTTATCGCCGGCATTGTCGAGTTTCTTGTTTCCGGTGATATTGCTGCCGACTTTGATTGGCGAGAGCGCGTTCTGCCTTTGGCTGTTGGTCAAGGGCGTCGATGTCGCCGCGTGGGAGCGTAAGTCGGCGCTTTCGCGTTAGGGGCGCTTCAGGAATTCGTGCGGAGTGAACTCTAAATAGCAAAAACCAACATCGTCCTCGCAAAGGAGGGGATCCAAAGAACGGTTGCTATGAGCAAATGTTCTATGGGTCAACGCGGGGGCGCCGAGCCGTGCGCGAGGACGATGTTGGTATGGGTTTTTACTTTTTCGGTCTGCGCGATTTCTGGGGCGCTATACCGCTCGCGTTTTATGGCTTGCTGGTCGGCGCCTTGCCCGAGGCCGCACCCGCACCGGCCACCGCTTTGGCCTGGTCGGCCGCGATGACCACGCTCAGCTTCGCCGGATCGATCGCCTTTTTAAACGCGGCGTTGACTTGCTCCGGGCTCAGTTTGGCGATCTTGTCGTCGAGTTCCTGCGACCAGGCAAAGGTGCGCTTCTCGTGCATGAACTGGTTGATGCGGGCGGCGACGGCGCCATCGGCGGTGCGGTCTTGCGCCCGCTGCTGCAACAGGCCGGATTTGGCCCTGGCCACCTCCTGCGCGCTGAAACCGTCCTTGATCAAGCGCGCCAGTTCCTCCTGCACCGCGACATCGACCTTGCCCAGGTTTTGCGGCGCCGCGATGACCTGGATCGCGAAGTTGCCGGCGCGGTCGAAGGCATCGGCCGACAGTGACGATTTGGCGCCGTAGCTCAAGCCGTCCTTTTGGCGGATCCGCTGCATCAGGCGCGAATCCATGCCCGAGCCGCCGAACAGGTAATTGGCCACGACCAGGGCAGGATAGTCGGCGTCGTTTTCATTGAGCGCCACATTCAGCTGGGCCATATACACGCCGTTTTCCTTGTCCGGCGTGTTGATGGTTTTGCGCACTGCCGGCACCTCGTGGTGCGCTTCGTTCAAGCGCTGGTAAGGGCTCGCGCTGTTCCATTTGCCAAAGCCCTGGGCGATCGCACTGGTGGCGGTCGCCACATCGATATCGCCGACCACGGTCAGCTGGCCCTGCGAGGCGCCGAAGAACTGCTTATGGAATTGCTTGACTTCGTCGAGGGTCACCGCGTTGAAGCCGGCGAGCGTTTGTTCGAGCGTGTCGGCGCCGCGCACGTCGCCTTTCGGATAGCGGTCGAAGTGCAGCTTGAGCGCGTTCGCGGCCTGGAAGGTCGGCTCGCTGCGCTGGGACTCGATGCTCGTGATGATCAATTTGCGCAATTGTTCAAACTCGCCTTGCGGATAGCTCGGAGACTGCATCGCATGCGCGGCGAGCGCGATCGCGGCCGGCAAGTTGGCCTTGGTGGTGTCGAACTTGAAGATGGTCCCGCTCATTTTGAGCTTGGACATTTCGTCGGCCAACTGGGCGCGCGTAAATTTGCTGGTGCCATGGCTGAGCAGCATCTGGGCGAACGTGGCCGCGTATTTTTTCCCGTTGAGCGAACCCTGGTCGCCGAAGCGCGGCTCGATCACGACCGACACCGATTCGCCGCGCGATTGCTTCGACAGGATCGCGACGTCGAGGCCGCCGACCTTGCTGCGCACGGTGCGCCGTTCGATGTTGGCCGGCGTCGCGTCGAACACTTCGGCACTCGTGCCGAGCGCCTTCGGCTTGAACCCTTCCATCGCCACGGCAACGGTGGGCGCGGCCGGAACCTCGACGCGCTGCGGCGCGTCTTCGGGCAGGAAGCTGCCGACGGTGCGGTTGTCGCGCACGAAATAGCGCTTGGCGACGGCGGCGACTTGCTCCGGGGTGATGCCCGCTTCGAGGTCGCGCGCCTGGAACAGCAGGCGCCAATCGCCGAGGGCGATGATCTCCGACATATTGATGCCGATCGATTCGTGGTCGGACAGCATCTTTTCGACGGCGTTGGCGTTCTCACGCCGCACGCGCCCGATTTCCTCCGCGCTCGGCACGACCTTGGCGAAGTTTTCGATGCCGGCGATCAGCGCTTCACGCACCGGTTCGATCGCTTCGCCCTTTTTGACGACCGCGATCACGCCGCGCAGGCTCGGCGCGTAGCTGCCGATGACGACCGGCATCACCGCGACCGCCTTGCCGCTTTCGACCAACTGCTTGTGCAGGCGCCCGCTGACCTGGCTCGCGAGGATGCTCGACGCGTAGTTCAAGGGCAGGCTGTCTTTGTGCAATTGGCTTGGCGTGCGGTACGCCACGAAAATGATCTGCATGTCGCCCTTGCGCCGGATCGCGAAGTTGCGCTCGCCGTCCTGGGCCGGCTCGACCGTCCAAGCCTCGGCCAGTACCCGTTTTGGCTTTGGAATCACACCGAAGGACTTGGCCGTCCATTCGAGCGCCTTGGCCGGGTCGAATTTACCGGCGATCATCAGCACCGCGTTGTCCGGCTGGTAATGGGTGCGGTAGAAGGCCTGCAGGTTCTCGATCTTGACGTTCTCGATGTCGCTGCGGTTGCCGATGGTCGATTTGGCGTAGTTGTGCCAGTCGTAGGCGACGCTTTGGGTGCGCTTGACGAGGACGCCGAACGGGTTGTTTTCGTTTTTCTCGAATTCGTTGCGCACCACCGTCATTTCGGTGTCGAGGTCTTTTTTGGCGATATGGGAATTGACCATGCGGTCCGCTTCCATCTGGATCGCCCACTGCAGGTCGGCGTCGCCGGCCTTGAACAATTCGAAGTAGTTGGTGCGGTCGAGCGTGGTCGAACCGTTGTTGCGGAAACCGCGAGCGCTGAACTCCTTCGGCAAGTCCGCGTGTTTCGGCGTTCCTTTGAACATCAGGTGTTCGAGCAAGTGGGCCATGCCCGTCTCGCCGTAATTCTCGTGGCGCGATCCGACCAGGTAGGTGATGTTGACGGCCACGGTCGGCTTGGACGCGTCCGGCAGCAGCAGCACTTTGAGCCCGTTCGGCAGCCGGTATTCGGTGATGCCCTCGACCGTCGACAGTTTTTCCACGCCCTTGGGCAAGGTCTGTGCGTTGGCATTGCCGCCCGACATAAGCAGCGCGGCCGCGAATGCGATGGCGCTGTAGGCGGGAAGGGAGGAGGTGATCGAGGGCAGCATGAGTTTTTCCTTTTTGGGTAGATAGCTGGAAGCAGTTACTTAATTCACGACAACGATCGGTTTTTGTGCTGCGTGTATTAATTAAGTAATACAGTACTGTTAGGTGTTCTTAAAGTCAAATGTTTTTTTGGAAATTCAGTGGAAGCGGTCGGTGCCGCGGGG
>JAZKIN010000158.1:0-5791 GCA_040384885.1 Pseudomonadota bacterium | reverse complement strand
GGCGCCACGCCCGTGGCTGGGCGTGGCGCCGGGAGTGTGGCGTTTACGCCATGTGGCCCAGCGGGAAGGCGGGCGGGGACGCGACCATCGCGCGCCAACGCAGGCCGATGAGGAACAAGGCCGCGCCGCCGTACAAGCCGAGTAACAGCAGCCATGGCGCCTTGAACTTGAGCGTCAGCACCGCCATCACGCCCAGCAGAACGAGCACAGCAAGGATCGCCAGCGCCAGGCTCGACGAAGGCGCCGCCACCGCTGCGCTGGCATAGTTTTTGAGCGGCAAGGCGGCCAGGGGCAGCATCAGCACGGCGCTCGAGAGCACGACCATCAAGCCGGCGAGGTTTGCGTCACGGATGAGCAGCAGCGACAGCGCGCACAGCAGTGCCACCGTCCAGCTCACCAGTAGGCGGCGCATCAGGGCGTGCGCAAAGGACTGGTTCAGTCCTGCCCCTTGCGGAATCGCGGGCGCGAGGCGCAGCAGGATTTGCTCGTTGTGCTTGGTGCGCAGGTTCGCGTCGACGAGGTACAACAGCGCCAAGGGCGCAAGCATCGTCGCCGCGATCGAACTCCAGGTGACGATGAAGGAGAAATTCTCGGACACCGTACCCGGCGCCAGCACGTAGCGCTGCGCAAACCCGACGACGCCGACGCAGGCCAGGGCGAACACCGGCATCTGGATCCACTGGTAGCTAGGGCCGAGCACGTATCCGAGCATGGCGGAGGCAGGGGCGCGGCGCGCACAGTCGCGCCGCAGCAAGGCCGTTTCGATCAGGCCAAGCCGCACTTGCGGATTCGCTTGCGCCGCGTTGGCGGCCAACAGGGGATGTTTAAGCAGCCGGGCCTGGAACGCGGCATGGACGTCGCCGCCGTTTTGCAGCAGCAGCTGCGCCGTTTTCCAGGCCAGGGCGAGCACCAGCGGCGTCAGGATGGCCAGCGCAAGCGGATCGCCGCCGATGGCGCGCAGCGGAATGTTTGCAATTTGCGAAGAGAACAAGGCGAAAACGAAAAAAACGAATGAGAGCGCCGGATAGCGCAGCGTAAGCGAGATGATCAGGAGCACGGTCGCGATGCCGAGCGCAAGGGCGTGTACGTGGCCCATGGTGACTGAAAAAATCAGCGCGAGCCCGATGCTCGCGAGCGCGCACAGGGCCAGGAATACACCCACCAGGCGCAGCCGCAGGCGCGGTACCAGCAGCGCGCGCGCCGGCGAATTTTGCAGGACGAGGCCCAGCACCAGCCGCGACCACATGATCAGCAGCAGGCAACTGGCCGGAATGCCGATGCCGAACGAGACCGCCATGCGCCAAGGGCCGAATTTGAGCGTGAGCCCGGTGCCGAGCACCATCAACAGCAACAAAGCGATCTTGACACCGAGACTCTCGGCCTGGCGGTGCCGGGCCGCGCTCAAGATCAGTTGAAACGAGTTTATGATTGCGCGCATAGGGGCCAGGGAAGAGGGGGAGTGATCAGGAGTTGGGGAAATGCGTGTCAGGCCAGGCGCTCGACCGGGAACACGACCGGCGCGGCGACCATCGCGCGCCAGCGGTAGCGGGCGAAGGCGAGCCCCATCAGCACGCAGGCGGCGCCGATGGCGAGCGAAAGCGGCAGATTGTCCTGGTAAATGCTAAGCGGTATCAGCACGGCGCCCATCAAGGCGGGAATCAGGATCAGGGGTAGGAACAATCGCGCCGCTTGGTCGGCCGGCGCGGCGGCGTAAGAGCGCAGATGGTGCCCGGCAATGAACACGCTTGCGCCGAGCGCGAGCAGTGCGATCGGAAGCTGGCGCGTGCTCAACTCGTGCAGCGCGGTGAAGCCCGTCGCGGCGACCAGCGCGAACCCGGTGCAAGCGAGCGTGGCGCGCAGCAATGTCTCGGCGAAAGCACGGTTGAGTGCGGCGCCTTGCGGGACGGCCGGGCACAGGCGCAGCAAACGCTGTTCGTTCTTGGTCCGGTAGATGCTGGCGACTAACTCGCGCAGGAAAATCTGCGCGAAAACGACGGCGGTGACCGAGGCGAAGGCGGCCGTCGCGAACGGGCTCATTCTGGATGGCCTCGCGCCTGTGAAATGTCCGAAAACCATTATGGTCAGCACGAGCAAGAAGCCGCAAAACGCGATCAGCAAATGGGTGCTCCAGTGGTTGCCAGAGCCGAACAGGTAGGCCAGCAAGCGCGCGGGCGGCGCCCTCCGCGCGCAGTCGCGCCGCAGGCATTGGCGGTAGCCGAGCGCGAGAGTACCGATCCCTTGCTCCCACGTCGCGGCCGACTCCGCCACCCAATCGGGCGATTGATTTGGCCCGAATTCGTGCATGGGGTCGGGCATGGCCGCCAGTTTCCTCTGGCGCGCGGCGTGCTCGTCGCCGCCGTTGAGGATGAGGCGTCCCATTGCCACATACGCGATCGCAACGCTCAACCCGAGCGCGGCGGCGGCGATCAAGGGGTTCTCGAGCGCGCGGCAAAACGGGGCCCACAGCAACCGGATCGGTATGAGGGCCCCGCTGCTGAAGCACAGCGCCGTGACGGGAAAGCGGGCCGACTGCGCAAACACGGCCAGCAGCAAGCCAAACACGATGGCAAACGCGGCGGCATTGCCGGCGGCAAAGCAAAAGACGGCGGTCAGGCAACAGACGGCGACGGCCCAGACCGACGCGACCAGTTTGAGCAGCCGGTCCCGGTAACCGGGTATCAGGCGCGCGTTGGCCGGCGTGTTCTGGCACACGACGCTGGTGATGAACTTGCACCACCAGACGACGACCAGCGTCAGCGCGATACCGCACAGTGCGATGAGGCAGCGCTCGCGCGCTTGCGGCGACAAATTCGTGACCGGTATCGCAAACGGGGCCAGCCCGAGCATGACCGTGAGCGCGACCGCGCTGAAAACAAAGGTCCCGGAAGTGCGCTGGCCATGCACGGCCTGCATCAGGACCTGGCGCGACGCATTCATTGGGTGACGCCCACGAACAGGTCTTCAAGGCTCAGGGCATCGATGCGCACGCCGGGATGGGTCGCGCGCAGGCGCTCGAGCTCGTCGGCCGAGGCGCGGATGATGACGTCGGCGCCGCCGGCCTTGTCGCTGCTGCGGCCCAGTTCGGTGCCGACGCCGAGCGTCTTGACCGCCTGCGCCGGGCCGCTGACGCGGTGTGTGGTTTCGAGCAGTTCGTCGAGTTGGCCCTCGAGCACGATTTTTCCGTCTTTGAGGAAGGCGATGTCGAGCGCGACGCGTTCGAGGTCCGACAGGATGTGGGTCGAGAAAATGACGGTGGTGTCGCGTTCGATCACGCCGTCGATCAGTTCGCGCAGGAATTCGCGCCGACCGACCGGGTCGAGGCTGGCGACCGGTTCGTCGAGGATCAGCAGTTCGGGATCGTGCGCGAGTGCGCGGATGATCGACAGGCGTTGTTTTTCGCCGCCCGAAAACTTGCTGATCGCCTTGTTGCGGGCGAGGCCGTCGAAGCCCCAGCGCTCCAGCAAGGCCTCGACCTTGGGCGCGTTCCAGTGCGGATAGAGCGCCTTGAAATAGTCGAGCATCTGGTTCGGTGAGAGCCACTCGAACAGGTCGGACTGTTGCGGCACGTAGGCGATTTTCGCGCGCGTCGCCGCGCTCAGATTGTCGACGCCTTCGCCGTACACGGTGACCGAGCCGGCGCTCGTTTCGCGCAGGCCGAGCATGCATTCGAGCAAGGTCGACTTGCCGGCGCCGTTGCGCCCGAGCAGGCCGATCACCTTGCCGGGCGCGACCTTCCAGCTGAGCCCGTCGAGCACGGTCTTGCTGTCGAACGATTTCGAGATGTTGCTGATGTCGATGATAGCTGCGCTCATTTTTTTTCTTCCAGAATTAATTTGAATAGGGCCATGACGGTGTCGGCGTCGAGTTCGAGCTGTTTTGCCTCGAGCGCGGCGCGCTCGAGCGTTGGGCGCAGCAACTGGACCCGGCCGGCGACGCTGTGCTCGGCCTTGCCGGGGCGGTCGGCCACGATCATGCCCATGCCGCGGCGGCGCGTGACCACGCCTTCGAGCTCGAGCATGCCGTAGGCCTTGGAAACAGTCATCGGGTTGAGCGCCAGCGTCTGCGCGACGTCGCGCACCGACGGCAGGCCGTCTCCGGGGGCGAGTTGCCCGCCGGCCACCAAGCGGCGCGCCTGGTCGATCAATTGGCGGTAGATCGGCTCGGCCGAGCCTGTCGCAATCGAGAACAGATTGGGGGGGTGTGATGCCATTTTTCGGGTGGGCCCTGTATTAACTGAGTAATACAGTACCCTAAATTTTCGAAAGCACCAAATCTTTTTGGCAATTTGGCAAACCCGGTCCCGCAGGCCATTGAATGCTGGCCGCAATGGCCCCCAGGCGCTACCATGGCGGGATTAACCACCCACGCCTTCCCGACATGCCAAAAAACAAGCGCCCCGTACCCCGTAAGCCAGCCAAAGCGGTCGAGCCCGATGACGACGCGATGGCCCAGTCGCTGGCCGACCTTGCGCTCGCGCTGGCCGAACAGGAGGACTTTGAGGCCGCGCCCGAGCGCGCGCGCGAGCAGGCCGAGCAGTTCAACCGGATCGTGCGCAACGCGCTGCGCAAGAGCAATGACGAACTGCTGTACGGGGCGATCGAGCGCGCGCGCTACGCCGACGTGGGCGCCTATCAATATTTGCGCAGCCATATCGAGGAGGCCAGCGCGACCGCGCTGATGCGCCGCGAGGGCGGCCCGCAAATGGAGATCAACGCGTTCGCGGTGCCCGTGTTCGTGCACAGCACGGGCGGGCTCAAGCTGGCCGAGGGCTTCCAGGATCCGGACGCCTTCGATGCGCTGGTCGCCAGTTTCGCGCAGGCCGGGCTCGAAAGCGCGGGCGCCAAGGTGGTGCTGATCAGCCATGCCTACGACCTCGACGAGATCGACCGGATCACCTACAGCCACCTCGGCGAGATGGTGCGCGACGCCTACTCGACCATGACCGAGAAGAAGCTGACGGCCACGCCGGCGCTCGAACGCAGCCTCGCGGGCTGGTCGGAGAGCGGCTTCGGCGGCGACGACCAGGCCATGGAGTTGCGCTTCCTGCTAGGTTTTGCGCTCAAACGCGCGGACGATCCGTTTTACCAGGTGCCGGCCGGCGAGGCCGAGGCCGACGCCTGGTTCGAGGCGCGCATGGTGCGCTACCAAGCCTGGACCGCGCAGGCGGCGCCGCTGGTCAAGCGCTGCATGGCGGCCGAGCCGGAGTCGCTTGAGCTCAATTTCCTGTACCAGGATTTGTTTTTCGGCGCCAAGGAGCAGGGCGTGGCCGAATTCGCGATGTTGCAGATGATGGCAGCGGTCAACCAGGCGCTCGAGCAACACCAGAGCACGCCCGCGGCGGTGCGCGCGGTGATCGCGCCGGCCGATGTCGACGATGTGATCGTGCTGCGCGTGAACCTGTATGCGCGCGCCGGCGGCGCCTTGCTGGTGTCGTCGGAGAAACCGCTCGACCTTGCGGCCGACCTTGAGACCGAGGTCGACGATATCGCCGACGCTCTGGCCACGCTGGGGATCGTCGCGGTCGAGGTGGCGATGCGCTTCGACAAGGACGGCGCGCCGGTCGATGCCCGGCCTTGTCATGCGCGTTGAGCTTCGGTTTGATCGCAAGAAGTGAATAGGACCAGTGGTCGCTGCGAACGAGGGCAATGTGCTGGATTGGCGCCCAATACGCTTCAGAAATCGCGTCGAAAAAAATTAAATGTCGAAAACAAATATCGTCCTCGCGCATGCGGGGACCCATAGAACAATTGCTTTGAGCCGCTGTTATATGGGTCCCCGCATGCGCGAGGAC
>JAZKIN010000157.1:0-11896 GCA_040384885.1 Pseudomonadota bacterium | reverse complement strand
TAGAACGTTCGCACATAGCAACTGTTCTATGGGTCCCCGCATCCGCGAGGACGATGTTGGTTTATTGTATTAAGGTTCGTTTGGCACGATTTCCGATCCGACTCTGGTTTCCGCGCCCTCCCACCATCACAAGTATGTCGTGATGTCACACTTTCCGCAGTTGCAGCAAAATCCCCTACCTGAATGTTGAAGATTGCACCACCACTATTGTGGTTGCGACAATGCAACAGTAAATATAAATTTTGGTGCGGTGCGTCAAAATTCTCTATTTGGAGTAGACTGACAATTCAGTGAGCACAACAACCAACAAAGCAGGTATTTGATGAGCAGCACTACACTCGACAGCGAAACCATGGACTTCGATAAAGACCTCGACGCGCGCGGCTTGAACTGCCCCTTGCCCATACTGAAAGCCAAGAAAGCCCTGGCCGAGATGGCGACGGGCGAGGTGCTGCGTATCGTGGCGACCGATTCGGGCTCGGTGCGCGACTTCCAGGCGTTTGCCAAGCAGACCGGCAACGCCCTCGTTTCGCACACGCAAAACGGCTACGAATTCGTATTTTTGATGCGCCGCAAATAAAACATTCAGCACCGGGCGGGCCCGCAGCCGGGCCCCCGTCCCAAATCCACCACATCAGCAGCGCCGTTCTTTAGGCGATTTCCTCTAACTAAAAATCGCACGATCGTGCTTAAATTCAGTGAGTCAGGCGTTTTTCTCATATAATCTAGGCCACTTTACGTCACCTTATTCCATTTTTCCAAAGGCACACCCATGAAAGTCTTGGTACCCGTCAAACGCGTGGTCGACTACAACGTCAAAGTGCGCGTCAAAACCGACGGCAGCGGCGTCGATATCGCCAATGTCAAAATGTCGATGAACCCGTTCGACGAAATCGCGCTCGAAGAAGCGATGCGCCTGAAGGAATCGGGCAAGGTCACGGAAGTGGTGGCGGTATCGTGCGGCGTGACGCAATGCCAGGAAACGCTGCGCACCGGCATGGCCATCGGCGCCGACCGCGGCATCCTGGTCGAGACCACGGCCGAACTCGAGCCGCTGGCCGTCGCCAAGCTGCTCAAGGCGCTGGCCGACAAGGAGCAACCACAGCTGATCATCCTCGGCAAGCAGGCGATCGACGACGACTCCAACCAGACCGGCCAGATGCTCGCCGCGATGCTCGGCTGGCCGCAGGCGACCTTCGCCTCGAAGGTCGTGCTCGAAGACGGCAAAGTGACGGTCACGCGCGAAGTCGACGGCGGCCTCGAGACGCTCGCTTTGAGCCTGCCGGCAATCATCACGACCGACCTGCGCCTCAACGAGCCGCGCTATGTGACGCTGCCGAACATCATGAAGGCCAAGAAGAAGCCGCTCGACGTGGTCAAGCCCGAAGAACTGGGCGTCGACGTCGCGCCGCGCCTCAAAACGCTCAAGGTGGTCGAGCCTGCGAAACGCTCGGCCGGCATCAAGGTGCCCGACGTGGCGACCCTCGTGGCCAAGCTGCGCAACGAAGCCAAAGTTATCTGATCGCGGCGTAGCCGTCATACAAACAAATCAAGAACGGGAACCACCACCATGGTCGCATTAGTCATCGCCGAACACGATAACGCCTCCCTCAAGGGAAGCACCCACCACACCGTCACCGCGGCCATCGCCTGCGGCGGCGAAGTCCACCTGCTGGTCGCCGGCAGCAATTGCGGCGCCGCCGCCGCGCAAGCGGCGAGCATCGCCGGCGTCACCAAGGTGCTCGTGGCCGACGCCGCGCACATGGCCGACGGCCTGGCCGAAAACGTCGCCGAGCAGGTGCTGGCGCTGGCCGCCGCCTACTCGCACATCCTCGCGCCGGCCACCGCCTACGGCAAGAACATCCTGCCGCGCGTGGCCGCCAAGCTCGACGTCGCGCAAATTTCCGAGATCACCAAGGTCGATTCGCCCGACACCTTCGAGCGCCCGATCTACGCCGGCAACGCGATCGCCACCGTGCAGTCGTCCGATAAAATCAAAGTCATCACCGTGCGCAGCACCGGTTTCGACGCGGCCGCCGCCACCGGTGGCAGCGCCGCGACCGAGAGCGTGACGGCGGTCGCCGATTCGGGCAAGTCGAGCTTTGTCGGGCGCGAGCTGGCCAAGTCGGACCGCCCCGAACTGACCGCCGCCAAGATCATCGTCTCCGGCGGCCGCGGCATGGGCTCGGGCGACAACTTCAAGATCCTCGAGCCGCTGGCCGACCGCCTCGGCGCCGCCATGGGCGCCTCGCGCGCCGCGGTCGATGCCGGCTTCGTGCCGAACGACTGGCAGGTCGGCCAGACCGGCAAGATCGTCGCGCCCAACCTGTACATCGCGGTCGGCATCTCCGGCGCGATCCAGCATCTGGCCGGCATGAAGGACTCCAAGGTGATCGTCGCGATCAACAAGGATCCGGAAGCGCCGATCTTCTCGGTGGCCGACTACGGCATCGTGGGCGACCTGTTCGACATCGTGCCTGAACTGGTTAAAGAACTCGGCTAATCAAGCCAATTTGAACGTACTGCGCAAACCACGGACGTCCGGCATTCATGCCTGGCCCCGTGGTTTGTTTTTTTGGAGAATAAGATGAGCTACAAAGCCCCACTGAAGGACATGCTGTTCGTGATGAACGAACTGGCCGCGCTGTCGACAATCAACGCATTGCCCGGTTGCGAAGACGCGACCGCCGACACGGTCGAAGCCGTGCTCGAAGAGAACGCCAAATTCTGCGGCAACGTGGTCGCGCCGCTCAACTACAGCAGCGACAAGGACCCGAGCTTCTGGCACGACGGCCAGGTCACGACCGCCAATGGTTTCAAGGAGGCCTTCAAGGGCTTCGCCGAAGCCGGCTGGCAGGGCGTGCAGCATCCGCAGGAATTCGGCGGGCAGGGCTTGCCGAAGCTGGTTGGTACCCCGTGCATCGAAATGCTTAACTCGGCCAGCATCAGCTTCGCGCTGGTGGCGCTGCTGTCGGATGGCGCGATCGAGGCGCTGCTCACGGCCGGCAGCGACGAACAAAAAGCCACCTACCTCGAGCCGCTCATTTCGGGCAAGTGGACCGGCACCATGAACCTGACCGAGCCGCAGGCGGGCTCCGACCTGGCCGCCGTGCGCACGCGCGCCGTGCCGCAGGGCGACGGCACCTTCAAGGTGTTCGGCACCAAGATCTTCATCACCTACGGTGAGCACGACATGGCCGAGAACATCGTCCATCTGGTGCTCGCGCGTACCCCCGACGCCCCGGCCGGCGTCAAGGGAATTTCGCTGTTCATCGTACCCAAGTTCGTGGTCAATGCCGACGGCTCGCTCGGCGCGCGCAACGACGCCCACTGCGTCTCGATCGAGCACAAGCTCGGCATCAAGGCCAGCCCGACCGCGGTGCTGCAGTTCGGCGACAACGGCGGCGCCATCGGCACCCTGGTGGGCGAAGAGAACCGCGGCCTGGAATACATGTTCATCATGATGAACGCGGCCCGCTTCGGCGTCGGCCTGCAGGGCATCGGCCTGGCCGAGCGCTCCTACCAGCAGGCGGTGGCGTTCGCGAAGGACCGCGTGCAGTCGCGCGACCTGGCCGGGTCTAGCGGTCCGGTGGCGATCATCCACCATCCGGATGTGCGCCGCATGCTGATGTCGATGCGTTCGCAAGTCGAGGCGGCGCGCGCGCTGGCGTATGTGGGCGCCAGCATCAGCGACATCGCGCACCACCATCCCGACGCGGCCACCCGCGCGGCCAACCTGGCCGTGTACGAGTACCTGGTGCCGGTCATCAAAGGCTGGTCGACCGAGATGTCGCAGGACGTCACGCGCGACGGCGTGCAGGTGCATGGCGGGATGGGCTTTATCGAAGAAACGGGCGCCGCGCAGCACTACCGCGATGCGAAGATCCTCACGATCTACGAAGGCACGACCGCGATTCAGGCCAACGACCTGGTCGGGCGCAAAACGGTGCGCGACGGCGGCGCTGTCGCCAACAGCATCATCGCGCAGGTGCGCGCCACCGAAGCCGAGCTGGCCGAGATGGCCGGCGCCGACTTCGCCGCGATCCGGCGCCAGCTGGTCGACGGCAGCGCCGCGCTCGAGGCCGTCGTCGCCTACGTCGCGGCCAACATGAAGACCGACATCAAGGCGGTGTTCGCGGGCAGCGTGCCGTACCTGAAACTGGCCGGCATCGTGCTTGGCGGCTGGCAGATGGCGCGCGCGGCGATCGTCGCGCAGCGCAAGCTCGACGCGGGTACGGGCGACGCCGCCTTCTACCGGGCCAAGATCGGCACCGCGCGCTTTTTCGCCGACCATGTACTGTCGCAGGCGTCGGGCTTGCGCAGCGCGATCATCGACGGCAGCGCGGGCGTGCTGGCATTAGGCGTCGACGACTTCTAAGCCTGCAACAACGGTAAAACAGAAACACCCCACATCGTCCTCGCGAAGGCGGTGGCGCATGCGCCACCCCCATAGAACGTTAGCACTGAGCCGACGTTCTATGGGTCCCCGCCTTCGCGAGGACGATGTTGGTTTGTGATATCTAGTATCCAACGACACGATTTTTGATGCGCCCCCGCCAGACGCGATCCCGCTTTCCCTTAACCCTTCACCAAACCGTCGCTTTTCCCCGCCCCTTTCCCCCGCATTTACAAACCCTTACACAATCGTCGCGCCCCCTTGGCCCCGGGCTACGCGCCCCTGCGCCCCTGCTGCGCACGGTAGAAAATTTGCTGTACCAACACCCGAATTCGTGTTTAATGGAACCATTACTCAGCGACAGGAAAGTTGCCCTGTCATAATGAATAACATTAATCCTGTCCGACTGGAAAAGCACCTATGACTTCGATCGCGATTCTGCGCGCGCCCGCCGCGCTTTTGATTGGCACCTTGCTGGCCTCCTGCGGCGGCGGTGGGGGAAGCAGCGGGGGCGGCACGACGCCGCCGCCGCCGCCGCCCGCGACCTGCTCGGCGACCGTGGTCGCCGATACCAACGTGGCGAGCGGAAAAACCGCGAGCGCGTCCGTGCTCGGCTGCAGCAGCAACTTCCTGTCGAACGTGACCTGGACCCAGGTCAGCGGCCCGGCGGTCACCTTGCAGGCGGCGCGCAGCCCGACGGTCGCGTTCGAGGCGTCCGCGGCCGGCACCGTGCGGCTGCAGGTCGACGCCAGCTACACCGACGGCAGCACGCTCGTGCGCACCGCCGACATCGTCGTCGGGGCTGCCCCGACGGCGAGCTCGGTGACCGTGCGCGCCGACCATTCGGTCCGTCCCGGCACCGACACCTCGGTGCGCGCCTGGCCGACGCTGGTGGGCGGCGCGACGCTGAGCGCGATCACCTGGACCCAGGTCGAAGGCCCGACCGTGACCATGAACACGACCACGCCGCGCGTGCTCATGTTCGAGGCGCCCGTGGTCAGCACCGACACCGTGCTCAAGTTCCGCGCGACCATGACGACCAGCGCCGGCACCGACACCGACGACGTCTCGATCCTGGTCGAGCGCACGCCGGCGGCGGTCACCAACGCCTATTTCGACACCGCCGCGCGCGTGCATCCATACCGCCAGATGGGCGCCTATGCCAGCGTGCTGGCCTCGTGCACCTACACCACCGGGCTGTACTACACGACCTCGTCGAACAATAATTTCTGCGCCGTCAGCACCTTGCCGCTGATCCAGGCCGAGACCGTGTTCGGCGGCACGCCAAGCGTGGCCCAGGTGATGAACCGGGTGCTGGTCACCCACGACTTCCTTGGCGCCAACTTCGAGCAGTTCCTGACCACCCAGGACACTAACGGCGACTTCCGCCGCCTGCTGGCGGGCGCGACCGCGATCGTGATCGGCTCGCACGTGCGTCCGAGCTTCTACACGGCGGCCACGGGGGCGATCTACCTCGACGCCAACAATCTGTGGCTCACGGCGGAACAGCGCGACGTGGTCACCGAGGTGCCCGACTACCGTAGCACCTTCGATGACGCGCTCAACTTCAGCTCGTTCGGCCGCGCCATTAAGAACAACAACTACGCCAATACGAGCTACTCGTCGACCGCCCGCGTCTCGCGCGACACGGCCTCGCTGGTGTTCAGCCTCGGCCGCCTGCTGTACCACGAACTGGCCCACGCCGGCGACTTCTTCGAGCCGTCTGCGCGCAACCTGAGCCAGGCGCAATCGATCTACCTGAACGTTGCCGGCCGCATCGAGAACCGCACGCTGGTGTCGGACGGCCTGGCCAACCAGTACCCGCTGACCTCGGCTGAAATGAAGGGCCTGGGGCAGGTGATGTACCAGGGTGCGACCGCGACCCCGACCCAGATCGGCTACACGGCGGCCCAGGTCGGCGGCTTCTTCGCCTCCGACCGCGCCAGCGACGACTACGCGTATTCGATCTCGGGCACGTCCAACTCGCGCGAGGACTTGGCGATGCTATTCGAGGAGTTCATGATGAGTTACCGCCACGGCGTGCAGTACGACGTCGCCTTCACCAACAAGTACGTCGACGGTATGACGGCCAGTCAGGTGATCGTGGCCTGGGGCACGCGCGGCCGGATCGGGCATGTCAACATCAAGCCGCGCATCAAGCTCGTGCTCGGACGGATCGCGCCGTGGATCGACCAGGCCGCGGTCGACGCCCTGCCGGCGCCGCTGATGATGCGCGTTGGCGAGAACTGGGACCAGAACCTGGTGCTGGGCAGCCCGATCGCGTTCAAGGCCGGCATGCTCGAGGCGGGCGTGAGCGCCGGCCCGATCGACCGCAGCCAGCGCCTGCGTGAGGACGCGATGCGCGCGCGTGAATAACTGAGCGCATGCAAGGCGTAAAAAAGGGTCGGGGAATTCCCCGACCCTTTTTTACGTCCCCAATTCCCTGCTAGCCGTCCATATTGCCCGTGTAGAGCAGGGCGAACAGGCGCGAAATTGTGCCGATCAGCGTGACCGTGCCGACCATCATTGTAACCACCAGCAACACCGCGATGATCCAGCTCGACTGCGATTTCTTGCCCGACGCCGGGTTGACGGCGGCGTCGAATTTCTCGTCGGGCGTGACGCCGATCACGAGCGCCTCGACGAAACCGATGGTCCACGACACCAGGAACGGCAGCAGGTGGTAGAACGGGTTGGCGTGCGGCGAAATGCCCCAGACCATGCCCGCGATCGGGATGCAGGTCACGTGCAGCAGCCCCAGCCGGTCGAGGCTGCCGCGCAGGTAGAAGCGGTGCGCGCCGATTCCGCCGAGCACGAGCGCGAGGAAGGTGGCGAAGGTTTTATTTTTGTGGGTGGTCGGGATGGTAGGCATGTGGGCAAGCTTTAAAGCAATAAAGCGAGCAGTATCGGTCATCTGGCCGTCCTTGAAGGTAAAAATTTCGCGCGCTTCGACCCCGCGCCCCAGTTCGATGAAGCACTTGTTGCCGTCGAATCCACTGCGAACCTATTAACCTAGTCCAAAATTCTGTAACCGGGGGCGAAGCACGGGATTGGCGTGATGTGTCACGTCCCTGCGCAGCGGGCTCGCCTTGCAAGGCGAGCTTCCTTTCTGACCCCAGTTACGAAACATTTTGCCGAAATCGGGGCCGACCACGGGCTACGTCGTGGCTCAACGCCAATTAATTTCATAACTGGGGTCAGACCCCGGTTTTTAAACGTTCGAACCTTTTGGTTGCGAATATTTCCAATTTTTTAGATGTAGAGGTGCGAGATCTGCCTGGCGTCTTCCGCGGGGAGGGTCACAGCAAACCGCGCCAATTCACTGCGCCGCCGCTTTTTTCCGCATTTAGGCTTTGGCAGTGGAGGCCAAAATCGGCGATAATGCTCAACTTCGTCCCGAACTGCGCGCCCTGTTGTCATTACCGCTTGCTGCTGCGCGGCATTGCGCGCTATAATTGTCGGCTTTTTCCGCCCAGCACAACTTATTTTGGAATTATTATGGTCGTTATTCGTTTAGCTCGTGGAGGCGCCAAAAAGCGCCCATTCTTCAACATCGTTGCAACGGACTCGCGCAATCGCCGCGACGGCCGTTTCATCGAGCGCATCGGTTTTTACAACCCGATGGCTGCAGGCGGCGAAGTCGGCCTGCGCATCACCGCGGACCGTCTGGCCTACTGGCAAGGCGTTGGCGCACAATTGTCGCCAACCGTTGCACGCCTGGTCGCTTCGCAGCCAGCAGTAGCAGCCGTAGCAGCAGCTTAAGTCTGTTCCAGGTTTGCACGATACAGCGGCATCCGGGGTGCAAATCCCCGACGACTTGACGCAAGTCGGGTATGTTTCCGGCGCCTACGGCGTAGCCGGCTCGATCCGGGTAACCCCGTTTTCGACCGATGCCGATGCCCTGCTGAACGTGACAAGCTGGTGGCTCGATAAACCGGGCCTGCATGCCGTCACCGTACGGACTGCGAAAATACACGGCGGCGACGTCGTGGCCCAGTTGGCTGGTGTGGTCGGGCGGGATGCTTCGGAGGCGCTCAAGGGCGCCGCTGTCTCCATCCCGCGCAGCCAGTTCCCGCAACTGCCGGCAGACGAATTTTACTGGTCCGACCTGATCGGGCTGGATGTAATAAATTTGCAAGGTGAAGCCCTCGGGCAGGTCACCGACATGATGCACAATGGCGCGCAATCGATTCTGCGCATCACGCCCGTGGTCAGCGCGGACGCCGCGTCCGCCGCCAGCGAGCGGCTGATCCCGTTTGTGGACCATTTCGTCAAGACCGTCGACCAGGCCGCCCGCACCATCACCGTTGACTGGGGCCTCGATTATTAAGGCGCTCAGCGAGCGATATTTCGATGCAGTTTGATGTCGTAAGCTTGTTCCCGGAGATGTTCGCCGCACTGACGCAGTCGGGGGTGACCCGCCGCGCGTACGAGCAGCAGCGCTGGGGCCTGTCGACCTGGAATCCGCGCGATTTCACGTTCGACAAGCACCGCGCGGTGGACGACCGGCCGTATGGCGGCGGCCCCGGCATGGTGATGCTGGCCAAGCCGCTCGAAGCGGCGATCGCTGCGGCCAAAGGGCGCCAGGTCGCGCTCGGGCTGCCCAGCCCGCGCGTCGTGTTCATGTCGCCCCAGGGGCGCGCGCTCACGCACGAACGGGTCATGCAACTGAAGAACGAAGCGGGTCTGGTATTGCTGTGCGGACGCTACGAGGCGGTCGACCAGCGTTTGCTGGACCGCTGCGTGGACGAGGAAATCAGCCTCGGCGATTTTGTGCTCTCGGGCGGCGAGTTGCCGGCGATGGCGCTGATGGACGCGGTGGTGCGGCAGTTGCCCGGCGTGCTAGGCGACGACGCGTCGGCAATCGAAGACAGTTTTGTCAACGGCCTGCTCGACTCGCCCCATTACACGCGGCCCGAGGTGTACGAAGGCGTGAGCGTGCCGCCGGTGCTAATGGGCGGCAACCACGCCGAGATCATCAAATGGCGCCGCCTGCGCATGCTCGAGGCGACCCTGGACAAACGTCCCGATTTGCTCGACAAGGCCCGCGCGGCGGGTTTGCTGAGCAAGACGGATGAAAAGTTTTTGGCAGGTTTTGTAAAACCTGTGTAGCAAGCGAGGCCGGGGCGTTTTGCCCCTGTTTTAACCCCATCCTATACTGGGTAAGCGCCAGCACGATGGTTATTGGAGTCCTAAAAATGAACTTGATTCAGCAACTTGAGCAAGAAGAAATTGCCCGTCTGGGTAAGACTATTCCTGATTTCGCACCTGGCGATACCGTCATCGTCAGCGTCAACGTCGTCGAAGGCACGCGCAAGCGCGCCCAGGCGTACGAAGGCGTCGTCATTTCCCGTCGCAACCGTGGCCTGAACTCGAACTTCATCGTTCGTAAGATCTCGTCCGGCGAAGGCGTCGAGCGTACGTTCCAGCTGTATTCCCCGCTGATCGCATCGATCGAAGTCAAGCGTCGTGGTGATGTCCGCCGCGCCAAGCTGTACTACCTGCGTGAGCGTTCGGGCAAATCGGCACGTATCAAAGAGAAACTGCCAATGCGTCGCGTCGTCAGCAAAGCCGCCGCAGTGTAATACTTGCGTCTGTGCTGCACAGCGGGCGCCGCGAGGCGTCCTTAAAAAGGCATCCACGGATGCCTTTTTCGTTTTTCGGAGGACTTTTTCATGGCTAAATTGCCATTCGATCCGCGCGATCTGCCGATCGACGCCATCGCCGGCGAAAGCGCCGTGGCCGCCGAGCGGCTCGCCGCCGACTGGCTGCGCAGCCGCTTCGCGGCGCCGCCCGCGTGGCAGCCGGAAGCGGCCGAAGCCGTCTGGGCGCCGCGCGCCGTGGTGACCCCGGCCGCCGTGCTGATCCCCCTGGTGCAGCGCCCGCAGGGCCTGACCATGCTGCTGACCCAGCGCACCGCGCACCTGACCGACCACGCCGGCCAGATCAGTTTCCCGGGCGGGCGCGCCGAAGCCTACGACGCCTCGCCGCTCGCGACCGCGCTGCGCGAAACCGAGGAGGAGATCGGGCTCGACCGGCGCCATGTCGACATCCTCGGCGTGCTGCCCGAATACATCACCGGCACCGGCTACAGCGTCACGCCCGTGGTCGCACTGGTGACGCCGCCGTTCTCGCTGCTGCCCGACGCCAACGAGGTCGACGAGATCTTCGAAGTGCCGCTGAGCTTTTTGATGGACGGCATGCACCACCAGCGCCTCTCGTTCGCCTTGCCGGAGGGCACGCGCCGCAGTTTCTACGCGATGCCGTACGGGCGCTACTACATCTGGGGCGCGACCGCGGGCATGCTGCGCAACCTGTTCCACTTCCTGCGCGCCGAGTAGTCTCGAGTCCGCCTGCACACCGTAAACGGCAATAAGTTTGATTCCAGCACGTCTGTGCGTTATCGTAGCGGGCATTGCTGTATTGCTTTATTTCACAAAGGACTTCCGATGACATTCCTCTCCATCTTGTTCGCCTTGTTACTGGAGCAACTCAAGCCCCTGCGCGCGGACAACGTGATCTATGCCGGAATCAAAACCTTGGCAGTGCGCATGGAAGGCTGGTTCAACGCGGGCGAGTCGAGCCACGGCCGCACCGGCTGGCTGTTGATGATGGCCGCGCTGATGGTGCCGACGACCCTGATCCACTGGTTGTTCCAGCACTACGGCCTGATCTTCCTGTCGTTCGCGTGGAACGTGCTGATCGTTTACCTGACGCTCGGCTTCCGCCATTACAGCCACTATTTCACCTCGATCCAGATCGCCCTGAACGCGGGCGACGAAGCCGGCGCGCGCGCGTTGCTGCGCGAGTGGACAAAGATGGACACGGTCGGCATGGAAAGCGGCGAGATCATCCGCATTTCGGTCGAAAAGGCGCTCGTGACGACGCACCGCAGCGTGTTCGGCGTGTTCTTCTGGTTCCTGATGCCGATCGGCCCGGCCTGCGCCATCATGTACCGCGTCTCCGAATACCTGGCGCGCGCCTGGAACGAACCGGAGCACATGCGCAACGAGGCGTTCGGGCAGTTCGCCGCGCGCGCGTTTTACTGGATCGACTGGCTGCCGGTGCGCCTGACCGCGGTCGCTTTCGCCGTGGTCGGCAATTTCGAGGATGCGATCTACGCCTGGCGCAACTTCGCCAACCGCTGGAGCGACGAGGCCAAGGGCATCATCCTGTCGGCCGGCGGCGGCGCGATGGGCGTGCGCCTCGGTTCGCCCGCCGAGACGGCGCCCAAGATGTCGCTGGCCGACGCCGCCACGGTCGATTCGAGCGATGCCGATCCCGACGTCCAGCCCGGCGAAGAGCCGAGCATGCGCGCCCTGCAAAGCACGGTCGGCCTGGTCTGGCGTGCGCTGCTGCTGTGGATGATGCTGCTGCTGTTGCTCTCGAGCGCGGTCTGGCTCGGCTGATTGCGGGGCGGTAAGGGCCAAGCCGAACACTTCCGCCACCGGGGACAGACCGGGGACAGACCGGGGACAGACCGGGGTCAGACCCGGGTCT
>JAZKIN010000156.1:12766-25633 GCA_040384885.1 Pseudomonadota bacterium | reverse complement strand
CCACGACGACGCCAACTCAACGAAGCACTGATCGAGCTGGCGTCCATGCTGATGACTTATGAAATTTGAGGGGAAGGCTCAGGGTCAGACCCCGGTTACCGAATAGTGCGATTTGCTCGCAGGGACTGTCGGCTTTGGCCGGCAACAATTGCAGCGGGGGCGTTTAAAAGCCGGTTTGGAGCGACAGGTACAGCCCGCGCTGGCGCTTCGGGTTGAATACGGTGATGTCGCCCAGACCCGCATACGCGGCCGTCACCGACACGTGTTTGTTCGGGAACCAGGCGACGAAGGCGTCGTAGGCGTCTTTCTCGTTGTCGACGCCTAGGTTGCGCGGCTTCATGCGGTATTCGATTCCGGCCACGAGCTTGCGGTTGATCATGTACGCGGCCGACACCTCGAGCAATGCCTCGTAGCTGTCGCCCCGGTCGCCGCCAAAACCCAATAATCCCATCTGGTTGGCCTTGCTTGCGCGGATCGTGCCGTTCAGCAGCAGGCTGTGCGCGAGCAGCGCCTTGGTCGCCGCAAGGTAAAGGTCGACCCCGCGCGCGTCCTTCGCGCCCAGGTCCAGCACGCTGCCCACACCCAAGGCGCCGAGGCCGCCGATTCCCTTGTTGTGCTTGAACATGGCGCCGACCGCGATCTGCGGCAGCGCCCGGTCCTGGTCGTAGATCGCGTCGCCGACCAGCTTGATCTTGAGGCCGACGATGTCTTGCCTGATCTGCAGGCGGTCGAGCGGCGCGAGGCTGCCCTTGAAATCCTGGCGCGCGAACGTGAGCTCGACCCGGTCGGCGATGCCGAGCGCGATGCCGTGCGTGTCGAGCGCGTAATCCTGGGTCCGCACCCGCGTCAGGTGGGCGTTGCCGCCCCAGCTGTCGCGGCTGCCGTAGCCGCTGATTAAGGCCCACGGCACCAGCCCGCCGCCGCCCGCCCCCTCGAGCTGGCTCACGCCCCCAGTCGCCAGCAATTTGCCGATGTCAGGACGCAACACTTGGGCGTGCGCCGACCCGCCGGCTCCCAGCATGGACAAAACGAACAGCCATTGTCGAAGTTGAATTTTCTTGCGCATAGTCGTTCCAAGTTTCCCTATGACATTCTAACCAAATTGTCTGGTGCTATGAAAGGCGATGACGTGTACGTAATCCGAGGCATTTTGGATTCAACTTTTTTACATTTATTTTGTTAATTATTTTCTTGTCGCTGGCGATGCTATTGAGCTAACCTGCTCCGATGAATCAAGGGTGCGCGCGGCACGCCGCGCCCAGCTGCATAGGGTGGTTTGCAAGCCTTGCCTGCGTCGCCCGGACGAGAAAAACTGCATAAAGAAACAGCATCAAAACTGCCAACGGGCGCCATGGCCCGTGTCCACGAACCCATTCCAAGGACCTCAGTGACATCCGACGTCAATCCGCTCGACCCGCAGCAACTCAAACTCTGGCTGCACGCCGCCGGCAAACGCGACGCCTCGGCCTTCCGCAAGCTTTACGACGCAACTTCGCCGAAACTGTTTGGCTTCGCGCTGCGTATACTGCATAAGCGGGAGTTGGCCGAAGAGGTGTTGCAAGAGGCCTTCGTCGCTATCTGGAACAATGCCGGCACTTACCAGGCCCATCTCGCCGCACCGATGACCTGGATGACGACCATTATCCGGAACAAGGCTTTCGACCTTCTTCGGCGCAGCGACGTCTCGGTTGAAATTGACGCGGAACAGTTTGATAGCGAAGTGATCAATGCCCTGCAGGATCCGCAGGCGACGCCGATCGAGGCGTTGCAGATGAGTGGAGACGCGAAGGCGCTCGCATGGTGCATGTCCGCCCTCGAAGGCGTCCATCGCCAGGTCGTGGCGCTCGCGTACTACCATGACTTGTCGCACAGCGAGGTTGCAGAGCACATGAAGCTACCAGTCGGAACCGTGAAAACCTGGATCAGGCGCAGTCTCGAGAAGTTGCGCACCTGCCTCGCAAAACGGGAGCAAGCATGAACATCCGATTTAACCTCGCCCTGCGCGAAAAACTGGCCGCCGAGTATGCGCTCGGCACCATGAAGGGCGGCGCGCGGCGCCGCTTCGAAGGCTGGATGCACCAGGATGCCGACCTGCGCAACATCACCGCGCAATGGCAGCAGCGGCTGGCCCCGATGATCGAATTCGCGGGCGGCGTGACGCCGCCGAAAAGCGTCTGGCGCGGCATCGAGCGGCGCCTGAACCTCAAATCCACGGCCACGGGCTGGCAGTTCTGGCTCAACGAGAACGTCAATTTCTGGCGCGGCCTCGGCCTCGCCTCGAGCGGCCTGGCCGCGATGCTGATGGTGGTCGTGCTGAACCGTCCGGTCGAACCCGATGCGCCGGTGATCTCGTACGTGGCCACGCTGACCGACGACAAGACCCAGAACGCGATGCTGGTCACGGCCGACCGCGAGCACCGCGCGCTCGCCGTGCGCCTGATCACGTCCGAGCGGGTCGCCGCCGACAAGAGCCTGCACCTGTGGGCGGTGCCGAAAGCGGGCAAACCGCGCTCGCTCGGTGTGCTCAAGGACAACCGCGGCACCTTCGCGCTGGCCGACAACGCGATCAGCGACGACGTCGCATTGCTGGCCGTCACGCTCGAGCCGAAGGGCGGTTCGCCCGATCCGAACGGTCCGACCGGCCCGATCGTCTATAAGGGCGCCTGGGTCCGTCTGTAACCGCCGCCGACGCGGCGCGGCCTCACTTGGTGACGATGCCGCGCTGCATGGGAGCGAGCAGGGCCACGAGCTTGTTCTGGATGCGCGACGGCACGCCGTTGCGCTCCATCGCGATCTGCAGGTCCTCGGTCAGCGCGTTGAACTGGGCGTTCGTCACATTCAGGCCGTCGTGGACCTCGGTCATTTCGCGCCCCTTGTATTGACAAGGCCCGCCCGCGAGCACGCAAAACTGTTGCTCGAGGCGCAGGGTGAGGTTCTTGATGTCGGTCTCGGCGAACGACTCCTTGATCCGCGGATCGGCGAGCACAAGCGGGATGAAGGTCGCCACGATCTTGCTGATTCCCTCCTTGGCGCCCAGCCCGATGTAAATCGCATCGTCTGCGGGCGGCTGCGCGAACGCGAGCGAGGAAGCCGCCATCAGGGCGGCTGCAAGGAATTTTGGGTGCAGGCGCATCGTCGTCGTCCTCGCTTATTTAGGATACAAAATCATCTGGGTGCAACGGAACAGCGCGATGGTCTTGCCGTCGGCGTCGTTGCGCACCACCACGTCCCACACCTGCGTGGTGCGCCCCAAATGCGCGGCCGTGGCGACGCAGGAGATCACGCCGTCGCGCGCGGTGCCGAGGTGGTTCGACTTCAGTTCGAGCGTCGTGAAACTGTTGGCGCCTTCGGGCAGGTTGGCGATGCAGGCGTAGCCGGCCGCCGTGTCGGCCAGCGTGACGACCGTGCCCGCATGCAGGTAGCCGTTGGGCGCGAGCAAGTGCGGCTTGACCTCGAGCCGCGCCTCCACCTGCGCGTCGGCCACACGCGTGATTTCGACGCCAAGATAGCCGGGCAGGCGCGTCGCGCCGAATTGGTTGAAGCTCTCGGGATTGTAGGCGTCGTTTGCCATGTCGGACCTCGTCTGCGGGTGGGGGCCGCACGCGCATGCGGCCCGAAAACGATAGTATCGCGCAAACCGCGCGCGGCCGTTTAACTGAACCATTTCCGGCGACCTTGCGCGTTGCCGGCCGCGTCGGCGCGCGCGCGGTGTAGAGTGCTTAACCCGCCGGCCGGCCCCTGTTTGCGCCGGCGCGGATCTACCGGCCCCGGCCAATCAAGCCGGTCCCTCAAACTTTTCCCGGGTTACATATGTTTCGACAATTGGTACTCAGCGCAGCACTCCTGGCCACGCTGCCGGCGCAGGCTGGCCTCGACGATGGCATCGACGCCTATAACAAGGGCGACTACGCCAAGGCGCTCAAGGAATTCGATGCCGGCGCAAAACGTGGCGAGCCCGCCGCCAAGCACATGCTCGCCAGTCTTTATTTCCAGGGCCACGGCGTCGGCATCGACCAGAAGCGCGCCGCCCAGCTCTACACCGAAGCGGCCGAGGCCGGGTACCTGCCGGCGCAGGCCAATCTCGCGCTCATGTATGCGGGCGGCCAGGGCGTGCCCAAAGACAGCAAAAAGGAAATCGCCTATCTGCGCCAGGCGGCCGAAGCGGGCGACCTGCAATCGCAATTCAATCTGGGCCAGGCCTATCGCAAGGGGGAAATCCTCCCGCGCGATTACGCCAAGGCGGTTTTTTGGTACAGGAAATCCGCCGAGGCGGGCTCGCCGGCGGCGCAGAACGAGTATGGTTTGTTGTTCGCGCAAGGATTCGGGGTTCCCCTCGACTATGTCCAAGCCTATGCCTGGATCGACATGGCCGCCAACGGGGGAACGCCCCAGTCCGTCAAGAACCGGGCCCAGCTGCTTCAACTGCTGACGCCGGAGCAACTGCCGAAAGCGAAGGCGCTGGCCGCCGAATACGCCAGCAAATACAGCCGCCCGTCCACCTGACCCCGCCGTTGCGCATCCGGCGCCGGGGCGGTCGTGCCCCAGCGCTGGGCGCGTTCGCGCTCCGGCTTGGTGCGCCCACGTCGCCGCACGACCGCCTCAGTCGCCTTTTCCCCCGTGCCGGCCAAAAATGCTGCATGGCACAATAAATGCATTGAATTAATAACGATTCCGCCGATGCACCATTGCGGCACATCAACAATAATTCATGGGGTATAGGTCAATGCGCACAAAAACTGTCCTTCTCAGTCTCATTCTCGCTCTGGCCGCACTGAACGCAACAGGCCAGCAGGTCGCGCCTCCACCCCAAACCGAAACGGCGGCAGCGCCGGCCGCTGACCCGATGGCGGCGCCCGCCGCGGACCCGACCGCGGCCCCAGCGGCCGCCCCGATGGCGGCCCCGTCGACGGAACCGGCGGCAGTCCCCGCACCAGGCCCGGTAGCGGCGCCCGCCGCGGCCACGGCCGAAACGAAGGCGACCGAAGCGGCAGCGGCGCCCGCACCCATGACAAGCCCGACCCTGGTCGCGGCAAGCACCATCAACAGCGGCGACACGGCCTGGATGCTGACCGCGACCGCCCTGGTCGTGCTCATGACGCTGCCGGGACTGGCCCTTTTCTACGGCGGCATGGCGCGCAAGAAGAACGTGCTCGCGACCATGGCGCACAGCTTCGCGGCCGCCTGCGTGGTCACCATCTTGTGGGTCGTGATCGGCTACAGCCTCGCGTTCGCGCCGGGTGGCGCGTTTATCGGCGGCTACGGGCGCGTCATGCTCGACGGCCTGGCGTTCATCAAGGAAACCGGCATGCTGACCGTCCACAACATCGCGCCGACGGTGCCCGAGAGCGTGTTCATGATGTTCCAGCTCAGTTTTGCGATCATCACGCCGGCCCTGATCACGGGCGCCTTCGCCGAACGGATGAAGTTCTCGGCGTTCCTGATGTTCATCGCGCTGTGGTCGGTGCTGGTGTATGCGCCGGTCGCCCATTGCGTCTGGGATCCGAGCGGCTGGCTCGCCGCGCAGGGCGTGCTCGACTTCGCCGGCGGCACCGTGGTCCACATCAATGCGGGCGTCGCCGGGCTGGTCGCGGCCATCATGATCGGCCCGCGCAAGGGCTTCGGCAAGGAGGCCATGCCGCCGCACAACCTCGTGCTGACCGTGATCGGCGCCTCCCTGCTGTGGGTGGGCTGGTTCGGCTTCAATGCCGGCTCGGCGGTCGCGGCCGACGGGCGCGCCGGCATGGCGATGCTGGTCACCCAATTGGCGTCGGCGGTCGGCGCGATGGCGTGGATGCTGGCCGAATGGATCCGGCGCGGCAAGCCCTCGGTGCTCGGCATGGTGTCGGGCGCGGTGGCCGGGCTGGTCGCGATCACGCCGGCGTCGGGCTTCGTCGACGTGCGCGGCGCGTTCGCGATCGGCGCGGCGGCCGGGTTCGCGTGCTATTGGGGTGCGACCGCGCTCAAGGCGCGCTTTTCGTACGACGACACGCTCGACGTGTTCGGCGTGCACGCGATCGGCGGCATCGTCGGCGCCTTGCTGACGGGCGTGTTCGCGGTCAAGGCGATCGGCGGGGTCGAGGGCAGCATCGCCGTGCAGGCGATCGGCGTGGTCGCCACGATCGCCTATTCGGCCATCATGACGGCCGTCATCCTGTTCGTCATCAGCTTGCTGGTCGGCCTGCGCGTCAAGGGCGACCAGGAGGTTTCGGGACTCGATCTTGAACAACACGGGGAGCAAATACCATGAACCCGCACCAGCAACTGAACATCGCCACCCGCGAAAACCAGGCTTTCGCCCTGATGGCGCGCCTGCACGTGCTTCTGCGGCGCGAGACCGGGCGGGTGACCGACATCGAATACATGCGGCTCGATCCGGTCTATTTCCGCCATGTGCTGGAGCTGGCGCTGCAGGCCGAAAGCGACGACGCGCACCAGCTCGCCGAGAAGCTCGAGCTCGCGTATCTGGGCGCCGACGGCCTGTTCGCGCTCAGGCCGAAAGCGCCGCCGCCGGCGCGCAGCGCCGCGTCGCCGGCCACCCTCACGCCGGCCATGCCAGCGGCCGTGATCGCACCACTGCCGGCGCAAGCGTATGTGAGGGGTTTGCGCTAAAGCGGCCGGGGGCGCCCATCAGTTGCTTTGTACGGTACGTTGGCGCACCGTCGTCGACGGCCACCAAATGTAACATCGGGCTGTACCGTGTTAAGCAATTGGAATGCCCCATGTACGACAAGCCCGGCTTCAGAAGCAGAAAATTGTATGCGATGCGCCGCATGTTCGCGGCGCTCGGCCGCGCTATCGCCACCACCTCGGCCGCCGAGAAAGAACGCGCTTCGCGTTGGTCGGCCGCCTGGGGCATGCTCGCCGGCATCCGCGGCAAGGGCGTGCGCCTGCGCCGCTCCAAAATGTTCGCCGAATACCCGCGCGACCGTCGCACTGTCGCGCGCTAGCCGTTTCGCGTCGCGTCATGCTTGAATCTTTAGTATCCATCAACTACTTGCCGTTTCGCACGCTTTGTACGCCAGAGCACATAATATGGCTGAGTGTTAAATGCCGAACATTCAATTTGGACAGTAGCGGCTATTATTTGTTAAAAGCCGGGAAAGTCCCGCCACAAAATAATTGCCGCGTCCAAAAGTCCAAGCCTGTATGAAAGTCCGCTATCCGTTTGAGAAGAAATCGTACGCGATGCGGCGTATGGCGCACGCCATCGAGCGTGCTATCTCGGCAAAAAGCCCCGAACAGCAAGAGCGCGCTGCGCGCTGGGCCGCCGCCTGGGGCTCGCACTGTGGAATAAGCGCCAAGCCCGTCAAGCAAGAACAAACCTACGACATCGAACTTGCCACGCTCGAGCTCAATCCTGAGGTCCAGTTCGAAGCGCCACCCGCAGCCGAACCGCCGCCCGCCCCCGAGGCCGACGACGGCCCGATCGCCGCGCTGCTGGCCCTGCCGGAGCAAATTCTCAATTTCATCGAACCGGATTCACCGGCGCCGGCCTGAGCATCCCGAGCCCTGCCGTCAACGCGCTTCGAGCAACACCTGGCGCACGGCCGCCACGGCGCGCGCCACATCGGCGGCCCCGGTTTGCCAGTTGCAAACAGACACCCGCAGGCAGCGCTTGCCGCGCCAGGTCGTGTTGCTGAAGAACGCCTCGCCCGTGGCCAGCACCGCCAGCGTGACGGCGTCCGTGTGCAAGTCGTGCTCGGCCTCGCCCGCCCCCGCGCGCGGATCGGGAAAGCGCAGCAGGCCCTGGTTGATCCGCGGCTCCCACATGAGCTCGGCGCCGGGCAAGGCGGCGATCCCCGTCACGAGTGCGTGCGCGGCCGCGCAGCAACGTTCGACGAGGTCGGCCACGCCGCGGCGTCCAAGCTGGCGCAGCGCCGCGTAGGCCGCGATGCCGCGCCCGCGCCGCGACCAGTCCGGATTCCAGTCGTTCTGCTCGCGCGCCTCGTCGTTGCGCGAAATGTAGCTGGCCTGGAATGACATCGCGTTGCGGTGCGCCCGGCGGTCGGCCACGAAGGCGAAGCCGCTGTCGTAGGGCACGTTGAGCCATTTGTGGCCGTCGGTGGCCCACGAGTCGGCCAGCGCCACGCCAGCCAGCAGGTGCTGGTAGCGCGCGCTCGCGTTCAGCCACAGGCCGAAGGCGCCGTCGACATGGACCCATGCGCCATGCCGGTGCGCCAACGGGATCAACTCGGCGAAGCAATCGAACGCCCCGATATTCAGGTCGCCCGCCTGCAGCACCACGATGGTGGCCACCGACGGCTCGCGCGCCAGCGCCTGCTCAAGCACCGCGGGTTCGAGCTGGCCGACGTCGTTGACCGGCAAGCCGACCAGCGCGCCCGTGCCGAACCCGAGCAGGCGTGCCGCGCGCGACACGCTGCCGTGGAACTGGTCGCTGGCGACGATGCGGATGCGCGGGGCGCCGCACAGGCCGTCGCGCTCGACATCCCAGCCGCGCCGGGCGAGCAGGGCGTTGCGCGCGGCCGCGAGCGCCGTCACGTGCGCCATCTGGCAGCCGCTCGTGAGCGCGAAGCTCGCCTGCGCGGGCAACCCGAGCAAGTCCTTGAGCCAGGCCCCGCAGACCTCCTCGATCACGGCGGCGGCCGGTCCGCAGGCGTACGAGGCGGCGTTCTGGTCCCAGGCGCTGGTGAGCCAGTCGGCCGCGAGCGCGGCGGGCAGGGCGCCGCCGATCACCCAGCCGAAAAAACGGCCGCCGGCGCTGCCGATGATGCCGCCTTCCACGTCGGCGACCAGCTCGTCGATCACACGCTCGGGCGCGAGCCCCTCGTCGGCAAGCGGTCGGGCGAGCCGGGCGCGCAGCTGCCGCAGGCTGGCCGTGGCCGCGACGGGGCTGTGCTCAAGCCCGTCGAGGTGGACCAGGGCGTGGTTCAGGGCGTGTTCGAGTGCGGGGCGGAAAGGGGATGCAGGCATGGGTCGGGTCGGCGCAAGGGTCGATAAAGGCTGTGGTTGCCCGCGATTTTGGCGCCTGCTGCCGGCCCGGGCAAGCTGTTTGTTGCTTTTGACCGCTGCTGGCGCGACCCGCGCAGGGCGAGCCGGCCGCCAAAAAAATAGCCGCGCCCATCGCACGGCTACCGGTTCAGGCCCGGTCGGACCTGCCCGGATTTTTTGCGCTCGAGGACACTGTGAACGTGCAGAACATACCGGGTCCGGCAATAGAAAGCGAGATATGTTTCGCGAGTATGTATCTCGGCTTTGCCCGCGCCACGTTCCCTTTTACCAGTCATCCTATTGCATTCGCCGAGAATGCAGAATAACCTTACTCATCCAACCGACTCGATTTTGATTAGTCGAGTTTGCGCCGGGAAGCTAAAAGGCAATATGATGCTAAAGCTGTTATTCCTATGCTTCGTTTTAGTAACAGCGTCCTCGGCCGGGGCGGTGGATGCGGCGCCACGCGTGTTACGCGTTGTCACCAATGAGGGTTGGTGGCCCTATATGTATCGCGCAAGCGACGGTGCCGCGGACGGAATGTCCATCGACATCCTCAAGCAGGTCGCCACTACGCTTCACCTCAAACTGCACATCGATGAAAAACGCCCTTGGGATCGCCAGCTTGCAATAGTTGCCAGCGGAGATCGCGACGTCGTTGCTGGCATGTACCGAACGGCGGAACGCGAGGCAGCCTTTGAGTTTAGCGAGCCGTACGCGACTGACGAGGCACGGGTCTTTGTTTCGGTTGGACACGAATTCGCGTTCAACAATGCGAACGATCTCATCGGCAAGGTGGGTGTGATGCCGCCGGGAGGTCGAAAGGAGGTCGTCAATCTGGTACGTTCGCCTTCGGTGCAAGCGGAATTGCGCATCCGCGAGGTCAGTGACCTCGCGACGCGCTTGCATCTTGTAGACGATAACAAGGTCGATTTCATGATCCTTGCCCATGCCCACGGACTGGCCGTGATCAAGAAATTCGGCCTTGAAGGAAAGATCGTGGCGCTTCCTGTGGCACTGGCGCGCTACGACGTGTGCTTCGCATTCTCCCGCCGCAGCGCGGCACGCGAGCTGCTGCCGCAGGTAAACGAGATTATCCGCAAACTACGCCACGCAGGCACGCTCGACAAGTTATCCGGTGCGCAAACCTAGCATTTAAGGGGTCGGTCTTGCGCAAGAGCAGAAACAGCGGGCAAGTCCTTTTTCTTCGATGATTTATCGATTCTAGACCGTCTCACCACTTCTGAACTGTCGCACTATCTTCTGGTCTGACTCATTATCTATTAAGCGTTCACAGACACGCCCGCGTTGTGCGCCTGCTCGTCGGCATGGTACGAGCTGCGCACCATCGCGCCCACGGCCGCGTGCACGAAGCCCATCTTGTAGGCTTCTTCTTCGAACATCTTGAACATGTCGGGGTGCACGTAGCGGCGCACCGGCAGGTGGTCGCCCGACGGCGCCAGGTACTGGCCGATGGTCAGCATGTCGACGTTGTGCGCGCGCAGGTCGCGCATGACCTGCAGGATTTCTTCGTCGGTCTCGCCGAGGCCGACCATGATGCCGGACTTGGTCACGGCCCCGGGGTACAGCGCCTTGAAGTCGCGCAGCAACTCGAGCGAGTGCGTGTAATCGGCGCCGGGACGGGCCTCTTTGTACAGGCGCGGCACGGTCTCGAGGTTGTGGTTCATGACGTCGGGCAGGCCGTCTTTGAAGATCGCCAGCGCCTTGGCCAGGCGGCCGCGGAAGTCGGGCACCAGCACCTCGATGCGGGTTTTGGGGGACAGTTCGCGCGTTTGCTTGATGCACTCGACAAAGTGCCCGGCGCCGCCGTCGCGCAGGTCGTCGCGGTCGACCGAGGTGATCACGACATACGACAGGCGCAGTTCGGCGATCGTTTTGGACAGGTTGCGCGGCTCGTCGACGTCGAGCGGGTCGGGGCGGCCGTGGCCGACGTCGCAGAACGGGCAGCGGCGGGTGCACTTGTCGCCCATGATCATGAAGGTCGCGGTGCCCTTGCCGAAGCATTCGCCGATGTTCGGGCAGCTCGCCTCTTCGCACACCGTCACGAGCTTGTTGGCGCGCAGGATGTCCTTGATCTCGTAGAAGCGGGTCGACGCCGAAGCGGCCTTGACGCGGATCCAGTCGGGCTTT
The DNA here is from genome assembly GCA_040384885.1 of Pseudomonadota bacterium. Taxonomy (GTDB): domain Bacteria; phylum Pseudomonadota; class Gammaproteobacteria; order Burkholderiales; family Burkholderiaceae_D; genus Telluria_A. The sequence goes on along the minus strand of JAZKIN010000156.1, from coordinate 14,533 downwards.
TTGAGGCGCTCGATCTGGGTGATCGGGATGATCTTGATCGGGATGCGCGACGTCTTGCTGGCGCCTTTTTGCTTGTCGAGCGCGTTGTACGCTGGGGCGGTGCCGGTGTCGGTTTCAGAAGTCATTTGGCTGCATGCCCGTTAAGGCTTAGTTAATGTTGTTCGTTGCGGGCGCCGGGGCGTCCACCGCTGCAAGCTGGCGCACCAGGGCGCGCGCCAGCGCCTGCTGCACATCGGCCAGCGCGGCGTCGACGCCCATGCTGCGCATGTCGACCGTCGCCAGGCCCGAATAGCCGCACGGGTTGATCCAGGAAAACGGCGCCAGGTCCATCGCCACATTGAGCGACACGCCATGGTAGGTGCAGCCGTTGCCGCGCACCTTGAGCCCGAGCGCGGCGATTTTTGCACCCTTGCGCTCGCCGGCGGCAATATAGATGCCCGGCGCGCCCGCGACGCGTTCACCGTCGAGATTATACGCCCCCAGCACGTCGATGATCGCCTGCTCGATTTTGGTCACGAACTGGCGCGCGTACAACTTGCCGCCCGGCTTGTTTCGGCGCAGGTCGATCAGCAGGTAGATGACGACCTGGCCCGGGCCGTGGAAGGTGACCTCGCCGCCGCGGTCGGTCTGGACCACCGGGACCGCGTGCGCGGGAATGCCGGGGCCGGCCAGCAGGTGGCCGCGGTCGGCGCCGAGGCCGAGCGTAAATACGGGGCTGTGCTCGACGATCCACAATTCGTCGGGCGTGTCGGCGCCGCGCGCGTCGGTGAAGGCGCGCATGGCGGCCAAGGTCTGTTCGTAGTCGACGAGGCCGAGGTGGCGCACGAGGGCCGGCGCGGTGGTGGGTTCGGACATGTGGTGCTTTTCGTGCCTTTCGTGCTTTTGATGCTTTGCGTGCTATTTGTGCTACTCGTATTCTTCGTGAGCCTCGCTCACATGACGATCTTGACCATCGGGTGCCCGGACAGGGCCCGGTACAGGTCGTCGAGCTGGACCCGGCTGGTCGCGCGCACGGTCACGGTCAGGCCCGTGTAGTTGCCCTGGCCCGAGGGGCGCACTTCCATGCGGCCGATGTGGAAGGTCGGGTCGAACTCGAGCACGACATCGACGATCGTGGCGGCGAAATCGGGATGGGTCGCGCCCATGACCTTGATCGGGAAGTCGCTCGGGTATTCGATGAGGGATTCTGGGGTAGCTTGCATGGTATTTCCAGTTTAAAAGGGACAGCCACGGCGCCCGCGCATCGCTGGCGCGTGCGCGCATGTCGCCATTGTAGCCATTCCCGGCGCCGCGGTCCTTGGCCGCGCCGTTTTGGCGCCCGCGGCGGGCAAAAAAATGGCCAGCGCGAGGCTGGCCATGGCTCGTTGCAGCGGCGGATCAGCGGATCTGGCGGCCGCCGCCGTTCTCGCGGCGGTTGTCCTGGCGCTCCTCGCGCGCCGGACGCTCTTCGCGGGCCGGTGCGGCGGCTGGTGCCGGTGCCGGCGCCGGTGCGGCGGCAGGCGCGGCCGGACGCGTGTACTCGCGCTGCGGTGCGGGCTGCTGCACCTGTTGCTGGGGCGCCTGTTGCACGGGAGCCTGTTGCGCGGGCGTCGGACGCATCGCTTCGCGTGCCATCCCGCCCCAGCCCTGCTGCTGTTGCTGGCGCGGCTGGTCGCGTTGCTGTTGACGCAGCTGCTCGAGCTGCTGTTGCTGTTGCTGTTGCTGCTGTTGCTGTTGGCGTTGCTGCTCCATCTGCTGCTGGCGTTGCTGCTCCGTCTGCTGCTGGCG
>JAZKIN010000156.1:0-12666 GCA_040384885.1 Pseudomonadota bacterium | reverse complement strand
TTGCTGCTCCATCTGCTGCTGGCGTTGCTGCTCCATCTGCTGCTGGCGTTGCTGCTCCATCTGCTGCTGGCGTTGCTGCCCCGCCTGCTGCTGGCGCTGCTGCTCGAACTGCTGCTCACGCTGCATATCGCGGCGTGGCGCTTCCTGTACCGCCGGGTCGGCACGCTGCTCGCGGCGTTGCTCGCGTTGATCACGCTGCTCGCGCTGCATTTCCAGCTGCGGCTGTGGCTGAACCTCGCGCTGGAGCTGGCGCCGGCGCCGCTCTTCAAAGGCGTTCTGGTCGGTGCGTTCCGGACGTGGGTACGGCACCGCTGCCGGCACCGGCGTGGCCGCCGGCTCGCCCGGCCCCCGCACGCCAGGCACCACATTGACCGTCCCCGGCGCCTGCTGCTGGCCGCGCTGGTAACCCGCGTTGCCGCGGTTGCCCTGCTGCGGCTGGTTGCCGCGTTCGAAGCGGCGCTCGCCGCGCTGTTCGCGGTCGTAACGGCGCTCCTCGGACTGCAGCGGCGCCGGCGGCGCCGACACCGGCGCGTTGCGCAGCGCCAGCGGCGGCACCACGGCGCGCGGGTTGGCGCCGACCACGATCGCGGCGCGCTGGGCGAACTGCGCATGCGGCGCCACGGTCAGGCCGTGGCGGCGGTGTTCGCGCCACTCGGGATTGACCTGCTTCTGGGTGTTCTCGTTGAACCTGCGCAGCAGGCGCGCCGAATGTCGGTAGTGCGGCACATAGCTTTCGCGCGGGGCCAGCGGGTACCAACCCTGCGCCGGGGCGTGGTGGCGCGAACCGAAGCTCAGGCTCCAGTTGCTGCCGCCGATCCAGCCCACCAGCGCCGGCGCCCATGCCGGACGGCCGCTGTGGCGGCCCGGGGCCCAGCACCAGCGCTGGTTGAGCATGACCCAGCGGCCGTAGTGCGACGGCGCATAACCCCACGAGGCGTTGTCGACCCAGGTCCAGCCCCATGGCGCGACATAGGCCCAGCGGCCGTCGCGGTAGGGCGCCCAGCCCGACGGCACCGAACGCGGCATCCAGACCGGGCCGTATTCGCTGTTGTCGCTCCACATGCCGTGCTGGTCGAGCTCTTCGTAGCCGGTCATTTCGCGGTCGACGTAACGGGTCGCGGTGACGCGCTCGTCGCTGCGGTCGCGCAGCAGGGCCCAGTCGTCGAAGCCGCTGTTGGCGGCCAGCGCGGTGCGCAGGCCGCTCTCGCGCAGCTCGGCGCGGCGCCCGGCGCGCACGGTCAGGCCGTCGCCGTTGCCGTCGACCTGGGCCAGGCCCTCGAACACACTGACCACGGTGACGTCCTCGTTGCGACCGGCGTCGACGCGGATGCGGCCCGCCTCGCGCATGATCACGCGCCCGTTCGGGGTCGTCAGCTCGAAGCCGGCGAGCACCTCGGGATTGCGGATGCGCACGCTGGCGCTGCCGTAGTGCAGGTGCAGGCGCAGGCGGTCGTCGCCCATTTCGGTGATCTCGAGCGAGGTTTCGGCGTCGAGCCGCACCGCGGTCGAGCCGATCCGGAACTCGGTGCGCGCGCCGCGCCCGGTCGTGATCTCGTTGCGCGAGGTCAGCGGCCAGTTGACGCGCGCCGGGTTGGCTTCGTCGCCGTCGCCGTCGGTGGCCAGCGTGACGTCGCCCTGGGTGAGCGAGATGCGCCCGACCAGCGTCGGCAGGTCTTGCTCGCCGCCCTGGTCCTGGGCGGGCGCGAGCGGCGACAGCAATGACAAGGCCAGCAGTGTCAGGGCGGGGAGGAAACGGGTAGGCATAGTGAGCTCCGGAGAGGGAATACGGTCGGACAGCGTGGCCTGATTAAACCCCATCAGTTGACGCCAGACAAACGGGGTTACAAACAATTGCACATTGCGGCATTCGGAAACGTGGTCCGCCGCCGCAAAAAGCTCAGGCCGGCGCGCCGCGCTTGACGAAGAACAGCGCGCCGCCGACGAGCATGAGCACGCCGCCGAAAAAACGGTTCTGCTGTTTGACTGCGGCCGGATCGCGGAAAAACCGTTGCATCGAGGCGGCCAGGAAAGCGTAGCCGTGCATCACGATGGTGTCAATCGTGACCATGGTGGCGCCGAGGATGGCCAGCTGCGGCAGCAGCGGCGCGGTTTGCGTGATGAACTGCGGCAGCACCGCGACCATGAAGATGATGCCCTTCGGGTTCGTCGCGTTGGTCAGGAAACCGGTCAGCACGCGTTTGCCGAAGCCGGCGGCGGCGCCTGGCGCCGCGGCGGCCGGGTCCGCGCCGGGGGCGGCGTCGACGCGCGCGCGCCATTGGCTCCAGCCGAGGTAGATCAGGTACAGCGCGCCGACCGTCTTGACCACGCCGAAGGCCAGTTCGGACGCGAGCAGCAACGACCCGACGCCGGCGCCGGCGATGACGAACACGAGCAACAGCCCGCATTGCAGGCCCAGCACGGTGGCGCTGGCCTTGCGCAGCCCATGCGCGAGCCCGTGCGACATGGCCAGCACGGCGCCCGAGCCGGGCGAGACCGCGATGATGGCGGCGGCGATGACGAAGGTGATCCAGGTGGCGAGGGTCATGCTGCGCGGGGTCCGGCTAAATGGGGCATTCGGGGGGAATCAGGGGAATCGTGAGGCGTGCGGGCGACCCGGGAGCCGGATGGCCGGCGCGGGCAGGGCCCGCGCCGCCGATCCGAAGCTGCTGGACACGATGTTGCTAAACAATGCGCTGGAATTACTTTGCAGCCTTCTTTGGGTTGACCGCTGCTTTGAGCGTCGCGCCAGCCGAAAACTTAGGCGACTTCGATGCGGCGATCTTGATCGCTGCGCCGGTCGACGGGTTGCGGCCCTTGCGTGCGGCGCGCTTGGCGACCGAGAAAGTACCGAAACCGGTGATGCCTACCGTGTCGCCTTTTTTCAGACGTTCGGTGATGATTGCGATGACCGTGTTGATCGCGCTGTTCGCTGCCACGCCGGACATTTCAGTGCGCTTTGCAAATTCTGCAATCAGTTCGCCTTTTTTCATATGGTTACTCCCGTGGATTAAAGAGCGGGAAGATTAGCATAATTATTGCCCGGCGTAACAAATTCCGAAGCGCTTGAATGAAAGCGATGCCCGCCGTGACTGGGGCGAGGCGGTAATGGCAAGACCGCGACCCGGTCCGGAGCATGGTCCGGACCGCGGCTTTAACGGTGAAGGTTGGCGCGCAGGGTCGTGCGCGGGGTGCTGCGCGCGCTCAGTCGATGGTCGCGGTGTCGCTGCGCGCGCTCATCAGGCGCATGCGCAGGGCGGCGTTGATCAGGGTCTGGTAGCCCATCCCGCTCTGCTCCGAAAGCGAGCGGAACTGCTCGAGCACTTCGTCGTCGAGGTAGATGGTGATGCGGGTCTTGCGCTTGACGGGGCGGGCGGCTGGGCGGGCGGCAGCGGCGGCGGCGTAGACGTTGAATTCGGATTGCATGGTCATTCCTTTCGATACGGGGCGGCGGGGCGGTTTCCCGGCCAGGCGACAAGGGTGTTCTGTGCGGCGCTACTCAAGCGGTAGCGCAGTGATGCCACTATACCCACGGACCGCGGCGCGCCGGGGTCACAAGCGACGAGTTGCATATTTTGGGGCCTGAACTGCGGAAAACGGGGTGTGGTCACGCGGCCGTGGTGGGGCGGGAAGGTCGGCGGCCGGGTCACAGATCTTGAACACAAAGAACGCAAAGCCGCCACCCGGCGGTTGAATCAACGCTTCAGAAATCGTATCGCGGAAAACCTCAAAATCTAAACCAACATCGTCCTCGCGGATGGCTCGGCGCCCCCGCGTTGATCCATAGAACAGTTGCTATGCGCGAACGCTCTATGGGTCCCCGCCTACGCGAGGACGATGTGGTTTGGTTTGTAGATAATCCTGTCGCACGATTTCCGGCGCCTCCCAATCAGCCTGATCGCGCCCCTTGTCGGTTAAGATAGCTTTCTTTTTGACTATTCTGGAGAGCTGTCGATGGCTGCAAGCAGTTTACTGGCGTTGATCGATGACATCGCGACGATCCTCGACGATGTCGCCCTGATGAGTAAAGTTGCCGCGAAGAAAACCGCCGGCGTGCTCGGCGACGACCTCGCCCTCAACGCCCAGCAGGTCTCGGGCGTCAATCCCGACCGCGAACTGCCCGTGGTCTGGGCGGTCGCCGTCGGCTCGCTCAAGAACAAGGCGATCCTGGTGCCCGCCGCGATGGCCATCAGCGCGTTCGCGCCGTGGGCCATCACGCCGCTGCTCATGCTCGGCGGCACCTTCCTGTGCTACGAGGGTTTCGAGAAGCTCGCCCACAAATTCCTGCACTCGCCGGCCGAGGACGCGCAGCACCACGCCGAACTGTCGAACGCGCTGCTCGACGAGAAGGTCGACTTCGTCGCGCTCGAGAAGGACAAGATCAAGGGCGCGATCCGCACCGACTTCATCCTCTCGGCCGAGATCATCGTGATCTCGCTCGGCACCGTGGCCGGCGTCGGCCTCGGCCAGCAGTTCGCCGTGCTGACCGCGATCTCGCTGCTGATGACGGTCGGCGTGTACGGCCTGGTCGCGGGCATCGTCAAGCTCGACGACGCCGGCCTGTACCTGAGCACGAAAGCCAACGCCGGCGCGCGCGCCCTCGGTTCGTTCCTGCTCGCGGCCGCGCCCAAGCTCATGAAAACCCTGGCCGTCGTCGGCACCGCCGCCATGTTCATGGTCGGCGGCGGCATCCTCGTGCACGGCATTCCGGCGATGCACCATGTGGTCGAGGCGGCGGAGCACATGGTCGCGCCGCTGCCGCTGGTCGGCCCCGCGCTCGCGTATATCACCCCGGTCGTGATCGACGCGTTCGCCGGCCTCGTCGCCGGCGGCCTCGCGCTGCTGGCCGTGACGGCGGGCATGCGCCTGTTCAAGCGCAAATCCTGAGGACGGCGCGGCGCAAGTTTGGCCGGCCCCGCGCCGCCCAAGCTTACGCTGCGCTTACACCTAAAAGTTAGAAACGTTGTTTTTCCCGTACCGCAAGGTTACGAACGTTGACATATGGAACGCCGCACAGCAGTATCAAAGTGCGTCCAGCTCATGCTGCCGACCCTGGCACTGTCACTTCACTTACGGGAATCAAACATGCAAAAGACGTCCGCTCCACAGAAGCACCTGCTCGCAGCCGCGATCGCCGCCTTGTGCGCCAGCGGCGCGGCCATGGCGCAAACGGCCGCCGCGCCGGTCGACCCGAGCTCCACCGTGGTGGTCACCGGCACCCGCGTCGCGAACCGCTCGGTGCTCGACACGAGCGCCCCGGTCGACGTGATCTCGGCCGACAGCCTCAAACAAAGCGGCAGCACCGAGATCAACCAGGCGCTCGCCGTCGCGCTGCCCTCGCTCAACTTCCCGCGCCCCGGCCTGGCCGACGGCACCGACACGATCCGCCCGGCCACGCTGCGCGGCATGGGCCCGGACCAGACGCTGGTGCTGGTCAACTCCAAGCGGCGCCACGCGTCGGCGCTGGTCAACGTCAACGGCACCATCGGACGCGGCTCGGCCGCGGTCGACCTGAACACGATCCCGACCGCGATCGTCAAGACCATCGAGGTGCTGCGCGACGGCGCCGCCGCCCAGTACGGCTCGGACGCGATCTCGGGCGTGGTCAACCTGCGCCTGCGCACCAACCGCAGCGGCGGCGAGGCGAGCGTGACCTACGGCGCGCGCAACACCGAATACGACGTGATCCCGTCCGGCGCGGCCCCGGCCGGCAACACCTGGAGCGCGAACGCGCCGACCTCGCGCAAGCGCAACGACGGCGAAACGGCCACGGTCAGCATCTGGAAGGGCCTGCCGCTGGGCGAGGCCGGCTTCCTGACCATCGCGGCCGAGTTCAAGGACCAGCAGCGCACCGAGCGCGGCGGCTACGACCTGCGCCAGCAATACCCGCTCGTGGCCGGCGCCTTCGACCCGCGCGAACAGACCTTCGACCGCTACAACAGCTGGTACGGCGAGCCCGAGATGAAGCAGGCCACGCTGTTCGCCAACGCCGGCAGCGACCTCGGCGGCGGAATGAAGCTTTACGGCTGGGCCAGCTACCAGAAGCGCGACGCGCGTTCGGCCGGCTTCTACCGGATCGCGCAGGACGTGCGCAACGTGCCGTCGATCTACCCGAACGGCTTCCTGCCGCTGATCGCGCCGACCGTCGACGACGCCAGCGCGACCGGTGGCATGACCTGGACCATGGGCAACTGGGACATGGACGTCTCGCTCGGCTACGGCAAGAACAAGATGCAGTTCACCATCGAGAACACGCTCAACCGCTCGCTCGGCGCGGCCAGCAAGACGGCGTTCGACGCCGGCGGCTTTTCGTACGACCAGATGGTGCTGAACCTGACGGGGGTGCGCACGCTGCCGGTGGCGGCCTTCGATTCACCGCTCAACATCGCGGTCGGCGCCGAGACCCGGCGCGAGGGCTACACCCTGTTCGCCGGCGAGCCCGACTCGTACCGCAACGGCGGCGTGTTGCTGCCGAGCGGCCTGCCGACGGCCTCCGGCGCCCAGGTGTTCCCGGGCTTCCGTCCGACCGACGCGTCCGACCACAGCCGCACCGCGACCGGCGTGTTCGCCGACTTCGAGGCGAACGTGACCAAGAAGCTGCTGGCCTCGTTCGCGCTGCGCGGCGAGCACTACTCCGACTTCGGCAACAGCCTGGCGGGCAAGCTGGCGGCGCGCTACGACATCTCGAACGCGATCGGCCTGCGCAGCTCGCTGCAGAACGGCTTCCGCGCGCCGTCGCCGCAGCAGCAGTTCTTCACGACCACCTCGACCAACTTCGTCAACGGCATCCCGCTCGAGATCACGACCTTCCGGCCGTCGGACGCGGCCGCGATCGCGCTCGGCGCCAAGCCGCTCGACGCCGAGAAATCGCTGAACCTGTCGCTGGGTTCGGTGATGCGCTTCGGCAAGGCGACGCTGACGGTCGACGCCTACCGGATCAAGATCAAGGACCGCATCGTGCTGTCGGAAAACCTCAACAGCGCACCGGTCGTCGCCTACCTCGCGAGCAAGGGTTTCGCCGGTGTGGGCGGGGCGCGCTTCTTCATCAACGGCGTCGACACGACGACCCAGGGCCTCGACGTGGTGCTCAACTATCCGATGCAGACGGCCGCCGCCGGCAAGTTCGACTTCACGCTGGCGGGCAACGTCACCGACACCAAGGTGACGCGCGTGCCGACCACGGCGCAGGTGTCGGCGATCAATCCGGCGCCGACCCTGTTCGGCCGCATCAACACCTTGTCGTTCGAGGAAGGCCAGCCGAAGAACAAGCTCAACGCGAGCGTGAACTGGAAGCTGGGCAAGCTCGGCGCGACCCTGCGCGCGACCCGCTACGGCGAGGTGCTGTCGCCGGGCACGAGCGCGGCGCTCGACTTCCGGATGGCGGCCAAGACCGTGGTCGACCTCGAGACGCGCTTCGCGCTGACGCCGCAGATCAACCTGGCGCTGGGCGCGGACAATCTGTTCGACGCGTATCCCGAGGCGCAGCCGCCGGCGCTGAACACGACCGGCACCACGCTGTATTCGAACTATGCGCCGTTCGGCCGCTCGGGCAGGTTCATTTATGCGAAGGCGTCGTATAGCTTCTGATGTACTTGCGCCGCGGCGGGCACGTGGTTTGTGCCGGCTGCGGCGCGAAGGCTGATAGCGTACTAGCACGCGCAGATCAAGACCAAGAAACCCAACCAACATCGTCCTCGCGAATGCGGGGATCCATAGAACGCTGCCACATAGCAACCGTTCTATGGATCCCCGCCTTCGCGAGGACGATGTTGGTTTGGGTTTTTTAGTTTCGGGCTTCGCGATTTCTATTACGCCGACGCCATTTTCAGGCTGCGCAGGGTGACCGCGTACGCCATGACGCCAACGCCATCCTCCTCGCGCCCGGCCTGGCACTCCGCCTCGACCACCTCGAACCCGACCCGCGCCGCCAGCGCGCGCACATAGGCGAGGGAATGGGCGAAGCGGTTCGACGGCCGCAGCGTGAAGTCGGCGCCGTCGCACGCCTCGACCGAAAAACAAAAACCGCCGCCCGCGCGCAGCGCGTCGTAGACGGCGCCGAACACCGGCCCCAGGTCGCCGATGTACACGAACACGTCGGCCGCCACGACGAGGTCGCAGGTATCGGCCTGCCCCGACAGATACTGCCCCAGTTCGGCGCAGACCAGGGCGTCGTAACAGCCGCCCAGGCGCGCCTTGGCCAGCATGTTCGCGGACAGGTCGACCCCGACCAGATGCTTCGAATACGGGCGCAGGAAGGGCCCGCACAAGCCCGTGCCGCAGCCGAGGTCGAGCGTGTCGGCGGCGCGCGGCGCGAACGAGCGCTTGATCGCGGCGTCGAGCAGGGCCGGCATCCGGTACGCGAGCACCTCGACCAGGTGGCGGTCGAAGTGTCCGGCGTACTGGTCGAACAGGCCCGCCACATACGCCGCGGGGGCCGCGGCGGGCGCCTGCCCCACCCCGAGCGCGGCGAGCGCGTAGCCGATCTGGGTGGCGTCGCCGCCCTGCGCCAGCGCCAGCTCGTAGGCGGCGATGGCCTCGGCCGGGCGCTCGAGCGCGCGCAGGGCGTTGGCCCGGTATTGCTGGGCCAGCGCATAGTCGGGCCGGAGCGCGAGCGCGCGTTCGTAGGCTGCCAGCGCCTCGCCGAAACGCCGCAGCCTTTGCAGCGCCGACCCGCGCCAGCAGCACGCCTCGGCCCATTCCGGCAAGAGCCCGACGGCGCGGTCGAAGTCGCGCAGCGCGTCGTCGAAGCGGTGCAGCGCGTGCAATGCGCGGGCGCGCGCGCACAGCGCCTCGGCGTAGTCGGCGCGGCCCGCCAGCGCGCGCTCGGCGCTGGCCAGGGCTTCTCCGGCGCGGCCGGCGTCGTGCAGCGCGATCGCCAGGTTGCAATGGGCCTCGGGGTAGGCCGGGCGCAACGCGAGCGCGCGCCGGTAGCTGCCGATCGCCGGCTCGAGGCGGCCGAGCTTGCGCAGCGCGTTGCCGCGGTTGCACAGCGCCAGCGCGTAGTGTGGATTGAGGGCCAGCGCCCGGTCGTAGCTGGCCAGCGCCTCGTCGGGCCGGCCCGCATCATGCAGCGCCGCGCCGAGGTTGCAATGGGCGTTCGCCTGGGTGGGGTCGATGCCGACCGCCCGCGCGATCAGGGCGAGGGCGGTGTCGACATCGCCGCGCTGGCGCGCGATCACGCCCGACAGGTGGAGCGCGTCGAATTGGCGCGCGTCGAGCGCGAGCACCTGCCCGTAGAGTTCGCGGGCGGCGTCGAATTGACCTTGCTGATGGAGGCCGATCGCTTGCTGGAGCAGCGCCGCGACGGCGGCCGGGGTTGGAGCTGTCATTGTTGGGTACCATCTGGCGCATGCCGTGACGCCCGGATTATAGAGCACCACGGCGGGCCGCGCCGCTTGCTGCGGAGGCGGTTGATGGGAATTCTGTGCGGGATCGATTGCACGGGGGGCGAATGCGACGATAACGGCGGCGGCCTGGGATTGTTATCAGCGGCGATAAGGAGGCCGCGACCGGGGTGCCGGCGGCGAAGGTGTTCCCGGGCGCTATGGCGCCGCCGCAAGGACCACGGACCGGCGGCGCCGCTTCAACACATTGATCCCGTCGCGAAGGCTCCACAGCAAGGACGCGCCGGCCATCGCGCTCAACACCCAACTGGCCCAGCCGTAGTGGACGAAGCGCAGGCCGCTATCGCGCGCCGCCCACCCGGGCAACACCTGCGCGAGCAGCGTCATCACGATCCCCAAATTGACAAACAGCAGCACATGCAGAATCCGCTCGCTGACCGGCAAGACGCGGATCTTGACTTCAAGGACCGTGTCGACGGTCGAGACGATCAGTTCGGCCAGAAACAGGGCCGCGATTGCCCACGAGAACACGCCTCCGGGCTCCCACCAGGCGAGCGCGATAAATATCACCGCGAAGACCAGCTCGCGCGCGCAATGCAGGCCCTGCTCTGCGCCCGCGTTCGGCAAGGACGGCAGCTTGGCGATCAGCTCGTGGTTGAGCAAGACATCGGTGCCGCCGATGATCCCGTGCACCAACAGCGCCGCCGCAAACGGAGGCAGGAGCGCGCTGTCGGGCATGGCTAGCTGCGCCGGCTCAGCAAGGCGCCGAGCGCGAGACCGAAACCGAACGAGATGTAGACCACCGCCAGCGCGGGCCGCTCGAGCCGCTCTTCGAAGCCCGGGTGCAGGCGCTTGGGCGTGAGCTGGTAGTCGGTGAAACAGGCGACCGCGGACACCGCCAGCGCCGCCTGCACGGTCGGGCCCGCGCGCCCTCGGTCGAGCCACTTGCCGCAGGCGCGTTCGAACAGCACCGCCCAGAAGGTCGCGCTCGCATGGTGGATCAGGTAGCCGAGCGCCGTGTAGCGCATCGACAGGCCGTCGCGCTCGGTCGCCTTGTCGCCCCAGAACCAGTGGCTGATGGCGTTGACCGGCGCAAACATGCTGCCCGCCCCGCTATGGCCGAGCGCGCCGAGCGCGAGCGTCGATGTCACGCTCGCGACCGCGCCCGAGTACAGGCCGCGCTCGAGCGGCAGGCGCCAATTGTGTGGAATGGCATTTTTCATTGTTTCCCTTGATGCGCCAGGCGCGCTTTCGATTGAACTGATCGCGCCCGCGCCTATCTACCGTGGAGGCGAATGAAAGGCGGGCATGCGCATCTTGCTGACGGGGGCCACTGGTTTTGTCGGGCAGCATTTGCTCGGCCCGCTGCTGGCCGAGGGCCACGAACTGCTGTGCGCGCTGCGCGAACCTGCAAAGTCCTTGCCCACATCCACCGGCAACGGGCGCATGCGTGCCATCCATGCCGATTTTGCAAAGGATACCGACAAATCGGTTTGGCTGGCGCGCCTCGCCGGCATCGATATCGTCATCAATACGGTCGGGATTTTCCGCGAGTCTTCGCGCCAACGTTTCGACACCCTGCACACGCATGCGGCCTGCGCGCTGTTCGCCGCCTGCGTCGAGGCGCAGGTGCAACTCGTGATCCAGTTCTCGGCGCTCGGCGCCGACGACGCCGCCGACACGCCCTACCACCTGAGCAAGCGCGCGGCCGACGATTTCCTCGCGAGCCTGCCGCTGCGCGCCTTCATCGTCCAGCCGTCGTTGATCTACGGCAAGGACGGCGCCAGCGCGCGCCTGTTCAAGACGCTCGCGAGCATGCCGTTCGCGCTGCGCCTCGGCGCCGCCGGGCAACTGGTGCAGCCGATCCATGTCGACGACGTGGCCGGCGCCGTCGTCGGCCTGATCCGCCATCCGCCGCCAGTGCCGGCCTCGGGCGCGACGACGCGGCGCATCGCGCTGGTTGGCCCGGCGGCGATGTCGTTCACCGACTACCTCGCGGCGCTGCGCAAGGCGCTCGGCATGGGCCGCCTGCGCGTGCTGCGCCTGTCGTCGTCGGCCGCGCGCATGGTCGCACGCGCCGCGCGCCTCGTGCCCGGGCTGCCGTTCGACCAGGACGCGCTGCGCATGCTCGAGCGCGGCAACACGGCCGACCCGTTCATGACGGCGCGCCTGCTCGGGCGCATGCCGCGCCCGGTGGCCGAGTTCATCACCGATCCCGATGCCGAACGCGCGCGCGCCAAGCTCAACTGGCTGCTGCCTCCCTTGCGCCTGAGCATCGCGCTGGTATGGATCATCACGGCCATCGTGTCGTTCTGGCTGTATCCGGTGGCCGACAGCCTGCAGCTGCTCGCGCGCGCCGGCGTACCGACCGGCCTGGGGCCGCTGATGCTGTACGGCGCCGCCGCGCTCGACCTCGCGCTCGGCCTCGGCAGTGTGCTGCTGCCGCGGCGGCGCTGGCTGTGGCTCGCGCAGATCGGCCTGATCGGCTTCTACACGGGCTTCATCGCCTGGAAGCTGCCCGAGTTCCTGCTCCACCCATTCGGTCCACTGAGCAAGAACCTGCCGATGCTGGCCGCGCTCTGGCTCTTGTTTTCGATTGAAGAAAAATAATTCGACAAGCGAGTTCAACGTGTGGTACCGAACGGAAAAGCATCCTTGCAGCGCGCACACTGAACTCATCGAAAACAAGGAGCAACATCATGAACACCTCAGCTTTGAAGCACACGATTTTCCTCGCTGGCATGATGATCGGATCGATGACGTTCGCCGGACAAGAAGTCATCAAATGTGTCGATGGCAGTGGCAACGTGACCTTGACCGATACCGCTTGCGACAAGGGCGTCGAAGTTGCGCGCACGACAGTCGCCGACGCGGCCCCGGCGGAAGCGGCAGCAAGCGAGGTCGCGCTGCCGGCCGAGGCCGTTGAAATCGTCGACGCGCCGGCGATAGTTCCCACACGCACCGTCTCGCGGATCTACCTCCCGAGCCCGAACGAACTTCGCCTCGCCGCCAAGCAACGCAGCCAGGTCGCGCGTCCAACGATGGGCGTCGATGTCGCCATGCTCAAGGTGGCCAAGATGAATTCGCAAATCGCCGACAAAGGGACCGTCGCGATGCGCCAGACCCGCATGACGGTCGCCAGCAACTAAGCGCCCCGCGCATCCAACAGGCCAGCTCAGCTGGCCTTTTTTTCGTCCACGCCACAGTATGCAAAATCGTTTAGCAACGGCTCCCGCTATTCGATTTTGTATGGCGTCTGCCGAAGCCAGACGAATATTCCGAACCGGGGACAGACCGGGGACAGACCGGGGTCAGACCCGGGTCT
>JAZKIN010000155.1:0-15614 GCA_040384885.1 Pseudomonadota bacterium | reverse complement strand
TCGGGCAGGCCGCCCACGTTGTGGTGGCTCTTGATGGTCTGGCCCTTCTTGCCCTTGCCCGCGCTTTCGATCACGTCCGGGTAGATCGTACCCTGCGCCAGCCAGCGCGCGTTCGACAACTTGCCGGCCTCGACCTGGAAGACTTCGACGAACTCGCGCCCGATGATCTTGCGCTTGGCTTCGGGATCGGAGACGCCCGCCAGGTGGCCCAGGAACTGCTCTTCGGCATCGATGCGCAGTACCTTGACGCCGAGGTTCTTGGCGAACATGTCCATGACCATCTTGCCCTCGTCGAGGCGCAGCAGGCCGTGGTCGACGAACACGCAGGTGAGCTGGTCGCCGATCGCGCGGTGGATCAGCGCCGCCGCCACGCTCGAGTCGACCCCGCCCGACAGGCCGAGAATGACTTCGTCGGTGCCGACCTGCTCGCGGATCTTGGCGACCGCCTCGCTGATGTAGTCGGGCATGTTCCAGTCGGACTTGCAGCCGCAGATCTCGTGCACGAAACGTCCGATGATGGCCTTGCCCTGCACGGTGTGGGTCACTTCCGGATGGAACTGCAGCGCGTAGAAACGGCGCTCCTCGTCGGCCATCGCGGCGATCGGGCAGCTCTCGGTGTTGCCCATCAGTTTGAAGCCGGGCGGCATCTCGAGCACCTTGTCGCCATGGCTCATCCAGACCTTGAGCATGCCGTGGCCCTCGTCGGTGACGAAGTCGTTGATGCCGTTAAGCAGCGCGGTGTGGCTGCGCGCGCGCACCTCGGCGTAGCCGAATTCGCGCAGCAGGCCCGATTCGACCTTGCCGCCGAGCTGGGCCGCCATGGTCTGCATGCCGTAGCAGATGCCGAGCACCGGCACGCCGAGTTCGAACACGGCCTGCGGCGCGCGCGGCGAGTCGCCCTCGAGCGTGGAGTTGTGGCTGCCCGACAGGATCACGCCGGCGGCGCCGTAGTTGCGCACGAATTCGTCGCTGACGTCGTGGGGGAACACTTCGGAGAACACGCCGGAGTCGCGCACGCGGCGGGCGATCAGCTGGGTGACTTGGGAACCGAAATCGAGGATGAGGATTTTAGAGTGCATGGAGGGCGCTTTAAGAAAGACGGAGGGTGTGACCTGGGAAATGCTGGACCGGCGCGCCGGCGGCTGCGGCTGGCGCGGCGCGCGGCGATGGACGTCGCCGCGCGCCTCAAACGACCGTTACTCGGAACGGTAGTTCGGTGCTTCTTTGGTGATTTGCACGTCGTGGACATGCGATTCGCGCATGCCGGCCGAGGTGATTTCGACAAACTCGGCCTTTTCGCGCAGTTCGTCGATCGAGCCGCAACCGCAGTAGCCCATCGACTGGCGCACGCCGCCGACGAGTTGGTAGATGATCGCCAGCACGCTGCCCTTGTAGGCGACACGGCCTTCGATACCCTCGGGCACGAACTTCTCGGCCTTCGCGTTGGCATCCTGGAAATAACGGTCGGCCGAGCCGTCCGCCATCGCGCCCAGGCTGCCCATGCCGCGGTAGGATTTGTAGCTGCGGCCCTGGTACAGGATGACTTCGCCGGGCGCCTCTTCGGTGCCGGCGAACATGCTGCCCATCATGACGGTCGAGGCGCCGGCGGCGAGCGCTTTCGAGATGTCGCCCGAGAAGCGGATGCCGCCGTCGGCGATGCACGGCACGCCGGTGCCGGCGAGCGCTTCGGCCACGTTCGAGATCGCCGTGATTTGCGGCACGCCGACGCCGGCGACGATGCGGGTGGTGCAGATCGAGCCCGGGCCGATGCCGACCTTGACCGCGTCGGCGCCGTATTCGACGAGCGCGAGCGCGGCGGCCGCGGTGGCGATGTTGCCGCCGATGACGTCGACATTCGGGAAGCGCGTCTTGATCCAGCGTACGCGGTCGAGGATGCCTTGCGAGTGGCCGTGGGCGGTGTCGACCACGAGCACGTCGACGCCGGCCGCGACCAGCAGTTCGATGCGCTCTTCGTCGCGCTGGCTGACGCCGACGGCGGCGCCGACCAGCAGTTTGCCCTGCGCGTCTTTGGACGCGAACGGATGCTCGTGCGACTTCTGGATGTCCTTGACGGTGATCAGGCCGCGCAGTTCGAAGTCGTCGTTGACGACCAGCACGCGCTCGAGACGGTGCTTGTTCATCAGGCGCTTGGCTTCGGCCGTGTCGGCGTCTTCTTTGACGAACACGAGTTTTTCGCGCGGGGTCATCTTGGCGCGCGCCTCGGCGTCGAGTTCCTCTTCGAAGCGCAAGTCGCGGTTGGTGATGATGCCGACCACGGTCTTGCCTTCGACCACCGGGAAACCGCTGATGCCGTACTGTTCGGTCAAGGCGATCACGTCGCGGATCTTCATCGTCGGCGGGATCGTGATCGGGTCGCGCAGCACGCCGGCCTCGAAACGTTTGACACGCGCCACTTCACGCGCCTGTTCCTTCGGCGTCAGATTCTTGTGGATGATGCCGATGCCGCCCTCCTGTGCCATCGCGATGGCAAGGCGCGCCTCGGTGACCGTATCCATCGCGGCGGAAAGCAAAGGGATGTTAAGCGCGATATTGCGGGTCAGGCGGGTTTTGAGGGAGGTGTCGGCTGGCAGAATGTTCGAATAAGCCGGGACGAGCAGCACATCATCGAACGTGAGTGCTTTCTGAAGTAGACGCATAGCATTTTCCTATTGGCGCAAAAGCGAATTATACAGAAGTTCGGCCCGGTCGTCTCGCCGAGCCAACTAATTGCCCTGAATCATCAATCGGACATTGACATGCAGAACGAATCATGGCGAAATCGAGCCACCGCAGAACAAGGAAAAATGCACATGAAACCGTTGAACGCCACCCTCCCCCGCCTTCTGGCCGCCGCCGCCCTGTTCGCTTGCGCCGGCCTGGCGCAGGCCCAGTTCATGTGGATCGACGAAAAAGGCAATAAACAGTTGTCGGACCAACCACCACCGTCGTCGATTCCACTCAAAAACATCTTGAAATCGCCGCCCGGATTGAAGCAGTACAAATACGTCGCAGTGCCGGCGGCGACGGCGAGCGCGGCGGCAGACACACCGGCGTCGATGCAGACCGCGGGCGCCGAGGGCGCCCCCCCTGCGCCGAAGGCCCCGCCGACGCTGGCCGAACGCAATGCCGACTTCAAAAAGCGCGCCGCCGAGAGAGCCCTCGCCGAGACCAAGGCGAAAGAGGAGGCGGCCGAGCAGAAAGCGCGCAAGGACAATTGCGAGAACGCGCAAAGCTACAAGCGCAGCCTCGACAGCGGCGAGCGCATCGGTGAAACCAGCGCGAGCGGCGAACGCAGCTTTATGAGCGACGAGAAGCGCGCGGCAGAACAGCAGCGCGCCAAGGGCATCATTGACGCCTGCAAATAAGCGTCGCCGGGGTGGACCGGTCCAGTGAACAGGGCCGCTCCACCAGCACGAACACGCATCCGGCCGCCAACAGGCAGGCCAGCAACATCGGCGCCAGCAACAGCAATGCCAACGGCGGCGCGCCATGCGCCACGGCCGGCACCAGCGCGGCGACAAGGGCAAACATGGCCTTGAGCGCGAGCCCGTGCAGCAGGTAGAACGAATAACTCATATTCCCCAGCCAACGCAAAGGCGTCCACGAAAACGCCCGCGCCAGCACGCCCGCCGGGCGTCCGAAGCAAGCCCAACAGAGCAGGAAAAAGGCGGCGCCGAGCAAGGCGGCCTTGCCCGCGCCGGCGAGCGGCGACAGCAGCGCCAGCCATGCCAGCGCCAGCGCCGGCAGCGCGATCGCGGCCCCGGGCGGGCGGGCACGTCCCGCCAGCGCTTCGTGCAACAAAATCCCGGCGACGAACATGGCCAGCCTGACCGGCCCGCCCCAGCGCAAACCGAGCAGCAAGGCGGCGCCGGCCGCGCCCACGAAGAAGCACACGCGCCAGAGCGCGCTGCGCCCGCGCAAACGCGCCACGCCGATCAGCGCCGGCAGCGCGATGTAATACAGCACTTCGTAACTGAGCGACCAGGCCACCGCGATCATCGGTTCGATCGGAAACAGGCCCGGCAGCAGCAACAGGTTCTGCACGAGGTAGAGCGTGGCCTCAAGCGGCGCTTGGGGAATCTTGCTTTGGGCGGGCAGCAGCAACGAGAGCGCGAGATAGAGCGCGAACACGAGCAGGAACACGGGATAGATGCGCTCGACGCGGCGCGCCAGGAAGCGCAGGTACGGCTGCGGGCGCCGCATCAGGCTGCCATAAATGAGATAGCCGCTGAGCACGAAGAACAGGTCGACGCCGCTGTTGCCGATCGTGTGGACGGCATCGGCGAACGCGGGCGCCGCGCCGGCGCCGAGCCAGGGGCGCGCCAGCGTGAGGTAATGCACAAGGAAAACAAGGAACACGGCCAGCCCGCGCAGACCCTCCATCGGGCGCATGCCCGGTGCGCCCTGCGCGCGCGACAGTTCGAACCGTTTCGCCAGCCATTCCACGTCTGCCCCTTGCGCTGTTGCAACCTTTGCAGGGTGATTCAGCGCGCGCCGTTTACCTTGACGTGGAACATGGGGCGATCATTTGGCGCCGCGTTTTTCGGCCCGCTGGCGGCGCGACTCTTTCGGGTCGGCCAGCAGCGGCCGGTAGATTTCGATGCGGTCGTGCGCTTGCAGCGGCGTGTCGAGCGGCTTCTTCTTGCTGTAGATGCCGACCGGATTGACGCCAAGCTCGATTTCGGGAAACTCGGCCAGCAGCCCGCTCAAGGCGATCGCCTGTTCGATCGTCGTGCCCGCTGGCACGGTCAGCACGCGCAGCACGACCTGCGCGGGCGAGGCGTAGCTGATGTGGACGTGCAGTTGCTCAGCCATACACGGTCTCGGCGCGTTTGCAGAAGGAATCGACCATGCTGTTGGCGATGACGCCGAACACGGGGCCGATCAGTTGCTCGAGGATCAGGCTGGAGAACTCGTAGCGCAGGTCGAACTCGACCTTGCAGGCGTCCTCGCGCAGCGACTTGAAGGTCCAGACCCCGTCCATGGTCTTGAACGGGCCGTCGACGAGCTTCATTTTCATCTGCGTCGGCGGCGTGTTAAGGTTGGCGGTGGTGAAGCTCTGGCGGATGCCGTGGTACTGGATGTCGAGCCGCGCGACGAGGCGCTCATGGCTGCGCTCGATGAGCTCGACCCCGCTGCACCAGGGGAGGAATTTCGGATAGTCTTCCACTTTGGCCACCAGATCGAACATCTGCTGGGCGCTGTAGCCGAGAATAACTGTTTTGTGCACTACTGCCATTAATCAACCGTTTGCTAGTTTTGCTATGATGTCGAGATTGTTTCATCAGCGCCGCGTCCGCCACCGCGACACAGTAGTTTAACCGACCCGCGCATTTTAGCTATTTCATGAGTATTGTTGACAATAAAAAAGCATTTCACGACTTCTTCATCGAGGACCGCTGGGAGGCCGGCATCGTGCTCGAGGGCTGGGAGGTCAAGGCCATCCGCGACTCGCGCGTGCAGATCAAGGAAGCGTACGTGCTCGTGCGCGGCGATGAGCTGTTCCTGTTCGGGGCCCATATCAGCGCGCTTTCGACAGCGTCCTCGTTTTCCCATCCGGAGGCACTGCGCACGCGCAAGTTGCTGCTGCACCGTGCCGAGCTCGACAAACTGATCGGCAAGGTCGAGCGTTCGGGCTACACCCTCGTGCCGCTGAACCTGCATTTCAAGGGTGGGCGCGTCAAGTGCGAAATCGGCTTGGCCAAGGGTAAGAAGCAGCACGACAAGCGCGCCACCGAGAAAGAACGCGACGGCAAGCGCGAAGTCGCGGCCGCGATGAAGACCCACCGCCGCTAGGCCGGCGGCCCGCGCAGGCTATAGCGTCCGCGAGCCCGACTGCAAGCTATACAAAACCGTATAGCTTGCACCTTCTCCATGCATTATTGAATAGCTTCCGGGGCCGCCGCGGGCACGCCCTGCGGCCCGCGCTCGCTCAACTGCCAGAACGCGAAGCTGAGCCCGAGGCCGGCGAGCACCCCTAGCGCGAGCTTGAGCGCGCTGCCGAACAGCATCGGCGCGAGCAGGCCCGACACGATCGCGAACACCATCATCTGGACGAACGAAAGCATCGACGAGGCCAGGCCGCGGTTGTCGGGGAACAAGGCGAGCGCCCTGACCTGCAGCGCCGGCACCGCCGCGGCGAGGCCGAAGGTGTAGACCGCGAGCGACAACACGGCCCACGGCACCTGCGCCGCGAACCACAGGTTGTAGCCGACATTGGCGAACGCGCCCACGCCCATGATCCCGAAGCCGATCGCCAGCATCCTGCCCTGCGCGATTTTGGTCGCCTTCTTGCCGGCCCAGAACGAGCCGACCACCATCCCGCTGATGAGCGGAATGAACAGCCAGCCGAAGGCGGTCTCGGGCAGGCGCAAAATCTCGAGCACGAAATTGGCGGCCGCGCCGATGTACAGCGACAAGCCGCCGAAGGCGAGCGCGACCCCGAGCGACAGCAGCACGAATTGCCGGTTGCGCAGCACCTTGAGGTAGTTGCGCGCGATCGGCGCCGGATGGAAGGCGTGGCGCTGCGCCGGCGGCAGGCTTTCGGGCAATGCCCTCCAGCACAGCACGATCATCGCCACCCCGAACAGGGCGATGAAATAAAACACCGCGCGCCAGCCGAACGCGACGAACAGCCAGCCGCCGAGCACGGGCGCGATGGCCGGCGCCAGGCCGAACACGATCATGATGTGGGACATCATCTTCTGCGCCTGCGCGCCCGAAAACCGGTCCTGCACGATGGCCTGGCCGATCACCGAGCCGGCGCCCGCGGCCAGCCCCTGCAGCGCGCGGAACGCGAGCAGCCAGCCGAAGCTCGGCGCCATCGCCGCGCCGAGCGAGGCGAAGGTGAACACGGCGAGCGCGACGAGCAGCACGGGGCGACGGCCGAACGAGTCCGACAAGGTGCCGTAGAACAGCATCATGAACGCGAAGGTGAACAGGAACACGCTCAGCGTCTGCTGCACCGCGAGCGGGCCGACGCCGAATTCGCGGCCGATCGCCGGCATCGAGGGCAAATAGGTGTCGATCGCGAGGGCGCCCACCATGCCCACGCACGCGAGGATGACCGTCAACATTCTATGCATACCGCCCTGCTTTCATTAAATTTGCGCGCACGCCAAAGACGGCGCGCAAGCCAGGGCAAGATTTTACATTCTTTCGAGCAATGGCACCGGAGGCCGGGCAAAAGCCGCCGCCCGGCCCAAACTGTTTAGGCCGCGAGCCCGTTCCTCGGGACCTCGAAGCGGCGGATCTTGCTCAACGCGCGCTCGGGCAAGGCGCTGATTTGCTTGGCGTGGTTGGCGAACACGATCTGCTGGCGCCCGACCGAAACCAGCGTGCCGCCCGAAAAGAAGCGGAACTCGAGCCAGAACGAGCACTTGCGCAGCGCATACGCGTTCAGTTCGCAGCGGATCTCCTGGAACGGGAAGGTTTCGTGCACATAGTCCTGCTCGGCGCGCTTGGTGATGAACACGCCCTCGGCCTGCAGCATGTCGGGCGCGATGCACTCGAAGAACCAGCGCTCGCGGCACACGCCCTGCCATTCGAAATAGCGGGCGAAGTAGGTGTTGCCGTAGGCATTCGAATCCTTGAGGTAGATCGTCATCTCGTGCGTGAAGGTGCGCGGCGCGGGCGACGGCACCGGTTCCCCGGCGGCGACGGGGCCGGTCGGGGCGGACAAGGGACGGGCAATGGTGAGCTCGGACGGGGTGGCGTGGGCGTTGGCTTGGGCGTGCATGATTTCTCCAATCATTGGGTAGCTCGCCTGGAGGCCCAGGTCGAGGCCCGAAAATGCGTCGGGCGAGCAATCATTAAGGCCACATTTATGCCCCGCCCATGATCTGGCGCAATCTTCTGTGCGATAAACCCGCAAGGCCAATGGACTGGCGCAATAACGCTTGCTAGGATGCTCAAAATAGCAACAAATTATTCCGCCCGATTCTGAGGAACCCATGTACTCGCTCTTGCCGGCCATCGTCTCCCTGTTCTTCCTCGGCTACGGCGTGTATGTGCTCGCCTCGCGCGGCCTGAACCGCAGCAGCGGCACCTTCTTCCTCGTCTGCGCGACCACCTTCGCGTGGCAATTCACGTGGGCGATCCTGTTCCAGGTGCGCGAGGAGGCGCTCGCGGTGCTGCTCGCCAAGCTCGGCTACCTGCTGATCTTGTTCCTGCCCACCACGCTCTACCATTTCGTGGCGGAACTGACGCGCCGCGGCGCCGAATTGCGCCATGTGAAGCGCTCGTATGCGCTGGCGGGCATGCTCGCGCTGGCCATGCTGCCGGGCGAAGCGGTCGTCGCCGGCGTCCAGCAGTTCCACTTCGGCTACTATCCGCGCGCCGGCCTGCTGCACCCGCTGCACCTGCTGCAGACGGCGCTGGTCGTGCTGCGCGCTCTGCAACTGCTGCTGCGCCAGCAACGCCTGGCGCTGTCGACCGAACGGCTGCGCCTGCGCTACTGCTTCGCCAGCATGTTGATCTACTCGCTCGCGGCGGTCGACTACCTGTGCAATTACGGGCTCGCGGTGTATCCGCCGGGCGTGCTGCTGATCGCGGTCAGCCTCGGCATCATCGCGCAGGCGATGGCGCGGCACGAGCTGCTGGCCAACCCGATGATGCTCGCGGCCACCATCGCGCACGAGATGCGCACGCCGCTGGCGACCATCCGCAACCAGGCCCGGGTGCTAGCCAAGGGTCTGCCCGAACTGATCGCCGGCTACGAACACGCGCTCGCGCACGGCGCCTTCGAAAGCGCACTGCGCCCCGGCCACCTCGACTACCTGCGCGAGCTCGCGCGCGACATCGAGGCCGAGGTCTACCGCAGCAACTTCATCGTCGACATGGTGCTCGCCTCGGCCCGCGCGGGCGCGCTGTGCACCGACGGTTTCGCGCGCCATTCGATCCGCGAGTGCACCGAGGAGGCCCTGCTACGCTACCCGTTCGAGGGCGACGCGCGCGCCAGCGTGCGCTTGCGCGCGGGCGGCGAGTTCGACTTCCACGGCTGCGACACCCTGCTCGTCTTCGTGCTCTACAACCTGCTCAAAAACGCCCTCGGCGCGCTCGCGGCGGCCGGGCGCGGCCACATTGAGATCGGCTTCGAGCGCGGCGCCGGGCACAACCGCCTGCGCCTGACCGACACCGGCAACGGCATCGCGCGCGAGGTGCTGCCGCTCGTGTTCGACCCGTACTACACGACACGCGCGGGCGCCGGCGGCACCGGCATGGGCCTCGCGTTCTGCAAGCGCGTGCTCGACGCCTTCGGCGGCAGCATCGCCTGCAGCTCGCAAGAGGGCCGCTACACGACGATGGTGCTGGCCTTCCCCGCGCTCCCGCCGGCGCTGCGCCAGGGCGCGCAGGCCACGGCCACGTTCGCCTAAGGCTGGCCCAGCGACTTGCCGAAGCGCTCGCCGCGCGGCATCCAGTTGCCGAGTATGTCGGCCGACACCAGCACCCGTTCGGCGCGCCCGATCAGCAAGGCGCGCGGCACCAGGCCGATGATGCGCGAATCGGCGCTGTTGTCGCGGTTATCGCCGAGCATCATGAACTCGTCCTGCGGAATCGTGACCGGGCCGAAGTCGCGCCGCGCCGCGTACTCGGGCATGAGCTGGATGCTGTGGTGCCCTCCGGCGATGGTCTCGTCGAACTGCAGCGCGGCGGTCTCGACCCCGGGCGCGACCGGCTCGGGCGCCTGTCCCAGCGGCACGTAGGCCGAGGCCTGGCCGTTGATGCTGAGCCGCCCATCGCGCATCGCGACTATGTCGCCGGGCAAGGCGATGACGCGCTTGATCAGGCGCGTGCCGCCCTGAGGTGAATAGAAGACGACGACGTCGCCGCGGCGCGGCTCGCCGAGGTGGGCGATGACGACGCTTGTGAGCGGCACCTTGAGGTCGAACGCGACCCGGTTGACCAGCACCACGTCGCCTTCGAGGATGTTGGGGCGCATCGAGCCCGACGGGATCGGATTCCAGTCGGCGATCGCCGTGCGGAACACGCCAAACAACATGAGGAACAGCAAGAAGCCCTTGTTCGCGCGCGCCCAGTTTTTCATTTCAGCTCTCGATCATCGGTGGTTGTGATGACCGATTTATACGCCTGCTTACTTTGGCGATGCTTAAACGACCAGGCCGGCCACCGTTCCGAGCAGCAGGGCCACGAACGCGAGCACGCACAGGCCGGCAAATTTGAGCAGCGCCATGCCGCGCTTGCCGCGCGCGCGGCTGCGCACCAGGTAATACGGAATGGCGAAGATCGCGCCGAACACCATCGCCATGCTGAGCCAGCGCGAGCGCACATAGCCGCGCTCGTTGCCGTCGCGGCAGTACCAGCTGAACAGGGCATAACTGAGCGCCAGCGCCTGCGCGGCCGCCAGCAACATCGGCTCGTTGGCGCCGGGCTCCATGAACTGGGCGTCGACGACACCGAGCAGCACGAGTAGCAGCATGAAGTTGAGCAGGGCCCGGCGCGCCGTCCCGGTCCCCGCGAACCTCACTTTTGCGCCTTGACGATCTGCATCGCGCTGGCGATCAGGCCGCTCATCTCGCCGAGGTTGGCCGGCACGATGATCGAGTTATTGGTCTTGGCCAGGTGCGAGAACGCGTCGACGTATTTCTCGGCCACCTTGAGGTTGACCGCGTCCTGGCCGCCCGGCGCGTGGATCGCCGCGCCGATCTCGCGCAGCGCCTGCGCGCTCGCCTCGGCCAGCGCCACGATCGCGGTGGCCTGGCCCTCGGCGCGGTTGATCGATGCCTGCTTCTCGCCCTCCGAGCGCGCGATGGCCGCCTCGCGCTCGCCCGTGGCGATGTTGATCTGCTCCTGCTTGCGCCCTTCCGAGGCGGCGATCAGGGCGCGCTTTTCGCGCTCGGCCGTGATCTGCGCCTGCATCGCGTGCAAGATCTCCTTGGGCGGGGTCAGGTCCTTGATCTCGTAGCGCAGCACCTTGACGCCCCAGTTCGCGGCCGACTCGTCGATCGCGTTGACGATCGTGGTGTTGATGTGGTCGCGCTCCTCGAAGGTCTTGTCGAGCTCCATCTTGCCGATCACCGAGCGCAGCGTGGTCTGCGCCAGCTGCGTGATCGCCGCGATGTAGTTCGAGGTGCCGTACGAGGCGCGCATCGCGTCGGTGATCTGGAAGTACAGCACGCCGTCGACCTGCAGCTGCGTGTTGTCCTTGGTGATGCAAACCTGCGGCGGCACGTCGAGCGGGATCTCCTTGAGGATGTGTTTATAGGCGATGCGGTCGATGAAGGGCACCACGATGTTCAGGCCCGGGGCGAGCGTCGCATGGTACTTGCCGAGCCGCTCGACCACCCACGCGTGCTGCTGCGGCACCACGTTGATGGTCTTGAACATGAACACCACGGCCACCACGAACAACACCATTGCTACGATTCCGAAATCCATGTTTTTTCCTTGTTTTATGTGGACAATCTATGTAATCAACGAGTTCAGGCCGGCGCGACGACCAGCCGGCTGCCATGCACTTCGACGATGCGGAAAGTGCCGGCGCCGTCGGCCGCGCCCCTGGCCAGCTCAACGTCCCACGGCGCGCCGCGGTACATCACGCGCGCGCGGCCCTCCTGCCAGGCGTCGACGACGAGCGTCTGGCCGATGTCGATGTTAATGTTCGGGTCGCGCGCGGCGTCGCCGTTGGTCGACGTCATAGGCCGGTTGCGGCGCAGCAGTTCGGTCGCGATCACGCCGACCACGGCGGCCACCACGACCTGCACCGGGACCGACATGCCGAGCAGCGCCGCGATCGCGCCAAAGGCGAGCCCGATCGCGATCATGAGCAGGTAGAAGGTCCCCGAGAACAACTCGAGCACGACCAGTACGCCGGCCACCACCAACCACTTCATCCAATCATCCATTGCCTTACCTCCTGTGACGACACTGCGTTTCAAAAGACAAAAACCCCCGCCGACCACCAGGGCAACGAGGGTTTTTTCGAGAATTGGGGCATCGATGTTTTATTTGATTTTTATCAAAATTATCAAGTGCCCTCAGTCTAACGCTTTTGGCGGGGGAGTCAACCTCAACCTGCCGATTCCCCGATTACAGGGCCGCCAGCTTCTGCCAGGTGTCGATCACCGAGTCCGGGTTCAGCGACATCGATTCGATCCCCTGCTCCATGAGCCATGCGGCAAAGTCGGGATGGTCCGAAGGGCCCTGGCCGCAGATGCCGATGTACTTGCCCTGCGCGCGGCAGGCCTGGATCGCCATCGACAGCAGCGCCTTGACGGCCGGGTCGCGCTCGTCGAAGTCGGCCGCCAGCAGCGCCATGCCCGAATCGCGGTCGAGGCCGAGCGTGAGCTGGGTCAGGTCGTTCGAGCCGATCGAGAAACCGTCGAAATGCTCAAGGAACTCGTTGGCCAGGATCGCGTTCGACGGCACTTCGCACATCATGATCAGGCGCAGGCCGTTTTCGCCGCGGCGCAAGCCGTTTTTGGCGAGCAGGTCGACCACTTTCGCGGCCTGGCCCAGGGTGCGCACGAACGGCACCATGATCTCGACGTTGGTCAGGCCCATCTCGTTGCGCACGCGCTTCATGGCCGAGCACTCCATCTCGAACGACTCGGCGAAGTCGGGCGACAGGTAGCGCGCGGCGCCGCGGAAGCCGAGCATCGGGTTCTCTTCGTCCGGCTCGTAGCGCGAACCGCCGATCAGTTTTTTGTACTCGTTCGACTTGAAGTCGGACAGGCGCACGATGACCGGCTTGGGCCAGAACGCGGCGGCGATGGTGGCGATGCCCTCGGCCAGCTTGTCGATGTAGAACGCCTTGGGCGAGGCGTGCCCGCGCGCGACCGATTCGACCGCCTTTTTAAGGTCGGCGTCGATGTGCGGATACTCGAGGATCGCCTTTGGATGGACCCCGATGTTGTTGTTGATGATGAACTCGAGGCGCGCCAGTCCGACCCCGCCGTTCGGGATCGACTGGAAGTCGAAGGCCATCTGCGGGTTGCCCACGTTGAGCATGATCTTGGTCGCGATCGGCGGCAGTTCGCCGCGCGCGACCTCCGAGATTTCGGTCTCGAGCAGGCCGTCGTAGATCATCCCCTCGTCGCCCTCGGCGCACGAGACGGTGACAAAGGTGCCGTCCTTGAGCAGTTCGGTGGCGTCGCCGCAGCCGACGACCGCCGGCACGCCCAGTTCGCGCGCGATGATCGCCGCGTGGCAGGTGCGCCCGCCGCGGTTGGTCACGATGGCGGCGGCGCGTTTCATGACCGGCTCCCAGTTCGGGTCGGTCATGTCGGCGACCAGCACGTCGCCCGGCTGCACGCGTTCCATCTCGGACGGGTCGCGGATCACGCGCACGGGGCCGGCGCCGATCTTCTGGCCGATCGCGCGGCCCGACACCAGCACGGTGCCGCTGCCTTTGAGCTTGTAGCGCTGCTGGGCGTCGGTCGCCTTTTGCTGCGACTTGACCGTCTCCGGGCGCGCCTGCAGGATGTACAGCTTGCCGTCGCGGCCGTCCTTGCCCCACTCGATGTCCATCGCGCGGCCGTAGTGGTTCTCGATGATGACCGCGTACTTGGCCAGTTCGACCACTTCGGCGTCGTCGAGCGAATAGCGGTTGCGCAGTTCGATCGGGACGTCGACCGTCTTGACCGAGCGGCCGGCCTTGGCCTCGCTCGTAAATTCCATCTTAATGAGCTTGGAGCCGATGTTGCGGCGGATGACCGGGCTCTTGCCCTGCTCGAGCATCGGCTTGTGCACGTAGAACTCGTCCGGGTTGACCGCGCCCTGCACCACCGTCTCGCCCAGGCCGTAGCTGGACGTCACGAACACGACGTCCTTGAAGCCCGACTCGGTGTCGATCGTGAACATCACGCCGGCCGCGCCGAGGTCCGAGCGAACCATGCGCTGCACGCCGGCCGACAAGGCCACTTCGGCGTGCGTGAAGCCCTTGTGCACGCGGTACGAGATCGCGCGGTCGTTGTACAGCGAGGCGAACACGTGCTTCATGGCCTCGAGCACGTTGTCGATGCCGACCACGTTGAGGAAGGTCTCTTGCTGGCCCGCGAACGAAGCGTCGGGCAGGTCTTCGGCGGTGGCCGAGGAGCGCACCGCGAACGACATCTCGGTGGAGGAGCCGGCCACCAGGCGCTCGTAGTACTCGGCGATTTCGCTCGACAGGCGTGGCTGGAACGGGGTCTCGACGATCCACTGGCGGATCTCGGCGCCGGCGGCGGCGAGCGAGCGCACGTCGTCGATGTCGAGGCCGACGAGGCGGGTCGCGATGCGGTCGCCGAGCGAGGCGCCGCCGTCGACGCTGTGGTCGAGGAAGTCGCGGAACGCCTCGGCCGTGGTGGCGAAGCCGCCCGGCACGCGCACGCCGGCGCCGGCGAGCTGGCTGATCATCTCGCCGAGCGAGGCGTTCTTGCCGCCGACCGACTCGACGTCGGTCATGCGCAGGTTTTCAAACGAGGCGACGTACACCCCGGTGTGCGAGGAGTCGCGAACGGGTATCCCCGGTGCTGCTGTAGACAAGCTGGTCATGATAAACACCTTCACTGATGATAGAAATCGTCACGGCAGGCGCGCAGACCTGGGTATTCTTGTTATTTTCAGTCTGGTGCAGCACAATTGGTCCGTTGCAGAGCATTTTACAGCCTGTTCCCCGAATTAACACCCGCACAAACATTATTCACAGGCAGCATAGGAACAAGCGACCCCATGAGTTCAGAAACCCGCCCCCCGTTGCCGACCTCGGCGCGCACCGTGTTCTTCGTCTCGGACGGCACCGGCATCACCGCCGAGACCTTCGGGCACGCCGTGCTGACCCAGTTCGACCTGCGTTTCCGCCAGATCCGGCTGCCCTTCATCGACACGCTCGACAAGGCCTACGACGCGGCGCGCCGCATCAACGAGGCCTTCCACAGCGACGGCCAGCGCCCGATCGTGTTCTCGACGCTCGTCAAGTCCGACCTGTCGGACGTGATCCGCAAGTCGCAGGGCATGCACATGGACCTGATCCAGACCTTCGTCTCGCCGCTCGAGCAGGAGCTCGGGGTCAAATCGACCCACACCATCGGGCGCTCGCACAATATGGTCGACAGCGAGGAGTACAAGAACCGGATCGAGGCGATCAACTTCTCGCTCGCGCACGACGACGGCCAGTCGCACAAGAACCTGGCGGCGGCGGACGTGATTCTGGTGGGGGTGTCGCGTTCGGGCAAGACCCCGACCAGCCTGTATCTGGCGATGCAGTACGGCATCAAGGCGGCCAACTACCCCTTGATCCCGGACGACTTCGAGCGCAACAAGCTGCCGTCGTCGCTGCCGCCGTTCCGCGGCAAGATCTTCGGGCTCACGATCACGCCCGAGCGGCTCTCGGAGATCCGCCACGAGCGGCGCGCGGGCAGCAAGTACGCCTCGATCGAGAACTGCCGCTACGAGGTCAACGAGGCCGAGCTCATGATGAAGCGCGAGGGGATCCGCTGGCTCAGTTCCACGACCAAGTCGATCGAGGAGATCGCGACCACGATCTTGCAGGAGATCAAGCCGAACCGGCGCGAGTACTGAGCGGCACGCCAGAAATCGTAGAGTTAGAGTTCAAACACCACAAACCAACATCGTCCTCGCGCATGCGGGGACCCATAGAACAGTTGCTTTGAGCC
>JAZKIN010000154.1:0-21181 GCA_040384885.1 Pseudomonadota bacterium | reverse complement strand
ACGACCTGCGCCGCATCCTGACCGACTACGGCTTCATCGGCCATCCGTTCCGCAAAGACTTCCCGATCTCCGGTTACGTCGAGATGCGCTACGACCCCGAGCAGAAGCGCGTGATCTACCAACCCGTCACGATCGAGCCGCGCGAAATCATTCCGCGCGTGATCCGTGAAGAAACCTACGGGATGAAATAATGGCTGACATTAAGAATTACACGCTCAACTTCGGCCCGCAGCATCCGGCCGCGCACGGCGTTTTGCGCCTCGTGCTCGAGCTCGACGGCGAGGTCATCCAGCGCGCCGACCCGCATATCGGCCTGTTGCACCGCGCCACCGAAAAGCTCGCCGAGACCCGCACCTACCTGCAGTCGGTGCCGTACATGGACCGCCTCGATTACGTCTCGATGATGAGCAACGAGCACGCCTATGTGATGGCGATCGAAAAGCTGTTGGGTCTTGAAATTCCGGTCCGCGCACAATATATCCGCGTCATGTTCGACGAGATCACGCGTTTGCTGAACCACCTGATGTGGCTCGGCGCGCATGCGCTCGACGTCGGCGCGATGGGCCCGTTCCTGTACGCCTTCCGCGACCGCGAAGACCTGTTCGACTGCTACGAAGCGGTGTCGGGCGCGCGCATGCACGCGGCCTACTACCGCCCGGGCGGGGTCTACCGCGACCTGCCCGACGCGATGCCAAAGCACAAGGCCTCGATCCTGCGCAACGCCAAGGCGATCGACCAGCTCAACGAAAACCGCCAGGGTTCGCTGCTCGACTTCCTCGACGACTTCACGAACCGGTTCACGAAGTATGTCGACGAATACGAAACCCTGCTGACCGACAACCGCATCTGGAAACAGCGCACGGTCGGCATCGGCGTGGTCTCGCCGGAAGCTGCGCGCGCGATGGGCTTCACCGGCCCGATGCTGCGCGGCTCGGGCGTCGAGTGGGACCTGCGCAAGAAGCAGCCCTACGCGGTCTACGACAAGATGGACTTCGACGTGCCGGTAGGCACCAACGGCGACTGCTACGACCGCTATCTGGTCCGCGTCGAAGAGATGCGCCAGTCGAACCGGATCATCAAGCAGGCCAGCGCCTGGCTGCGCGCGAACCCGGGTCCGGTCATGGTCGACAACAACAAGGTGGCGCCGCCGTCGCGCGTCGACATGAAGACCAACATGGAATCGCTGATCCACCATTTCAAGTTGTTCACCGAAGGCTTCCACGTCCCGCCGGGCGAGGCTTACAGCGCGGTCGAGCATCCGAAGGGCGAGTTCGGCATCTACATCGTCTCGGATGGCGCCAACAAGCCCTACCGTTTGAAGATCCGCGCACCGGGCTTCGCCCACCTGCAGGGTCTGGACGAAATGGCGCGCGGCCACATGATCGCGGACGCGGTCACCATTATCGGTACGCAAGACATCGTATTCGGCGAGATCGACAGATAAATCGCTTGCACTTTTGAGGCAAAAAAACATGTTGTTATCAGAGCAGTCATACAAGAAGATCGACCGCGAAGTCGCTAAATTCCCGCCTGACCATAAAGAGTCGGCGGTGATGGCTGCGCTCGCCATTGCCCAGGACGAAAAGGGCTGGCTCCCGCCCGAAGTGATGCAGGACGTCGCCGACTACCTCGGCATGCCCGCCATCGCCGTGCAGGAAGTGGCGACTTTCTACAATATGTACAACACCAAGCCGGTCGGCAAGTACAAGATCTCGGTGTGCACCAACCTGCCATGCCAGTTGTCCGGCGGCGAGAAGGCGGCCCACCACCTGAAGGAAAAGCTCGGCATCGGCTACCGCGAAACCACCGCCGACGGCCAGTTCACGCTCGTCGAGGGCGAGTGCATGGGCGCCTGCGGCGACGCGCCGGTCATGCTGGTCAATAACAAGCGCATGTGCAGCTGGATGTCGAACGACAAGATCGACGCACTCGTCGAGGAACTCAAGAAATGACATCACTCCACTCCCGCCACATCAAGCCGCTGATCCTCGCCGGCCTCGATGGCAAGAACTGGCATTTGCAAGATTACATCGCGCGCGGCGGTTACAGCGCGCTGCGCCGCATTCTGGAAGAGGGCATCACGCCCGAGCAGGTCATCGCCGAACTTAAAGCCTCGTCGCTGCGCGGCCGCGGCGGCGCCGGTTTCCCGACGGGCCTCAAGTGGAGCTTCATGCCGCGCCAGTTCCCGGGCCAGAAATACCTCGTCTGCAACACCGACGAAGGCGAGCCGGGCACCTTCAAAGACCGCGACATCATCCGCTACAACCCGCACGCGCTGATCGAAGGCATGGCCATCGGCGCCTACGCGATGGGCATCACGGTCGGCTACAACTATATCCACGGTGAAATCTGGGCCGACTACGACCGTTTCGAGGAAGCGCTCGAAGAGGCGCGCGCCGCCAATTGCCTCGGCGATAAAATCATGGGCAGCGAGTTCACCTTCGAACTGCACGCCTTCCACGGCTACGGCGCCTACATCTGCGGTGAAGAAACCGCGCTGCTCGAGTCGCTCGAAGGCAAGAAGGGACAGCCGCGCTTCAAGCCGCCGTTCCCGGCCTCGTTCGGCCTGTACGGCAAGCCGACCACGATCAACAACACCGAGACCTTCGCGGCGGTGCCTTTCGTCATCAATATGGGCGGCGAGGCCTACGCAAAATTGGGCAAGCCGAACAACGGCGGCACCAAGATCTTCTCGATGTCGGGCGACGTCGCACTGCCGGGCAACTACGAAGTTCCGATGGGCACCCCGTTCGCGGACTTGCTGGCCCTCGCCGGCGGCATGCGCGACGGCAAAAAAATCAAGGCCGTCATTCCCGGCGGTTCCTCGATGCCGGTGCTGACGGGCGAAGTCATGATGGCCACCGACATGGATTACGATTCGATCGCCAAGGCCGGCTCGATGCTCGGTTCGGGCGCCGTGATCGTCATGGACGAGACGCGCTGCATGGTCAAGTCGCTGCTGCGCCTCGCCTACTTCTATTACGAAGAGTCGTGCGGCCAGTGCACCCCTTGCCGCGAAGGCACGGGCTGGTTGTACCGCATGATCTACCGTATCGAACACGGCCAGGGCCGCGCCGATGACATCGACATGCTGAACTCGATCGCCGACAACATCCAGGGCCGCACCATCTGCGCGCTGGGCGATGCCGCCGCGATGCCGGTGCGCGCCATGATCAAGAACTTCCGCGAAGAATTTGAATACCACATCGAGCACAAGCATTGCTTAGTGCCCGCTTACATCTAAGCCAGGTCAGATCCAATGGTTGAAATCGAAATAGACGGCAAAAAAGTTGAAGTCCCACCGGGCAGCATGGTGATGGACGCCGCAAACAAACTGGGAACCTACATCCCGCACTTCTGCTATCACAAGAAATTGTCGATCGCCGCGAACTGCCGCATGTGCCTCGTTGAAGTCGAAAAGGCGCCCAAGCCTTTGCCCGCCTGTGCCACGCCGGTTTCGGCCGGCATGATCGTGCGCTCGAACAGCGAAAAGGCCGTGCAGGCGCAGAAGTCCGTGATGGAATTCCTGCTCATCAATCACCCGCTCGACTGCCCGATCTGCGATCAGGGCGGCGAATGCCAGTTGCAGGACCTTGCGGTCGGCTACGGCAAATCGGGCTCGCGTTACGAAGAAGAAAAGCGCACCGTGGTGCCGAAGGACGCGGGTCCTTTGATCTCGATGCAAGAGATGTCGCGTTGCATCCACTGCACCCGTTGCGTGCGTTTCGGCCAGGAAGTGGCCGGCGTGATGGAACTGGGCATGCTGGGCCGCGGCGAACACGCCGAGATCACCTCCTTCGTCGGCAAGACGGTCGACTCCGAAGTGTCGGGCAATATGATCGACCTGTGCCCGGTTGGCGCCTTGACCTCGAAGCCGTTCCGCTACAGCGCCCGCACCTGGGAACTGTCGCGCCGCAAGTCGGTCAGCCCGCACGACAGCCTCGGCACCAATTTGATCGTCCAGGTCAAGGGTGGCAAGGTCATGCGCGTGCTGCCGCTTGAGAACGACGCCGTCAACGAATGCTGGATCTCGGACAAAGACCGTTTCTCGTACGAAGCGCTCGACACCGCAGAACGCCTGACCATGCCGCTGATTAAGCAGGGCGGCCAGTGGCAGGAAACCGATTGGCAGACCGCGCTCGAGTATATCGCCCACGGCCTGCGCAACATCAAGCACGAGCACGGCGCCGATGCGATCGCCGCCGTCGCGACCGGCCACCAGACGTCCGAAGAACTGTACCTGCTGCAAAAAATGATGCGCGGTATCGGTTCCGAGAACATCGAGTTCCGCCAGCGCCAGTCCGACTTCGCGCTCGACGGCCAGGTCACGCCTTGGCTCGGCATGAAGATCGCCGAACTGTCGACCGTCAAGCGCGCCTTGGTGATCGGCTCGTTCCTGCGCAAGGACCATCCGCTGGTCGCCACGCGCCTGCGCGCCGCCGTCAAGGCCGGCGCCAAGCTGTCGATCCTGCACGCCAGCGACGACGACCTGCTGATCCCGACCGCCAACAAGATGATCGCCGCGCCGTCCGACTGGCTCGCCGCCTTGTCGGAAATCGTGGTCGCTGTCGCCGCCGCCAAGGGCGTGCCAGCTCCTGCCGGCTTCGACAACGTCAAAGCATCGGACGCGGCTGGCAAGATCGCCGCCAGCCTGAACACGGGCGACGCCGCCATTCCAGCCGTCATCCTCATGGGTAACGCTGCCGCCCAGCATCCACAAGCGTCGGCATTGCATGCCGCGGCCCAATGGATCGCCGAGCAAACCGGTGCCAAGTTCGGCTACCTGGTCGAAGCGGCCAACAGCGTCGGCGGCTACCTCGTCGGCGCCACCGCCAAGAATGCGACGCCGGTGTTCTCGACCCCGAAAAAAGCCTACGTGCTGCTCGGCGCCGAGCCGGAGCTCGACGCGGCCAACCCGCAACAGGCGCGCGCCGCGCTCGACGCGGCCGAGATGGTCGTCGCGATGTCGCCGTTCAAACATGGTTTCGACTACGCCGACGTGCTGCTGCCGATTTCGCCGTTCTCGGAAACCTCGGGCACCTTCGTCAACTGCGAAGGCTTTGCGCAAAGTTTCAACGGCACCGTCAAGCCTTTGGGCGAGACCCGTCCCGCCTGGAAAGTGCTGCGCGTGCTCGGCAATCTGCTGAGCCTGCCCAACTTCGACTACGAGACCAGCGAAGCGATCCGCGACGAAGTCTTTGGCAAGGGCGTGACCGATTTGTCGGCCAAGCTGAGCAATGTGTCTAAGGCGGCCTTGACTGCCGCTTCTTACGGCAACGCCGGCGCGCTCGAGCGCGTCACCAACGTGCCGATCTATTTTGCCGACGCGATCGCGCGCCGCTCCGAGCCACTGCTGCGCACGGCCGACGGCCAGGCGCCGCTGGCCTGGTTGCCCGCCGCACTGGCCGACAAGCTTGGCGTAAAAGCCGGCAACACCGTCAAGGTGTCGCAGGGCGCGGGCAGCGCGGTGCTGGTGGCCGGCATCGATGCCCGCCTGCCTGCCAACGCAGTGCGCGTTGCCACGGCGCACCCATCGACCGCCACCCTGGGCGCGATGTTCGGTGCCATCACAGTTGAAAAAGCAGGGGAGGGGATCTAATGGCTCTGCCTGAATTTGTTGGCCAAATCAACGCCTTTGGCGCTGAACACATCGGTTACACCTGGCCGTTCTTCTGGACCCTGGCCAAGATCCTGATGATCACGCTGCCGTTGATGGGCCTGGTCGCCTACCTGACGCTGTGGGAGCGCAAGCTGCTCGGCTGGATCCAGATCCGTATCGGACCCAACCGCGTCGGCCCGCTCGGCCTGCTGCAACCGATCGCCGATGCATTGAAGCTCTTGTTCAAGGAAATCATCATTCCGGCCAAGGCCAACAAGGCCTTGTTCGTGATCGGCCCGATCATGACGATCGCCCCGGCGCTCGCGTGCTGGGTGGTGGTGCCGTTCGGCCCAGAAGTCGTGCTCGCCAACGTCAACGCCGGTTTGCTGCTGCTGCTCGCGATTACCTCGATGGAAGTCTACGGCATCATCATCGCCGGCTGGTCCTCGAACTCGAAGTACTCGTTCATGGGCGCGATGCGCGCCTCGGCCCAGATGGTGTCCTACGAAATCGCGATGGGCTTTGCGCTCGTGATCGTGCTGATGGTGTCCGGTTCGCTTAACTTCATCGATATCGTGCAAGGCCAGCAAGTGGGCCAGATGCACGGCATGGGTTTGAACTTCTTGTCGTGGAACTGGCTGCCGCTGCTGCCGGTGTTCGTGGTGTACCTCGTATCCGGCCTGGCCGAATGCAACCGCCACCCGTTCGACGTCGTCGAAGGCGAGTCCGAGATTGTCGGCGGCCACATGGTCGAGTACTCGGGCATGTCGTACGCGATGTTCTTCCTGGCCGAATACGCCAACATGATTCTGATCAGCGTGCTCGCATCGCTGATGTTCCTCGGTGGCTGGGATTCGCCAATCGCGATCCTCGACTTCATCCCTGGCTGGATCTGGCTTGGCATTAAAGCGTTCTTCATCGTCTCGCTGTTTATCTGGACCCGTGGTACCTTCCCGCGCTATCGCTATGACCAGATCATGCGCTTGGGCTGGAAAGTGTTTATCCCGCTGACCCTGGCGTACCTCGTGATCGTCGCGGCCTGGATGCAGACGTCCTGGAATATTTGGAAGTAAGAGAGCGAATTCGACATGACCAGAGTTATAGATTTTTTCCGCAGCCTGTTGCTGTTGGAGCTGTTCAAGGGCTTGGCGCTGACAGGCAGGTATATGTTCGCGCGCAAGATCACCGTGCAATTCCCGGAAGAGAAGACACCGATGTCTCCGCGCTTCCGCGGCTTGCACGCGCTGCGCCGTTACCCTAACGGGGAAGAGCGCTGCATCGCCTGCAAACTGTGCGAAGCGGTTTGCCCGGCGATGGCCATCACGATCGAGTCGGAACAGCGCGACGACGGCTCGCGTCGCACCACGCGTTATGACATCGACCTGACCAAGTGCATTTTCTGCGGTTTCTGCGAAGAGTCCTGCCCGGTCGATTCGATCGTCGAAACCCATGTACTCGAATACCACGGCGAAAAGCGCGGCGATTTGTACTACACGAAAGAGATGTTGCTCGCTGTCGGCGACCGCTACGAAACCGAAATCGCTGCGGCCCGCGAGGCCGACGCGCCGTACCGTTAATTAAGCACGCCTTCAAAAAATCACAGCGTGCCTGTGCCGAATGGGTGCGCCTGATCGTTAATCTGTAGGTCTCTTGGGTTAGTTATGGATTTTAAATCTCTCTTATTTTACGTGTTCGCGTTCATCCTGATCGGTGCCGCGACCCGCGTTATCACGGCCCGCAATCCGGTGCACGCGGCCCTGTTCCTGGTGCTCGCGTTCTTCAACGCGGCCGGCATCTGGATGCTGCTCAAGGCCGAATTCCTGGCCATCGTGCTCGTGCTCGTGTATGTCGGCGCCGTGATGGTGCTGTTCCTGTTCGTCGTGATGATGCTCGATATTAATATGGACCGCATGCGGGAGGGCTTCTGGTCGTATCTGCCGCTGGCGACGACCATCGGCGTGGTGATCGTGCTCGAGATGGCGGCGGTGGTGTGGCGCGGTTATGCCAATTTCGAGCAGTCGGCCGAAGCGGCGGCGCTCAATATCGGCGGCACCAAAGAATTGGGCATGCTCATTTACACGCAGTACATCTACGGCTTCGAAATCGCGGCCGCGATCCTGCTCGTGGCGATCATCGCGGCCGTCGCGCTGACCCTGCGCAAGCGCAAGGACAGCAAGCACTTCGATCCGTCGGAAGCGGTGCGCGTCAAGCGTAACGACCGCCTTCGCATCGTCAAGATGGACGCGGTCGACCAGGGCGCGATCGACCGCGCCTCGAACGCGGCCGACGCGCTGGCGGCGGAACAAGCTGCCAAGGCAGCAGAACAAGCGGCGCCGGGCGCCGGCAAGGAGACCCCATGACACTATCGCTCGCACACTACCTGGTCCTGGGCGCGATCCTGTTCGCGATCTCGATCGTCGGTATCTTCCTGAACCGCAAGAACATCATCGTGCTGCTGATGGCCATCGAGCTGATGCTGCTCGCGGTCAACCTGAACTTCATCGCGTTCTCGCATTACCTTGGCGACGCGGCAGGGCAGATCTTCGTGTTCTTCATTCTGACCGTCGCGGCGGCCGAATCGGCCATCGGCCTGGCGATTCTGGTGGTCCTGTTCCGTAATCTGGACACGATCAATGTGGAAGACCTCGACAGCCTCAAAGGCTAAAGAAGCTGCGCACCGAAACCGCGCCTCCGGGCGCGCTTCAAAATTCGAATAAATAACGATTAAGGTTCAACATGGCGGGGCAACTTCTTAACCCTAATATCCTTCTTGCCGTACCGCTGGCGCCGCTGGTTGGCGCGGTGATCGCGGGCTTGTTTGGTACAAAGTTCCTGGGGAACATCGTCGGCCGCAAGGTGTCGCATTCGGTCACGATTCTCGGCGTGCTCATCTCGCTGATATTGTCGGTCCACACGTTGATGGCTGTGCTCGGCGGCGCCGAAGTGTTCAATGAAACGCTCTACACATGGATGACCGTCGGCTCGATGAAACTCGAAGTCGGGTTCCAGGTCGATGCGCTGTCGGCGATGATGATGTGCGTGGTGACCTTCGTGTCGCTGATGGTGCACATCTACACGATCGGCTACATGAAGGATGACGAAGGCTATAACCGCTTCTTCTCGTACATCTCGCTGTTCACGTTCTCGATGCTGATGCTGGTCATGGCGAACAACTTCCTGCAGTTGTTCTTTGGCTGGGAAGCGGTGGGCCTGGTCTCGTATCTGTTGATCGGTTTCTGGTACACCCGTCCGACCGCCATTTTCGCCAATATGAAGGCCTTCCTTGTTAACCGCGTGGGCGACTTCGGCTTCATTCTCGGCATCGGCCTGCTGTTCGCCTTCGCCGGCACCATGAATTACGCCGAAGTATTCGCCAAGAAGGACGCGCTGGCCGCAATGACCTTGCCCGGCACTGACTGGATGCTGCTGACGGTCGCCTGTATCTGCCTGTTCATCGGCGCGATGGGCAAATCGGCCCAGTTCCCGCTGCACGTCTGGCTGCCAGATTCGATGGAAGGCCCGACCCCGATCTCGGCCCTGATCCACGCCGCGACCATGGTCACGGCCGGTATCTTTATGGTGGCGCGCATGTCGCCGCTGTTTGAATTGTCGGACACCGCCCTGTCGTTCGTGCTGATCATCGGTTCGATCACCGCATTGTTCATGGGCTTTTTGGGCATCATCCAGAACGACATCAAACGCGTGGTCGCTTACTCGACCCTGTCGCAGCTCGGCTACATGACGGTCGCACTCGGTTCGTCCGCCTACGGCATCGCCGTGTTCCACCTGATGACGCACGCATTCTTTAAGGCGCTGCTGTTCCTCGGCGCCGGTTCGGTCATCATCGGCATGCACCACGACCAGGACATCCGCAACATGGGCGGCCTGCGCAAATATATGCCGATCACCTGGATCACCGCCTTGCTCGGCTCCCTGGCGCTGATCGGCACCCCGTTCTTCTCGGGTTTCTACTCGAAGGACAGCATCATCGAAGCGGTGCACGCGACCACGATCTTCGGCTCGGGCTTTGCCAACTTCGCCGTGCTGGCCGGCGTGTTCGTGACCGCGTTCTACTCGTTCCGCATGTACTTCCTGGTGTTCCATGGCGAAGAGCGTTTCGGCAAGGCGCATGCGCATGACGACCACGCGCACGACCATAAAGATTCGGACGCCCACCACGAAGAAGAAGCTCACGACGCGCACGACGACCACGCCCACCACGGCCTGGCGCCGGGCGAGAAGCCGCACGAGTCGCCATTCGTGGTCACCTTCCCGTTGATCATGCTGGCCATTCCATCGGTGCTGATCGGTTACTTCACGATCGAGCCTATGCTGTTCGGCGACTTCTTTAAAGACGTCATCACGGTCGATCCTAAGCACGCCGCGATGGCAACCCTGAAAGAAGCGTTCCACGGTCCGATGGCCATGACCTTGCACGGCATGATGACGCTGCCGTTCTTCCTGGCGCTCGCCGGTGTCGCCTCGGCCTATTACTGCTATATGGTCAACCGCAAGGTGCCGGCCTGGTTCTTCGCCAAGTTCCACGCGCTGCACACGCTGCTCGACAACAAGTACTACATGGACAAGTTCAACGATGTGGTCTTCGCCGGCGGCGCCCGCCTGCTCGGCCGCGGCCTGTGGAATGTCGGCGACAAGAGCATCATCGATGGCTTCGTCGTCAATGGCAGCGCAAAAGTGGTGGGCCTGTTCGCGGCACTGTCGCGCAAGTTGCAGACCGGTTTCATCTACCACTACGCTTTCGTCATGATTCTCGGCGTGTTGGGCTTCCTGCTCTACTTCCTGCCGTTTTACAAAGCTTAACCCGCTGACACGCAAAGATAACGATAATGATGCAGTCTACGATCTCTCAATTCCCTCCGTACCTGAGTCTCGCGATTTGGGTCCCGATTTTGTTCGGCATGCTGATCCTCGCGGTCGGCCGCGATGAACGCTCCGGCCTGACCCGCGTGCTCTCGCTGGTCGGCGCCATCGTCAGCTTCTTGCCGACGATCCCCTTGCTGATGAACTTCGATAACGCCGCGCACGGCATGCAGTTCGTCGAAAGCACGCCGTGGATCGGCCGTTTTAACATCATGTACGCGCTCGCGGTCGACGGCTTGTCCTTGTGGTTCGTGCCGCTGACGGCGTTTATCACGATTATTGTCGTGATCTCGGCGTGGGAAGTGATCGAGAAGCGCGTGGCGCAGTACATGGGTTCGTTCCTGATTTTGTCGGGCCTGATGATCGGCGTGTTTTGCGCGATGGACGGCCTGCTGTTCTACTTCTTCTTTGAAGCGACGCTGATCCCGATGTTTATCATCATCGGCGTGTTCGGTGGCGCCAACCGCGTGTACGCGTCGTTCAAGTTTTTCTTGTACACCTTCTTCGGCTCGCTGCTCACACTGATCGCGATCGTCTACCTGTATAACAAATC
Organism: Pseudomonadota bacterium; assembly: GCA_040384885.1. GTDB lineage: Bacteria > Pseudomonadota > Gammaproteobacteria > Burkholderiales > Burkholderiaceae_D > Telluria_A. The sequence continues at coordinate 10,148 of JAZKIN010000154.1, read as the reverse complement.
GGGCGGTTCGTTCAGTATCCTCGAGTGGCATAAACTGCCGTTGACGATGCGCGAACAGGTTCTTATTTTCTTCGCGTTCCTGATGGCGTTCGCGGTAAAAGTGCCGATGTGGCCGGTGCACACCTGGCTGCCCGACGCCCACGTCGAAGCGCCGACCGGGGGCTCCGTCGTGCTGGCCGCGATCATGCTCAAACTCGGCGCCTACGGTTTCCTGCGGTTCTCGCTGCCGATCGCACCAGACGCGAGCCTGTACCTGGCGCCGTTCATCATCACCTTGTCGCTGATCGCCGTGATCTACATCGGCCTCGTCGCGCTGGTGCAGACCGACATGAAAAAACTGGTCGCCTATTCGTCGATCGCGCACATGGGTTTTGTCACGCTCGGCTTCTTCATGTTCGGCGAGATGGCAGTGCAGGGCGGTATCGTGCAAATGATCTCGCACGGCTTCATTTCGGGCGCGATGTTCCTGTGCATCGGCGTGCTGTATGACCGCGTCCATTCGCGCGACATCGCCGCCTACGGTGGCGTGGTCAACCGCATGCCGAAGTTCGCCGCCTTCTTCGTGTTCTTCTCGATGGCCAACGCGGGCCTGCCTGCGACGTCAGGCTTCGTCGGCGAGTTCATGGTGATCCTGGGCGCCGTCAAGTTCAACTTCTGGATCGGCATGCTGGCCGCCACCGCCCTGATCCTGGGCGCGGCGTACTCGCTGTGGATGGTCAAGCGCGTGGTGTTCGGCGCGATCGCCAACAAGCACGTCGACGAATTGACCGACCTGAACCGTCGCGAATTCTTCATGTTCTCCGTGCTCGCCATCGCCGTGCTGTACATGGGCCTGTACCCAGCGCCGTTCACCGACACGATGCAAACCTCCGTGGCCGACCTGCTGCGCCACGTGAGCGTGTCGAAACTGCCAGCGCTGCTGCCACAATAAAACTGACTGACAACTATGACCATCCCGTTCCCGACCCCCAACCTGATCCCGGCCTACGCCGAGATCTTTTTGATGATCGCCGCATCCGCGATTCTGTTGATCGACATGTTCCTGTCGGAAGCAAAACGCGCCGTCACCTACCGCCTGTCGCTGATGGCCCTGATCGGCTGCGCCGTGTTCACCTGCGTCGACTTCTGCGCCGGCACCACGGTCTACACGTTCTCGAACATGTACGTCTCCGATCCGATGGGCAACCTGCTCAAGCTGTTCACCTACCTGGCGGTTGGTATCACGCTGATCTACTCGCGCAAGTACGCGACCGAGCGCGGCATGTTGTCGGGTAACCTGGGCGGCGAATTCTATGTGATCGCGCTGTTCGCGATGCTCGGCCAGATGATTATGATCTCCGGCAACAACATGCTGTCGATCTACCTCGGCCTCGAGTTGATGTCGCTGTCGCTGTACGCACTCGTCGCGCTGCGCCGCGACCACGGCGTCTCGACCGAAGCGGCGATGAAGTACTTCATCCTCGGCGCGCTCGCCTCCGGTTTCCTGCTGTATGGCATCTCGATGATCTACGGCGCGACCGGTTCGCTCGACCTGTCCGACATCGCCCGCATCCTCGAAAACGGCCCCGCGAACATGAATGTGCTCAAGTTCGGCCTCGTGTTCGTGGTCGCCGGCCTCGCCTTCAAGCTCGGCGTGGTGCCCTTCCATATGTGGGTGCCGGACGTCTACCAGGGTGCGCCGACGGCGGTCACGCTGTTGCTGGGCGGCGCGCCGAAGCTGGCCGCGTTCGCGATTGTCGTGCGCCTGCTGGCCGAGGGCCTTGGCCAAATGGCGCTCGATTGGCAGCTGATGCTGATGGTGCTGGCCGTCATGTCGCTCGCGATCGGCAACCTGACCGCGATCGCCCAGACCAACATCAAGCGCATGCTCGCTTACTCGACCATTGCCCAGATGGGCTTTGTGATGCTCGGTATGCTGTCGGGCGTGGTCGCGGTCGTCGGAGGCCCTAACAACGAAAGCAACATGGCGGCGGCCTACGGCAGCGCCATGTACTATGTGATCACGTATGTGCTGACGACCTTGGGCAGCTTCGGCCTCATCATGATGCTTGCGCGCTCCGGCTTCGAAGCCGAAGAACTGAGCGACTTCAAGGGCCTGGCCAAGCGCAGCCCGTGGTTCGCCGTGGTCATGACGATCCTCATGTTCTCGCTCGCCGGCGTGCCGCCTGCGATGGGCTTCATGGCCAAGTTCGCGGTGCTCGAGGTGGTCGTGACGACGGGCCAGATCTGGCTGGCGGTGCTGGCGGTCATGTTCTCGCTGATCGGCGCGTTCTACTACCTGCGCGTGGTCAAGGTCATGTGGTTCGACGAGGCGGCCGATGCGTCGCCGATCGTCGCGCCGCTCGACATGCGCGTGATGATGTCGCTCAACGGCGTCGCCGTCGTCGCCCTTGGTCTCTGGCCGGGCGCCCTGTTGGCGGTCTGCATCGCTGCGATGAAAACCTCGCTGGCTAGCTGATGGATGTTTCGCTTGCGAGCTGGCTGCTGATCCTGGTCGCTCTGGTACTTGCCAATTTGCCGTATCTGAACGAGTCCGTGTTCGGCTTCATTCCCCTGAAGCCGGCGCAAGCGGGCGCGGCGCCCAACAAGCACGCCTGGGTGCGCATCGGCGAATTGGTGGTGCTGTATTTTATCGTCGGCGCGTTCGCCTGGCTGCTCGAGTCACGCATCGGCAATGTGTTCTCGCAAAGTAAAGAGTTCTACATGATCACCGTGCCGCTGTTCGTGGTGCTAGGTTTTCCGGGCTTTGTGATGCGCTACCTGCGCAAACGCTGACACTCATTCAACCCGACCCTGGAGTTGCGCATGGATTCTCAACTTAAAGAGACCCGCATCGACGGGGAAGTGGTTTACGACGGCGGTTTCCTCAAGCTCGCGCGCGACCGCGTGACGCTGCCCAACGGCAAACAGGGCGCGCGCGAATACATCAAGCATCCGGGCGCGGTTGTGATCTTGCCCTTGTTCGACGATGGCCGCGTGCTGCTTGAGCGGCAGTTCCGTTATCCGCTCGACCGCGTGTTCATCGAATTCCCCGCCGGTAAAATCGATCCCGACGAAGCCTCGCTCGATTGCGCCAAGCGCGAGCTGCAGGAAGAAACCGGCTACACCGCGAGCGACTGGCAATTCGTCTGCACCATCCACAATGCGATCGCTTATTCGGACGAACACCTCGACCTGTTTGTCGCGCGCGGACTGAGCGCTGGGCCGTCCAAGCTCGACGACGGCGAGTTCCTCGAGGTATTCACGGCGACCGTGCCGGAGATGCTCGAGATGGTCCGCAGCGGGCGGGTTACCGACGTGAAGACGATCATCGGCGCGTTCTGGCTCGAGAAGATTATTGCGGGTAGATGGACGCCAGCCTGATTTAGCGCTTAAGCGCTGCAGAAGTCGTATTGGTGAAAATCTATAAACAATCAAACAACATCGTCCTCGCGAAGGCGGGGATCCATAGAACGTTCGCATCGTGCAACTGTTCCATGGGTCCCCGCCTTTGCGAGGACGATGTTGGTTTGGGGTTGTGAAGTTATCCGCGTTACGATTTCTGCAGCTCCTACGCGTACTTGTCCGGCAACGGCTTGCCTTCACGCAAACAGGCAAACACCCGCTCCGGATCGGCCTGGCACCAGTACTTGAAATTGAAATGACATTCGCCGCGCGCGTCGACAAACTGGGCATAGCCTTGCGCGGCGTCGACCAACGCTCGTGCCTGCGGCCATTGCTGCGCAATCACCGCCAGCGGACGGCTGCCCGCTTCAAAAATCCAAGTCGCCCGCCCGCCTGAAATGCTCGCCAAATAATTGGCCGAAACGAGCCTGTCGATAATTTCCTGCAGCGTTTCGTTGCCGCCAAGGTCGAGCTGCAGCGCGTGCGGCGCGTCGCAGTCGTCCCCGGCACTCACGCTGTCACGCCAAATGACAAGCTTGCGCGCCGGGCCGGCCTTACTGGAAACGCCCATCGCGCATTAGGCGGTTGATATGCTCGATCATGTCGGCCTCGGGGTAAGGCTTGCCGAGCAGTACATCCACACCCGCGTCGGCCGCCTTGGTCGCGTAACTTTCCTCGGCCGTGATCATGATGACGGGGATGTGCGCGGTCGCGGGGTTTTGGCGCAGCGAGACGGTCAATTCAAACCCGTTCATGCCCGGCATCTCGACGTCGGTGATCACGATGTCGGGCATGCGCGCGGCGATCTGGCGCACCGCGTCGAGGCCATCCTCGGCCAGTTGCACCTGGAAACCATTGTTGCCAAGCAGGCGGTTGGTTTTGATCCGCACCACTTTCGAATCGTCGGCGATCATGATGATCGTCTCGGCGACCGCCTTTTGCACCGGTTTGCCACGCGCCGGCGCAGCGGCCGCGCTTGCTTTGGCTGCCGCTTCGGCTTTCGCCTCCGCGGCGGCCTTGCGTTCGGCCTCGAGTCGCGCCGCTTTTTCGGCCGCTACCCGTTCGGCTTCGGCGCGCGCCGCTTTTTCGGCAGTCAGGCGCTCGGCCTTTTCGGCCGTGCGGCGCTGCGCCTCGAGCAGTGCCTTGGCTTCGTGCTCGATGCGCGCCGCCTCCAGCCGTGCATTGACGGCCTTGGTGATGCGCTCCTCGTCGAGGCGGGCAGCCTCTTCTGCCGCGAGCCGTTCGGCTTCGATGCGCGCCAGTTTTTCGGCGGCGACGCGTTCGACTTCGCGTTGCGCCGCCTCTTCGGCGGCGATGCGCTCGGCCTCGAGGCGCGCCGCTTGTTCGGCAGCGCCGCGTTCGGCTTCGAGGCGTGCGGCTTCCTCGGCGGCGATGCGCTCGGCCTCGAGGCGTGCGGCTGCCTCGGCGGCGATGCGCTTGGCCTCGAGGCGTGCGGCTGCCTCGGCTTCGAGGCGCTCGGCCTCGAGGCGCGCCGCTTCTTCGGCGGCGCTGTGTTCGGCTTCGAGGCGCGCGGCTTCCTCGGCGGCGATGCGCTCGGCCTCAAGGCGCGCCGCTTCTTCGGCGGCGCTGCGTTCGGCTTCAAGGCGTGCGGCTTCCTCGGCGGCAATGCGCTCGGCCTCGAGGCGTGCTGCGGTTTCGGCCGCCAGCCGCTCTTGCTCAAGTTGCGCCGCTGCCGCCGCGGCTGCGCGTTCGGATTCGAGGCGTGCCGCTTCCGCTACGGCGGCCTGATCGGCTTGCAGACGCTCCGCTTCGGCAATCCGTTCGGATTCGAGGCGTGCCGCTTCCGCCTCGGCAAGCCGTTCGGCCTCCAGGCGGGCCGCTTCAGCAATCCGTTCGGCCTCCAGACGGGCCGCTTCGGTAATCCGTTCGGCCTCGACGCGCGCCCGTTCGGCGATGTGTTCGGCTTCCTGGCGCGCGATTTCGGCGATGCGTGCCGCTTCAAGGCGCGCGGCTTCTTCCGCCGCCAGCCGCAAGGTCTCGAAGTTGGCCGCGTCTTCCTCGGCTATGCGTTCGGCCTCCAGCCGCGCCACTTCTTCCTCGGCCAGCCGGATCGCCTCGAGCCGCGCCGCTTCCTCGGCTTCGATCCGCGCGACCTCTGCGGCCGCGCGCGCGATCGCGGCAGCCTCGTCGTTGGCCGCATGTTCGAACGCGGCGCGCGCCTTTTCGATCTCGGCGACCCGTTCGGCTTCGATGCGGGCTTCAACCTCGGCATTGGTGAGCATCAGGTCGGCCGGTTCGGCTTCTTCATACTGGGCCGGGGCCTCGACTTCGGGCTCGACCTCGGGCTCCGCTTCCGGCGCGGGCAGTACGGGCGCCCCTTCGTTTCCAAAGATGAATTCGACGTCGAGACGCGACGGCTCGCCTTCGATGCTGGCCGGATTTTCGGCGAGCAATCGCGCTTGCTCGGCGGCCAGGCGCTCGGCTTCAAAGCGGGCTTCGTTGTCCGCTTTGATATGTTCGGCTTCGATGCGGGCGTCCGCCTCTTCCGCGATCCGAGCAGCTTCAACACGGGCCGCTTCCTCCGCTGCGAGGCGCTCGGTCTCAAGCCGCGCTTGCCCTTCTTCGGCCGCACGCTCGGCTTTGATGCTTGCCTCGGCCGCTACTTCGGCGGCATGTCGCGCAGCCTCGTCCTGCGCGGAGGTGTCGTCGGCGACGTCCTGCGCGGCCGCGGCCGGCGGATCGCCGAAAATAAAGTCGACATCGAGTGCCGATGGCTCGCCTTCGAGTTCGGTACCGAAGTCGTCTGCCTTGGGGCGCGTGCGGGGCGCATCGAGCCGGCTGACGTCGATCTCATCGATGATCGTCTCGGGGCGTCCGATTAGTTCCTCGTCGGCGCGGGCGGCGGCGATGCGGGCGTTTTCGTCGTTGTCGAAGCGCTCCGTCTCGAGACGCTTTGCCTCGAGCTCGACGATGCGCCAGGCCTTGCGCAGTTCTAACTCCTTGGCGCGCTGGCGTTCCTCTACTTTGGCCCAGACCCCGGCATTCAACTCGGCCGACTGCGCGTCGATCCACGCCTGGTCGTCGAGCGGGTCGTCGTCGGCGCTCTGATCCGTGGCGTCGGCGTCGGTCGAGGCGGACTGTGCGATTTTCTTGACCGTCTCGCTATCGACCAGCCCGTCATCGAGCAGCGGCTGCTCGTCTTGCGGCGCCGCCGTCTCGGGCAGGCGCGATTTCAACTGACGGAACTTGAAAAAACCGAACGCCGCCCCCGCGATGATAATCAGGATCAATCCTGCTATGAGTACTGTGTTTTGCACGTGAAACAGCTCCATTAGCCAGAAAGGCGGTCTTTGTGAGAGGGGAGATAGCTAGATGCAACAATCTTACACCCACATACGCTTGTACGGGATTGCACGACGGAACTATTCTATTAATGTATCTTTTGATACATATCAAAAAGCGTCAGCTTGCAAAAAAACGCGTGGTGGCATACGGGGGGCGCCACGGCAGCGGGACCGCGCGTGTCACGGTCGAATGTTGCCGCATATCCAGCTTGCTGCTAAAGTGGCAAGTTCAATCAGGGCTGCGTTGGCAGACCGAACAGGGGGGACACTATGAACTACTGGGCGATACTTGTGGCGGCTCTGTCGAGCTTCTTTTTGGGCGGTTTGTGGTATTCGAACGCGCTGTTCGGCCGCATCTGGAACGCCGAGAACGGCGGCCAGCCGCAAACCGGGCATCCCGCGAAAGTGTTCGGCCTCAGCTTCGCTTTTTCGGTCGTGGCAGCGGTCGCGTTTGCCACAGTGCTGCCGGCCGGGACCGGCCTTGAGGGTGCGCTGTCGCTGGGATTGCTGGTTGGTTTCGGTCTGGTCGCGACCAGCTTCGGCATCAATTACCAATTCTCCCAGCGCTCGTTCAAGTTGTGGCTGATCGACGGCGGTTACCATACCGTGCAGTTCGTGCTGTTCGGCCTTGTTTTCGGGCTCTGGCAGTAAGGCCGACGCGACCGGCGCCGCCGCCGTGGGCCGGATTGGGCCCTGTTTACGCATACAGATTCCAGCGCATCGAGTGCGGCACCTCAACACCGATTTCGACCATTTGCCGACAGTGGAAGCTGGCGTGCGCCGGTGCGCGCCGGTGTATGTCCTGATCGCCGGCGGAGCCCGCAAAATTGGCGGGGGGCTGAGCAAAGTTTGCGCAGGTGAGGTACAGTTCTTGGTGGAGCCATCGCGTCCCGGCCGCAACCGACGGCGGCATCCAAAGTCAAAACCAAGCATTAATGCAGCAGCAAGAACAGCGGCAAAACAGCATCAAGAACAGCATCAAGAACAGCAACAAGACAGCAGCAATACGGAAGCAATACTGCAGCAAACGGCAGCACGACAAGGCACGATGAAACCAACGAACCAGGCAGCACCGCGTTACTTCGCCCTTATTCCTGCGGCCGGCGTCGGCGCGCGCATGGCCGCGGACGGCCCCAAGCAATACATCGACATCGGCGGCAAGCCGATGTTGCGCCACACGATCGACGCCTTCCTTTCCAGCAGCCTGATCAGCCACACCTATGTCGTCGTCAGCGAGAACGATGGCCAGATCGACGCGGTCGTGCCGCAGGGCGCCGTGAGCGTGTTGCGTTGCGGCGGCGCCTCGCGCCTGGCGTCGGTGCAAAACGCGCTGCGCGCCCTGGCCGGCGAGCTCGGCGAGTCGGACTGGGTGCTGGTGCACGACGCCGCGCGCCCGGGGCTCAACGCGGCGCTGATCGCCAAACTGATCGACGCCGTCGGCAACGACACGGTCGGCGGCCTGCTCGCGTTGCCCGTGGTCGACACCGTCAAGCGCGCCGGCGTTGCCGCCGGCGCCAACGTGCCTGCCGCCACATCGAGCGTCGCGCGCGACGGCCTGTGGCTGGCCCAGACCCCGCAGATGTTCCGCTACCGCCTGCTGTGCGACGCGCTCGCAGCGGCCACCGACGCCAGCGTCATTACCGATGACGCCAGTGCGATCGAAGCGATGGGCTTCGCGCCGCGCCTGGTCGAGGGACATCCCCGTAATTTAAAAGTGACGCTGCCGGCGGACATCCGGATCGCCGAGATGTACCTGGCAGCGCCCTAACCTTAAAAGTGTGAAACCAAACTATGGCACTCGCTTCCTACAATCCCACCCCGCCGTTTCGCATCGGCACCGGCTATGACTGCCACGCGCTCGTCGAGGGCCGCAAACTGACAATCGGCGGGGTCGCGATCCCGCACCGGCTGGGCCTGTTTGGCCATTCGGACGCCGACGTGCTGCTGCACGCCATCATCGACGCCTTGCTCGGCGCGGCCGCGCTGGGCGACATCGGCAAGCATTTCCCCGACACCGACCCGATGTTCGCCGGGGCCGACTCGCGCACCCTGTTGCGCGAAGTGGCGCACCGGGTCGTCGCCACCGGCTACACGATCGGCAACGTCGACGCGACCATCATCGCGCAGGCCCCGAAAATGGCGCCACACATCGCCCAAATGATTTCGCGCATCGCCGAAGACCTCGGGGTCTCGCCCCAGCAAGTCAACATCAAGGCCAAGACCAACGAAAAGCTCGGCTACCTCGGACGCGAAGAGGGCATGGCGGCCGAGGCGGTCGCGCTGCTGATCCGGGCCACCACGACCTGAGAGACTGAAGCGCCACTCTACAGGCTGCGTCGTTCCATGAGGTAAGATCGACCACTTCATGGGCGACGAAAGCTTGATCGATGGTTTATCTTTATCTGCTGTTGGCGGCGCTGGCCGTCCTCTTTCTCGCGACCAGGCTCGCGCCAGAGTTGCTCACCCGGCTAGGACTGGGCGCCGAACGCCGTTTCGGCGGCCTGTCGACGCGCACCGCGCGCGTGGGCAAGTTCGACATGCCCTACCTCGAAGGCGGCAAAGGCGAAGCCTTGATGCTGATCCACGGCTTCGCGGGCGACAAAGACAACTTCACCCGCATCGCGCGTTTCCTGACGCCGCATCACCGGGTCCTGATCCCGGATTTGCCCGGTTTCGGCGACGCGACGCGCGATATCGACGCAAATTATTTCATGTCCGACCAGGTGGGACGGCTGCACGCCTTCTTGACCCAGTTGGGCGTGAAACGGGTGCACCTTGGCGGCAACTCGATGGGCGGCTTCATCGCGGCGCAATTTGCGGCGACCTATCCGGAGATGGTGGGCAGCGTGTGGTTGATCGACGCCGCCGGCACCGAGGCGGCGCACGACACGCCATTGCTGCGCCATTACGAAAAGACGGGCGAGATGCCCCTGCTGGTCAAGGATGAACCCGCATTCGACGCCCTGATGGCGGCGACCATGCACAAAGTGCCGTATTTCCCGCGCTTTGTGCGGCGGGTGCTGGCGCGGCGGGCGATCCGCGATTTCGCCTTGCACACGCGGATCCTGCAGCAACTGACGAGTTCGACGGTGCTCGAAGTCCAATTTGCGCGGCTTGCCACGCCGGCGCTGATCGTGTGGGGCGCGCAAGACCGGATCCTGAGTCCGAAAGGGGCGGGCGCGCTAGCCTTGCTGTTCCCCAATTCCAAAGTCCACATCATCGAAGGCCTGGGCCACTTGCCGATGCTCGAGGCGCCCAAGTCCGTGGCACAAGAATACCTCGCCTTCCGGCGCACGCTGCCGACTGCGGTTCCCGCTGCCGCCTGACCGGCGCCGAAACCTAATTGCCCAGCAAATCCACTACGACCGACTTTTCCGCCAGCCAATTGCAAAATAATTCACAACCGGGGTCAGACCCTGAGCCTTCCCCTCAAATTTCATAAATCATCAGCATGGACGC
>JAZKIN010000153.1:0-2703 GCA_040384885.1 Pseudomonadota bacterium | reverse complement strand
AGGATTTCGGCCAGCACGCCCGGCGCGATCTTGCAGCCGCAGCCGCCGCCGTGCGAAAACGAGGTCAGTTTGATCTTTTGCTCGGGTGCTGTGCTCATGGTTATTCCGTTTCAGTGGGGTGGTGCGGTGTGCGCGATGAGCAGATTATCCACTAACTGGCGCAGCGCCGCTTGCTCGGCGCCCGGCGTGAACAGGGCCGCGCGGCGCGCGCACTGCGTCTGCAGCTGCGCGTAAAAGGCGGCGTCGTCGATGCTGCGCTCGATCAGGCGCGCCAGCGCGGCCGCGTCGCCCGGCGCGAAATACCCGGCGTAATCGTCGCCGAGCATGCCGCGGTTGCCGGCGATGTCGCTCGCGAGCACCGGCACCGCGCTCGTGACGGCCTCGATGATGACGTTGGCGCCGCCCTCCATCAGCGAGGCGATCACCATCGCGTGGCTGCGTTTGAGGCGCTGGCGCGCGGCCGCGCGCGCGAGCGCCCCGAGCCAGTGGTAGCGCGGGTTGGCCTGCTGCGCCGCTGCCGCCTGCGCGCCCAGGGCCGGGTCGAGCGCGCCGCCGATGTGCAGCATGCGCGCCCGCGGATGGCGCACCAGCGCGCTGGCGCGGATGAAGGTGAGCGGGTCTTTTTCGGCGCGCAGGTGGCCGACCATGCAGATGTCGTAGTGGCGCCGGGTGGCCGGATGCACATGCGCGCGCAGCGCCGGCGCCGACTGGTAGACCACGCTCGCCTTGGCCCGCAGCGCCGGCGCCAGCGCCTGCAGGCCGGCGTCCTGCAGCAGCACCAGCGCGCTGGCCAGTTCGAGCGAGCGGCGCGCCGTGGCGTCGCTGTGGATGTCGCGGTACAAGTCGGTCCCGGTCAGCACCAGCAGCGACGGGCGTTGCGGGTATGCCTTGGCGAACGCGGCCAGCGAGGCGGCCGAGCGGCGTGCGTGCAAGGCGATCAGCAGTGCGGGCGCGGGCATGTCGGCGCGCCATTCTGGCACGATCTCGACGCGCTGCCGCGCGCGCAAAAAACGGGCCCAGCGGCTCGCGGTCTGCCAGTTGCCGTTGTTCTCCCGCGCCGTGGCCGGGCTCACGATCACCACACCATCTGCTTGCACCAGCGCCCCCTTAAAAGTGGCTACAATTGTGGCATGCATCCGACCACACCATCGTTCCGACATGCCACCCGCGCCGGGTTGGCCGACGCGCTCCAGGACGCGCGCAATTATACGTTGCGCCTGTTCGACCTGTTTGCCGCGGCCGGCTACGACGAACTGGCGCGCGTGCCCCATATTGCCACGATCAACCCGCCGCTGTGGGAGCTCGGCCACACCGCGTGGTTCGCCGAGTGGTTCATCCTGCGCGAGGCGGCCTCGAGCCACCCGGCGGCGGCCCAGCGCGACTCGCTGCTGACCCAGGGCGACGACTGGTTCGATTCGGGCACCGTGCCGCACCGCTCGCGCTGGACGCTGGAGCTGCCGCGCGCCGGCGCGCTCAAGACCTACTGCCACGAGGTGCTCGACCGCACGCTCGACAAGCTTGCGCGCGCGGACGACAGCGACGCCGCGCTGTACCCGTACCGGCTGGCGCTGGCGCACGAAGACATGCATGGCGAGGCGCTGCTGTACACGCTGCAAACGCTGGGTGTGGGCGTGCCGGAGGGGCTGCTGCATGCGCCGGATCTGCACGCGCCGGGCGCGCAACTGGCCTATCCGGGCGGGCGCATCGTGCTCGGCGCCGGGGCCGGACGCGGCTTCGCGTTCGACAACGAGAAAAACGGCGCGCCGCACCAGGTGACCGCGTTCCAGATCGACGCCCACCTCGTGAGCAACGCACAGTTTGCCGAATTTGTCGCCGACGGCGGCTATGAGGATGGGCGCTACTGGAGCGCGAACGGGCGCGCTTGGCTGATGCTGCAGGAGCGCTCGGCGCCGCGCTACTGGCAGCGCGCCGGGCGCCAGTGGCGCAGCGAGCGCTTCGGCCGCCTGTGTACGCTGGCCGGCGCCGAGCCGGTGCGCCATGTCAGCCTGTACGAGGCGCAGGCTTACTGCGCCTGGCTCGGGCGGCGCCTCCCGGGCGAGGCCGAATGGGAATTCGCTGCGCGTTCGGGGCAGGGGGGATTCAACTGGGGCCAGTTGTGGGAATGGACTTCGTCGCCGTTCGAGCCGTATCCCGAGTCCGATTTCACGCCGGACGCCTACCGCGAGTATTCGGCGCCGTGGTTCGGCACGCACCAGGTGCTGCGCGGCGCCTCGTTCGCGACGCCGGCACGCATGCTGTCGCCGCACTTCCGCAATTTCTACAGGCCGGAGCGGGACGACATGTTCGTCGGCTTCCGCACCTGCGCGGCGTAACGCGAGCGCCCAAAAAAAACACCCCTCGAGAGGGGTGTTTTTAAGACTAAACAGTCAACGACTGATTTTTACCGATCGCCATACGAGCGGCGCGCGCCGTCGGTCGAGCGTGGGTTCGAACCCTTGTAGCCGCCGCCTTCGCCGCTGCGCGGTGCGCTTGGCTTGCTGAAGGTGCGCTGGCCCGGCTTGGCAGCCGCGGCGCGGTTGTCGCCCGGCTTCCAGCCGCCTGGACGGGCAGCCGAACGTGGCGCCGACGCCGTTTTCTTAGGCTCGAAGCCCTCGATCTGGGTGACCGGGATCAGCTGCTTGGTGAAGCGCTCGATGCGCTTGACGTTCATGCCTTCGGCATGGTTGACCAGCGAGATCGCCA
>JAZKIN010000152.1:0-16475 GCA_040384885.1 Pseudomonadota bacterium | reverse complement strand
GAACAGTTGCTATGAGCCAGCGTTCTATGGGTCCCCGCATGCGCGAGGACGATGTGGGTTGGGGTTTAGACCTGGGCGAGTTTATGCGCCCAGGTGGTTCCTATCAGCGCTGGCCCTGGTACATAAAGCCGCTGTCGTTGAGCCCGAACTTGAACTTCTTGTTCATCTCGATGATCTCTGCGCCGGCCAGCAACACCGGGCCGTAGCCGTGCGCCGCGCGCACACTGGTCGGACGATAGTAGTAAAAGGCCGGATCGAACGCCATGCCGGTGCCGACGCAAATCCCCTCGACCTCACCCTTGGCATTGACCTTGCTCGACACGGCGTTCCAGGCCAGGTTGGCCATCGGACCGAACATGTCCTTGTCGAGATGCCCGCGGTTGACCGCGCGCGCGATCGCGTAGGTGTAGATCGCCGTGGCCGAGGTTTCGAGGTAGGAGTCGTTGCGGTCGATCAGCTGGTGCCACAGGCCGTCCTTGTGCTGGAACGAGGCCAGGCCGTTGGCATGGGCGCGCAGCTGCGCCTCCACCGCCTTGTAGCCCGGATGGGTCTTCGGCAGCACGTCGAGCACCTCGACCATCGCCATGATCGCCCAGCCGTTGGCACGCGCCCAGTGCATCTCGGGATGCGAGGTCGCGCCTTCGACGTAACCGTGCATGTAGATGCCGAGGGTCGGGTTGAACATGCGCTTGGAGAACTGCCGCACCTGCTTGACCGCGTCGTCGTAGTACTTCTTCTTGCCGGTGTACTTGCCCATCAGCGCGATGGTCGGCACACCCATGAACAGGTCGTCCAGCCACAGCGTGTCCGGCAACGGACGCATCTTCACGCCGCCCTTGCCGTCCGGCCCGCCGCGCGCCAGCGTGCCGTCCTTGAGGCGGTACTCTTTCTCGGTCACGAAGTTGCCGCAGATATCGATAAGCTGGCCGTAGTCGACCTTCGAGCCCATGTTCTTGGCCTTCATGAAGCTCATGCACAAGGCGCCGGCGTCGTCGAGCGCGTGCGGGTTAAGGAAGCTCTTGATCGGCGCCTGCGCATTGGCCGGATCGGCCTTGACCATCGGCGCGTAGGTGCGCGTCAGGTCGGCCAGCAATTGGTGGCGTTTGACGGTGTAGTTGGTGTAGCGGGCGTCGCCGGTGGCGGCGCCGGCGGCCAGCATGCCCGCGTAGGTCACGCCCCATTCGTAGCTGGTCAAGCGGAAATCGCCCGGCTTGAGCACCGCTTCCGGATCGGGCCGGGAGAAATCGGTGACCGGCGCGCCGCTGGTCTTGTTGATCATTTCGGCCGGCGTGGCGCGGTCCAGGTACGCAAACACGCGGTCCAGCACCACCTTCACTTCGGCCGTGTCCATCGCGCGGTAAGGGTTAGGATACTGCACCTTGAGCGCATGCAGCATGGCGTCGGCGGCGGCCGGCCCCTTCTCCTGGGCCACCGGCGCCTCCTGGGCCGATGCGTTGAACACCACCGGGAACAGGCCGGCGACGAGCGCTGCGCTCAAGCAGCGGCGCAGTTTCGGGGCATTCATCAGATACGTTTTTTTCATGTTGGTCTCCTTGATTTATTTGAGTTGGTAGATCTTTAACTGGTCGATGGTCTGGCGTGACCACGTCGTGCGAAAACCGAAATAGCCGCTCGTGAACGGCCGCGTGTCTCGGTATGAAAAGTATTCTTGCCCATCGATCAGCATACGGGTGCAGCCATCGTAGACGGCGATTTCGACCTGGTAGTCCTGGTTCGGCTTGAGCAGGTGGGCCGCATCGAGGTGTTCGGCAACCAGCAAACGCTGGCCGTCGCCGTAGCGGCGCAGACGGGTGGTCGAATTGGTGTTCCCGCCAACGCCGGCGTAGTACATATTCAGGTCGTCGTAGTCCTCGAACTTGCCGCCGCGCGTGAACAGGTCCGCCTTATGCGGGTCCTGCGCCATCCAGAAGTGGTTGAAGTCCGACAGACGGTCGTTTTTTCCGCCATCGACCACGACCCGGCGCGTGTAGGTGATCAGCACATTACCGGACAAACGCTTGTCGAGCCAGACCGTGGCGCCCGAATCGACATCGATCAGCAATCGTCCGTCCCGGTTGGCGACCAGATTGCCGGGCTTTTTGGCGTACTCGCTCACATACCCGGCGAGCGGCCCGTTGAAGTCGTCCCCGTGCAGCAGCGCGCCACGTTGCCCCCACTGAACGCAGGCGGCAGGCGCGGCGTGCGCCATGGCGGCGGCGGCGAGCGCGGAAAGCAGCATGGCCGGTCCCCCGTTCCTATTTGTTGGCCGCGGCCGGCGCGGACTCGCGGCGGCGCTCGGGCTGCGGTGGGGGCGGCGGCAAGGTGTCGGGCAGCGCGTCGCCCAGCAAGGCCAGCGTTTCGATCATCGTCAGCCCGGACTGCGCCGCATCGTTGGTCGACACGCCAGGCGCCTCGGTGGTCGCACTCAACACGTCGGGGCCGTTGACCGCCTGCGGTACGGCGCCGCGCCAGCGCACCATGTTGTCGATGGCGACCTTGGCGAACGCCGGGTTCCGGGTCTGCGCGTACGCGTAGGCGGCCAGGCGCGGGCCGCCCTGCGCGCGTTCGACATACTGCGCATCGGCGCCTTCGGTGCCGGTGCCCTTGTCCTTCAGGAGCACGTCGCCGGGCGCTTCACCCAGGCGCGCGTACTGCAGCCACGCGGCGGCGAAATCCTGGCGCCCAAGCAGCGGCACCAGCTCGAACATCACCTGCGCCCCGCCCTGGATCGTGGCCAGGTTGTACAGCACCGGCACCTGCTGCTTCTCGACCGGGTCGGGAATCGGGAACAGTTTGCCGGTCGCCGGGTCATAGCCGACGGTCATGCTGCCGCGCCCTTTGAGCCGGCCGATCTTGCCGCCGAGGTCGGGATTGAGTCCATTGAGCACGCCCGAGCGCAGCCAGTAGGGCATCTGCAGGATCGCATCGGCGCCGGCGTTGATGCGGTCGCGCCATTTAGGGTCGCCGCTGCGCTCCCACTCGGTCATCCAGTTCCCGGCCAGCACGTACCAATCGGGACCGATGCGGATCCGGCCCGGATAGGTCGGATCCTGCGGCAGCACCGGCTGCGCCAGCCGCATCGGATCGTACCTGACCATGGCTTTGTCGGATTCGAGCTGGTCGCGCATCACGTCGCCGATGCGTTCGTCCGTCGTCAGGTAGTAGAACGGGCGCCAGTGCGCGGCCTGGCTGATGCGCCCTTCCTTGGATCCGTCGCCCCACTTGACCACGTTGTGGCGCGAACCGAGCCCCTTCATCGGGCCGAGGTGGTAGACATTGGTCTCGCTGGTGTTGCGGGCCATGGCCTCGGCCATGCGGAACAGCTCGGGGCGGCCACTGCGCAGGTAGCTGGTCCACAGCCACATGACACTGCCCAATTCGGTGTTATCCCAGGCGAAGCCGCCATGGTCGTAGTTCCACACGTGGCGTTTGAAGTTATAGCTGTGCATGACGTCGCCGTAGGTCCAGAAGCCGTACCAGTTGCGCTCGTGCTGCTGCTGCCGGTAGAACGCCAGCACCGAATCGAGCCGGTCCTCGATCGTCGCGCGCGCGGGCGTGGACCGGTCGACCGGGCTCCACACGCCGAATACCTTGGCCGCTTGCAGGTAGGCCGGGCTGGCCGCCAGCAGCGCGCGGGAGGCGCCCGCCTTGGCCATCGCCGCCAGTTGCGCGCGGGCCGGCACCGATGCGGTCGGGTACAGCGTGAACGCGCTGGTCCTGGCCACGCCGTAGGCTTGCGACATCCCCTCCTGCACGTCCTCGTAGGTCGCGGACAGGCCGTGGGCGCGCGTGGCGTAGTGGCGCATGTCCATCGCCGGCGCCTCGGGCGACCAGAGCCAGGCCGTCAGCTCCGCCGCCTTGCCGGCGGCGTTGCGCACATCGAAGGCGGTCGGGAAGCTTTGCCAGAAGTCCTTGACGCTCACGCCCAGGCCGCCCGAGACATCGCCCACGAAAGCGAGGCCCGAGGCGTGCGTGCCGGAGTCGGAGAACACCCAGGTGCTCTGCGCGCCGGTGCGCTTGAGGATGTTGAATCCCTTCGGCGTAGGCTGGACCAGCTTGTAGTCGCTCCAGATCGCCAGTTGCTCTTTTTCTTTGACGCCGTAGAAGCGACCGCCGTCGATCTTCTGGCCAGCGACCTGGCGCGGGTCGGCGTTGAGGTCGGCCGGCTGCAGCGATTCCATCCACAGCCCGCCGTCCTGGCCGCTGAAGGCGACGTGGCGGTTGAAGACCTCCTCGCGCAGCGGCACGCTTAAGCGCAGGCCGAGGCCGCGGATGAAGTCCTTCTGCTGGTCGCCGTCATAGATGAAGGTGTGGACCACATGGATCGCCGCGTCGCCCGCGTAGAAGTAAAGGCGCAGCGAATACGGCAGCCAGGTGCGCCCGCCCTTGGCCAACTTGTGCTTGCCCTCGAGCTTGATCACGGCGCGCACCGGCCCGGTTTGCTCGATCGTGAATTTTTCGATCGTGGAGGCGAATGGCGCGCGCGCCGGCATCGCGCCCTCCTCCGGATCCGGACCCTGCTGCATAAGGCCGACCAGGCGCCCGGCGCGGGCCACTTCGCGGCCGTCGACCGAGATCGTCTGGATCAGGTCGGTGCCGCGCGTGCCCACGCGCACTTTCGATACGCCGGTGTCGACATCGATGAAGCCGTCGCCCTGTTTCACGCCGAGCGCCGAAGCGGGCGCGGCTCCCGACGCGGGGGCAATCAGATATGTCCCGGCCGCCTTGGCGACCGCCGCGAAGCCGCTGAACTTGAGCGAGCCGTCAGGCCAGTAGGCCAGCGGCCAGGTCTGCACCGGCAGCGACCGGCCGTCCGGCCCCGTCAGCGCGAACGCCTGCTGTTTCGGCAGCGCGCCCTGCGGCCAAGGCACGCCCCAGCTCACGCCGGTGGCCAACGCCGGCGCATCGCCGACCCAATTGACCTCGACATTTCCCGCGGCGCCCGCGCCTGCACTCGCCGCCAACGCCATGAGCGGCGTGGAGACGATCAGCGCGACAGCGGCGCGGCACAGCACTAAGGGCAGGAACGACATGACTGGCTCGTGGATTGGTTCTTGTGGAAAATGGATTCTAAGCGAGTGCTCTGCGTGGAAACCCCTTACCGGAAAAGAATCAGAGAAATGATCGATTCCGGCATAAACGAATCAGCAAGCTGATCGATTCCAAGCGGGCCTGGGCGCAGGTCTTGCAACGCCACACCATGAAAGACTATCGGGCACCACAGCTAAAAATCGGTAGACGATCCATGGCGCCCGTGGCGGGTGTGCCGCCGTGGGCAATGACGCGCTGGTTCGGACGTCCGGCGGCTGAAAAAAAATGGTGGCGTTTAGGCGGGGGCGGTTTTGTTCATGGGCGCCAAATTGTTAACAACGCGCATGTTTCCGCGCAGCGATTAACTGGGCCCGGCGCATGGGGCGCGCTCCAGCCAACCCTTCTGGCATTCATGCTCATTCCGTGTCGCTTTCTGTCTCGACTTGTCGCATTCTGCCTCCGTTTTTTTCGGCAAGTGTTCGAGCGCGGTCGAATGCGACAAAACGCGACAAAAGAAGGCGCCAAACGAGCACGAATGCCAGAGGGGAGCGGGCGGACGCATCGCGCCCTGCTTGGCGGCCGGCATCGGCGCGCTCAACGCAATCCACGCAATCCACGCGATCAGCGCGTCGCAGCAACCCCGGCATTGCTCACGGCGCCGGCGCCAGTCCATTTCCTCGTGATGATGCTCGGAACCGGCGGCGTTTGCATGCCGTCTCCCAGGAAGAAGCTCGGGTGAGGCGGCTGGTTGTAGGCCGTGTTTTGCCATGCGATGGCGACGCGGTACTGGGCGTCGTGCATCAGCGTGACCAGGCGCCGCCCGGTGGGATGGGGCGTCGTGTAGATGCGCAGGAACTTCTCGTCGGGCGTGTGCCACACGACCTCCTCGCGCCAGTCGCCGAACAGGTCGGCCGAGACCACGGGCACGTTTTTCGTCCCGCTGGTCTGGAGCGCGCCGCTCGCCTCGAGCAGATTGTCCGATTTGCCGGCCAACCAGTCCCATTTGGTAATCCGGTTCTTGTCGAACATCTCCCGCAGCTCGTCGCCATCCCACCACACCAGGAAGCTCATCTCCCTCGGATGCCTGACGCCTTCGATCGGCTTGCCTTGCGCGGTGTAGAGCACATCGCTATTGGAGGCCCACGCCTCCGCGCCCGGAAACCGCGGGTCGATGTCGGCCGCGACCCCGCGCCCCGTGTCCGCGGCGGCCGGCGTGCTCCACAAGACCTTTCCCGTGCGCGCGTCGAGCATGGCCGAGCCGATGCCGCCGTTGTGGGCCACCTCTTCGTGCGCGCCGAATTTTTCGAGCCCCGGGCGGCTGGGGTCAAGATCGCTCACGGCCATCGCGTCGCCGTGCCTCAAACCGCTGCTCCACAGGCCCTTGCCGTTGTCGTCGATGGCCATGGCGCCGTAGATGATTTCGTCCTTGCCGTCCCGGTCGACGTCGGCGACGCTGAGTTGGTGGTTGCCCTGTCCGCCGAAGGCCTCGTTGCCGGGCGCCGCGCTGTCGAACACCCAGCGCCTGCTCAGCTTGCCGTCGCGCCAGTCCCACGCCGCCACCGCCGTGCGTCCATAGTACCCGCGCGCCATGACGATGCTGGGACGCTGCCCGTCGAGATAGGCGGTGCCCGCGAGGAAGCGGTCGGACCGGTTGCCGTAGCCATCGCCCCATGTCTCTTTGAGCTGCTCAGCGGTCGGCGCGTCCGTGCGCGGATCGCGCGCCGGCCAGTAAGGTTCGCTGGCCAGCGCCTTGCCGGTGGTTCCATCGAAAATCGTCAGGAACTCGGGACCTTTCAGGATACGTCCCTGCAACTGGGCGACCATGCTGCCGTCTGCCTTGACCAGGCCGCCGGTGCGGTCGCTCGAGGCCACCTCGCCGCCGGTTTCGCGCCAGTCGGCGCTCGGGTCGCCAAGGACCTTGCCCGTGCCGTCGATGGTCCCGTCGCTGGTGCGCACGGCCAATTCCGCGCGCCCGTCGCCGTCGTAGTCGAACACCTGGAACTGCGTGTAATGCGCGCCGGCGCGGATATTGCGCCCCAGGTCGATCCGCCACAGGCGCTTGCCTTCCTGGGTATAGGCGTCGAGGTAGACCACGCCCGTGTAGCCGTGGAAGGCATTGTCCCTGGCGTTGGACGGATAGGTGACCGGCGCCTTGGTGCCGCTTGCCGCCGGGTCCCACTTCAAGATTATTTCGTAACGGCCGTCGCCATCGAGATCGGCCACGCTGGCCTCGTGGGCCGTGTAGGTGTAGGCCTCGCCGGACGGCGTGACACCGCCCTCGGGTTGTTGAATCGGTATGCTCAGATAGCCGTCCGACCAGACGCCGACCGGTTTGCTGGTTTCGATGACCTTGCCCTTGGCGCGGGTGCGGATCACATAGGTCGACTGCGCCGTTCCGGCCTTGTCGACCAGGTTCGTGCCCCCGCTTACGGGACGGACGCTTATTTTTTTGCCGTCGCGATAGACGTCGAACGCGGTCTTAGGCGCATCAGTGGCCAGCAGGCGCCAACTCACCAGATTGCCGCCGTCCTTGGCCGGCACGGCCACGGCGCCGCGGTCCAAGGCCTCCATCCAACGGGGCGCCGCCTGCGCGCCGGATCCTGCGACCAGCCCCAGCGTCGCGGCGCTCAGGAGCAAGCCTTGGCGCAGTCCGAACATCGTAATCTTCATATCAAACCCAAAATTAATACGGTGAAGCCAGACCCACATCCAGATGCCGGTTGTGGAAATTAATGGCGGTATATGGGAATTGATGGTACCAACGGATTTGCCGCCACGGTGGTCAAGTACGTGACTATTCAACCGCGTGACGGCCTGGCTGCTGGCAGCTTGAACCGCGCGACATGATCGATGTCGCGCGATCCAAACCGGTGTTCGCACCGATTATTTCACTGCGCCCTTGAACACCGCGTCGGCGCGCGCGAGATCCTCGGGGGTGAGGCGTTTTTCGATGATTTTGGCGCTGGTGGCGGCCTGCTCGTTTCCCAGTTGGGCGCTGAGGCGCAGCCACGCCAAGGCCTGCACCGGGTCCTTGCCGCCGCCTTCGCCGTGGAACAACATCGCCCCGGCGCTGGCCATCGCCGTGTCCACGCCCTGCGATGCCGACGCCAGAAACAACTTGCGCGCCAGCGGCAAATCCTTGGCGACCTGCTCACCCTTGTAAAAATAGGTGGCGAGCGCGTTTTGCGCACCCGCATGGCCGGCGACCGCTGCCACCTTGTAGAACGCCAAAGCGCGCGTCGGTTCGGCCTTGACGCCGATGCCCTCGTCATACGCCTGCGCCAGCGCGAACTCGGCGAACACCTTGCGGCTGCCGCCCTTCGGGTTGAAAGCCACCTGCTGGAACATGTCGAACGCGGCTTGCGCGTCCTGCGGCACCAGCTGTCCGGCCTGGTGCAGGCGCGCCATCACATATTGCGCCGGCAGATAGCCGGCCTTGGCCGCCTCGGCATACAACTTGGCGGCCTTGGCCGGCTCCTTGGCGCCGCCGTAGCCGCTTTGCAGCATGCGCGCGAGCGTGAACATGGCCGGCACATGGTCCAGCTCCGCCGCCGCCCGGTACCAGGCGCGCGCGCGTGCGGGGTCGCGCGGCGCGTCGACACCCGCCATGTAGATCTGCGCCAGCAGCAGTTGCGATTGGATGCGCGCGTTCGCGTATTCCGGATCCTGCGGATTGAACCTGCTGAAGTGGGCCGGTACCCGCCTCGCCTCGGCCACTTTGATGTACCAGTCGATCGCCGCTTTCGGATCGCGCGCGGTGCCCTGGCCGGCCTGGTACATGGAGCCGAGCATCAGCGCCGCCTCGTCCCAGCCGACCTTGTTGTACGAGACTTTGAATGTGCTCAGCGCAAGCGCGTAGTCGCGCGCGTCGTAGGCCGCATACGCCTGGTCCAGCGTCTTGTCCTTGCGCGCGATCTGGTTGCGCGCGCCTGCCTCGTTGTACGCGGACTGGGTGCACGGGTTGTTGCTGCGCCCGTCGGCGTCGGTGGTGGCGACCATGGGACCGTTACGGCTGGCGTCGCCATAAGGACTGGTATCGCTGAAACCGCGGTTGTTGCTAGCGGGATCGCCTTCGACTTCCACGCCCATCCAGCTACCGTCTTCGGACCGACCCTTGCCATAGAAACTGTCGAGGTAGCTGTCGAGCACGGCGTCGCGCCCGGAATAAAAGTCGTAGGCGCAGGACGAGGCCGACGAGCGGTCGAGGCGCCGCACCTCCTGCGGACGGCGCACGGGCATGCGGCCGAGCACCGTCACCACCGACATTTCGGGCACGGCGGCCGGGACGGCCGGTTCCGCGGCGGTGGCCGGCGCCCAGGCCGACATCACAAGGACCGAGCCGGCCAAGGATTGCATCGTGCGGCGCGAGGCACGGGCGCTAAGAGTGGTGCGGAGTGGGATCATTTACTGCCTCTCGGGGGAGTTAAACATCTGTGTCTCTGAAATTGAAAATCCCCCGAGCCGGAAAATCCGATTCGGGGGGGGGCAAGCGGGCCCGGTGATCGCCGGGCCGCGGGACCGTGGGCTCCTTAGTTACGGAAGTTCAAACCGATCATGATGCGGCGGCCGGCGTAAGCGTAGTCGAGCAGGTTCGGCGTGCCGTCGGCGAACGGCGAGTAGATGCCCTGGCTGTTCGAGGTGGTGGACAGGCCGAGGTTGCGCGCCTCGGCGAAGAACTCGAGGTTCTTGCTGTACTTGTACGAGAGCTTGGCGTCGATGAAGCGGGTCGCGTCGCGGAAGTTCGGCGAACCCGGGTTGTAAGGCAGCACCGTGACACGGCCGCCGTTGGCGTTCGGGTAGTTGTTGACCGTATTGGCGCCGCATGCGGCGATGCAGGTGAAATACGAATCGACCGCTTGCAGCGCGACGCGGGCCGAGAACACGCCATCGTCATACCACAGCGAGGCGTTGTACGAGTATTTCGACTCGCGCGCCGGCGGCAGCGGATTGCCGGTGATCAGGTCGACCACGTTGACCGACGAGACGGCCGAGCGCAGCTTGGTGTAGTTCATGTCGAAACCGGTGTAGCGCAGCTTCCAAGGCAAGAAGGTGAACGCGGTCTTGCTCGCGAACTCGATGCCCTTGCGGGTGGTGACCGCGCCGTTCTCATAGGTGTTGAAGTTGAACTCGAGGTCGGACAGCTTTTCGCCGGTCGCCGGATCGACGTAATCCAGACCGTCGAACACCCTGATGTTGGTCTTGCCGACGACGGTCGACGCGCCGACGACGCCACGCTGATTGAAGGTGGCCACCGAGAACACGGTGTCCTTGTTCGGGTACCACTCGATGCTCAAGTTCTTGTTGACGTTGCGCTGCGCCTGCAGGGCCGGGTTGCCGAGCGTGCCGGCGCAAGTCATGGCCGAGCCGGTGCCGGTCGCTTCTTCCTCGATGATCTTACGTTCGTCGTAGGTGCAGGTGCCGGCCGGGAGCAAGGACGAGATCGGAGGGCGCGACACCGTTTTGGCATGGTTGAAACGCGTCACCAGACGCTCCGGGATCAGCCACAGCGCAGTGTTCAGGATCGGCAGGATATCGGTGCTGCTCGCGTCGAGCGAGGTGCCCTTGATGATCGTGTTGCTGGTGAAGCCGCCGGCGACGGTAGGACGGGTCCGGTCGTATGACGGCGTGACCAGGATCGAGGTGAAGCCCATGTTGCCGGTCGCATGGACGCGGGTGCGGATGTAGCGGAAGCCGAAGTTGCCTTCCAGTTCCATGCCGAAGGGCAGGCCGCGCTCGGTGAATGGAATCTTGTCGAGGCTGAAATCGGTCATCAGGTAGCCCGACGTGACGCGTTCGCTGAACTTGCCGACCGGTTGCGCGTACATCTTGCCGTCGTTGGCCATGCACTCCTTGACGCAATCGTAATTGACGTTCGGCGCGTTCACCAGGGAGAACACCTTCTCGACGTCGATCTGGTTCCAGCCGTTGATCAGGTCGGCCGGACGGTCCTTGGCGCCGGCGAAAAATTGCGAGGCCGGGC
The DNA here is from genome assembly GCA_040384885.1 of Pseudomonadota bacterium. GTDB lineage: Bacteria > Pseudomonadota > Gammaproteobacteria > Burkholderiales > Burkholderiaceae_D > Telluria_A. The sequence continues at coordinate 5,464 of JAZKIN010000152.1, read as the reverse complement.
CCTGGGTCAAGCCCTGGGTCAGGATGTCCTGGAACTGCGGCTGGGTAAAGCCGACCTGGCCGGACAGCACGTTGAGCGGATTACTGCTTGGCAAAAAGCCGTTGACGCAAGGGTTGCCGCCGGCGCCGAGCGAACCCGGGGTGTTGGTGCAGCCGACGAAGGTGCTGCGGATATTGGCCGTCGGCACGATGATCGGTGCCACGTAGCCGGCCTGTCCGTAGGTGCCCACCGGCGACTGGAAGGTGTAGCCGCCGCCGCCCCAGCTGTTGCCGGAGTTGTCACGCAGGTTGAAACCGCCCTTGATGCGGGTGAGGAAAGGCACTTTTTCGCTGAGCTTATAGGTCAGGTCGAGCTTGGCCGTGCTCTCGTGGGTGTCCTTGATCTGCGGCGAGAAGCTGATCTGCGGCGCCTGGGTCAGCGCCGCCTGCTGCGCGATGGTGTAGGCAGGCACGGCGCGCGTGTTGTTCGGTCCCAGCGCCACGGCCGCCGTGGCCACGGTCGCCGGCCGCGTGTTGGAGTACAGCGCCGCGTTGGTCTGGTCGAAGTTGCTGCCGGCCGGCAGGGTGTAACCCCAGAGCCCGTTCGGCAACACGGCCAGCGTGGCGGGGCCGTAATTGTAATTAAAGGAGGTGCGCTTGTCGCCGCGCCTGAAATCGGACTTGGCGTCGCCGATGAAGAACTCGGCGAGCAGGCCGCCGTTCTTGTAGGTGCCGCCGGTCTGGAAGTAGGTCGAGCTGGTCTCGATCACGTTGTGGATCTGGTCGGTGTTGGCGCTGCCGTCGGTGATCGAGAATTTGGTGACGTGGTGGTTGGCGTCGACCACGGCCGAACCGGGGACCACGTTGGCCACGGCGCCGACCGCCGGGAAGGCGTTCGTCCGGAAGCTCGGCGTGTCGTACACGTAGTAGCCGGAACCGGGCACGGCGGAGCGCACGCCGGTGGCCGAATCGGTGAAGGTCGGGCCCGAGTAAGTCGGGCTGTTTGCGACCGCCGTGTTGACGTTCAGGCCGCCCATCCCGTAGGTCTGGTTCGTATCGTCGACCTTGCGCTTGTTGTGGCTTCCCTTCGCATACACGGTCAGCGCATTGTTGACCTTGAAATCGAAACGCAGGTCGATGTTCTTGCGCTCGTCGATCTGGCGCTTGACGATATTGCGGATCAGGGACGGTGTGTAGTCGTTCCACTGGTTCAGGCAGGTGATCAACTCGTTGCCGCGGTGGTTGATCGCGCCGTTGCGGGTGTTGCCCGAGGCGAGAGCGGCTTGTTGCGCGGCCGTCAGGTTGGGGAAGGCGGCGTAGCAATCAGCCTTGCTCTGCGCGGCGGCCGAACGTGTCACCAGCTCGAGCGGGGTGGCGGAATTGAAAACACCGCCGGCGAGCGTCGGCGTGACCAGCGATGGCGTGGTCGACACCGGATCGTTCGGCGACATGGTCGACGGATTGAAGACGAAAGTCTTGTTGGGCGAATTGTCGAAGTCGATCGCGCGCGCATAACCCTGGTTGCCGCTGGTGGCGACCTGCGAGGAATGGCCCTCGTTGACCATGGCCGACGACGACCCGTTGACCAGCACGCCGAGGCGGCCGTCGAGGAATTTCTGGGAGGCGATCACGTTGAAGTCGGGCGACCATTTTTTGTTGAGCGAGCCCTGCGAGCCGGCCGCGCGGAACGAGAAGAACGGCTTTTTGAAATCGAGGCCGGTTCGCGTCTTGATGATGATGCCGCCGCCGAGCGAGCCTTCGGTCATGTCGGCGGTCGAGCCCTTGACGACGTCGACGCTCTTGATCAGGTCGGCGGACATTTCGCGCAGCTCGACGCCGCGTCCGTTGCCGCCACCGTTGAGGTCGGTGCCGCCGGCCGCCTGCACGCCCTGGCCGTCGATCTCGACGCGGGTCAGGTCGGCCGAGTTGCCGCGCACGGCGACGCTGACGCCCTCGCCGAAGTCGCCGCGCTCGAGCGCGATGCCGGCGATGCGCGAGACAGCCTCGCCCACGTTACGGTCCGGGAAGGCGCCGACGTCCTCGGCCACGATCGAGTCCATCGCGGTGGCCGCGTTCTTTTTGCGGGCGATGCCCGATTGTTGCGAGGCGCGGGTGGCGACCACTTTGACTTGCTGCATTTCGCCTTCGACGACCGGCTCAGGGGCCGGCTTGGCGTCCTGCGCCATCGCGATGTTGTTTGCCATCAACGCCAGTGCCACCGAAACGGCGTAGCTCAGACGGTTTGGTCGCATGGCTTGCTTTGTAGTTTCACGCATTCTCTGTCTCCATTGTTGGTCTCGAAACGGACCTATTGATCATTCGTTTTTGCGGCGCGTCCTGGTGGGGACGTGTGGTAGTGCTTACAGTCTATTGCGGGAAAACGCCGCTGGTTCATCCGAAACAAAACACTCACCGGAGTGAGCAGAAACTGTGCGGAATGCGCAGTTTCGATATCGATTTTTTGGATAATCGTCGAATCCGTGAAAAAATTGTTATCGCAGCGCCACAAATCAGGATCATTCGTCAACGCCGCGATGTTTCAATCAAATCGATGATTGCTTAAAAACGGCCGTTCCATGCGGCACCCTTGGGCCAATGCCGGCAGCGAGGTAGCAGATGGCGCCTTGCCATCGCGTGGTCGGGCGCGCCCGATCCGAACGGCGCGCATGGCTTGATGCTGGCCTGGCTAGCGGACCAGATAGGCCCCGAGCGGGTCGCCCTGCAAGCGCTTCAAGCCGGCGGCCACTTGCGCCGCGTTGAAGGTGGCGCCGGCATCGTTGGTGTGGGTGCGGGCGTCCGAAAAGAAGCCGTTCACCGTTTGCGGGCCGACCGCGCGGTAGGCATCGCTGACCAGCATGGTCAGGTCGATGAAGCGCGCGCCGCCCGCCTGCGCGACCTGCGCGCCCCACTCGGCGAAATTGGCAAAGTCGCGCCCCTGCTCCCAACGGTCGCGGTGCGGCACCGGCGACAAGAGGATCACGGTGGCGCCCTTTGCGCGCGCGTCGGCGACGTATTTGGCCAAGTACCAGCCGAAGGAATGGACCAGCTCCCTGCTGCCGTCGGGGCGCGTATCCTCGATGGTGTCGGCACCCGTGCCCGGGCCGGAGGCGCGGTTCTTGTTGCTCGGGTCGCCGACGCGGCCGCCGTCGTTGTGGCCAAACTGGACCAGCACGAAGTCGCCCGCCTTCACTTGCGCCAGCAGCTTGCCCCAGCGGCCCTCGGTGTAAAACGTGCGGCTGCTGCGCCCGCCGATGGCGTGGTTGACCACGTTCAGCTTGCGTGTGTCGAAATAGGCGGCGATGCGTTCGCCCCAGCCGAAGGCGCCATTCTGGCCGCCGCTCTTGACGGTCGAGTCGCCGGCGATGAACAAGGTCGGCAGGCCGGGATTGCGCACCGCCTCGTCGGGCACCTTGGACGCGTCGACCACGGGACGCACGTCGTCGGCCGGACGCAAGTAGGCGCGCAGCGGCCGCTTCGGCAGCGCGTCGAGGCCTGCCACCACCGTGCGCGCATTGAGTTCGGCGCCGGCCAGGTTGGTATGGGTGTGCTCGTCGGGCGTCGTCTGCGGGAACAGCTTCATGACGGCCTCGCGGCCGAGTTGGTCGTATTGGTGCGCCACCAGCTCGTTCAGGTCGATAAAGCCGGCGCCTTCCTGGCGCGCCACCTCGCCGGCCCAAGCTGCGTGGGAATCTTTGCTGCGCGCGACCTTGCCGCTGGCATCCCATCTTTTACGCGGGACTGGCGAGGCGACGATGGGCAACGCCCCCTTGGCGCGCGCTTCGGCGATGTATTTGCGCAGATACCAACCGTAAGTTCGCACCGTTTCGCGCTGTTTGGTTAGCATATTGTCGATCTCTTCGGTCTGCGCACCGGTGCCGGCGAGCGTGGCGCGCGCGCGCTTGGTGTCGTTGATGGCGCCGCTGTCGTTATGCCCGAACTGCATGATGACAAAGTCGCCAGGTTTGACCAGGGCCAGCGTGCGCTCCCAGTGTCCGCCGCTCAGGTAGGTCCGGCTGCTGAGGCCGCCGATGGCACGGTTGACCACGTTGATCTTGCTGGTATCGAACAAGGCGGCGATCGGATTGCCCCAGCCCCACTGCCCTTCGGCGCCCTTGTTCTGGCCGTCGTCGCGGCCGTTGCGCACGGTGGAGTCGCCGATGAAGAACAGCGACGGCAGCTTGCCGTTGGCCGGTTCGGGCAAGGCGATATTCTGGCCCATGCGCGGATCGGTGTTGAGGTTCGGGGGTGCAAGCGGCGCTTGGGAGCAGGCGGCGAGGCAGGCGAGCAAGGCGGCAAAGAGGAGTTTATTCATACCTCCAATTCTATGTGAGCCCTGATTGCGTGCATGCTTTGAGTCGGAAAGAATCAACAATGTGAGCAATACGCGACATGGCGGGATCGGTCTGCCGAAGTGGCCGACAATAGCGGGATCAATTTAATCGGGCTGCCAAATGAAACGACTGTTCGCCATCGCACTGCTGTCAATTTCCACCTATGGCCAGGCGGCCGCGCCGGCTGTCATTCCATTGTGGCCCGAGGGCGTGCCGGGCGCGAAGGCGATCGGACTTGAGCAAGTGAGCGATGGCCGGATCTCCAACGTCAGCGAGCCGACACTGACCGTTTATGGTCCTGCTTTAAACAAGGCGAACGGCGCCGCCGTGATCATTTGTCCCGGAGGCGGCTATGTGCGCTTGTCGTCCGATCACGAGGGCGTCAAGTACGCGAACTGGCTCGCGACCTTGGGCGTGACGAGTTTTGTGCTCAAGTACCGCATGAAGGAGTTCGGCCATCCGGCGCCTTTGCAGGACGTGCTGCGGGCGGTGCGGCTGCTGCGCTCAAGGGCGGCCGAATTGGGGATCGACCCGGCACGCATCGGTGTGATGGGCAGTTCGGCGGGCGGCCATTTGGCGGCGAGCGCGGGGACGCTGTTTGATCATCCGCTCGGCCGGACCGGCGCCGCGCTGGACACGACCAGTGCGAGGCCGGATTTTTTGATGCTGATGTATCCGGTGATTACGATGGAGGGCGCGGCTGCGCATGCGGGCTCGCGCAAGGCCTTGTTGGGGGATGCGCCGGATGCCGCCTTGCTGCGCCTGATGTCGCTCGAGACCCAGGTCAGCGCGGCGACGCCGCCGACGCTGCTGGTGCATACGCAGGCCGATAAGGCGGTGCCGGCGGAGAACAGCATTTTGTTTTATCAGGCGCTGACCAGGGCCGGGGTGTCGGCCGAGTTGTATTTGTTTGCGCAGGGTGGGCACGGTGTCGGCATGCGCCCGGATCTTGGGACGACATCGGATTGGCCGCGCCGGGCGGAGGAATGGCTGAGGGATCGCAAGCTACTTTCGCGCACTGCTGTCCGGGATAATTGAAGTGCGCTGAATTGGCGCATAAAACGCTGCAGAAATCGTGTCGAAGAAACCTTAAAAGCAACAAACCAACATCGTCCTCGCGGAGGCGGGGACCCATAGAACGGTTGCTATGAGCTA
>JAZKIN010000151.1:0-23726 GCA_040384885.1 Pseudomonadota bacterium | reverse complement strand
CAAGAGCGGCCTGTCGCTGTCGGGCGGCCAGCAGCAGCGCCTGTGCATCGCGCGCGGCGTCGCCGTCAAGCCCGACGTGCTGCTGCTCGACGAGCCGACCTCGGCGCTCGACCCGATCTCGACGGCCAAGGTCGAGGAGCTCATCAGCGAACTGAAGCAGGATTACACGATCGCCATCGTGACCCACAATATGCAGCAGGCCGCGCGTTGCTCCGACTACACGGCCTACATGTATTTGGGGGAGCTCGTTGAATTCGGCGAGACCGACCAGATCTTCATGAACCCGGCGCGCAAAGAGACGCAGGATTACATCACCGGACGCTTCGGCTGATCGGCGCCATGCCGTCGCGCGACCACGGACAGTACAACCAGATCGAATACAAGCAGAACAAATAACGGAGAGCAGCATGATAGGCGAACATTCATCCAAGCAGTACGACCACGAATTAGAAACGATCCGTTCCAAGGTGTTGCTCATGGGCGGCATCGTCGAGACCCAGTTCCTCGACGCGATGGCGTGCTTCCGCATTGGCAACCTTGAGCGCGCGGACCGCGTGATCGCCGAGGACGACGTGGTCAACCAGCTCGAAGTCTCGCTCGACGACGCCTGCAGCCACCTGATCGTCAAGCGCCAGCCGACCGCCAACGACCTGCGCACCGTGATGGCCACGATCAAGGTCATCACCGACCTCGAGCGCATCGGCGACGAGGCCGCAAAAATCGCGCGCACCGCCAAGAGCCTGCACGGGCGCGGCACCCCCGGCCTGAACCATTTCGAAATGGTGCGCACGATCTCGACCGCGACCTCCGACATGCTGCACGACGCGCTCGACGCCTTCGCGCGCCTCGACGGCAAGGTCGCGCTGCAGCTGATCGCACGCGACGCCGTGATCGACCACGAGTTCCGCTCGATCATGCGCAACCTGATCACCTTCATGATGGAGGACCCGCGCACGATCTCGTCCGCGCTCGACACCTTGTGGGTGGCCAAGGCGATCGAACGGATCGGCGACCATGCCAAGAACATCGCCGAATACGTGATCTACGTGGTCGAGGGCAAGGACATACGCCACACCAAGCCGAGCGCGCCCGTGCTGGGCGACCAAGGGGCTAACTGAGCCGATGGCAACCGGAAAAACCACCGTATTGATCGTCGAGGACGAGCCCGCGATCGTCGAGCTCGTCAAGTTTTCGTTGCGCGAGGCGGGCTGGGACCTGTGCGCCGTCGCCAGCGTGTCCGAGGCCTGGGAGTTCCTGATGCAGCGCACGCCGCAGATGATCTTCCTCGACTGGATGCTGCCGGACCAGACCGGCCTGCGCCTGCTTTCGCGCATCCGGCTCGACCGCAACTTCCAGGACATCCCCGTGATCATGCTCACCGCCAAGAGCATGGAGGAGGACAAGCTCGCCGGCCTCGACAACGGCGCCGACGACTATGTGACGAAACCGTTCTCGCCGCGCGAATTGCTGGCGCGTTCGAAGGCGCTGCTGCGCCGCAAGAGCCCCGAGCATGCGCAGATGGTCATGTCGGCCGGCACGGTCGAACTCGACCCGGTCAGCTGCTCGGTCAGCATCGGCGGCGAGCGCATCGAGATCGGCCACGCCGAATTCAAGCTGCTCAAGTTCCTGCTCGCGCACCGCGAGCGCGTGTTTTCGCGCAGCCAGCTGCTCGACAAGGTGTGGGGCGACCATGCCGTGATCGAGGAGCGCACCGTCGACGTCCACGTGCTGCGCCTGCGCAAGGCGCTCAAGGCCTCTGAGGGGCTCATCAAAACCGTGCGCAGCGTCGGCTACATGCTGTCCGAGAGGTAAGCCGGCGTGAACCCGAACCTCCTGTTCTGGATACCGGCGCTGCTGCGCATGGGCCTGATCCTGGCCGGCGCGGCCATCTTGTGGTGGCTGTTCGGTCTGGCCTACGGGCTCGGCGCGGCGCTGCTTGCCGTCATCGCGCTCTTGTTCGTGCAATTGAAATACCTGCACCAGCTCGGCGCCTGGCTCGACGAGCCGCACAGCGCGCGCCTGCCCGACGGCTGGGGTGCCTGGACCGAGATCTTCTCGCGGCTGTACCGGCTGCGCCGCGACGACGAGCGCAACAAGGCCGAGCTGACCGAATGGCTCGCGCGCTTCCGCCAGGCCATGCATTTGCTGCCCGACGGCGTCGCCATCATGGACGACGTGTTGTTCCTCGAATGGTGCAACCCGGCCGCCGAGCGCCACCTCGGGCTCACGCTCGAGCGCGACAAGGGCATGCGCGTGACCAACCTGATCCGCCATCCGGACTTCATCGACTACATCATCCTCGGACGCTACGAGCAGCCGCTCACGCTCGGTTTCCGCGACCGCAAGCTGATCTGCCAGATCATCCCGTTCGAGAACCGGCGCCAGATCCTGGTCACGCACGACGTCACCGAGACCGAACGCATCGAGGAGATGCGGCGCGACTTCATCGCCAACGCCTCGCACGAATTGCGCACGCCGCTGACGGTGATCGTCGGCTTCCTCGAGATCGCCTCGAGCGACATGGTGATCGACGCCGAGACGCGCGCCGCGCACCTGAGCCTGATGACCGAGCAGGGGCACCGCATGCAGCGCCTGATCGAGGACATGCTGACCCTGTCGCGGCTCGAATCGGTCGACTATCCGCTGCGGCGCGAGAGCGTCGACATGAAGGCGCTGGTCGAGGAGATCCTGGGCGAGGCGCGCGCGCTGTCGGGCGGGCGCCACACGATCAGCGCCAGCGTCGACGGACCGGATGTGAGCGGCAGCGCGGAGGAGTTGCGCAGCGCCTTCGGCAACCTGGCCTCGAACGCGGTGCGCTACACGCCCGAGGGCGGCAACATCGCGCTGGCCTGGCGCGACGGTCCGGGCGGGCCGCGCTTTGTCGTCACCGACACCGGCATCGGCATCGACCAGTCCCACATCGCGCGCCTGACCGAACGCTTCTACCGGGTCGACAAGAGCCGTTCGCGCGAGACCAAGGGCACCGGGCTCGGGCTGGCGATCGTCAAGCACGTGCTGCTGCGCCACGGCGGCAACCTGACCATCACCTCGGAGGCGGGCAAGGGCAGCAGCTTCATCGCGAACCTGCCGGGCGGGTAAGGGGCCGGGGGCCGCGCGGGGCTTGCGTCGCTTACAATTGCAAGCTTCACGCCTTGCGGCGGCGACCGGGAACAACTTATGGCAATTGCCGCCAAGCCCTACCTGCAATCGGTTTCGATCCGGGCCGACATCAACCCGGATTTCGATTCCTACCCGTACACCATCGCCGCCGTGCGCGAGCTTGGCAAACTCACGTTCCACCCGGACGTGACCTTTTTGGTCGGCGAGAATGGCGCCGGCAAGTCGACCGTGCTGGAGGCGATTGCCGTGGCGCTCGGATTCAGTCCCGAAGGCGGCACCCGGAACGTCAATTTCTCGACCACGGAGTCGGTCTCGGGGCTGCACCGCGACTTGCGTCTGTCGCGCAGTTTCAAAAAGCCCGGCGACGGCTATTTCCTGCGCGCGGAAAGTTTCTTCAACGTGGCGACCTACATGGACGAGGTCGGATATCTCGAGGGCTATGGCGACAAATCCCTGCACGCGCGCTCGCATGGCGAGGCTTTTATGGCGGTGCTGCTCAATAAGTTCCGGGGCAAGGGTTTGTATCTGCTCGACGAGCCCGAAGCGGCCATGTCGCCGAACCGCCAACTGGCCGCGTTGACGGCGATCCACCAACTGGTGCGGGACCAGTCGCAATTTATCATCGCGACCCACTCGCCCATTTTGCTGGCATACCCGCACGCGAAAATCTACCAGTTCGACGGCGTCGGCATCACCGAGGTCGCGTACGAAGACACCGAGCATTTCGCCATCACGCGCGACTTTCTGAACCACTATCCGCGCCGGCTCGAGCAATTGCTGTCGGGCGATTGAGGAATGAACGCAAGGGACAAAACAAAAGGGGCGAACGCATGCGTTCGCCCCTTTTTTCGGTTTGCCGAAGCGAACTGTGTCAGCTGCGGTCGATCTGGATGTTCTCTTTGCTGCCGCTGTTGGCGACCGCGAACATGATGCCGATGCCGAGCAGGATCACCACGCCGATGACGGTCCAGGTGGTGCCGATCGTGGCCAGGATGCCGAGCTGCCACAGCGCCGCGAGCACGCCGCCGATCAGAATGACAAAACCTACGAGATACATTCCGGCCCATTTCATGATAGTTCTCCTGTGGGATCAAGCCCGTGAGACTGCATTTGATTTATTTGGATAACGCGTGTGAGCCGGCGTCCACGCGGACGCACGCTCCCTGCGCTGCTATTTTTGTTTTCGATGGACGCAGAATACCGAGCAAGGCAGTGCTCTGTCTGTGTGCTGGCGCACCTACTTTTGGCGCTTGCGGCGGCTGTGCCGCCACTTGCGTTTCACGCTTCCGCAGTCGAGGGACGGCATCACTGAGGCGGTTTCTTTTTTTGTTGGTTTGCTCTTTTGACATGTACTATATGGCCATAAACCATCAAGAGAGGCCGACATACGATGAATATTCCAGACAAGCTGCGCGCGATCACATCCTCTCTGAGCGAGCGCAGCAGCGAGCGCAAGCGCCTGCGCGGCCCGGCCAATTTGTACTACGCGATCGCCGATTCGATCGGCATGCTCGATGCGCAGGCATGGCAGGCTCTGGGCGCCGAGTGTGGCTTCTTCATGTCGGTCGATTATCTGAAGGCGCTCGAACCGGTGCTGCCTGCCAATTTGTCCCCACGCTACGCGCTGATCTATAGTGGCGAGGGCGCCGGGCGCACCCCGGTGGCGGCAGTCTACATGCAAATTGCCGAGATCAGCCTGGCGCAGGCGCGGCCCGAGAAAAAGAGCAGCGAGTTTGACGGGGCGGCGACGCCACTGGAGCAATTTGCGCAAAAGGCCAAGCAGCGGGTTCTAACATGTGGAAATTTGCTCACCTTCGGGCAGCATGGCATCGCGTTTGCCCAAGGGGTCGACCCCAAGCTCGCGTGGCACGGCGTCGCCGAGGTCCTGTACCGGGTGCGCCAGGCCGAAAAACTTGCCGGCAAAACCCACTTCATCATGATCAAGGACTTGCACGCACCGTTCATCGAGCACGCCGCCCATCTCGAGAACCTCAGCTACCGCTATATTGAAACCGAACCCAATATGGTGCTCACGCTCGAGGCCGGATGGAAGAACCATGACGACTATCTCGCGAGCCTGGCGTCGAAATACCGCACCAAGGTGCGCAACGCCGTGTTCAAGACGATGGACGAGGCGGGCTGCACGGTCGAGCATGTGACGGACCTGGTCGCGGTGCAGGACCAGATCCATGCGCTGTACAAGGCGGTCCAGGTCAACGCCGACTTCCGGCCGATCGAACTTCAGCCGCAGTATTTCCCGGCGCTCCAGAAAATGGCGGGCGAGCGCTTCCGCTGCAGCGTGGTCAAACGCGACGGCGCGCTGCTGGGGTTTTTGATCTCGGTCGCCGACGGCGACACCTCGATCGCGTACCACATCGGCTTCGACCGCGCCGCCGCGGCCGAGCTGCCGATCTACCTGCGCCTGTTGCACGCGGGGATAGCCGACGCGATCGGCATGGGCTGCAAATGCATTTCCTACGGCCGCACCGCGTTGGAGCCGAAAGCCTCGCTGGGCGCCAAGCCGCAGAGTTTCGGCGTCATGGTGCGCCATACTCAGCCGATTTTGAACAAGGCGCTCAAACACTTCCTGCTCTACATCGATCACGCCGATGCGCCGGAACGCAGCCCGTTCAAGAAGGCGGCCCAGGCGGGGCCGGACGCGGCGGCGGGCGACGCCGCCTGACGCGCCGGACAATCCATCGCGCGCGGTCACGCCCTCGTCATAAGTGCCAGGCAAAATGGGTTCATTCGAGTTGGACGCTTGAATTCTGGACATCTCCCTTTGGCCCGCGCCAGCAATGGCGCGGGCGTATTTTTTTTGTGCGGCAAAAAAGGCTCCGGCGCCCGTTTCGAATGACCGCCCGGAGCGCTAGCGCACGGCGCCAATCAAGGTTTCGCTGTTTTCTTTCCGGCCTGTAGAGCGCGCGTCTTGCGCGCGGTCTGGAACGCGCTGCGGTATTGCTTCCAGTCGGCGATGACCTGGTCGCGGTAGCCATGCGCATAGGCGAGCAGCGGCGCGCGCCAGGAATTGGCGTCGGCCGCATGGGCGATCCAGGCGTCGGCGTCGGCCGAGCCCGCGCGCCCGCCGGCGCGCAACTGGCCCCAGGCCAGGATTTCGCCCATGCTGAGCATCACGCCTTCGAGGCGTTGCGGTTTGCCGCCCCAGCTGTCGAGCGCGAGCCGGTCTTGACTTGGCAGTAATTCTTGCAGCACGTAGGCGTGCGCGCCGATGTTGACGGCCTCGAGGAATGCGGGCTCGATCGCCTGCACCCGTTGCTGGATCGCGACCACGCGCTGCGCCTCGCTGCCCCAGGCCGGTTGCTGCTGGGGAAGATGCGGCGCGAGCGCGGACGCCGGCGTGTGCTTGAGGTCGAGCAGGAAATGGCCCTCCGGGCCGCCGCGTCCGCGCACCAATATCACGTAGCGCTCGAGCCCGAGGCTGCCCGTGCCGGCGATGCGGCGCGCGACGTCGAGCACCTTGAAAAACGCCGGAGCCTCCTGCCGCTCGGCGTAGCCGGCCATGAATGCGCCGACCTTGTCGCGCTCCTCCTCGTCGACGGGCAAGGTCTTGCCGCCGTCGAGCCGCAACTTGCGCTTTCCGTCGATTAGTTTGCTGCGTTCTTTCAAGAAAGCCGCGCGGCCGCGCGTCTTCACGCTTTGCAACAGCTCCTTGACCATGCCCCGCGCCACCGGCCGCTCGACCCAGCGCGGCTTGCCCTTGGCCAACGCGGCCGCATAGGCGTCGAGGAAACAATTGCACAGGCGCGTGGGCAGTTTGGGGCCGAGCTTGAGCGACTCTCCGGCGACCAGCACGCTGACGAGGAAACGTGCCAGTTCCCAGTCGGCCGGCGCCAGCGCCGCCTCGCCGAAGTCGTTGATGTCGAAATAGCTCAGGCGGTTGTCGCCCTTGTAACTGCCGAAGTTCTCCAGGTGCAGGTCGCCGCAGATCCAGGCCAGCGGCGCCTGCGTGCCTTGCATCGATTTGGAGAAATCCTGGTAAAACAGATGACAGCTGCCGCGCAGGAACGAGAACGGGTCCTTGGCCATGGCCGCGTATTTCAGGCTGACCCGTTCGGGTTCGCGGCCGGCGTTGAAGGCGGCGACGAGGCCGGGAACATCGCGTTCTTGAAGCTTGTACATCGTGCCGTCCCTGTAAAACGTTGTCAAAATAACAGAGTACACCAGGCCTGCGCGGCTCGGCGCGCGCCGCCCTCGCGTGCGCGCCCCGGGCCGCCCGGCGCGGTGCGATCAATACGTCAGGTTCAACTGGTAGATCGCGGTGGTGCCGCTGACCTCGTTGCCGACGATCAGCAGCGGCTTGCCGTTCGGGGATTTGTCGCCCATCACCAGTGCAAGGCCCTCGGGGCCGCGGTCGCCGGTCAGCGCGCTGCGGGTGTTGAGGTAGGTGACGAACACGGGCGCCGCGGGCACGCTGACGTCGTAGACGGCCACGCCGCCGACGCGCTCCATGCCGATGAAGGCGAAGGTCTTGGCGCCGAACACGCCGACCACGACGCCTTCGGGCTCGGGACCCTTGCTCGCGCTGCGGCCGTCGAGCGTGTTGTTGTCGTGGCTCGCATTGAAATTGACGTTAGACAAGGCCTTGGTGCGTTGCTCGAGATCGTCGCCCGAGTCGAACACGCGCGCCACGTCGGTGGTCCAGATCGAGAACGAGCGCGCGCCGAACGAGAACAATTCGGTGCACAGGCCGGCCGCGTTCTTGCCGCTCTGGCCGCCGTTGGGCGTGCTCGTCACGCGCAGGCGGCCCAGGTTGGAGTCGAACAGCAGGTTGGCGGCGTCGGCGCCGAACACGCTCGCGTCGAGTCCGAGCGGGCAATGTTCGCGCACGCGCTTCTCTTCGTTGAAGCCGGGCCAGTCGGCGCGGGCGTCGCCTTCGTTGGCGGTGATCAGGTAGCTGTTGCCGTTGACGCTGAACATGGCCATGCCGTCGGGCAGGTACATGCCCTTGACCGGCTGCGGCCCGATCTTGACCAGCGGCGTGCCCGAGTTGGTGTTGGTGCCGCCGTCCTCGTCGCTCGCGTCCATGCCGAAGCCGGCCACATTGTGGTTCTTGAAGCCGAGCGGCTTGACCGCGCTGATTTTGGCGAGCGCGATGTCGACCACGGCGATAGCGTTGTTCTCCTGCAGCGTCACGTAGGCGGTCTTGCCGTCGGCGGCCACGGCGACATACTCGGGCTCGATATCCTGGGCCGCGTTGGCACCCGGGCCGTAGATGCGCACGCCGGCCGCGCGCAGGATGGCCTCCTTGCCGATGAATTCCTTGAAGTCGGCCGTGGCGACGGTCGGGGTGCCGCCGCGGTTGACCGTGATGATGCTGACCGAGCCTTCCGGATCGACCGAGTCGGGCAGGCCATAGCTGTTGGGCTCGCCCTCGTTGGCGACCAGCAAGGTCTTGCCGTCGGGCGTGAAGGCGACCATGTCGGGCAGGGCGCCCACGGTCACCGTGTTGAGGAATTTGAGGTCGGACGCGTTGTAAAAGGCGACCACGCCGGGCGCGGTCTTGACCTTCGCCTCGACCGCGAGCGCGACCAGGCCGTCGTGGATCGCCACGCTGTTGACGCCGCCGCCGATGGTCGAGACATTGATGGTGCCGACCAGTTTCGGGGCCGATGGCGTGGCGAGGTCGAGCACGTCGACCGAGCCGTTGGCGCCATTGACGACAAACAGGCGCTTGCTGGCCGGATCGAAGGCGGTGATTTCGGCCGCGCCGGGCACGGCGCCGTCGTAGGCGCCGATTTTTTCAAGCGTGAGCGTGGACGGGGTCGGCGCCTCGTCGCTGCCGCCGCAGGACGCCAGCATGGTCAGCGGGAACAGCAGGGCCAACAGGTGGCGGCGGGTGGGAATAGTCATCGTTTGAGCCTTGGGCAGTGGTCGCAAACTGCGATTATTGCAAGGCCCGATGACGTGCTGATGACATTGCCCAAGGTCGTTCGATGCGGGTTCTGCGCATGCAGGCGCCACCCGCCGCGTATGGCGCGCTTTAAAAAATGGCGGCGGCCAGCACCCGTGCCGAACGCTGGAAAATGCTGCCGGCCGGTGCAGCGTAAGCGGCTGCGGCGCCATCGCGATGGAACGCCGAGGCCGGCCTGCGGCGCGGTGCCGGCCACAGGTCTTGTTGCAGGTGGTGGGCCGCGAGGACCTGTTCGACCGTGTCCCAGAACATGCGGGTGTTTCCTTTGATCGCGTCGTAGTAGATCAGCATGCCGCCGGTGATGGCGTTGGCGCCGACCGAAATGACGCCCTCGATGTCCGCCAGCGCAGCAAGCACCCGCTGGCGCCGCGCCGCATCGTGTTTGAGTTGGCTGAAGCGAAGCCGTAAGCGTCCAGCTTGCTGTTGGGGTTGTTCGTTCATGTCGTTCTCCTTTGCGTACTGCGACAGTAACAACGCAAGATGACGCCGACATGACAGGCGCGTCGAATTTTCGCCGACTGCGGCGCGGCGCGCTCAGTCGGGGCCGGCCTCGGGCGCTTGCAGATAGGTGACCGCAATTCCCATCAGCAAGCCCCAGAACGCGCCGCCCACGCCGAACAGGGTCAGGCCCGAGGCGGTCACGAGGAACGTCACGAGCGCCGCGTCGCGCCCGGCCTCGTCGGCCAGCGCGGCGGCCAGGCTGTTGCCGATGGTCGAAAGCAGGGCGAGGCCGGCGATCGCATAGATCAGCGATTGCGGGAACGCGATCAGCAGGCCGGCGACGGTCGCGCCGAACACGCCCGTGGCCAGGTAGAAGCAGCCGGCCCAGAGCGCGGCCCGGTAGCGCTGCGCCGGATCGGGGTCGGCGTCCTTGCTCATGCAGATGGCCGCCGTGATCGCGGCCAGGTTGAACGAAAAGCCGCCGAACGGCGCGAGCACGAGGCCGGTCAGGCCGGTCCAGCCGATCAGCGGGGCGGCCGGGGTCTGGTAGCCGTTGGCGCGCAGCACGGCCAGCCCGGGCAGGTTCTGCGAGGCGAGCGTGACGATAAACAGCGGCACGCCGACGCCGACCATGGTCGCGAGCGAGAACACGGGCATGGTCAGCACGGGCGCGGCGAGTTGCCAGCGCACTTCGTCCATGCGGACCGCGCCGCTGGCGAAGGCGAACGCGAGGCCGGCGAGCAGCGTCAACGGCACGGCGTAGCGCGGCAGCCAGCGGCGCGCGGCGAAAAACGTGACGATCATCAGCGCCACGAGCAGTTTGTCGGCGGCCAGAGCGCCGAACGCGGCGGTGCCGAAACGCAGCAACACGCCGGCGAGCATGGCCGCGGCGATCGAGTTCGGGATCAAGCGCATGATGCGCTCGAAGCCGCCGCTGACACCGGCGACGGTCATCAGCACGGAGGCAAACATGAAGGCGCCGATCGCCTCGGCCATCGGCACGCCGACCAGGCTCGTGGCGAGCAGGGCCGCGCCCGGGGTCGACCACGCGGTCAGGATCGGGCTGCGCGTGGCCAGCGACAGGCCGATGCAGCTGAGCCCCATGCCGATGCCGAGCGCCCACAGCCAGGACGACAGTTGCTCGGGCGTCGCCCCGGCCGCGTTGGCGGCCTGGAAGATGATCGCCGCCGAACTTGTGTAGCCGACCAGCACGGCGATGAAACCTGCCGATATATGGGAGAAATGTTGGGTGCGGCTCGCTTGTGGCGGTGACAGGTCCATGCGGTATCCATCTGGTTGGCGTTGGCTTGTGCGTTAAAGCGCACGAAGCCAGCATAGCAGCGTGCGTTATACTGCACAACCTTCGAGCCCGAATATTTTCCACCGAAACCATGTCTGAAGCCGACCCGCGCGTGCTGTCGTCGTACTTGTCGCAGACCTTGCGCGCCCTGCGGGCGGCGCGCGCCTGGAGCCTGGACCGCGCCGCCAGCGAAACGGGCGTGAGCAAGGCGATGCTGGGCCAGATCGAGCGCGGCGAATCGAGTCCGACGATTGCGACGCTGTGGAAGATCGCGACAGGTTTCGAGTGCTCGCTTTCATCGTTCCTCGCGCCGCCGGCCGGCATGGCCCCGGCCACCTTATTGCGTTCGGCATCGGCCCTGCGCGGCAAGCCGGCGAGCGACGAAATGCTGGTCGCCCCATTGTTTCCCTACGATGCCACCTTGGGTTTCGAGATGCTCGAGTTGACATTCGCTCCCGGCTATGAGCGCCGGTCGGAGCCGCACGCGGCCGGTGTAATCGAGCACGTCATTGTCCTACGCGGCGCGCTGGAGGTGCGGATTGACGGGAAGTGGCAAGCCTTGGTCGAGGGCGACGCCGTTCGCTTTGCGGCGGACCTGGCGCACGGCTACCGCAACGTGAGCGCGCGGCCGGCGGTCTGCCACAACCTGATCTGCTATCCGGGCCGCAGGCCACCGCCAAATAAATACCCACAACCCAAGTCGATTTAACAAAAATCCTTAACTGGGGTCAAACCCCGGTTAGGGAACTGTTTCCGCAGGTGACGTCCCGCGTCTCGCTTGCCACGCCAGTTAAGCCGACGATTCTTCAATGGGGTCAGACCCGGGTCTGACCCCAATGTTAAATTTTCGCTGCTGGCGGCATTCTTGCTAGGCGTATGCCGCCTGTATCGCCGCGGCGTACTTTGCGACGTCGCTGGCGTAAAAGCCCGAGCTGTTGATGTTGTTGAACTCGATTACTTGCATGCCGTGCTCGCCCAGCGCAATGTCGATCACGAACGAATCGGCCGGCGTCCATTTCGCGATAATGGCTTCGGCGTAGACGATCGCATCGGCGTCGACCAAGGGGGATATTTCCGGGCGGCCGCCGACTTTATACACGGAGCCGGTCACGACCTTTTTGTCCACCACGAACAGGCGGTATTCACGGTAGATCGTTTTGACGGGCGAGACGATCACTTCCAGGTCCGACAGATAGGCTTTCGCCGGATCACGGCGCCACTCGGCCAGCGTTTCTTGATCGATGACCATGCCGTCGAAGGCTTTGTTGTCCTCCAGCGGGCGGATGAAAAATTTTTCGGCTCCACCAGTTGGCACGGTCGCCAGGCTGCCTTTTACAAGGTCGAAATTGAGCATCTCCACGCCCAGTTTCTCGCGCCAAAGGTCGAAGTTGAATTTTTCGTTCAAAAAGCTGCCAGGCGACCAGCCGCGCTCATTGGCAATCTTCGTCAGCTTGATGGCGCCGCAAATATAGATTTTTCCGGCAGGGATGACGTCCGGCGTCATGTCAGACGTGCCATTTTTAATGAACACGCTCGTGTGCTTGATCTCCAGCCGGTCAAGCGCGTTCACCAACAGGTCGAAGTTGCCGGGCTTGAAAATATTTTTTTGAATGACCCAATGCATGGTTGCTTGTCTCTGGTGTTTGCGTGGTAAGGCATTTTACCCGGAGACCGTTGAGGGTTGTCAATCTTGCATCGAGGGTAAATGTATCCAATGCGCTCCATTAAAAATACTTTTCCGTTTTCTCATCCTGGTTGCGAATAGTGATTGTCGCGTCGCGATTTCGCGTGCGATTCGATCAACCACGATGAGGAGACTGTATGAATGCGAGCGTTCAAACCCTGCTGGACCATTTTCAAACCGAAGGCTTTCGCGCCGAACTCGATAGCGACGGCGACATCCGCTTCAAATGCGAGGGCCTGAGCTTCGTGCTGTGTTTCGACGCCAAGGATCCGGGCTTCGGCAAGCTGATCCTCGCCAATGTGTGGGAGATCGAAACGCCGGCCGAGCTGCAACTGGCGCTGACGGTGCTCGACAACATCAACCGCAAGGTGAAGGTCGTCAAAGGGCACACCCAGCGCGACCAGGTCTGGTTCACGGTCGAACTCTGGTTCGACGAGCAAACGCGCTGGACCGAGTACCTGCAACGCGCGGTCCGCGGCCTCGGCCATGCGCTGACCATGTTCGCCGCGCAGATGCAGGAAGCCAATGCGGCGGGCCGCTCGCCGGCGACACTCGCGAACTGATTCTTTTGGCCTTTCCATGACAATGTTTTACAATTGTCTTGAAGAAAATTGTATTCCAGCCAAGCGGGCGGCCGCTATTTCCCAGGAGCTTAGAAGCATGCATCAGCAGCCTTCCCCCATGGCCCGCCGGACTGGTTGCGGCCGTGTCTGACCCAAGCCTGAGCAATGCCGAGTTGACCGCCTTGCTGCGCAAGTTCGGCCAGCCGCGCGGATTCGGGCGCGCCCGCGCGCTCGACGCGGACCACACCGCGTTTTTCAACTGCCTTGAAAAAAAGCTCGAATGGCAGGCTTTGCAATCGACCCGCTACAACGCCGATATCGCGAAGGTCGCGGTGCAGGAGGCGTGGATCAAAATCATGTCCAGCGCGCACAGCTACGACCCCAAGCTCGCGTCGGTCGAAACATGGGCCAGGATGATCACGCGGCGTTGCGCAATCGACCAGTTGCGCTTGCTCGTCAAGGACGCCAAGGTGATCGGGGAGGAGGGCGCCGATTTCGAGGCGTACGCCTGTCCCTTGCCGCAAAGCGATGAGGGGCTTTACCAAAAGCAGGTCGAACGCGCCGCCGCCCTGTGTCTCGAGGCCTTGCCTAGCGGGAAGCGCAATTACCGCTTGGCGCTCGAGTTGGCGCTCGACCCCGAGCTCAGCTACGCCGAGATGACATGCCGGCTGCAGGAGCAGGTGCTCGACGATGTCATCCTGAACACGGAAAAAGTGCGCGGCTGGGTCCGGCATGCGAAGGAGCTGATGGGCACCTGCCTGCAAAAAAAACTGGGCTGGCATAGCGAAGGGCGCACCCAATGAACGACGATTCGACGCGTTTCCGGGAGCTTTGCTTCCTGTTCGTCTGCAATAAACTCGACGATGCCGAGACGGCATGGATGCGCTCGATGTTGCTGGCCCATCCGGAGCTCGCCGCCGAGGTCGCCGACAACGAGGCCGCCGCCGCGCAGGTGCGCGCGGGCCTCGCATACAGCTACCAGACATCTCCGCCCTTGCTGTCGTTCGAGGAGATGATGGCGGCGGTCAACAGGGACAGGCCGACGCGGCTGGCCCTTCTGCGCGCCCGGGTCGTGCAGGCATGGCGGATGCCGCCGGCGCGCGCGTGGTCGGCGGGGGCGGCGGCGATGCTGGTGCTCGGCCTCAGCGTGCAGACCTACCGCCTCGAGACGGTGCGGATGGGCGAGCGCTACCGTGGCGTGCCCGATTCCATCGATTCCACGCAGGCGGGCCGGCAGCTGTTGATGGTGGTTTTCAGCGATAAGTTGAACGTCGGCGAATTGCGCGCGCTGCTCGCCGGGTCGAACCTCGACATTGTTGGCGGACCGGACGAGCAGGGCGTGATGTGGCTGGCCGTGCCCGACGGCGGCCTTGAACCGGCGCTCGCAAGTCTGCGTGCAAATAAGGCTGTGCTCGACGTGCGCGTTGTGAGCGGGCAGAAATGAGCATTCCGAGCCTGGTTGTGCCGGCCGTCGGCGCCGGCCGGCTGTTTTTGCGCCGCAGCGCCGCGCTGGTGTTCGTGCTCGCGTCCGCGCTGGTCGTCGCCGTGCCCGCCGCCGCGCGCGACGAGCCCACGGCCATCGACTATCGCCAGGCACCGAAGTTCGCCTTGGTCGTTGGCAACCAGCGCTACGACGACGGCTTCGCCTTGCCCAACGCCGAACGCGACGCGCGCCTGATCGCGGCCCGCCTGCGCGCGGCCGGCTACGCGACCGTGCTGGTGCTCAATGCCGACCGCGCCACCCTGTACGCCGAGATTGGCAAACTGGCCACCCAACTCAAGGACGGCGGCGTCGGCGCCTTTTATTACGCCGGCCACGGCCTGCAGATCAAGGGCCGCAACTATCTGATCCCGAGCGACGCGCCGATGCGCCGCGCGGCGGCGCTGGCCCCGGCGGCGCTGCCGGTCGACTATCTGATCGAGCGTTTCAAGGACAGCGGCGCGCACCTGTCGATCGTCCTGCTCGACGCCTGCCGCAACGAGGCTGCGGCGGAGCCAGGCCGGCCCGTGTACCGAGGCTTCGACGCCACCGGATTCGTCGCCGCGCGGCCGGCCAACGGCATGCTGGTGGCCTACGCTACCCAGCCGGGCGAGCGCGCGCTCGACGGCAGCGGCGACAACGGCCCGTTCGCGCTTGCTCTGTCGAGCTGGCTGGCGCGTCCCGGCCTGCCGCTCGAGCAGGCGATGAAACATGTGATGACCGAGGTGCGCGCCGCTACCCGCGACGAGCAGCGGCCCTGGGTGGCCAGTTCGATGGTCGGCGACTTCGCGCTGGTCCCCGCCGCGGGACAGCGGGCGATGCTGTATCGGCCGCGCGGCGCCAAGCTGGCCGGCGCCTCCCGCGGCGCACCTTCCCCGCAAGCCGATGGCGGCATGCTGCAATGGTTCCAGAACCAAAGCGTGGCTGACCAGATGCTGCTCGTGGCACAAATCAGGCGCGAAGCCAAGGCCATCAACCGCGACGACCTGCCGGGCCTTATGCGCCGAGCCAGGGGCGGCAGCGTCGTCGCGCAGGCGGTGCTCGGCGCCGCCCACCGCGACGGCTTCGGCGTCGGCCGCCAGGCCACGCGCAGCAATGTGGCCGCGCTGGCCTGGTACCGCATGGCGGCCGCGCAGAAGATGCCGTTCGCGCTCAACGAGCTTGGCGAGATGTATTTCCTTGGCCATGGCGTCGCGCGTGACGACGGCCAGGCGCGCGCTTATTTCGAGGCCGGCGCCGCGCACGGTTTTCCGCCGGCCAAATTGAATTTGCTGCAAATGGGCGCCGAAAGCGGCAAGCTCGCGCCGACCCAGCTGCTCGACATGCTGCTGTCCCCCAAATAGAGCCGCTTAACCGTCGGCGCCAAATTGCGATGTTTTTCTGCGCTTGACATGGCCAGACCCGAGGATTAAGCTATTAACAAATTCGTTAATGCTTTAATCTTAGAGCTTTAAACCCATGCACCTCGACCGCGTCTTTGAAGCACTGGCCTCCAGCCCCCGCAGGCAAATCCTCGCTTACCTGTCGCAGGCGCGCCTGTCGACCACCGACCTGGCCGCCCGCTTCGCGATGAGCGCGCCGGCCATTTCGCGTCATCTTTCCATCCTCGAGAACGCGGGCCTGGTCACGCGCGAGCGCGAGGGCCAGTTCGTCTACTACCAACTCAATCGCGACAGCCTGGCCAACACCCTGACCGGCTACGCGTTCGAGGTTTGCCCTGTCGCCGGGCCGCTCAAACGCGAATCGCGCGCACTCAAAAAGCGCGGCACCGAATAGCTTTTTAATCCATCAGGGAGTCACCATGACAGAACGGGCTGCGAGCCTGTTGGGGCACCGTGCGCGCTGCGCGCACGCCAACAGCGTTGTTGAAGGCGAAGTCAGGTACGCGGCGGGCAAGTCGCTCTGGTTCATCGGGATGGCGGGCGCCGCATTGGTGGGCGGTATCATGACCTTCAGCGCGGGCGCCTTTGCCGTGTTTGTGGGCGCGACCGCGACGGTCTTGTTGTTCGGCCACTCGCTGGGCAGCCACCGCAAGCTGATCCACAACAGCTACCAGTGCCCGCGCTGGCTTGAGTACCTGCTGGTGTATTGCGGCGTGCAGGTCGGCCTGGCCGGGCCCATCGGCCTGCTGCGCCAACACGAATTGCGCGACTTCGCGCAACGCCTGCCCACCTGCCACGACTACCTGCGCCACGGCGGCGGATTGTGGACCGACGCCTGGTGGCAACTCAACTGCGAGCTGCGATTGAAAAACGCACCCCACATCGAGCTCGAGGCGCGCATCGCCAATAACCGCTTCTATCGATTTCTCGAGCGCACCTGGATGCTGCAGCAACTGCCGCCGGCGCTGCTGCTGTTTGCGTGGGGCGGCTGGGGCTTCGTGTTCTGGGGCGTGTGCGCGCGCGTGACGGCCGGGGTGTTCGGACATTGGCTGATCGGCTACTTTGCCCACAACCACGGTGGCATGCATTACGAGGTCCAGGGCGCGGCGGTGCAGGGCAGGAATATCCCTCTGACGTCGCTGCTGACGATGGGGGAATGCTGGCACAACAACCACCACGCGTTTCCGGGGTCGGCGCGGCTCGGCCTGGCCGATGGCGAATGGGACCCCGGCTGGTGGACCTTGCAACTGATGTGGCGCGCCGGTCTCGTCTGGGAAATCAAGCTGCCCGCCGACCTTGCGTCGCGGCCCGAGGTAAGACCGGTCGTGCCGGCACCGGTGCCGGTTTCCACGCACGCGGTCGGATGGGAGGCGCGATGAATTCCGACAACAAGCGGGCGTCATCCTCGCTGCCGTATCCAACCTGGTGGCCCGTGCTGGGCGGCGCGCTGTTCGGCGTAGTGCTGCGGCTTATATTTTGGGGTGGGCCGCATTTCCCCTTGTCCGCGATGCACCCCGCCTTTATCGGCTTTGCGCCGCTCGCGGTCGGCGCGGTCACGGTCTACATCGCCGAACTGACCGAGCGGCGCAGCTGGAGCTACTATCTGTTCGCCGGAATGCTGTCCAACTTCATGTTCATCCTCGCGACCATGCTGATTTTAATCGAAGGCGTCATCTGCGCGATCCTGATCCTGCCTTTGTTTGCGGCCTACGGGGCATTAAGCGGCGCGGCGATGGGGGCGATCTGCCGGATCACGAACTGGCCGAAGAAAACCGCGGTCTACAGTTTCGCCGCGCTGCCCTTGCTGCTCGGCGTCTTGCTGCCGGGCGGCCCAAGCGAACCCTATCTGGGCGCGATCGAACGTACCGTGATTGTCAATGCCGGCGCGCCCGCGGTCTGGCGCCAATTGCACGATGCGCGCGATATCAAAGCGCAGGAGGTGGGACGGGCGTGGATGTACCGGATCGGCGTGCCGACACCGCTCTCGGGCATAGCAAGGGCCACGCCGGATGGCATGGTGCGCGACGTGCGCATGGGCAAGGGCATCCATTTCACCCAGCTGGCGACGCGGTGGGAACCAAATCGCCACGTCAAATGGGACTTCAAATTCAAGGACGATTCCTTCCCGCCCGGCGCCCTGGACGACCATGTGAAGATCGGCGGCGAGTATTTCGATCTGATCGATGCCGAATACGTGCTGGTACCGCTAAGCCCGGCCAGAACCGCGCTCACGCTGCGCATGCACTATCGGCTCAGCACAGGTTTCAACTGGTACGCGAAACTGCTGGCCAGTGGATTGATCGGCAATTTCGAGGAAGTGATCCTCGATTTTTATGCCTCGCGGGCCGCCCAAAAAGGGAAGGGGCCGCGATTGCGGCCCCTTCCGTTCGCCACAGGGACAGCTTAGCCCGAGTTCCGGCCGAACTTGCCAACCCGCACCCACACCGTCACCTTACCGGCCGGCACCTGGAAATTGCCCCAGCCATTCGCATCCGCGCACACGGTCGCCGCCGAGGCGCCGGTCACGTCGGTGAAGCATTGGTTCGCGTGCGAAGCGCCCACTTTCATCCACTTCGAGCCGGCGCTGTTGCGGTTGTCGTTGAGCAGCACGGCCATGCCGTACCAGTGCGCGGCGTTGCCCTCCTGGGTCCAGCCGACGACGTCGCTGTTGTCGAAGTAGTTGTTCTGCACGCCGTAGGCGTGGAACTTGCGGCCAGTGAGCATCTTGTCGATCACCCAGCTGTGGTTGGCGACCTTGCCCGGCACGCCTTCGTAGTCGCCGAGGAACACGGCCGGGTAGCCGCCCTGGCGCAACAGGATCGACGCGTACGCGAGCGGCTTGAACCAGTCCTGCACCTTCGAGTACAGGGCGCGGCCCTCGAGCGTGTCGTGGTTGTCGACGAAGGTGACCGCGCGCGACGGTTGCGCCGCCACCAGTGTGCTGTTGAACAGCGAACCCATGTCGAAGCCGCCGTTGGCGTCGGCTGCGTTCTGGAAGCGCGCATGCAGCGGCACGTCGAACACCGACATCTTGTCGTTGGCCGTGCCATTCACGCTGTTCACGTAGTTGTTGAGCTCGGTGATGTTCGAGGACCAGTATTCGCTGACCGCGAAGGCGTTGGTCTTGCCGGTGCTCTGGCGCACGTGGTACAGCCACTCGTTAAAGAAGCTGCTCGAGATGTGCTTGGTGGCGTCGATCCGGAAGCCGTCGAGCTTGGCCGTGTTGGTGTACCACGTGCCCCAGGTCTTGAGGTGGCTGCGCACGTCGGGATGCTGGAAGTCGAGGTCGGCCCCCATCAGGTAGTCGTAGTTGCCCTTCTCGGTGCTGACCTCGGGGTCCCAGGCCTTGCCGGTGCCGCGGAACTTGTAGATGCGGCAGCCGCTGCAGCCGTCGGCGCCGAGGTTCTGCGCGTAGTCGACGCCGTCGAAGTGGTACCAGTTCCACTTGAAGTTATTGTATTTGAGCGTGCCGTCGGCCTGCAGCCGGCCCGGGAAGGTGAAGTTGGTCCAGGTCTGCAGGCTGACGTCGCCGCCGTATTCGATGTTGCGGTTGTTCTGGTCGACCCGCACGCCGGTGGTCCATTCGGTCAGGTCGGCGCTGGTCTTGTGGTTGAGCACGATGTCGGCGTAGACCTGGATCCCGGCCGCGTGGGCGGCGTCGATCGCGGCGATGTACTCGGCCTTGGTGCCCCAGCGCGTGCGCACGCTGCCCTTCTGGTTGAATTCGCCGAGGTCCCAGATGTCGTAGACGCCGTAGCCGACGTCGCTCGCGCCCGCGCCGCCCTTGTAGGCGGGCGGCAGCCAGAACGCGGTGACGCCCTTGGTGGCCCAGCTCGCCGAGCTGTTCTTGACGCGGTTCCAGTGCTGGCCGTCGCCGTTCGAGTCCCAGTCAAAATACTGGAGCATGGTGCCGTTGGTCTGGGCCGTGGCCGATGTTGCCGACAGCGCGAACGCGGCCGCGAGCAGGGCGCCGATCGCGCGCCGCGCGGTGCGCGGCGAATTGTTGTTTGTTGCTTGCATTTTGTCTCCGATGGTTTTTTTATATGTTTACTCATGGTTAATGCTGAAGCAGGGAAAGTTGGGCGGTTCAACTCCAATCTTGGTTTGTGGAAAATAAACGTAACATTGCTACCATTTTGCTGCATTTTGCTGTCTCACGGCTTTTTGCAACACGACCATGCTGCTACGACCTGAGGCCATTGTCAATCGTTTAAGGCTTTCGTCGTGTAGTTTTATTTCCATAATCTGTCGAATCCGAGCGCGCCCCGGCTTTTTGCCCTCGCGCGGCAATACGTGGGTACAATCGCGTTCGCCTATTTCACCTTGACATCTATGCACCCGAAACGCCTGACCCTGATCGCCCTAGCCCTGTTGATGTCCGCTTGCGGCTCGCCGCCGCCCGTGCAGGAGCCGCTCAAGCCGGCCGTCGCGCTGCCTGCCGCGCCGCGCAAGATCAAGATCGGCCTGGCCCTGGGCGGCGGGGCGGCGCGCGGTTTCGCCCATATCGGCGTGATCAAGGCGCTCGAGGCGCAGGGGATTTATCCGGAGATCGTGGTCGGCACCAGTGCCGGCAGCGTGGTCGGCGCGCTGTACGCGGCCGGCAACGACGGCTTCGCGCTGCAGAAAACCGCGATGGAGATGGACGAGGCGAGTATTTCGGACTGGGCGATGCCGCTGTTCGGCAAGACCTCGGGCGTGCTCAAGGGCGAAGCCTTGCAGAACTATGTTAACAAGGCGGTGCGCAACCTGCCGATCGAAAAACTCAAGATTAACTTTGGTGTGGTCGCGACCGACCTCAACTCTGGCAAGCCGATCCTGTTCCAGCGCGGCAATACAGGGCAGGCCGTGCGCGCGTCGTCGTCGGTGCCGGGCGTGTTCCAGCCGGTCAAGATCGGTGCCAACTCGTATGTGGACGGCGGCCTGGTGGCGCCGGTGCCGGTGCGCTTCGCGCGCGAGATGGGGGCCGAGTTCATCATCGCGGTCAACATTTCGACGCAAACCGATGCGCAGGCGGCGGTCAGTTCGATGGAGGTCATCATGCAAACCTTCGCCATCATGGGGCAGAGCCTGAACCAGCACGAGCTGCGCGACGCCGACGTCGTGATCCAGCCGAGCCTGCCGCACATGAAGGGCGGCGACTTCAACGGCCGCAACCTCGCGATCCTGGCGGGCGAGCGCGCCGCGGCCGCGATGATGCCGCAGATCAAGGCGCGCCTGAAGGCGAAGCAGCAGCCGTAAGCGACCAGCGCGCTTCGCAAGCAGCCCGCAACAGGGTTTTAAAACTGGGGTCTGACCCGGGTCTGACCCCGGTTACGAAACTAGTTTTCCAACGCCAACGTGATAACGTGGCGCCAACGGGCTGGCGGCCGATTTACCTTCAAGTACGAGATTAATTCCTTCGCTGGGGGCAGAAAGGAAGCTCGCCTTGCAAGGCGAGCCCGCTGCGCAGGGGCGTGGTACACCACGCCAATTCCCTGCTTCGCCCCCCCCCTGGTTGCAAAATTGTGCCCGTATGCCACATCAAAATGGCAGTGGGTGCGCGTCGCTTGCTGCTTGCCGTTTTCGGTCGCGCGAAGTTGCATAGCAGTTATATTGGCAGCCATATCTTTTGGCGGGCCGGGCGGCGTACAATCGCCCACTAATTTATCCAAGGAATATATCCATGCAAAGCAAGCCCAGCCTGACCCTCGCCGATGTCAAGAAAATCGGCGCTGCCGCAGAAGCCGAGGCTGCTGCCAATAATTGGGCCGTGTCGATCGCGATCGTCGATGACGGCGGCCATCTGCTGATGCTCCAGCGCCTCGACGGCGCCTCGCCCATGTCGGCGCAGGTCGCCACTGCCAAGGCCAATACCTCGGCCATCGGGCGCAAGGAGACCAAGGTCTACGAGGAAATCATCAACAACGGCCGCACCGCTTTCCTGAGTGCGCCCGTCGGCGGCATGCTCGAAGGCGGCGTGCCGATCGTCTGCGAAGGCCATGTGATCGGCGCCGTCGGCGTCTCGGGTGTGAAGTCTTCCGATGATGCGCAAATCGCCAGGGCGGGAATCGCGGCGCTCGGTTTGTAAGAGGGCGGCGGCGCGCCAGTGGCGCTCGGGCGCGCCGCGATACCTGAGGTGTGGTCTAAAAATGTGCCGGCCGGCGATTGCCGGATGCCCCCGTTTGCGCTATAATTCGGAGGTTTAGCCATTCACACTATACCGTAGCGACAACCCACCCATCCCTCATTCAAAATGACATCCCCAACAGAGCGCAAACGGCTCGGTGCGGGTGCATGTCGGTCTGACGTGGCGCTGCTACGGTAACTTTATCAGGAGTTGCCCTTGCCGCCATTTTTTTCTGGCCCAGCCGTTCCAGCCATCCTCGTCCTCGCCGATGGTACCGTCTTTAAAGGCTTTTCCATTGGCGCCGCCGGCCATACCACCGGCGAGGTCGTGTTCAACACGTCCATGACGGGCTATCAGGAAATCCTCACCGATCCGAGCTACACGCGCCAGATCGTGACACTGACCTATCCGCACATCGGCAACACCGGTGTCAATCCGGAAGACGTCGAGTCGGGCAAGATCTGCGCCGCCGGCCTGATCATCCGCGACCTGCCGCTGCTGGCCTCCAATTTCCGTTCCACCCAGTCGCTCTCGGATTACCTCAAGAGCGAAAACATCGTCGCCATCGCCGGCATCGACACGCGCAAGCTGACCCGCCTGTTGCGCGAAAAAGGCGCGCAGAGCGGCGCCATCCTCGTCGGCAACCTCGGCAAGGAGCCGATCGTGTCGCAGGCGCTCGAACTGGCGCGCTCGTTCCCGGGCCTGTCGGGCATGGACCTGGCCAAAGTCGTCTCGACCAAGGCCGCCTACGAATTCACCGAGACCGAATGGGTCCTCGGCCAAGGCTACGGCAAGCTCGCCGAGCCTACATTCCACGTGGTCGCGTTCGACTACGGCGTCAAGCGCAACATCTTGCGCATGCTGACCCAGCGCGGCTGCAAGGTCACCGTGCTGCCGGCGCAATCGACGGCCGCCGACGCGCTCGCGCTGAACCCGGACGGCATCTTTTTGGCCAACGGCCCGGGCGACCCGCAACCGTGCGACTACGCGATCGCGGCCACCAAGGAGCTCGTCGAGCGCGGCATCCCCACCTTCGGCATCTGCCTCGGGCACCAGATCATGGCGCTCGCCTCGGGCGCCAAGACGCTCAAGATGAAGTTCGGCCACCACGGCGCCAACCACCCGGTGCAGGACCTCGACAGCAACAAGGTCATGATCACCTCGCAGAACCACGGTTTCGCGGTCGATGCGGCCACGCTGCCGGCCAACTGCCGCGTGACCCACGTGTCGCTGTTCGACGGCTCGCTGCAGGGCTTCGCCCGCACCGACAAGCCGGCGTTCTGCTTCCAGGGCCACCCTGAAGCTTCCCCGGGCCCGAACGACGTGGCCTACCTGTTTGACCGCTTCATCAGCCTGATGCAAGCCGCGGAGAAAAATTAAATGCCAAAACGTAGTGACATTAAAAGTATTCTGATCATTGGCGCGGGTCCGATCATCATCGGCCAGGCCTGCGAGTTCGACTATTCCGGCGCCCAGGCGTGCAAGGCGCTGCGCGAGGAGGGCTACAAGGTCATCCTCGTCAACAGCAATCCGGCGACCATCATGACCGACCCCGAGATGGCGGACGTGACCTACATCGAGCCGATCACCTGGAAGGTCGTCGAGCGCATCATCGCCAAGGAGCGTCCCGACGCGATCCTGCCGACCATGGGCGGCCAGACCGCGCTCAACTGCGCGCTCGAC
Source organism: Pseudomonadota bacterium (assembly GCA_040384885.1). Classification (GTDB taxonomy): domain Bacteria; phylum Pseudomonadota; class Gammaproteobacteria; order Burkholderiales; family Burkholderiaceae_D; genus Telluria_A. Next base: position 35 of record JAZKIN010000151.1, on the reverse strand, counting down.
CTGCACAACAACGGCGTGCTCAAGCAGTACAACGT
>JAZKIN010000150.1:0-19826 GCA_040384885.1 Pseudomonadota bacterium | reverse complement strand
TCGGCACCGCCCGCGACAGCCAGAAGATCGACGCGCTGATGGGCGAGTACACCGATTCGTTCATGCTGCATTACAACATGCCTCCGTTCGCGACCGGCGAAACCGGCCGCGTGGGCACGCCTAAGCGCCGCGAAATCGGCCACGGCCGTCTGGCCAAGCGCGCGCTGCTCGCCGCGCTGCCGGCACCGGAAGACTTCAGCTACTCGGTGCGCCTGGTGTCCGAAATCACCGAGTCGAACGGTTCCTCGTCGATGGCTTCGGTGTGCGGCGGCTGCCTCGCGCTGATGGACGCCGGCGTGCCGATGAAGGCACACGTTGCCGGCATCGCGATGGGCCTGATCAAGGAAGGCGGCAAGTTCGCGGTCCTGTCCGACATCCTCGGCGACGAAGACCACCTCGGCGACATGGACTTCAAGGTAGCCGGTACCGCAGCCGGTATCACCGCCTTGCAGATGGACATCAAGATCATGGGCATCACCAAGGAGATCATGCAAGTGGCGCTGGCGCAAGCCAAAGAAGGCCGCGACCATATCCTGGGCGAAATGCAAAAGGCGATGCCGCACGTGAAGACCGAACTGTCGGACTTCGCACCGCGCCTGATCACGATCAAGATCAACCCGGAGAAGATCCGTGACGTCATCGGCAAGGGCGGCGCAGTCATCCGCGCGCTGACCGAAGAGACCGGCACCCAGATCGACATCAGCGACGAAGGCGTGGTCACCATCGCTTCCGTCGACGCTGCTGCCGGCCAGGAAGCCAAGCGCCGCATCGAAGAGCTGACCGCATCGGTCGAAGTGGGCAAGACCTACGACGGCGTCGTGCTCAAGCTGCTCGACTTCGGCGCGATCGTGCAAGTGATGCCAGGCAAAGACGGCTTGCTGCACATCTCGCAGATCGCCAACGAGCGCGTCGCAGCTGTTGCCGACTACCTCAAAGAAGGCCAGGCAGTGCGCGTCAAGGTCCTCGAGACCGACGATCGCGGCCGCCTGAAGCTGTCGATGAAGGCCGCCGAAGGCGCCGAAGCGGCAGCACCGCTGTAAGCAAACCCGGCTTCGGCTGAACAAAAAACCGCCGGCGCGCAAGCCTGGCGGTTTTTTTACGTCGCTGCATCAATTTGGACCACGAGGTCCGGGTGAATTTGGTGCTGAACGACGGGTTTTCGCGCCAAGTTGGTGAGCGTCCCGGCAGGTGGCCCGGGGGAAGGTCTGGCACGATTCATGCAATTGGTTGTGGCAATACCTGCCGCGATCCGGCATTGGTCACCACCCTGGAAGGAAATCGACATGATCGAACACGCAGAAAAATTGACGCAGACCAGCGCCACCCCACCGACCCTGACGACGCTTTCGGGCGACGTCATCGGCGCACTCATCAATTTGTCCGGCCGCCGCCGCTTCACCTCGCAACGGGTCGTGCTGTACGCGGTGCTCGCCTCGATGGGCCACGACGGCGCGATCGCGACCGCGCGCGAAACCCTGGGCATGCTGCGCGACGCGCATGTCACGCTGGTCGAGGGCAAGGGCGTGTTCCCGGGCGTGTTTTGCGAGCAGTTGCGCGAGGCTTACTTCGGCACCCTGCAGGGCGACAAGGCGATCCGCATTTTCATCCGGCATGCCGAGAGCACACTCGACGCCATCAGCGACAACACCCATGGCGCCCCGGGGCTGCTCGAGGAATTGCTGCGCATCTCGACGCCTTTGCTCAGCATTCTCAACGGCCTGACCCTGATGTACGAGGAACAATCGAAGCGCCATGCGCAGGCGCAGCGCAAGGAACTCCAGACGATGATGGCCGAGATCAAGGTCGTCAGCAAGCAGGCGCGCGTGGCTGCGCTGAGCGCGCAGATCGTGGCCGCGCGCGCGGGTCTCGAGGGCAAACAGTTTGCGGCCGAGGCGAGCAATATGACCAGCATTACCGGGCAGATGGATGAGCTGGTGCACAAGGCCTTGCACGGCGCGCTCGCGCACTAAACTTCGCTGGCACCGACAGAAATATGTAGTCCGAAAACCACCACATCGTCCTCGCGGAGGCGGGGACCCATAGAACAGTTGCTAAGTGCTAACGTTCTATGGGTCCCCGCCTGCGCGAGGACGATGTTGGTTTGGGTATTTTGTTTGCTTGCTGCACGATTTTTGAGGCGTCTCGATACCCGTTAGCCAACGTTTAATCTTTAGACTCTCGCTTGCGCAACGTCTTGCGCAAACTGCCCACCGCCTCCGCAAATTTTCTCAGCTCAAAATTTTGCGGATCGTCGTGCGCCTCCGGAATTCCCTCATCCACCGTCGCATGAAACGCCGGCACCAGCCACATCCCCCCGCGCGCGCTGGCCGCCGCGTACAATAAAGCAAGCTTGTCATACTGCGCAGCTGTGAACCCGGGCGAGGGCGCGAGCGCATCGTTCTTCCCCTTGCGCGAGCGGTCGCGCCGGCGCGGCTGCACCAGCTCCACGTGCAGGTACAAACCCTTACCAGCCAGCCCCAGCAGGTCATTTTCGAACTTGGTCGCGCGCCATGGCACACCGAAATCATGCCCAAGCAGGGTCTCGCCCCTGCGGTTGACGAACACATGCGCCACCGCATCCGGTCCCGCGTAATTGCCGAGCTGATTCAAGGCCGCCGATTTATTCGCAGGAAAACGCCTCGCGTTGCCCAGATCGGGCCAACTGGTGTCGTGGATCACAAAGTAGCGCGCCGTCGTCGCCGCCGCGTCGCCATCGTTCGCCTGCGAGAGCTTGCCCGCGAGCGCGCCGCCGATGTCGGCCTCGTCGACCCGGCGCGCCGCCAGATACTGCCCCAGCGCATGGCCCTCGTCCATGGGCTCGCCGACGATCGCCGCCAGCGCGGCCGGGAGGCGGGCAGGGCGCGACGCCACCTCGCCCCATCTGGCAACCGGACGCAGCAGACACGCGGCCTGCTCGCGCGGCGTGCCCGCGTACGTCAGCGTCGCCACATCGAAGCCGCAGCCGCCGGGCAACTGCGCGCGGGCGCCGCCGCCGATGGCCAGCAGTGCGGCGCCGAGCAGCATGCGCACAGCGGCGCTCATCGGGCCAGGTGGGTGCCGAGCCGCTTGCCCAGGCATAACAGGGTCAAGGTCGGCGGCAAGCCCCACGCTTGCGGAATCACGGACGCGTCGCAGACATACAAGTTGGCCGTCGACGTTTGCAAGTCGCTGTCGACGCCGTCCCCGATGCGCACGCTGCCGCCCGGGTGCGCGGCAAAATGCCAGCTCTTGAACACATGCCTGGCGCCGGCCGCCGCCAGGATCTCGCGCGCCATGGCGACCCCGGTGTCGAGCTTGCTGCGGTCCGACTGCCGCAGTGTCTTGTCGACCCAGCGCGGGCCGATGCTGCCGCCGATCTCGTCCCTGATCTTGACCATCAGGCTCAGCGTGCCGCGGTGCGCGAGCAGGCGGTCGAAGCGGCCGACCTGGGCCGTGAAGCCCTGGTACATCGGCTTGGGCAGGGTCATGTCGGCCAGCGTGATGCCGTCGGCGTCGAGGCGCAGGCCGGCCGCCATCGGCACTTCCGCCCCGCCGTCGAGCCCGTCCACGCTGCCCATCACGGCGACGACCGGGTCGGAGAAAAAGGTGCTGGTGCGCGGCCACAGTCCCGACGCATGCAACAAGCGCGGGCTGCCGACCCCGCCCCCGGCGAGCACGACGATGCGCGCCAGCACCCGCTCGCGCACGCCGCCGCGCACGTACTCGACGCCGACGGCCTTGCCGTCCTCGACGATCACGCGCTCGACCTTCGCCTGGTCGAGCAGGCGTGCCCCGAGCCCGACGGCCTCGTCGAGGAAATCGCGCGCGCTCCACTTGGCCCCGAACGGGCAGCCGTAGGCGCAGCGCCAGCAGCCGCTGCGGCAGGTTTGCGGCCGGATCATCTTGTCGAGCTTGCCCCACGCAAGGCCCAGCGCGAGCGCGCCTTCCATCATGCGCGTCGCGGCCGGACCGACCAGGCTGTCGGGCAGGGGGCCGATCGGCAATTCGGCGCGCAGCGCGGCCAGCGCCTCGTCGAGCACCACGCCATAGCCGGCGAACATGGCCAGCGGCGGGTCGGCCGCGGTCGCGAAGTTGACCGTCGAGCTGCCGCCCGCATTGATGCCTTGCACCAGCAGCGAGGCGTCGCGGTGCACAAACGCGCCCTTGCCGGGCACGGCCGCGAAGCGCGCCATCTGCCCGACGGTGCCGGTGATCGGCGCCGCGCTGCCCTGCTCGAGCACGAGCACGCGCAGGCCACGCCGCGCCAGCTCGCGCGCCACGCTGGCGCCGCCGGGGCCGCTGCCGGCCACGATGGCGTCGTACTGGGATGGGGCTGTTGGCTGCATGACGGCGTTTTCCTCGGAATGGCGTGCGCGCTTGACGAGCCACAGTATCCGCGCCCATGGCGGTGGCGTCAAACAGGTAGTGCCGCAGCGATGCGATGGCGAGATGCATGTCATTCCCCGGCTTGTCGCGCGTTTCGGTCGACCGGGTGGCGCAAATTGCAGTTCATCGCATTCCGGTGGAGCGGCGCGGGGGGCATCGATATAGTGATTACATACCGCAAACGATTCTCAGGAGCCGCAAATGAACATCGCTAAAAACATGGAAGTCATCTTCATCGCCGCCCTCGCCCTGATCGGCGCGAGCAGCCTGGCCGATGCCGCCCCGCAGGCGCGTCCGGCCAAGGCGGCCGCCGCCCCTGTCTTCGAAGGCAAGATGCAAGTTGTCACGATCAGCGCCAAGCGCCTCGCCCCGGCCGCGTCCGCTGTGGCCAAATAGGAACGGCCCACTGGAACACGCGGCGCGTTGCTGGTAGTGTATTGGCAGTCGCAGGGTACATAAAAAAGAAGAATATTTCGGAGATTGACATGAACCACACCATCAAGCTGGGCCTCGCGACTGCGGCCATGTGCACCCTGTTTGCGAGCGCCCCGGTGCTCGCCGCCCCCGAGGAGGTGGTCAGCGAAACGCGCGTCGTCGATGCGCGCGTCGTGCGCGTCAAGCTCGACGGCGTCATCAATCTCAAGGTCAGGCAGGGCGCGGTCGCCACGCTAGTGCTCAACGGCGACAAGCGCTGGGTTGCCAACACGACCACCGTGCAAAAAGGCGACACCCTCGTCATCAACATGACCGACAACAACGGCATCCGCGTCGGCCGCAACAGCCACATCGGCATCCGCGCCGAGCTGACCATTCCCGCGCTGCGCGAAGTGAGCTCCGAGAGCCTCGGTTGGACCGACGTCTCGGGCTTTGCGGGCGAGCGGCTCTCGCTCATGCTCGACGGCGCCGGCGGCATGAAGGTCAACTGCCAGTACCGCCTCGTCGATGTCACGCTGGGCGGCCTCGGCAGCCTGAATGTGGAGGGCAACAACGAAGGCGTCGACCTTAATTTGCAAGGCGCCGGCTTCGTCACGCTGTCCGGGCGCAGCAAGTGGCTCAAGGCCAATGTGAGCGGCCTGGGCGGACTCGATGCCAAAAAGCTCGATGCCGACAGCGTCGATCTCGATCTCGGGGGCGTCGGCGGCGCGACCGTGACGGCAAGGGAGAGCGCCAAGCTGAACCTGAGCGGCATGGGTTCGGTGACGGTGTACGGCAAGCCGGGCAAGCGCGACGTGAGCGTCGACGGACTCGGCAAGGTGAGCTGGAAGTAATCAAGGGAACCGGGGCGCAGATCCCATTCGGGCACAAAACTTATGAAAAAACACCTTTTTGCCATCTCGCTGGCGTGCGCCTGCAGTCTGCCGTTGGGCGCGACGGCGGGATTCGTCGAAGGCGCGAACGCCTACAACGCCAAAAATTATGTGCTGGCCTTGAAAGAGGTCGCACCGCTGGCCAAGGCCGGGCATGCTGATGCACAGCATCTGCTCGGCCTGATGCATTACATGGGGCGCGGCGTAGAGCGCGACTACAAGCTGGCGCTGCAATGGCACCGCAAGGCCGCCCAGCAGGGAAAGGCCGACGCCCAGTACGTGGTCGGCGCCATGTTTTACACCGGCAACGCGGTGCCCAAAGACCAGTTGCAGGCGCTCATGTGGTTCCGCAAAGCGGCCGAGCAGGGCCACGCCGACGCCCAGCATACGCTCGGGCTCATGTACTGCTACCGCATTCCTGGCGTGCGGCACGACGTCGTCATCGCCTACATGTTGTACAACTTGTCGGCCGCGAATGGCAACAAGCATGCCGCCGAGCAGCGCAGCGCGATCACGCGCCGCATGACGCAGGAACAGATCGACGAGGCACAGTCCATGTCGCGCGCGTGGAAACCCGGTTCGCCCTTGCCGACCAAATCGGTCACCGGCGGCGACCCGGCGTAATATCAGCCGTGCGTGTACACGAATCGCACCACGGTCATGCTCAGGGCGAACAAAAAGCCGTAGGCGAAACGGTCGATCCGCAGCAGCTCCTCGCCGCGCCGGCGCCGCCACGCGCCCATCGCGGCCATGACCGCGCCCGCCGCCAACGGCGTGGCGATCAGGTTGGCGATGCGGCCGGCCTGCGAGCCGATGAACGGTATTGGAAACAACCACAGGCTCAGCGCGCCTGCCGCGGCTCCCAGGATGCAATAACCGATGGCGGCAAGCCACGGGTTCGGCTGGGGCCGCCGGAACGGCTCCCTGGCCGACCGCAATCCAAGCTCGACGAGTGCCTCGGCGACGATATTGAGCAGCAGTTCGGCGAGAAATTGCAGCAGCCAGATCGCCAATTCGAAGACTATTTCCATGCGCGTTATAAATTCGTTTTCGGAAAGAAGTTGAGAATAAACTATCATTAGCTATTGCGCAGCAAATGAATGGCGACCCGATATGACGACACTTACGGCAGTTCAAGGCGACATCACCAGACTGGCGGTCGACGCGGTCGTCAACGCGGCCAATTCCTCGCTGCTTGGCGGTGGAGGTGTCGACGGCGCGATCCACCGCGCGGCCGGCCCCGAGCTGGTCCACGAGTGCCGCTTGCTGGGCGGCTGCAAGACGGGCGAGGCCAAGCTCACCAAGGGCTATCGGCTGCCGGCCAGGTCCATCATCCACACGGTCGGGCCGGTCTGGCGCGGCGGCGAACACGGCGAGCCTGCGCTGCTGGCCTCGTGCTATCGGCGCTCGCTCGAGATCGCCGCGGCCAATGGCATACGCTCGATCGCGTTTCCCAGTATTAGCACCGGCATTTACGGCTATCCGATCGAGCAGGCGGCCACGGTCGCCTTGGCGACGGTGCGCGAGATACTGACCGGCAGCGAAATCGAGGAGGTGGTGTTTTGCTGTTTTTCCGCGGCGGACCTGGCCGTGTATGCGAAGCTGCTCAAGGCGGCGTAAGTCGGCGCTGCCGGGGCCTGAAAATATTTACAATTTGCAAGTAGGTTAGTTGCCAATAATCATCTACCATCATCGGACACTAGCTACCGGTGATCATCATGGCAGATTCTGGCAACACGCTCCTCCAAGACGCAGGCCCAGGCCTGGCAGAGACCTCCGACATCCAAGGAACTGCCGTTGCCGTTCCCGCCCCCGGCCTGGCCGCGGCTGCGCTGCTGAGCGCCTGCGGAGGCGGCGGTGGCGGCGGCGCGGCGGCACCCGCTGCGCCAGCGCCCGTTCCGCCACCGGCACCCGTCATGCCGACCGCGACCGAAGCCTCGCGTTTCCTGGCGCAAGCGTCGATGGGCGCCACGCGCGAGCAGATCGCGCGGGTGCAGGCCGTCGGCTACGCCGGCTGGCTCGACGAGCAATTCGCGCTCGCGCCGACCACCACGCGCTGGGACTGGCTGGTCGGCGGCGGCTACGCGGTCGAGGCCAACAAGAACGGTGAGGCGGGCGCCGATGCCTGCCAATGGCGCAAGCTGCTGTCGGGCCCGGACACGCTGCGCCAGCGCGTCACCCTTGCCCTGTCGGAAATCGTGGTCACGGGCTTGACCGGCTTCGTGGGCGGCGGATGGCGCACGTTTTCGGCGGCCGCCTTCCTCGACCTGCTTGAGGCGAACGCGTTCGGCAACTACCGCACCTTGCTCCAGCAGGTGTCGCTGAGCGCGCCGATGGCCGAGTTCCTCACCTACCGCAACAACGTCAAGTTCAATGCCGCCACCGGTGCCATGCCCGACGAGAACTATGCGCGCGAAGTCATGCAGCTGTTTACGATCGGGCTGCTCCAGCTCAACCCCGACGGCTCGCCCAAACTGGCTGCCGGATTGCCGCAAGAAACCTACACGCTCGACGACATCACCGGCCTCGCGCGCGTGTTCACGGGCTGGAACTACGACCTCGCCGGCGGCGACACCAACACGCCCGACTTCAAGCGCCGCCCGCTGGCGCAGACCGCAAGCCGGCACGAAAGCGGCAGCAAGTCGTTTCTGGGAACCACGATCGCGGCCGGGACCGACGGCATCAACAGCCTCACGCAGGCGCTCGACACCATCTACGCGCATGCGAACGTGGCGCCGTTCATCGGGCGCCAGCTGATCCAGCGCCTGGTCTGCAGCAACCCGAGCGCGGCCTACATCGCGCGCATCAGCGCCGTGTTCAACAACGACGGCAGCGGCGCCAAGGGCAACCTCAAGGCGGTCGTCAAGGCAATTTTGCTCGACGACGAGGCGCGCAACCCCGCGGGCCTCGCCAACCCATCGTTTGGCAAGCTGCGCGAACCGATCCTGCGCCTGACCGGATGGGCGCGCGCGTTCAATGCCGGTTCCGCCAGCGACGCCTGGGCCGTCGGCAACACTTCGGATCCGGGCACCCGGCTCGGGCAGAGCCCCTTGCGCTCGGCCACGGTGTTCAATTTCTTCAGGCCCGGTTACGTGCCGCCCAACAGCGCGATCGGCAATGCCGGCATGGTCGCGCCGGAATTCCAGATCACCAACGAATCGACCGTGGTGGGCTATATCAACTTCATGCAGACCGTGGTCAGCAAAGGCATCGGCGACGTCAAAGCCGATTACGCGAGCCTGCTGCCCTTGGCCGACAACGCCCAAAGCTTGCTCGCCGAGATCAACCTTGTGCTCGTGGCGGGCGGCTTGTCGGCCTCGACGGTGGCCCAGCTTGCCGCCGCGCTCGACACCATGCCCATTGGAACGGACGCGTTCCGCCTCAACCGGATTCACGCGGCCTTGGTCATGGTGCTGGCCGCGCCCGAATTCATCGTCCAGAAATAGGAGGCCATATGCAAAACAAAGACGGCATGAATGCATCCCGGCGCGCCTTTTTGCAACGCGCGTCGACCCTGTCGCTCGCGGGCGTGGCCGCGCCGTGGGCGCTGAACATGGCCGCGATGGCCGAGGCGAGCGCGGCCAATGCGACCGATTACAAGGCGCTCGTCTGCATATTTTTATATGGAGGCAACGACTACGCGAACACGGTGGTGCCCTACGACACCAGCAACCACGCGCTGTACGCCAATTTCCGGCCCTCGTTCGCGCACAGCCGCGACAGCCTGGCCGCGACCGCGCTGGTGCCAACGGTCACCCCGCTCGACGCGGGCGGTTTCGCCCACCAGTACGCGCTCGCGCCGAACCTGGCACCCCTGCTGCCACTGTTCAACGCGGGCAAGCTCGGGGTCATGCTCAATGTCGGCACGCTGGTGCAGCCGACCACCAAGCTGCAATACACCAACAAATCGGTCAAGCTGCCGCCAAAGCTGTTTTCCCATAACGACCAGCAATCGGTCTGGCAGTCGTCCTCGCCCGAAGGCGCGACCTCGGGCTGGGGCGGGCGCATGGGCGACCTGTTCCAGGCGGGTAACACGAACGCGACTTTTTCGTGCGTGAACGTCTCGGGCAACGCGGTCTTCCTGTCCGGCAAAACGGCGGTGCAATACCAGGTCTCGAGCAGCGGATCGGTGCCGCTGGCCGGGCTCAAAAGCCCCTTGTTCGGGTCGGCAGCATGCACGGCCGCGTTGCGCAAGCTGATCAGCGAGCCGCGCAGCCACATGTTCGAAAACGAATACAACATCGTCAGCAAGCGCTCGATCGACGCCAACGAGGTGCTCACGGCCGCGCTCGCCGCGAAGCCGGCGCTGGCGACGGTTTTCCCGACGGGTAATACCCTCGGCGATCAACTCAAGATGGTCGCGCGCATGATTTCGACGGGGCCGGCGCTGGGACTCAAGCGCCAGGTGTTTTTCGTCTCGCTGGGAGGCTTTGACAACCACGACGCGATGCTGACCGACCATCCCGTGCTCATGACCAGGCTGGGCGCGGCCATGTCGGCGTTTTATGCGGCCACGGTCGAGCTGGGCGTGGCCGACGCCGTGACCGCGTTCACCGCCTCCGATTTCGGACGCACCCTCAGCGGCAATGCGAACGGCTCTGACCACGGCTGGGGCAGCATGCACTTCATGATGGGCGGCGCCGTCAATGGCGGGCGTTTCTATGGCACGGCGCCGGTCGTGGCCAACGGCGGACCGGACGACGTGGGGCAGGGCCGGCTGTTGCCGAGCACCTCGGTCGACCAGTTCGCCGCGACCATGGGCGGCTGGCTCGGCGTGTCCGACACCGATTTGCTGGCGCTGCTGCCAAACCTGGCCAATTACAATGCAAGCGCGCGCAAGCTCGGTTTTGTGTAGGGCTAAAGTTAAGGGTGTCCCGCGCTTTTAACAAACAGCCACATTGCGCGCGAGCGTTTTGAAGCGCGCGCCATCTTCCTGAACGACGGTGATCGTGACATCGCCGAATTTACTCATGTGGACGTCGCGCACAGTGCCAGATTTTCCTTTGTGCGTACCCTTTACCACGGTGCAGCGGGCGCCGTCTTTCACAGATGTGGTGGGTGTTCGGAATCCCCGGGTGAACTAGCCCCTAGCAAGTTGCATCTTCAATCCATGGCCTTTGCGCTAAGCGGCCAATGCCACACCATACGAAGCATCGTTGGCCGAAGGCCCAGCGCGGAAAAGCGGCTGCGGTGCCTGGTGCACCGACATTGGCTGCTCCTCACCGAGCAGCGAAACCATCGCAGGCACGTCCATGCCGTTGATCGCAGCCTGGAAGCGGCGTATCAGCTCGCGGCACATCTTCTCGCCCGCCGGGGTTTCGACCTCGTGGTCACGCAGCCGCCGTCGCGCACGTGCGAGATGCTGTCGCGCATTGACCGGCGTCGTGCCGAGTACTGCAGCAATGTCGGCGTGTTCGCATTCAAGGACTTCGTGCAGCACCAAGGCCAGGCGCTCGGCCGGCGACAGGCATGCCAGCAGGCGGGCCAGCGCCTCGCCCAATTGGGCGTGCCGCAACAAACCATCCTCCGGCAGCGCCTGTGCAATCTCCGGTGCCATTTCCATTGCAGTGCGCGCCGCGGCAGCCTCGCGGGCGCGTTGGCGCAAGCGGTCGATCGACTGGTGCCGCACGACAGTGGTGAGCCAGGCCACCGGCGTCGCGAGTGCCCCTTGGTCGGTATTTTGCCATTTGAGAAAACAATCCTGCACGACGTCGTCGGCTTCGGCCGCGCTGCCGACAATCCGGCAGCTCAACGCTTTGAGGCGCGGGCGCAGCTGTTCGAACACGGCGCAATCGGAATCTGTGGTGCGTGGCATTGGAGTCTCCGGTTAGGTTCTTGAAGGGCATGACGTTCGGGCGCGCCCGGATGTGACACGCCGGCTGCTTATTTGTTTTGCTGTCACACGGGGTAGGGCTGGCGCGTCAAGCGGGCAGTAAATCAACTCCGTAACCAAACCTTACCGCGACAGGACCATCATGACACCGAATTTTCCCATGGCACTAGGCCTGGTGCCCACAGTCATCGAACAAACAGGCCGTGGCGAGCGTGCCTTCGACATTTACTCGCGCCTTTTAAAAGAGCGCGTCATTTTTTTGGTTGGCGAGGTCACTGAGCAATCGGCCAACCTGATCGTCGCTCAACTTCTCTTTTTGGAATCGGACAATCCCGATAAGGATATTTCGCTGTACATCAATTCGCCGGGCGGCTCGGTCTATGCCGGGATGGCGGTCTACGACACGATGCAGTTCATCAAGCCAGACGTATCTACCTTGTGTACCGGCTTTGCCGCAAGCATGGGATCCTTCTTGCTGGCGGCGGGCGCGATCGGCAAGCGCTACGCATTGCCGAATGCCCGTCTGATGATCCATCAGCCGCATGGCGGGTCACAGGGCGTGGCCGCCGACATCGAAATCCAGGCGCGCGAAGTGCTTTACCAGCGCCACCGCCTCAACACCATCTACGCCGAGCGCACCGGGCAATCGATCGCGCGGATCGAAAAGGATTCGGACCGCGACAACTATATGTCGGCCCAGCAGGGGGCGGAATACGGTCTGATCGACCAGGTGCTGACGACACGGGAGCCGAGGTCCATTTTTTGACCGGTGCCCTGGCCGCTCCCTGTTAAAGGCGGCGCCGGGCGTATTTCATGAACCGGTCCAGTAGTGTTTTGCCTTGGCGAACGTGGTGGCGCCCACTTTGCGGCCGAGGGACAGGCCTGCCGTGTTGCCGTTCTCAAAATGGATGCCGCCGTACATCCGGGACTGCCCCGACTGCGCCGCCGCGTCGCTGAACGTCGGCCACGTGAGCGCAATCTCGCTCGAGGGCAGCTTGGGATCGAGCTTGAGTGACTGCGGCGCAATGCTTGCAACCGCCCCGAACCGGTCGCTGCCCGTGAACAGCTTGAGCACCTCCGCCGCGGACGCGCTAAAACAGCTGTGGCCCGACACGTGCTCGGAGAACGGGGGCGTGATAAACGTAAGTGGCTGGTAAGGCAGCCAGGCCGCGCCGCTGACAGCGCCGAGTCCCGCTGCCGGGCCGGCCGGCGAGTAAGACAGCACCGTCTCAGTGTTCATCAGATAGCGGATCGCGCTGATCGGCCGCGCGCTGTCGTAGCAGATCTTTGCATCCCAGGCCGCGATGGCGGCATCGGACAGGGCGTTCGCGAGCGCGAAATGCAATTTCACGTCGGTGTCGTCGTCATGGACATCGCGCACCGAAACGAAGCGCGCCAATAATATCCAATGTCCCGGCGGCAGTTCGGAACCGGGCCCGTCCGACCAGTACTCGGCGATCGCCTTTTCAGTCTCGCCCATGGTCGCCTGCAGCGTCAGCAACTGGCGCGCCTGGTCTAGGAATTCGCCGGAGCCAAACGCGGCCGGTGGTCCGGGCCGAAACTGCGCCGCCGATGCCAGCGCAAACGTTTTAACGCGCGGCCAGCACGCGGCCAGAAAACCAGGCGTGCGTGACACGCCGGCGGCGTCCTGATAGGTCAGCGGCTGCCAGTGGCCGGGAAACGAAGTCTGGTCACGTGTGGTCGCGCGCAGCACGGGGATGCCAGGATTGCGCGGCTGGTAAGCGGTGTAGTCGGCATAGGCGACGCCGGAGGCGGTCAGCGAGCCAAGCTGGTTGGCGCCGTCGGCGTGGCATGCCCGGATGCACGCGGCGGCGGCGGCGGCGCCGACCGACTGCGCCGAGCCCGGGCCCGCATCGCTTGTTGTCGCATCGAGGCCCAGCGCGAGCAACTGCCCGTCGATTAAGGCATGCTGACTGGGAAATTGGTCGAGCAGGACCGCGTGTGCGGCGTGGCTGATCGCGACAAACTTGTTGCTTGCGGTTCGCTCGGCGCCCGGCCGTCGGGTTGCGGCGCCGTGCTGGGTCGATATCGCTTGCGGATCGTAGGCGCTCCACGCGTCGTACATCGCCGTGTTCAGGACTGCGAGCGAGCGCGCGGCCATTGGCGGGCCGGGCTTGGTCGCGCGGATCGCCTGCAATGCCGTGTCGTTCCAGAACAGCACGGCTTTGGGCTGCTCGGGGGCCGGTGAGGGGGCGGGCGCAGCCGCCGGAGCCGCCGGGGTGGACGAATCCGAGCTGCCGCATGCGGCCAGCACGCTGGCTAGGGCCATGCCCGCGCCAAGCCTGAGAATAGAGCGTCTTTCCATTTCACATTCTCCTGGTTATGTGCTTGAGTTTGCTTAAACATCGACGTAACTCAGCCATTTGAGCACCGCGAGAGTGCGCAATGCATGTGCACGATCAAAGGTCGAATGACCCGGATCGCGTATGTTTCGCAGGAAATTTTGGTTTGAAAGGAAGGGAAGGAGAGCCGGGACGGCCTTGCCGGAAGGGCCGGTGGATACGCGGCTGCGACCGTTGGCTCAGAAGGTGAGCGTGCCGTGGACGCCGCGCGACTTGTGTGTTCGTGATTGTCGGCGAAAAAAGCCGCCCAGTTCAAACAGGATGAACTGGGCGGAGCTGGTGTTTTACAGCTGCGACTTGAAGTAGTTAAAGGAGTGAACAAAAGCGTCGCGGACTTTTTCCATTTCGACGACCATGTTGTCCCACTTGTCTTCGCCTGCATCGACCAGTTCGTCGAATTTTGCTTTCGTCACTTTCGACTGTTGGCGCAGCTTTGCCATTTCTTCGAGATATTTTTCATGCGCAGCGTCTTTGGCGTTGGAGGCCTTGGTTTCGAGGGTGTTCATTTTGGCTTCGAGCTCGTCGAGTTGAAGCTTCATTTTGGCGATGTAGGTGTCTTTGTTTTGCATGGCGATTATCCCAGGTGGTGCTAGCAAACGGTGCGTCACGAAATGTGCGGCCGCCTGACAGTGCAATCAGATTAAGTCCAAAGCACCCGCGGCTCGGTGCGGTAACCGACAGAGCGAGTAGAGCTTTACCTCTAGGCCGAGGACCGAGGAACGGGAGCATGGCAGTCAGACGTCACGCAGAAGTCGCTCGAACGCGTGATCAAGCCTCAACGCGGCACTCCCATCCGTCATACTCGCCACCATGGCGGAGAGCGGCCTCGTAGATTGGCAACGTGACCGCATCGATTTCGCTTTCGGAGGGTACATCTATTCGAAAAACCTGGAGACCATGCCGTGAGGGGCCGTCATCCAAAAGCGCCTTACGCCGAAGCTGAAAGCCAAGTGCCTCAACATCCGCGAGAAAGGCGTCGGCGGAAGCGACGTCTGGAAAGTAGCACCAGTGGTCAATCTCGCGCGCCGAAACAAGCTTGTCTCCATGGCGTTCCAGGGCTTCGCACACGCGTCTATTCTCGATGCGCTGGCGCTCGATAGGGTTTGGACGGAGAAAATGCTGGTAGAAGGACCAGTCGGGATCGTCGCGAAAGCCAGTCTCGAACCTGTAGCCAAGGAATGGTGCAATTACTTGAGCAACCTTGTCGCCCCAACCGGCCGGCGACGCCACATAAAAGTAGAATTCACGGCAGCCGCCGGAGGTGTTGCGGCCGACGTATTCCACAAACTCCCCACAGAGTTGCTTCTCGATTGCCGCCTCGATTTCGACGAGGATGTCAAACTCATCGCTGCTCGAGAGTCCATCGGATCTCGGCGTGTTCATGAACAACTTGACATAAGCCAGGTACGGCAACGTGTCTAGCGGCGCGCGAAGTTCGATGCCAAGATCCACGAAGATTGATGCCGGCTTGTCGTCCACACTGATTGCGTAGAAATCCCAATTGCCGGTCATTTTGAGACTTTTGTTTCGAACAAGCTGGTGGCCAAAATCCGTCCTCATTAGGTTCAATGTATTTGCCGCCGCACCGCCACAGGGGGAATGCCGATAAAGGGTCAATCGGCGATTCGACTTTAGCACACCCGAACCCGGAAAGGCGGGTCCCTTTTTGCGCCCTCGCGGACGATTCGGGGACCGACGAGCGGACACGAGCAAATGTTTGTCCGCTTAGTCATTGTCCCTACCAATTCGCAGGTGAATGCTGGCGCCGCGGAGGTCCAGCCGAGCTATTCATTTCCGTTCTACGGGTGCCGTTGCCATGCAATTTTGAATAACCCCGCAGTTGTACGTGGCAAGGTGTGGCCTGCCATCTAAAGGAAGCCCCGATACCGGCTGCGTCATCGCGCGCCACAGGCCCGTGCCGTACAATCGCGCTTTGCCAATCCGGAGTGACGCCATGCGCGCGATCGAAATCACCCAGCCCGGTTCGCCCGAGGTTTTGCAACTGTGCGAGCGTCCCGTTCCCACGCTCAAGGCCGGCGAAGTGTTGATCCGGGTGCACGCGGCCGGCGTCAACCGTCCCGACGTGCTGCAGCGCATGGGCCGCTATCCGGTCCCGCCCGGTGCGTCCGACCTGCCCGGCCTTGAAGTGGCCGGCGAGATCGTCGATGGCGACCTTGCCGGCAGTGCGTTTCAAATGGGCCAGATGGTGTGCGCGCTGGTGCAGGGCGGCGGCTATGCCGAGTATTGCGCGGCGCCGCTGCAGCAATGCCTGCCCCTGCCGTCCGGCCTCACGCCGCTCGAGGCGGCCTCGCTGCCCGAAACCTTTTTCACGGTCTGGAGCAATGTGTTCGACCGTGCCCAATTGGCCATCGGCGAGACCTTGTTGGTGCAGGGCGGCAGCTCGGGCATCGGTGTCGCCGCGATCCAGATCGCGACCGCGCTCGGGCACCAGGTCTACGCGACCGCCGGCAGCGACGACAAGTGCCGCGCCTGCGAGGCGCTCGGGGCGGTCCGCGCGATCAATTACCGCAACGCGGACTTCAGCGCCGAGGTCAAGGCGCTGACGGGCGGCAAGGGCGTCGACGTCATCCTCGATATGGTCGGCGGCAACTACCTGCCGCGCGAGATCGACTGCCTGGCCGACGACGGCCGCATCGCGCTGATCGCCCTGCTCGGCGGCGCCAAGGCCGAGATCGACCTCGGGCAGGTGTTGCGCCGCCGCCTGAGCATCAGCGGCTCGACCTTACGCGCGCGGCCGGTCGCGTTCAAGGCGGCCATCGCCTGGCGCCTGCAGGAGCGGGTCTGGCCGTTGATCGAGCAGGGCAAAATCCGGCCCGTGATCTTCCAGACCTTTCCGCTTGAACAGGCAAGCGCCGCCCACAGCTTGATGGAATCGAGCAGCCATGTGGGCAAGATCATGCTGTCGCTCGTCTGATTGCGACATCGCGTTGCCATATGTGCAACAAATGCGCGCCCTTTGTTTGACCCGACCGTCAACGGGCGTTAAAATAGCGGGTTAATTAGAACTGGGATACTATGCGCCGCAAACTCGTCGTAGGTAATTGGAAAATGAACGGCAGCCTCGCCGGCAATGAAGTCCTGTTGTCCGGCATCGCCGCCGGTCTCGGCACTTCCGGCGCCGATTGCGCCGTGTGCGCGCCCGCTCCCTACCTGGCGCAGTGCCAAGCGGCGCTTGCAGGCGGCGCCATCGGCTGGGGCGCGCAGGATGTGTCGGCCTCTGCGTCGGGCGCCTTCACCGGCGAAGTCAGCGCGGCCATGTTGGCCGAGTTCGGCTGCCGCTATGCGATCGTCGGCCATTCCGAACGTCGCGCGATGCATGCAGAGAGCAACGAACTGGTTGCCAAAAAGGCCGTCGCGGCCCTGGCTGCGGGGATCACGCCGATCGTTTGCGTCGGCGAGACGCTGGCGCAGCGCGAGGCGGGGCAGACCCAGCCGATCGTCGCGGCCCAGCTCGACGCTGTGCTCGCGCTGCTCGGCGAGGCTGACATCGCCCGCATCGTCGTCGCCTACGAGCCCGTTTGGGCGATCGGCACCGGCAAGACGGCAACGCCTGAAATGGCGCAGGAAGTACACGCGCAGTTGCGCGCGCAACTGAAGCAAACGAATGCAGTAGCTGCTGACACAGTGCAGATTTTGTACGGCGGCAGCATGAAGCCCGACAACGCGAAAGAATTGATGGCGCAGCCGGATATCGATGGCGGACTGATCGGTGGGGCGGCGTTGAAGGCGGCAGATTTCCTTGCCATCATCCACGCGGCCAATTGAAAATTTTTGTTAGTTAATAAACTTGGAATGGAATAAGCATGAACACGTTGTTCAATCTGGTTGTAGCTGTGCAGGTATTATCCGCTCTGTTGATCATCGCTCTCGTGCTGCTCCAGCACGGCAAGGGCGCTGACATGGGCGCGGCCTTCGGCTCGGGCGCTTCGGGCAGCCTGTTCGGCGCCAGCGGTTCGTCCAACTTCATGTCGAAGTCGACCGGCATCGCCGCCGCGATCTTCTTCATCTCGACGCTGGGCTTGTCGTACATGGGCACCAAGGTCAAGACCCCGTTGGGTGGCAGCGTGATGCAGAACGCGGTCATCGCGCCGCCGCCGGTCACCGGCCCTGGCGCGATTCCTGGCGCCGCCGCCCCGGTCGCAGCACCTGCGCCGGTCGAGGCCGCACCGGCCGCTCCGGCTGTCGCTGCGCCTGCTACCGAGGCGCCTGCAGCTGCCGCGCCGGCTCCCGCCGCCGCAGCGCCCGCACCAGCCGAAAAAACGCCGCAGTAAGCTTGCTCGTAGGTGCATTAGGGCCCGGGAAACCGGGTCGGATTCAAAAAGAAGTAAAGTTTCTCGTTTTTTCCTTGTTAAAGCACAAGTTAGCATTGAAAAGAACGGGTTGGGCGTAGTAGAATAGCGCCTTCATCGCCGACGTGGTGAAATTGGTAGACACGCCATCTTGAGGGGGTGGTGACGTAAAGTTGTGCGAGTTCGAGTCTCGCCGTCGGCACCAGAATAAAAAGAAGCCAGCAAGGGCTGCGCCTGAGCTGGCTTTTTTACGCGGATCAGTCGTGCAATCTTGTTGGTAAGCATCAAACCAGATCGTGCGACAGGGCGCTGCAAGGATCGCAGTGGTTCATTAACCGATCGTTCAACATAGGCTCATCCATCGTGAACCTCGAAAATTACTTCCCCGTATTGTTGTTCATTCTCGTCGGCCTCGGCGTCGGCATCGTGCCGCAAGTGCTCGGCTACCTGATCTCGCCCAACCGTCCCGACTCCGCAAAACTGTCCCCTTATGAGTGCGGCTTCGAAGCGTTCGAAGACGCCCGCATGAAATTCGACGTCCGCTACTATCTGGTCGCGATCCTGTTTATTTTGTTCGATCTGGAAACGGCATTCTTTTTCCCGTGGGGCGTCGCCATGCGCGACCTGGGCTGGTCCGGTTTCGTGACGATGATGGTCTTCATCGCCGAGTTCGTGGTCGGGTTTTGGTATATCTGGAAGAAAGGTGCCCTTGATTGGGAGTAAGCCATGTCAATTGAAGGCAAGTTAAACGAAGGTTTCATCACCACCTCGGCGGATTCGCTGATCAACTGGGCGCGCACCGGGTCGATGTACCCGATGGCGTTCGGCCTGGCCTGCTGCGCCGTCGAAATGATGCACGCGGGCGCCGCCCGTTACGACCTGGAGCGCTTCGGCTTCATGTTCCGTCCGTCGCCGCGCCAGTCCGACGTCATGATCGTCGCCGGCACGCTGTGCAACAAGATGGCGCCGGCCCTGCGCAAGGTCTACGACCAGATGCCGGAGCCGCGCTGGGTCATCTCGATGGGTTCCTGCGCCAACGGCGGCGGCTACTACCACTACTCGTATTCCGTGGTGCGCGGCTGCGACCGCATCGTGCCGGTCGACGTGTACGTGCCGGGCTGCCCGCCGACGGCCGAGGCGCTGCTCTACGGCATTATGCAACTGCATAACAAGATCAAGCGCACCAACACCATCGCCCGCTAATTATGACGACCAAAATTGAAAACTTAGCTTCGACCCTGGGCCGCGTGCTCGGCGAAGGCGCCACCGTCACCAGCGCCCTCGGCGAAGTGACGGTGCTGGTCAAGGCGGCCGACTACCTGGCCGCCATGGCAACGCTGCGCGAGAACACCGAACTCCAGTTCGACGAATTGATCGACCTGTGCGGCGTCGACTACCTGAGCTACGGCGAAGGCACGTGGGAAGGGCTGCGCTTCGCGGCCGTCTCGCATTTGCTCTCGACCGTGCACAACTGGCGCGTGCGCGTGCGCGTGTTCGCGCCCGACGACGAGATGCCGATCATCGCCTCGGTGGTCGGCGTGTGGCGCGGCGCCAACTGGTACGAGCGCGAAGCGTTCGACATGTACGGCATCTTGTTCGAAGGCCACAACGACCTGCGCCGCATCCTGACCGACTACGGCTTCATCGG
>JAZKIN010000149.1:0-14785 GCA_040384885.1 Pseudomonadota bacterium | reverse complement strand
CATTTCGCGATTTCTGCTATATCAAGCGGCTCAATTTGAGTTTTGCGACACCCTCGAAGGCGGGGACCCATAGAACGTTTGCGCTCTATGGGTCCCCGCCTCCGCGAGGACGATGTTGGTTTTTGATATTTAATATTTTTGCGACACGGTTTTCTGATGCGTTTTAAACGCCAAATGAGCGCGCTGCTGTTCTTTCGCGACAGCCTCAAAGGGGCGGGCGAGCGCGATGACGATGTTTTGGGGTTCTGATCTACATCAAACTTGCGCGTTCAATCTTGCCCGCTTGCAGCTCAAACGCGCCAAACTTGGGAAATGCCGCGCCTGGAAAACCTCGCGCGGCCGGCGCGCGCATCTTCCGGAAATAGGGTAAATCGTATATATTGTATAAACTATACGCAACGGAGCATCAAATGAGCAAAAACGGCAATGCCAAAACCAACGGACATTCAGTGCCCGCCCTGTCCCCGACAACACCGCCCGCCACGATGAGCAAACCGTCGGTGGCGGCAAGCCCGGCCGACAAATCGGCGGCAAAGCCGGCGCAAAAGCCGGCCGTCAAGCCGGCGGATAAAGCCGATAAGCCAACGCCTAAATCGGTGGAAAAGCCGACCGCGAAAACTGCAGCGAAGGCGCCTTCGAAGCCTGCTGTCAAATCAGTAAGCGAGCCGGCAGCAAAAGCGGCAAGCAAGCCTGCGGCCATATCGGCGCCGAAGCCTGCTGTTAAAGCAGCGGCAAAGCCAGCTGTAAAAGGCGCGGCCAAGCCGGCAGCGGCAAAGCCCGCCGCAGCAAAGCCAGCGGCAAAGCCCGCCGCAGCAAAGCCAGCGGCAAAGCCCGCAGCAAAGCCCGCAGCAGCAAAGCCCGCAGCAGCAAAGCCCGCAGCAGCAAAGCCCGCAGCCAAGCCCGCAGCCAAGCCCGCAGCCAAGCCCGCACCAAAAACGGCACCAAAAACGGCAGCAAAGCCGGCGTCAAAAGCGAGCGCCAAGCCAGCACCAAAAGCACCAGCCAAGGTCGACAAGGCCGCGCCCGAAGCGCCCAAGGAAAAGCCGCGCAAGGCCAAGCTGGTGCGCGACAGCTTTACCATGCCCGAGCAAGAATACGCGGTGCTCGGTCAGGTAAAAAAGGAGTGCCTCAAGGCGGGATTCGATATCAAGAAAAGCGAACTGCTGCGCATTGGCGTCGCGCTCATCAGGCAGCTTGACCTCGCGACCCTCATGAGCGTGCTGGCCGAATTGCCACAGCTCAAAACTGGTCGTCCAAAGGCGGAATAGGCGCCGAGCGGGCGCGCGTTCGCGTGCCCGTCAGGCAAACTAGTGGAAAAAATAAAGGCGCCCTCGGTGGGGCGCCTTTTTTAATCAGTGCATCGAGGTGCTGGCCAACTCTTTGAGTTCGCGAATCGGCATTTCTGATTTTTCGTGCATGCGCAGCAGGATCGTGGCGCCCACCGCGAGTTTGCGGTGCCGGATTTTGCTGATGATCGGCGGTTGCACTTCCAACACGCGGCACAGCTCCGCGTCGTTCTTCAGGCTCATCTTTTCAATCAGGGTATCGAGCAACTTGTTCGGCACGAAGCTCGACGGCTCCAATGCACGAGCACGATTCATCGCCTCGATCATTTCCAGTTTCTTCTGCCGTACGTTCATCATCATACTCCTCCCCAGAGTGACGAAAAACGATGGGAGACTCGATCGAGAATAGTCTGCCGGCACCGTTACCGTCTGTTGTCCGCTTCCTACCAGTTGTAGCAATTTATGCAAAGCGGGTAAGACTTGATAATACTACTATAAGAATATTTTCACAGCATTGTTGATAAAAATCGAGGACAAAGTGCAGCTTTTAGTTAACATTGCGCGCAATTGTGAGTCCCAAACTGCTTAAAACGAGGATTTTGTCGGCTTTTTCGGCCGCCGCGTGAGAATGTGTGACCATTATCGCGCACGCGCCGTTGGCCTTGACCTCGGCGCGCAGCAGCGCAAGGACGCTGTCGGCCGTCTCCGGATCGAGGTTTCCGGTCGGTTCGTCGGCCAGCACGAGCGCCGGACGGTGCACCAGCGCGCGCGCAATCGCCACGCGCTGCATTTCGCCGCCCGACAACTGGCGCGGAAAATCGTCGCCGCGCCCGCCCAGTCCGATGGCCGCGAGCATCTCGCCGGCGCGCTCCTGGGATGTGTTGTTGAGCAACAGCGGCAGCGCGATGTTCTGGCGCAGTGTCAGGTGCGGCAGCACGTGGAACGCCTGGAAAATGAAGCCCATGCGGGTGCGCCGCAGGCGCGTCGCCGCTTCGTCGTCGAGCGCCGACATCGGCGTTCCATCGACCAGGATCTGGCCGCCGTCGGGCGCGTCGAGGCCCGCGATCAGATTGAGCAGGGTCGATTTCCCGACCCCCGATTCGCCCATGATGGCGACGAACTCGCCCGCCTTGAACTGGTGCGACAGGCCGTTCAAAACCGGCCGCCCGTTGTAAGTTTTGGTGAGATTTCGCAGTTCGAGCATAGGATGTGTAGAAGGGGAGGGGGCTAGCGCGTCAGCGCGCGCCGCAGGGCCACGCTGACGGCGTCGACCATGGCAACCATAAGTAACATTGCGATCACAACGGTCGCCGCGTTTTGCATCTGGAACAGCGACAAATGGTATTTGAGCATCTGGCCGAGGCCGCCGGCGCCGACCACCCCTAGCACGGCGGCCGCGCGGATATTGTTCTCCCAGCGGTACAGGGTGTACGACAGCATCTGCGGCAGCGTCTGCGACAAGGTCGCATAGAAGAAGGCGCTCAGCGGCGCGGCGCCGTTGGTGCGCAGGGTTTTTTCGGGCAGCGGCTCGGCGTTCTCGAGGGCGTCGGCGAACAGGCGGCCGAGCACGCCGCTGGTGTGCGCGGCCAAGGCCAGCGTGCCGGCGAACGGTCCGAGGCCGGCCAGCACCAGCAGCAGCGCGGCCCAGACCAGCTCGGGGATCGAGCGCAGCACATTGAGCAGCGCGCGCGATGGCACGCGCAGCAGCAGGCCGAAACGGCCGGCCGCAGGCAGCGCGAGCACAATGCCGCCGAACACCGCAAGCAGCGTGCCGAGCGCCGACATCGACAAAGTCTCGATGCTCGCGCCCAGGCATTTGCGCAGGAACGGCAGCGCAAGTTCGGGCGGGGCGAAGCCGTCCAGGAATTCGGCGGTGGTCTCATACGCCTCGGGCGTGAAAAACGCGCCCCATTTGAGCGGCAGCGCGGCGAAGCTTGCCACCACCAGCGCGACCAGCGCCGCCAGCACCAGCAGCGGCGTGATCGCCCGCGGCGGCGGTGCCGGCATCTGCGCCGGCATCTGCGCCCCCTGCGGGTCGTGCGCGGGGGGCGTCATCCAAGCCCCCGGCGCAGCATTTTGGAGACCGCGTCGGCGGCGGCCACCAGCAGCACGAACATGATCAGCATGGTCGACACTTCGGAGCCGGCCATCATGCGGGTCGATTCATCCATGCGCTGGCCAAGCCCGCCGGCGCCGACGAAGCCCATGATGGCCGAGCCGCGGATCGCGCACTCCCAGCGGTACACGGTGTACGAGACCAGCTCCGAGGCCGACGCCGGCAGCGCGCCATACAGAAGCGCGGCCAGGCGCGGGCTGCCGTTGGCGAGCAGGACGTCGGTCGGGTGGGCGTCGGACGACTCGAGGATTTCGGCGTACACCTTGCCCAGCATGCCGCTGTAGGTCAGGGCGATGGCCAGCACGCCGGCGGTCGGGCCGAGGCCGACCACGCGCACGAACAGCAGCGCCCACACCAGTTCGGGCACGCTGCGCAGCAGGACCAGCAGCCAGCGCACGGCCTGGCGCAGCAGCTTGGCGGGCAGGCGCATGCGCCCGGTGCCGAGGCGCGAAATGGACAGCTGCTCGGTGATGATCAGGGTCGCGGGAATGGCGCCGAGCAGGGCCAGCGTGAGCCCGGCGGTGGCGATGGCGACCGTCTGCCAGGTCTCGCGCAGCACCATCAGCAGGAATTCGCGGTCGTGCGCCGGGGTCAGGAAGTCGGACAAAAATCCGCCGGCCGCTTTGAGGCTTCTCAGGTCGAACAAAATCCACGGCTTGAACTCGCTGAACACGAGCGCGGGCCAGAGCAGCGCCAGTCCGACGACGGCGTAGGCCACCCGTGCGCGCCAGGCGGGGTCGGGCCGGTGGTCGGGCCGAAGCTCGGACCTATCTTGCGGCGTGGAAGTCGGTTGCGGCATGCGCTCAGAAACAGGCGCCGACGGCGAGCCGCTCGGGCGTTTCGTGTGGCATTGGCGCGGCCGCGTTCCCGGCCTCGTTTTGGTACAGCGCCGCGATCATGGCGTCGCTGACCTCGGCGCGCGCGGCGTCGAACACCACGCGGCCGTCGCGCAGGCCGACGATGCGCGCAAAATTGGCGCGCGCGATGTCGACCTGGTGCAGGCTGCAAATGAGGGTCGCGTTGCGCGCCGCGGCCTCTTGCTGGAGCGTGGCGAGCGTAATTTGGGAGAGGGTCGGGTCGAGCGCCGACAGCGGCTCGTCGACCAAAAAAACTTCGGCCGACGACAACAGCAGGCGCGCCAGCCCGCAGCGCTGGCGTTCGCCGCCGGACAGGCGGTCCACGCGCGCATACAGTTTGTCGCCCAGGCCGAAGCGCGCCAGGGCCTCGTAGGCCGCCGTCGGATCGGACGGCTTGAGCAGCGAGCCGAGCGCGCGCCAAAAGCCCCAGTGCGGCAGGCGCGCCGCGAGCACGGTCGTGACCACGCGTTGGCGCGGCGGCAGCGGCGGCGTTTGCGGCGCCAGGCATTGGCGCGCGCGCAAGCGGTGGCGCGCTTTTTCGGGCAGCGCCCACGGGTCCTGGCCGAACGCGAGGAAGCGTCCGGCGTCGGGCCGGTGGGCGCAGGCCAGGGTCGCGAGCAAGGTGGTCTTGCCCGCGCCCGAAGGGCCGATCACGGCCAGTTGCTCACCTTGCCCGACCACCAGGTCGATCTGGTGCAGCGCGATCGCGCCGGCCAGATGGCGCACTGTGAGCTGGTCGAGGTGGTAAGTCACTGGCTTCGCCCTTACTTTGCTCTTACTTGAGCAGGTTCGCAGCGCGTGCCGCGCCTTCGATCGACTTGTAGTTGGCGGTCTTGGTCGGGATGAACTTGGCCGCTTTTTGCAGGTCGAGGATTTCCTTGTGTTCAGGCTTGTTGATGTCGAGCGCGAGGAAGGCGGCGGTGATCTTCTTCTTGAGCGCAGGCGACATGTCCGAACGCACGGTCCAGTTGTAATCGAAGTAGGTCGGGGTGGTGTAGAACACGCGCACGGCGGCCGGGTCGACCTTTTTCGCGTCGACCAGTTTCTGCCATACCGAAATATTCAAGGCGCCCGCGTCGACCTTGCCGCCGGCCACTGCGGCGATGGTCGCGTCATGCGCGCCCGAGTAGGCGATGCGCGCGAGGTCGGTGTCCGGGTTGACCTTGGCGGCCAGCAGGTACGAGCGCGGCATCAGGTGGCCCGAGGTCGACGACTCGGAACCGAAGCTCAAGGTCTTGCCCTTGAGATCGGCCAGGGTCTTGATGTCGGGCGAGGTCGTGATGAAGACCGATTGGAATTTCTCGTCGATGTCGCGCTGCACCAGCGGCACGACCTTGCCTTTGCTGCGCACGTTCGCTTGCACGAACGTGAAGCCGCCGAACCAGACCATGTCGAGCTTGTTCGTGACCAGGCCCTCGACCGATGCCGCGTAGTCGGTCACGGGCGTGAATTCGACCTTCATGCCGGTGGCCTTGGCCAGGTAGTCGCCGAGCGGCTTGAACTTGCGCTGCAATTCGGTCGGCGCCTCGTCCGGGATGGCCGACACGCGCAGCACGCCGGGCGTCGCCTGGGCGAACGCGGAGCTCGCTGTGAGCAGGAGGCCGGCGGCAAATGCGGCGCCGACGGTGGACTTAAGTGCGCGCAGCGCGGAAAACGAGGTCATGGTTGCCTTTCAAAGCGGGTGGTCGGTAAAGGACGACAGGATATAGCACGTTAGCGAATCGTGCAGGCGCGGCAAACGGGCATCTTCAGCTATGATAACAAACACATCAAACTTGCCCATAGCCATTTCGCTGCGCAATCTTTGGCCCGCGCACGCTTACCGATGCCATCGACAAACGAGATTCCCATGCCGACATTGTCCCAGAACGACTTTCGCCGCGCCCATGCGGGCGCCGACGTACTCGCAGAGCTCGTCGCCAGCCTGAGCGCGCGCGACGCCGCGATCTCCCCCAAGTTCCTGTACGACGCGCTCGGATGCAAGCTGTTCGAATCGATCTGCGAACTTGCCGAGTATTATCCGACGCGCACCGAGGCCGCCATTTTCACACGCCACGGAGCCGACATCGCGCGCGCGATCGGCGCCGGCACGGCCCTGATCGACCTTGGCGCCGGCAACTGCGCCAAGGCCGCGGGCCTGTTTCCCCTGCTGCACCCGAGCCAGTACGTCGCGATCGACATCTCGCACGATTTCCTGCGTGAATCGATCGAACGGCTGCACCAGCGCTTTCCGCATATCGAGATGAACTGGCTGTGCCAGGATTTTTCGAGCGGGCTCGAGCTGCCGCCGGTGGTGCGCAAGGAGCGCCGCCTGTTTTTCTACCCGGGCTCCTCGATCGGCAATTTCACGCCCGAGCAGGCGGTCCAATTCCTGCGCCGCGCGCGCGCCCAGTGCGACGCCGACGGCGCGCTGCTGATCGGGATCGACCTGGTCAAGGATCGCGCGGTGCTCGACGCGGCCTATGACGACGCGCTCGGCGTGACCGCCGCCTTCAACCTCAATGTGCTGCGCCACGTGAACCACCTGGCCGGCGCCGACTTCGACGTGCGCCAGTGGCGCCACCGCGGCTTTTTCAACGCCGACGCGAGCCGCGTCGAAATGCACCTCGAGGCGCGCGAGGACCTGAGCGTCAATTGGCAGGGCGGTACGCGCCGGTTCGCGCGCGGGCAGTCGATCCACACCGAGAACAGCTATAAGTACAAGCAGAGCG
The DNA here is from genome assembly GCA_040384885.1 of Pseudomonadota bacterium. Classification (GTDB taxonomy): domain Bacteria; phylum Pseudomonadota; class Gammaproteobacteria; order Burkholderiales; family Burkholderiaceae_D; genus Telluria_A. The sequence continues at coordinate 7,815 of JAZKIN010000149.1, read as the reverse complement.
CCGCCGTCGGGCTGCTCGAACAGGCGGGCTTTCGCACGCTCAAGGTATGGACCGACCCCGACGCCTGGTTCGCCGTCATCTATGCACGCGCGATCGGGGACTGACATGGGCCGCAACGACGCAGCTACTTTGGGCGAGGCCTTCGACCACGTCCGCCGGCGCACCCTGATGCTGGCCGAGCCGCTGTCGGACGAGGACTGCGGGGCGCAGTCGATGCCCGACGCGAGCCCGGTCAAGTGGCACCTCGCGCACACCACCTGGTTCTTCGAGACCTTTGTGCTCGAACGCTTCGAGGACAACTTCGCGCCGTTCCACGAGGCGTTCCGGGTTTTGTTCAACTCCTATTACAACGGCGTCGGCGCGCGCCATCCGCGTGCCCAGCGCGGCCTGCTCACGCGCCCGCCGATGCCCCAGGTGCGCGCCTACCGCGGCGCGGTCGACGCGCGCATCATCGCCTTGCTCGCGGCGCGCCCGGGCGACGCCGAACTGGCGCGGCTGGTCAACCTGGGCCTGCAGCACGAACAGCAGCACCAGGAACTGATCCTGACCGACGTGCTGCACCTGCTGGCGCAAAACCCGATGCGCCCGGCCTACAAGGACGCCACCCCGGGCCTGGACGCTGCCGCCGCACCCGCGCTCGAATGGCTCGGCTTTGACGGCGGCGTGACCGGCATCGGCCACGGCGGCGCCGGCTTTTGCTTCGACAACGAACTGCCGCGCCACCGCCAATTCGTCGCGCCCTTCGCGCTGGCCTCGCGCCTGGTCACCAACGGCGAGTTCCGCGCCTTCATCGACGCCGGCGGCTATGCCAATCCGGCGTTGTGGCTGTCCGAGGGCTGGGACGCGGTTTGCGCGCACGACCTCGCGCATCCGTTCTACTGGCACTGCGACGGCGCCGGCGATTGGCACGAATTCACCCTGCACGGCCTGCAGCGGCTCGACCCGGCGCGGCCGGTGTCGCATGTCTCCCTGTACGAAGCCGACGCCTACGCGCACTGGGCCGGCGCGCGCCTGCCGACCGAGGCGGAGTGGGAGCTCGCCGCGGCCGACGCCGCGGTCGAACATGGCGGCTTGCTGCATCCGCAACGCGCCATCGACGGCGGCCTGCGCCAGATGTTCGGCCAGCTCTGGCAATGGACCAGCAGCAGTTACTCCCCCTATCCCGGTTATGCCTGCGCGCCCGGCGCGCTGGGCGAATACAATGGAAAATTCATGCTCAACCAATACGTTCTGCGCGGCTCGTCCTGCGTCACCCCGGCCGGCCATGCGCGCGCCAGCTACCGCAATTTCTTCCCTGCCGGCACCCAGTGGCAGTTCACCGGCATCAGGCTCGCACGATGAGCTGGATGCACCTGCCGGAAACAAAGCTGCTGAACCGACGCGCCAACGCGTACATCGTCAAACATCCCTTCGCTTTCATCTGGCAAACCATCAAGGCGTTCCGCGCCAACCAGGGGATGCTGCTGGCCGGCGCCGTGGCCTACTACGCGCTGCTGTCGATCGTGCCGTTCCTGATGCTGGTGGTGGTGGCGCTGTCGCACTTCATCGACCAGGCCGAGTTGCTCACGACCATGCACCGCTACCTCGAATGGCTGGTGCCGGGGCAGTCGCGCGCGATCGTGGCCGAGGTTTCGCATTTCCTCGACGACCGCAGCCTGATCACCTGGGTGCTGGTGGCGACCATGCTGTTTTTCAGTTCGTTCGCCTTCACCGTGCTCGAGAACGCGATGAGCGTGATCTTCATCCACCGGGTGGCGATCCGGCGCCGCCACTTCCTGATTTCGGCGGTGCTGCCTTACTGCTACATCTTCGCGCTAGGCGTGGGCATCATGATGATCACGCTGGTGGCCGGCACGCTCGAGGTCATGGGCGAGGCGAGCATCGCCTTCCTTGGCTACGACTGGTCGCTCGGCGGCGTCTCCGGCGTGCTGCTCTATTTGTTGGGGCTGACGGGCGAGATCCTCGTGCTCAGTTCGATCTACATGGTCATGCCGGTGGGGCGCCTGTCGGTGTGGCACTCGCTGATCGGCGGCGTGACCGCGGCCCTGCTGTGGGAAATCGTGCGCCATCTGCTGGTCTGGTATTTCTCGACCCTGTCGAAGGTCAACCTCGTGTACGGGTCGATGACGACCGCCATCGTCGTCATGTTCAGTCTCGAGCTCGCGGCCGCCTTGCTGCTGTTCGGCGCGCAGGTCATTTCCGAATACGAGCGGGTGGGGCGCGACGAGCAGCACAAGGAACCCGAGCCGCTGACCACCCACGTGCCGGGCGAACCCGAGCCGATCGCGCCCGGCGAAGACGAACCGAGGAAATAATTGCTGCGCCGCACAAAGGTGTGGTACACTACGTCCAGTGGTGAGCTTCGCTTGCGAAACCTTGTCACTATCCGGGGTTTGCGCCGCAATCAGTATGTGTAATGCTGGTACCGCGAATGGATGTAAGAACCAGGATTTGTAATTCCGAATACGTTGGTCGATTTACACGTCAGGGCACCACGCAGATAGCATGGGCGCCTGAGACACGATTAAAGCATTGGTACTACATTGGAACAGAGCTCGCTTCGGCGAGCTTTTTTTTATGGGCGAACGGTTCGTGAAGCCTGGCTAGCGCACACGGTTGCCGCGCTCAGTTGTGCCGGTACAGGGCGTGCCAATGGTTGAGCGTGGCGAGCAACTCGTCGATACCCATCATGTAATGGTTCGGGATCGCCCCTTCGATCCCGGTCATGGCCGACGCCAGCGCGCGCCCGGCCTGTTGCTTCTTATATTGTTCGCTGTAGACAATCCCGATCATCTTGTTGCCTTCGATGCTAGCGAGGCAGAAGCCGTCGACATCGGACCATCTGGTCGCGTGTCTGCGCGACATGGCAACGGTCTCGAAACCTTCGCTGTCTAGCCTTAGATAGTTTGCATCCGGCAGCATCATGAGCACGGCCATCGGCACGCTGAAGCCGAAGAAAATAAAACCGAGCCAACCGAGCACGGGCTTTTCGGTTGTCATCCACAGGCATCCGGCGGTTAACACGATCCCGCCTATCAGCAGCGAAACCGCCTTTTTCCGGCTGCCCTCGATCCGAAGTTGTTGGTCCAAAGTGTTTTCTCCAAAGAATAGTTGCTTCGATGTTAGCAGCCTTTGTGCTTCCCCGGCCGAGAGATCACGCCCGTTGCGAATGCATAAGCCGCGCCACGCCAAACGCCAAGGTTCGGGTTTCCACTGAAGAGCTTGCGCAGGATCAAAGTTGCGGACAGTTGCCGAATGATAATGATTTCACTATTTTCGATAGTGGCGGCGCTTCGCGGGGCAGGTCCCTTTCCCCGGAGTCTTTGAAAAAATATCGATGGATAAAAACATGGAAAAAAGGTTTCAGATATTTATCAGTTCAACGTATTTGGATCTCCAGGTCGAACGGCACGAAATCATCAAAACCGTGTTGGCGATGGGGCACATTCCGGTCGGCATGGAGATGTTCAGCGCGTCCGACTATGAGCAGTGGGAGATAATAAAACGCGAAATTGATTCGAGCGACTACTATGTGGTGGTCGTTGCCAACCGCTACGGGTCGCAGACCGATGATGGGATTAGTTACACAGAAAAGGAGTTCGACTACGCCGCAAGCAAAGGGATTCCGATCCTGGGATTTGTGCTTGACGAGAATGCGCTTTGGTCAGCCAAGAGAAGCGATAGCGATAGTGTCCTGCGAACGAAACTTGAGAAATTTAAACAAAAACTCCATGGAAAACTGATCAAATTTTGGATGAGCAAGGACGATTTGGCTTGGAAGTTGTCTATTTCTTTGACGAAAGCTTTTGTGGATTCCCCGAGGACCGGCTGGTCCAGGGCGTCCGATTGGCCGAGTAACGACGATTTCCTACGATCCGATGATTTTGGAAACTGTCCGGAGCTCGAAACCCATCAGGAGGTGATCGGATTCACCTCGTTTTCCTTCGAAAGATTCAATTGGGCGCCGGTGTTCCAGAGGAACAAAAGCCTAAAGATAATGTTCATGTACGCGAGGAAGTGGCGGGAAGATAATGAGAAAAACATCACTACTTTCCTCACGGACGGCGGCAAGCTAAGCGTCGTATTGCCCAATTATGCGAATCCCAAGATTATTCAGGCCGTCGGACTCCACCACGAATCGTCCGAAGCGTTAATTACGAAAAAAATCAAGGCAGCCGACCTCGCCTATCTCGACTACCAGGGACGCTTTCCGGGGCAGGTCGACATATTTTATATCGATCGTATGCCGAGCGTTGCCTTGTATCTGTTCAACGACGAGGCGATTTTCACATTGCAACCGAATTGCCCCTTCAAGCATTCGGTGGGAACGCTGTGGATGCGGCAAGGCGTCCTGTATAAATGCCTCGAAGCCGAATTCGACCGGATCACGGCCGAGTTCAACACGCGTCACGTCCGAAAACTCGCGCTCGCAACGCCCAACGCCGTGCCCAACCAGACGGACGCTGTGGGCGAGCGCCGCATCGGCGCCCACCCGTCTCCGCTCAAGTAGGCTTAGGCGCAAGCGGCAGCCGCGTCTCTTTCCACCGCCGCCAACTGGCGGTTGACCGCACTGAGCACTGCCTTGAACGAGGCCGTCACGATGTTGCTGTCGATGCCCGCGCCGAACAGGGTAGGGCCGTCGGCCAGGCGCAACTCCACATAGCAGGCCGCGCGCGCATTCGCACCCGAGCCGATCGCATGCTCGTGGTAATCCATGAGCCGGATGTCGAGCCCGAGCGCGTTGACGAAGGCGTCGATCGGACCGTTGCCGCCGCCCTGCAACGCGAGCTTGTTGTGGCGGTGGTGCAGCGTCAGGTCGATCTGCACCGGCTCGTCGTTGCTGCTGTCCTCGACCATCCGGTGCGCGCTGTAGCGGTAAGGGGTGGCCTGTTCGAAATACTCGCGGCAGAAAATAGCGTGGATTTCGCTGGCGGCGATCTCGCGCCCGCTGGCGTCGGCGACGGCCTGCACCGCGCGGCTAAATTCGATCTGCAGGCGGCGCGGCAGGCACAAGCCGAATTCCTTCTCGAGCAAATAGGCCATGCCGCCCTTGCCCGACTGGCTGTTGACCCGGATCACCGCGTCGTAGCTGCGGCCGAGGTCGGCCGGGTCGATCGGCAAATACGGCACCTCCCAGATTTCGTCGGCCTTTTGCTGGGCAAAACCTTTTTTGATCGCATCCTGGTGCGAACCCGAGAATGCCGTGAACACGAGGTCGCCCGCATACGGATGGCGCGGGTGCACCGGCAACTGGTTGCACTCCTCGACCACCTGGCGCACCGCGTCGATGTCCGAAAAATCGAGGCCCGGGTGCACGCCCTGGGTGTACAGGTTCATCGCCAGCGTGACGAGGCAGACATTGCCGGTGCGCTCGCCGTTGCCGAACAGGCAGCCCTCGACACGGTCGGCGCCGGCCATCACGGCCAGTTCGGCCGAGGCCACGGCGGTGCCGCGGTCGTTGTGCGGATGCACGCTGATGAGGATCGCGTCGCGCCGCGCGAGGTTGCGCGACATCCATTCGATCTGGTCGGCGTACACATTGGGCGTGCTGCACTCGACTGTCGAAGGCAGGTTGATGATCATCTTCTTGTGCGCGCTCGGCTGCCAGATAGCACTGACGGCGTCGCAGATATGCTTGGAGAAATCGAGCTCGGTGGTCGAGAACGACTCCGGCGTGTATTCGAAGCCCCAGTCGGTCTCGGGATGCTCTCGCGTCAATTGCTGCACGAGGCGGGTGCCGCTGACGGCGATCTCGGTGATCTGCTCGCGCGACATGCCGAACACGACGCGCCGGAACACGGGCGCGACCGAGTTATACAAGTGCACGATGGCGCGCTTGGCGCCGGCCGCCGAGGCCACCGTGCGGCGGATCAGTTCGTCGCGCGACTGGGTCAGCACGATGATCGTCACGTCGTCCGGGATCCGGTCTTCTTCGACGAGCTTGCGCACGAAGTCGAAATCGGCCTGCGAGGCCGACGGGAAACCCACCTCGATCTCCTTGATGCCGATCTCGACCAGCATTTCGAAAAACCGCATCTTCTTTTCGGGACTCATCGGCTCGATCAGGGCCTGGTTGCCGTCGCGCAGGTCCGTGCTCATCCAGATCGGCGGGTGGGTGATGGTCTTGTTCGGCCATTGGCGGTCGCTCAGGCTGACAGGGGGAAAGGCGCGGTATTTGGACGAAGGGTTCTGCAACATCATGGGGTACTCCTGGACTGGCTGGTGAGGGATTGCCGGGACGGCGCGCTGTGGCGGAGAGGCTGCCGGGCGGCCACGTTACGCTAGGCCAGGCAACCGATCGGTAGCTTTAGCAGTAGCGCGCGCGCGGCTGCGCCGCCGGCCATGGAGGCGGAGGCGGACAATGAAGTGGAGTGCGGGCTTGCTTGCATCGGGTCGGACTTTCCGGGGGTGTTGACTGGTCGGCGCTGGGGCCGGGCGTTACGGACTGTGGGGCTTAGGCGCGCACAGCTAGTAGCGTCGCTAGCGATAGCGCGCCAGCGAGCAGGGGGAAAGACGGGAATGGATGCGGAAGGGAAGACATGCCTCTAATTTACGCGAGGACGGGCGCGCCTGTCAAGTGCCGTGCGGCACTAGTCGCTGGCCGGCGCACAAGAAGAAACCCTAAACCAACATCGTCCTCGGGCTCGGCGCCCCCCTTGGCGGGGACCCATAGAACAGTTGCATAGAGCTAAGGTTCTATGGGTCCCCGCAAAGGGGGGCGCCGAGCCCGAGGACGATGTGGGTTTGGTTTGCTGGGTGTTGGTGGACTCGCGATTCCTGTTACGCCGGAAAGGCGTTCTTAGGCGCCGACCGTCACGCCCGCAGCGCCTTCCGCCATACGCCCGATCACCGCGGCATGTTCAAACCCCTCGCTTGCGAACAAGGCCAGCACAGCCTCGACGCAGTCTGGCGCGCACGCCACGAGCAGGCCGCCCGAGGTCTGCGGATCGGTCAGCAAGGCTTGCTGCGCAGGCGTCACGCCGGCGGCCAGGCTGACATCCTTGCCATACGCATCCCAGTTGCGCCCCGACGCGCCCGTGAAGTAACCCCCGTGCGCCAGTTCGAGCACGCCCGGCAGCAGCGGAATGGTCGCCATGTCGAGATGCGCCATGAGCTTGGCGCCGCGCGCCAGCTCGAGCAGATGGCCGAGCAGGCCGAAGCCGGTGACGTCGGTCAGCGCGTGCACGCCTTCCATCTCGGACAGCGCCTTGCCCGGCTTGTTCAGTTTGGTGGTGTTGGCGATCATGGCCGCGTAGCCGTCTTCGCCCAGCGCGTCCTTTTTAAGCGCGGCCGACAGCACGCCGACACCGAGCGGCTTGCCCAGGATAAGCACGTCGCCCGCCTTCGAGTCGGCATTGCGCTTGACCTTGGACGGATGCACCAGCCCGAGCACGACCAGGCCGTAGATCGGCTCGACCGAATCGATCGTGTGCCCGCCGGCGATCGGGATGCCCGCCTCGGCGCAGATGGCCTCGCCGCCGCGGATGATCTGGCCGATGGTCTCGAGCGGCAACTTGTTGATCGGCATGCCCACCAGCGCGAGCGCCATGATCGGCGTGCCGCCCATCGCATACACGTCGGAAATGGCATTGGTGGCGGCGATGCGGCCGAAGTCGTACGGATCGTCGACGATCGGCATGAAAAAATCGGTGGTGGCGATCAGGGCCTGTTCGTCGTTGAGCTTATACACGGCTGCATCGTCGGCCGTTTCGATGCCGACCATGAGCTCTTTGGGAACCGGGAAACCGCTCGAATTCTTGAGGATTTCGGCCAGCACGCCCGGCGCGATCTTGCAGCCGCAGCCGCCGCCGTGCG
>JAZKIN010000148.1:111-13158 GCA_040384885.1 Pseudomonadota bacterium | reverse complement strand
TCGTCGGCCTCGGACTCGTCGATCATGCGCCGCTGCAGCACCACGTCCTGCAGGCCGTAGGCCATCCAGGCGCTTGCCGGCAGGCCGTCGCGGCCCGCGCGCCCGGTCTCCTGGTAGTAGCCCTCGATACTCTTTGGCAGGTCGAGGTGGCAGACGAAGCGCACGTCGGGCTTGTCGATGCCCATGCCGAAGGCGATCGTGGCGACCATGACGATTTTGTCCTCGCGCAGGAAGCGCGACTGGTTGGCGCTGCGCTTGGGGTAGTCCATGCCGGCGTGGTAGGGCAGGGCGCGGATGCCGTTCTCGTTGAGGAATTCGGCGGTCTCTTCGACCTTTTTACGCGACAGGCAGTAGACGATGCCGGCGTCGTCGCCGTGTTCGGCCGTGATGAAGTCGAGCAGTTGCTTGCGCCCGTTCGCCTTTTCGACGATCTGGTAGCGGATGTTGGGGCGGTCGAACGAGGACACGAACTGGCGCGCCTCGCCCAGTTGCAGGCGCAGCGCGATTTCGGCGCGCGTCTGGTGGTCGGCGGTCGCGGTGAGCGCGATCCGCGGCACGTCGGGAAAGCGCTCGTGCAGGATCGACAGCTTGATGTATTCGGGCCGGAAGTCGTGGCCCCATTGCGACACGCAGTGCGCCTCGTCGATCGCGAACAGCGCGATTTTCGACGCCTCGAACAGGTCGAGGCAGCGCGTCGTCATCAGGCGTTCGGGCGCCACGTACACGAGGTCGATCTCGCCGGTGCGCACCAGGCGCTCGATGCGCATCGACTCTGCGGAGGTCTGGGTCGAATTGAGGAAGGCGGCGCGCACGCCGACTTCGGCCAGCGCGTCGACCTGGTCCTGCATCAGCGCGATCAGGGGCGAGACGACCACGCCGACGCCGTCGCGCAGCAGCGCCGGAATCTGGTAGCACAACGACTTGCCGCCGCCGGTCGGCATCAGCACCAGCGCGTCGCCGCCGCTGGCGACGTGTTCGACGATGTCGCCCTGCTGTCCGCGGAAGGCCGGATAGCCGAACACGGTTTGCAGTTGCTCGAGCGCGCGCGCGCTGATCCCGGTGCTCATGGTGTCACTCCGCCCAGTGGACCCAGCCGTAGTGCGCGCTGGCCAGCACGAAGATGCCGAACGCGATCCGGTACCAGGCGAATACGGTGAAATCGTGGGTGCTGATGTAACGCAGCAGCCAGCGCACGCACAAGAACGCCGACACGAAGGCGGCCACTGCGCCGACGGCGAAGGTGGGCACGTCGGCCACCGACAGCAGCGCGCGTTCCTTGTAGATCGAGTACGCGGCGCCGGCCATCAGGGTCGGGATCGCGAGGAAAAACGAGAATTCGGTCGCGGCCTTGCGCGGCAGGCCGAACATCATGGCGCCGATGATCGTCGCGCCCGAGCGCGAGGTGCCCGGGATCAGGGCGACGGCCTGGGCGCAGCCGACCTTGAAGGCGTCGAGCACCGTCATGTCCTCGACCGTCGTGATGCGGGTGACCGGCGGATGGATCTTGTTGCGGCGTTCGACCCACAAGATGATTAGGCCGCCGATGATGAAGGCCATCGCGACCGGAACCGGCTTGAACAACTGCGCCTTGATCATCGAACCGAAGGCGAAGCCGAGCACCGCCAGCGGCAGGAAGGCGACGACCAGGTTCAGGAAGAATTTTTGCGCCTTCGGGTCGCTGAACAAGCCGGCCGCGACCGCGGTCAGGCGCGTGCGGTACTCCCAGCAGATGGCCATGATCGCGCCGGTCTGGATCACGATCGAGAACACTTTCCATTTTTCGCCCTCGAGGTCGAGCAGGCTTGCCGTCAGGATCAGGTGGCCGGTCGAAGAGATCGGCAGGAATTCGGTGAAACCTTCAACCAGGCCCATGATGATGGCCTTAAGGGCGAGAATAATGTCCATTAAATATTGTCTGCAGGTATTTTTATTGAATATTGGGGGAAATATGCGGGCTGATGAGGCAACTACGCGGGGTCGAAGCTTACCACGAGCGGGCCCCGCGCCGGTGGGACGGTCACAAGGAAGCGGGGCTATTTGGGGGAGAGGCGGTCGAGCCCGGCGGGGGATGGCATGGATCGCGCTGGCGCAGGGCAGAAATCGCGCAGCTTGGGATCTCCATTGAAGACCTTAACTAACATCGTCCCCGCATGCGCGTACCGCTGTCCGGAATAATTCCCTTGACATCGCGGCCGTGCGAAATCCGTTGTTTGATATGGCTGAAATCGCGAAGTAGCTGGTATCTAAAACCCAAACCAACATCGTCCTCGCGCATGCGGGGAGGCACGCCTCCCCGCATGCGCGAGGACGATGTTGGTTTATGATTTTTAAGTTTTTCCGGACACGATTTCAGTGGCGCTCGGGGCGCCGAGTCAGCGCAACCGCGCCGGCGCGGTCGCCCGCTCCAGGTCACCAAGCCACCTTATGGCCTGCTCGCGGCTGGCACCGCACATTTCCGCGGACGGCTGCAAACCGCGGCAGAACGCGGGCCGCTCCGGCCTGCCGAAGATGAGGCAGCGCTCGTCGCTGCCGAGCTGCACGCAGCGCACACCCGCCGGTTTCCCGTTGGGCATCCCCGGTATCGGGCTCGTGATCGACGGCGCGGTGCAGCACGCGCCGCAGCCGGCGCGGCAGCTTGGCGCCGCGGGTGCGGCTTGCATGGTTGGGGATTCGCTTGGACTGGACACGGCCGCCAGTATAACGCGCCGGCGCGCGCCTCAGGCTTGCACGCGGCCCTTCGCGCGCAGGCGCAGCGCGTTGGCGATCACCGACACCGAGCTCAGGCTCATCGCCAGCGCCGCGATCATGGGCGAGAGCAACTGCCCCGTGAACGGGTAGAGCACCCCGGCGGCGACCGGGATCCCGAGCGCGTTGTACAAAAACGCGAACGCGAGGTTTTGCCGCATATTGCGCACCGTGCCGACCGAAATGGCGCGCGCCTGGGCGATCGCGCGCAAGTCCCCCTTGACCAGGGTCAGGTGGGCGCTGCCGATCGCCACGTCGGTGCCGGTGCCCATGGCGATGCCGACATCGGCGCGCGCGAGCGCGGGCGCGTCGTTGATGCCGTCGCCGGCCATCGCGACGACCCTGCCTTCGCCCTGCAGCCGCTCGACCAGCGTGAGCTTGTCGTGCGGGCGCAGCTCGCCGTGGACCTCGTCGACGCCGAGCCGGCTCGCGACCGAGCGCGCCGTGGTCAGGCCGTCGCCGGTGGCCATGACCACGCGCATGCCGCTGCGCGCGAGCGCACCGAGCGCCTCGGCGCTGCCGGCCTTGACCGGGTCGGCGATCGCGACCAGCCCGGCGAGGCGGCCGTCGCAGCCCAGGAAGACCACGCTCGCGCCGTCGATGCGCAGGCTCTCGGCCTCGGTGCCGAGCGTGCGCCAGTCGATGCGCTCGGCCTCCATGAGCACGGTATTGCCGAGCGCGACGCTCTGGCCCGCGACCACGCCGCGCACGCCGATGCCGCTGGACGACTCGAACCAAGACGGCCGCGTCAGGGCAAGGCCCTGGCGCCGCGCCTCGGCGACGATGGCCTGGGCCAGCGGATGTTCGCTGCCCTGGTCGATGCTGGCGGCCAATTCGAGCACCTCGCGCGCGGAAAAACCCGGCGCCGGCAGCACCCGGTCGAAGCGCGGCCGGCCCTCGGTCAGGGTGCCGGTCTTGTCGACGATGATCGTGTCGACCTTGCGCAGGGTTTCGATCGCGGCGGCGTCTCGGAACAAGATGCCCTGGCTGGCTGCGCGCCCGGTGGCGGCCATGATCGACATCGGCGTGGCCAGCCCGAGTGCGCAGGGGCAGGCGATGATCAGCACCGCGACCGCGTTGACGAAGCCGTACACCCAGCGCGGCTCGGGTCCGGCCACGCCCCACACCAGCAGCGTCAGCAGCGCGATGGCGGCCACCGCGAGCACGAAGTATCCGGCCACGCTGTCGGCGATGCGCTGCATGGGCGCGCGCGTGCGCTGCGCCAGCGCCACCATTTGCACGATTTGCGACAGCACGGTCCGGGCGCCGATTTTTTCGGCCCGCATGACCAGGCTGCCGCTGGTGTTGAGCGTGGCGCCGATCAGTTTGTCGCCGGGGCGCTTGTGGACCGGAATCGGCTCGCCAGTGAGCATGGCTTCGTCGAGCGCGCTCTCGCCGTCTGTGACGGCGCCGTCGACCGGCACCTTCTCGCCCGGGCGCACGCGCAGCAAGTCGCCCACGTGCACGTGCGTGAGCGCGATGTCGGCTTCGGTGCCGTCGGGGTTGATGCGGCGCGCGGTGCGCGGCGCGAGCACCATCAGGGCCTTGATCGCGCTTGACGTCTGCCCGCGGGCGCGCAGTTCGAGGATCTGGCCGAGCAGGGTCAGCGAGACGATCACGGCCGCCGCCTCGAAGTAGACGCCGACGCGGCCATGGCCGCCGAGCCCGGGCGGGAACAGGCCGGGCGCGAGCGTGGCCGCCACGCTGTACCAGTAAGCGGCGCTGACGCCGGCCGCGATCAGGGTCCACATATTGGGGCTGCGCTTGCGCACCGAATCGATCCCGCGGCGCATGAACGGCAGCGCCGCCCACAGCACCACCGGCGTCGCCAGCGCCAGCTCGATCCAGTGCTGCCCGGTCAGGCCCTGCGGAAACCAGTGCGGCGCGCCCATCGCCAACACGGCGACGGCGAGCGTCAATGGCAGCGTCCACCAGAAGCGGCGCCGGAAGTCGGCCAGTTCGGGGTGGTCGTCGGCGTCGAGCGATGGCAGCAGCGGCTCGAGCGCCATGCCGCACTTGGGACAGTTGCCGGGCGCATCGCGACGGATCTCGGGATGCATCGGGCAGGTGTAGATGGTCCCGCTTGGCGCGGAAGGCGCGGGACGCGCATGTCCTCCATGGTTGGGGTGGCCTTCGGGCGAGGCGGGGATCGGTTTCATCATGGTGGTGCGCCTCCCTTGTCCCACGTGTGCCTATCCTACGGAGCGTCCCGCTCAAAATGTTTGCGCTCCCTCAAAAAGGGCGTAATTGCGCCATGCCGACGCGGTTTTTGTTGCTAAGCATCATCGTCAATACGCCAAGAAGCTGAACAATGCGCGGCCGTTGTCGGGTATGATTTCGGCCACCTATCCCGTTCCCGGAGTCGCCCATGCGTGAGCTGTCGTACAAAAAAGTGCTGTTCGTAATGATGATGGCGTTCACCGCATCGGCCTTCGCCGCGACGCCGAAAGACACCGTGAACGGGTTCCACGCAGCGATGAGCGCCGGCGACAAGGTCAAGCTCGCCTCCTTCCTGTCGCCCGACGTGTTGATCTACGAGTCCGGTTTCGTCGAGCGCTCGCGCGCCGAATACGCGAGCCACCACCTGGGCGCCGACGTCGCGTTCGCCAAGTCGGTCACGCGCAAGGTGCTCAAGCATGGCGAGCGCATCGTCGGCAACCAGGCCGTGCTGTGGGAAGAGACCGAAACCACCGGCACCTCGCAAGGCAAGCCGATCCACGCCTTCGGCACCGAGACCACGGTCCTCGAAAAAGTCGGCGCCGACTGGCTGATCGTGCACGTGCACTGGTCGTCGCGCAAGGCGAAGTAGGGCCCGCGTGGCCGCGCCCGGCGTTTGGGCCTGCGCACGGCTGTGATACACTGCGCGCATGAATCGTGTGCTTAAAATGTGCCTCGTGTGGCTGTTGCTGATCGCGCTCCCCCTCCAGGGGTTTGCCTCGGCAACGATGTTCTCATGCGGAACCGACAGCACACACCACGCGCCGGAAACGGTTGCAGCGGCACATGCCGCAGCCGCCGCACCCGAAGCCGCCCCCAAGGGCGCCGGCCATTGCGACCCGTCGCAGCACGGCCAGCCGCCGAGCGCCGCGCCCGCCGACGGCGCCGCCGAAGCAAACGCCGAACCCGCCCCACACGACTGTAAAAGCTCCTGCAACGCCTGCCAGGCATGCTGCGTGGGCGCCGCGCTCGTGACCGGGTTCTCCGTCTGGAAACCTGCCGCCACGGCAACCGAACTACCTTCCGCCTCCCCCCAAGTGTTTGCCTCCGGCCATATACCCGGCGGACTCGAACGACCGCCCCGCGCCCGCTTCGCCTGATCCGTTTTCCTGATCGGCCTGGGCCGGGCCGCGCCCGCCGCCCGTGCATTTCGGGATCGATTGCGCGCGCCGCCAGACCGTGCGCGCCCGACAGCGTTGTCAGTACGACAGCGCCAATCCGTATCGAAAGTCATGCCCATGAAACCATTTTTCCGCGCCGCCGCGTGGCTGCCGTTGCTGTTCGGCGCCGCCGCGTGCGCGCACGCGCAGGGCGACGGCCTGCACGCGGCCTTTGAGGCCGCGTGGCTGCGCCAGCCCGCGCAGCAGGCCCAGGCCGCGCGCCAGGCCGAGCTCGACGCCAGGCTGCGCGCCGCCAGCGCGCTGACCCCGGCGCCGGCCTCGGTGTCCGTATCGCAACGCAGCGACCAGATCGGCAGCAGGCTGGGCCGGCGCGAGGCCGAGATCGAATTCGACGTGCCCCTGTGGCTGCCCGGCCAGCAGGGCCGCGAGCGCGCGCTGGCGCGGGCCGAGGGCGGCGTGTACGCGGCCCAGCAGCGCCTGGCGCGTTGGCGCCTCGCCGGCGAGCTGCGCGCGGCTTATTGGCAGGCGCGCATCGACGCCGACGAGCATGCGCTGGCGCTCCAGCGCAGTGCCGGCGCGCAGGCGCTCGCCGCCGACGTCGCGCGCCGCGTCAAGGCCGGCGAGCTGGCCCGGATCGACGCCAACCGCGCCACCGGCGAGGAGCAGGGCGCGCGCATCGCCGCCGGCCAGGCCGAGGCGCAGGCTTTCAGGAGCTTGCAGCAATTTACAGTACTGACCGGGATGGCGACGCTGCCGGCCGGAGCCGACACGGCCGCCGCGCAGCCGGCGGCGTCGCACCCGCAGCGCGCGCTCGACCAGCAGCAGCTGGCGCTGGCGCAGCGCCGCGTGGAGCAGGTCGACGCCACGCGCCGCGAGCCGCCCGAGCTGACGCTGGGGATGGCGCGCGAGCGCCCCGCCTACGGCGCGCCGCACGAGAACAGCGTGGTGCTGCGCCTCAAGGTGCCGTTCGCAGCCGACGGGCGCAATCTGCCGCGCATGGCCGCGGCCCAGGCCGAACGGGCCGAGGCCGACGCCGCGCTGGCGCAGGGCGGCGAGCGCACGCAAGCCGAGATCGCGGCCGCGCGGCGCGAACTGGCGCAGGCGCAGTCGGCGGCCCAGTTGTCGGAGCAGCGCATGGGGCTCGCGCGCGACACGCAGCAGTTGCTCGCGCGCGCGTTCAGCCTCGGCGAGATCGACCTGCCGGCCCGTTTGCGCGCCGAAGCCGAGCGCTTCGAGGCCGACCGCGCCGCCGTGCGCGCCCGCCTCGAGGTCGGCCGCGCCACCGCCAATCTAAATCAAGCTTTGGGAATTTTGCCATGAACTTCAAACACTTTTTAACCGCGCTCGCGTGCGCGCTCGTGCTGCCGGCCGGCCCCGCGCTGGCCAACGACGGCGAGGACCACAGCGAAAAACCGCCGGTGCAGGCCGCCACGGGCGGCGGGCCGCGCATCGAAGCCCATTCGGAGCTGTTCGAACTGGTCGGCCGCGTCGAACACGGCGTGATGACGATCTACCTCGACCGCTTCGCCGACAACGCGCCCGTCACGAACGCGCGCATCGAGGTCGAATCGGGCAAGACCAGCGGCGTCGCCGTGCCCAACAAGGACGGCAGCTATTCGTTCAAGTCGGCGCTGTTCGACAAACCCGCGCCGCTGTCGCTGACCTTCACCGTCAGCGCCGGCGACGACGACGACCTGCTGGCCGGCGACCTGGTGCTGGCGGCCGAAGGGGCGCACGCGCACCCGGACGCCAAGGCGTCGTGGTGGAGCGCCCCCACGCCGCTGCGCATGGGCTTGACGCTGGCCTTCATTTTGTTGGTCGTATTCGGCGTGCGCTTCGGCTTGCGCGCGCACCGCAACAGCCTCAAGGAATCCAAATGAAACGATCGGTATTGACCCTGCTTGTCTGGCTGCTGGCCGCCCCGGCGCTGGCCCACGATGGCGACGACCACGGCAAGGCGGCGCCGGCGCCGACGGCCAACAGCCCGCAGCGCGCCGCCGACGGCAGCGTGCTGCTGCCCAAGGCCTCGCAACGCCAGCTGGCGATCCGCACCGTGCTCACCGCGCAGCGCGAATGGCCGCAAACGCGCGAACTGACCGGCAAGGTCGTGGCCGACCCGAACGCCGGCGGCAAGGTGCAGGCCGCGTTCGCGGGCCGCATCGAACCGGGCCCGCGCGGCTTCCCCGCGCTCGGGCAGGCGGTGCGCAAGGGCGAGGTGCTGGCCTATATCAGGCCGGTGGCAGACGCCATCGCGCGCGCCAACCAGCTGGCGCAGGCGGCCGAGCTGCGTGCCGGGCGCACGCTGGCGCAGCAGCGCCTCGCGCGCCTGCGGCAGCTTGAAGGAAGCGTGCCGCAAAAAGACATCGACGCCGCCCGGCTCGAGCTGGCCTCGATGGGCGAGCGGCTGGCCGCGGTCGGCGCCAGCGTCAATGCGCGCGAGGCCCTGAGCGCGCCCGCCTCCGGCCTGGTCGCCGCCGCCAACGTGGTGGCCGGCCAGGTGGTCGACGCGCGCGACGTCGTGTTCGAGATCGTCGACCCGGCGCGCCTGCGGGTCGACGCGCTCGCCTACGACGCGCAACTGGCGGCCGACATCGCCAGCGCCAGCGCCAGCCCGGCGCCCGGACAGTCGTTCGCGCTCGAGCTGCTCGGCGCCGGCGCGATGCTGCGCGAGCAGGCGATTCCGGTCCAGTTCCGGCTCAAGCCTGGCCCGGGCCGCCAGGGCCAGGCCGCACTCGCGGTCGGGCAGCCGCTCAAGGTGCTGGTGCAAACCCGCAGCAGGGTGACTGGGGTGGCGGTGCCGGCCGCGGCGATCGTCAAGAACGGCGCCAACCAGGACATCGTCTGGGTGCACGAGCAGGCCGAACGCTTCGTGCCGCACACCGTGCGCACCGCGCCGCTCGACGGCGCCAACGTGCTGGTGCAGGACGGCGTGGCCGCGGGCGCGCGCGTGGTGGTGCAGGGCGCGTCGCTGCTGAGCCAGGTGAGGTAGGCCATGTTCACCTTCCTGCTCAACGCCAGCCTGCGCAACCGCCTGCTGGTGCTGGCCGCCGCCGTGCTGATGATGGTGGTCGGCCTGTTCTCGCTCACGAGCATGCCGGTCGACGTGTTCCCCGACCTGAACCGCCCGACCGTGACGATCATCACCGAGGCCGGCGGCATGGCCCCCGAAGAGGTCGAGCAACTGGTCACCACGCCGCTCGAGACCACGATGAACGGCATGCCCGGCGTGACCGGGCTGCGCTCGGTCTCGAGCGCCGGCCTGTCGTTCGTGTACGTCTCGTTCGACTGGGGCGTCGACATCTACCGCGCGCGCCAGATGGTCAGCGAGCGCCTGGTGCTGGTCAAGGACCAACTGCCGCGCGGCGCCACCGCGACCATGGGCCCGGTGACCTCGATCATGGGCGAGGTCATGCTGCTGGCGCTGCCGATCGACGAGCGCAAGAGCAGTTCGATGGCGGTGCGCGAGTACGCCGACTGGGTGCTGCGCCCGCGCCTGCTGACCCTGCCCGGGGTGGCGCAGGTGATCCCGATCGGCGGCGAGGTGCGCCAGTTCCAGGTGCAGCCCGACACGGTGCGCATGGCGGCGCTCGGGATCTCGCTCGAACAGGTCGAAAAAGTGCTGCGCAATTTCTCGACCAACACCAGCGGCGGCTTCATGGAGCTCAACGGCCGCGAATACCTGATCCGCAACCTCGGGCGCACCTCGCGCCTAGAGGACCTGCAGCGGCTCGCCGTCGCGGTCAAGGGCGGCCAGCCGATTCTGCTCAGCCAGGTGGCGGCGGTCACGTTCGCGCCCGCGATCCGGCGCGGCGACGCCGGCTACAACGGCAACCCGGCCGTCATCCTGAGCATCCAGAAGCAGCCCGACGCCGACACCGTCAAACTGACGCTCGCGATCGAGGCCGCGCTGGCCGACCTGCAAAAGACGCTCCCGGCCGGCATGCAGCAGCCGCAGGTCACGATGCGCCAGGCCAGCTTCATCGAGGCCTCGATCAGCACCCTGCAGGGCAAGCTGCTCGCCGCCTCGGCCGTGGTGGCCGTGATCCTGTACCTGTTCCTGGGCAGCTGGCGCACGACCCTGATCTCGCTGACGGCGATCCCGGTCTCGCTGCTGAGCGCCATTTTGGTGTTCAAGTATTTCGGCCTGTCGATCAACACGATGACGCTGGGCGGGCTGACGATCGCCATCGGCGAACTGGTCGACGACGCCGTGGTCGGCGTCGAGAACGTGCTGCGCCGGCTCAAGCTCGAGCGCGAGAAACCGCACCCGATGCATCCGCTGCTGCTGATCGCGCGCGCGACCATGGAGGTGCGCTCGGCGATTTTGTACGCGACCATCATCGTGGTGCTGGTGCTGGTGCCGCTGTTCTTCCTGCCCGGCATGGAGGGGCGTTTGATGCTGCCGCTGGCGATCGGCTACATCGTCTCGCTGTTGGTGAGCATGCTGGTGTCGGTCACATTGACGCCGGTGATGGCCTACTACCTGCTGCCCGGCATGAAGCTGCTCGCGCACGAGGACCCGCGCCTGCTGCAGCGGCTCAAGGGCGGCTACAGCCGCAGCCTGTCCTGGGTGCTCGACCATCCGAAGCCGCTGCTCGCCGGCGCGCTGCTGCTGGTGACGCTGGCGGTGGCCTCGGTGCCGTTCTTCCCGCGCACCTTTTTGCCGCCGTTCAACGAAGGCTCGGCCGTGATCGGGCTGCGCCTGAACCCGGGCAGCACGCTGGGCGAATCGGTGCGGCTCGTGAGCCAGGCCGAGGCGCTGCTCTTGAGCGTGCCCGAGGTCGAGCGCGTGGGGCGCCGCTCGGGCCGCGCCGAACTCGACGAACATGCAGAAGGCGTGCACGTCAACGAGCTCGACGTCAAGCTCAGGGCCTCGCGCCGCAGCGCCGCCGAAGTCTACGGCGACATGCGCCGCGTGCTGGCCGGGCTGCCGATGTCGATCAATATCGGGCAGCCGATCTCGCACCGGATCGACCACATCCTGTCGGGCGTGCGCGCGCAGATCGCGCTCAAGATCTTCGGCGACGACCTCGACGTGCTGCGCGCCCAGGCCGCGCTGCTGCAGGCCGGGCTGGCCAAAATCGACGGCGTGGCCGACCTCGAGATCGAAAAGCAGGTGCTCACGCCGCAGGTCAAGATCGTGATCGACTACGACCGCGCGTCCCAGCTCGGGGTGGCGCCGTCCGAGCTGCTCGACTACCTGCAAACGCTCAGCGACGGCGAGCGCATGACCCAGGTGGTCGAGGGCAGCCGCCGCTTCGACCTCGTGCTGCGCCTGCCCGAGGCCAGCCGCACCATCGCCGGCCTGCGCGCCGTGATGGTCGACACGCCGAGCGGGCCGGTGCCGCTGTCGGCGCTGGCGACGGTCGAGGAGGCCGACGGCCCCAACCAGATCAGCCGCGACGACGGCAAACGCCGCATCGTGCTCTCGGCCAACGCCCAGGGCCGGGCGCTGTCGGCGGTGGTCGAGGACATGCGGCGCGTGGTGGCCGGGGCCAAGCTTCCGAACGGCTATTTCATCACGATGGGCGGCCAGTTCGAGGCGCAGGAAAAGGCCAGCCGCACGATCGGTCTGCTCTCGCTCGGCTCGCTGATGCTGATTTTTTTGATCCTGTTCAGCCGCTACCGCTCGACGGCGCTGGCGCTGATGATCATGGCCAACATCCCGCTGGCGCTGGTCGGCAGCGTGATCGGGTTGTGGCTGTCGGGGCAGCCGCTGTCGGTGGCGGCGCTGGTCGGCTTCATCACGTTGGCCGGGATCAGCATCCGCAACGGCATTTTGAAGGTGAGCCATTACATCAACCTGTGCAAGGGCGAGGGCGAGCAGTTCGGCAAGGCGATGATCGTGCGCGGCTCGCTCGAACGGCTCACGCCGGTGTTGATGACGGCGCTGGTGGCCGCGTTCGCGCTCGCGCCGCTGTTGTTCGAGGCCGAGATGCCGGGCACCGAGATCCTGCACCCGGTCGCGGTCGTCATCTTCGCCGGGCTGATCAGCTCGACCCTGCTCGACACCTACCTCACGCCGGCCATGTTCTGGCTGTACGGCGCCAAGCCGCTCGCACGGTTGGTCGAGGCCGGCGAAGAGGAAGTGTTTTAAGCTAACATTGAAATTGATAAAGAACCAAAACAAGCATGTTTAAACCAAGGACCAGCATGAAATCGATCATCACCATCCTCGCGGCCGGCGCGGCCATGGCCGTTTGCGGCGCGGCGCTCGCGCACGGCGTGCTGACGCCGCAATACGGCGGCCAGGTCGCCAAGGTCAACGACGTCAGCTACGAACTCGTGGCCACGCCGGGCAGCATCGCCGTGTATGTGGACGACCACGGCCAGAAGGTCGACGTCGCGGGAGGCAAAGCCAAGTTGCTGCTCGTGGCCGGCGGCGCCAGGACCAGCGTGGCGCTGCTGCCGGCCGGCGGCAACAAGCTCGAGGCCAAGGGCAATTTCAAGGTGGCGGCCGGGACCAAGGTGGTGTCGGTGGTCACGCTCGCGGGCAAGGCGGGCGCCACCGCGCGCTACGAGATCAAATAAACCATGTACGAATCGAGGCTCCAGGCGCCGCTGGCGCGGCCGCACTTTTTGACCCGGGTGCTGTTGCACGTGTTGATGGCGCTCGGGCTGTTGGCGCTGTCGCTTGCGATCGGCATGGTCGGCTACGTGTCGTGCGAGGGCCTGCCCTGGATCGACGCCTTCCTCAATTCTGCGATGCTGCTTGGCGGCATGGGGCCGGTCGATCCGCCGCAGACCCCGGGCGGCAAGCTATTCGCCGGCCTGTACGCGCTGTACGCGGGACTGGTGTTCATCGTCTCGGCGGCGCTGATCTTCGCGCCGGTCATCCACCGGGTCTTGCACGTGTTCCATTGCGACGACGCCGACGCCTAGCCAAGGCAACAGCGTAACCGGGGACAGACCGGGGACAGACCGGGGACAGACCGGGGACAGACCGGGGACAGACCGGGGACAG